>NZ_JBHSON010000035.1:0-98581 GCF_042656285.1 Actinomadura rugatobispora | reverse complement strand
GGTCAAGCTGATCGCCGAGCCGTGGGACGTGGGCGAGGGCGGCTACCAGGTCGGCAACTTCCCGCCGCTGTGGACCGAGTGGAACGGCAAGTACCGCGACACCGTCCGCGACTACTGGCGGGGGAAGCCCGCGACGCTGCCGGAGTTCGCGTCCCGGCTGACCGGGTCCAGCGACCTGTACGAGAACAGCTCGCGCCGCCCGTTCGCGTCCATCAACTTCGTGACCTGCCACGACGGCTTCACGATGCACGACCTGGTCTCCTACGACACCAAGCACAACGAGGCCAACGGCGAGAACAACCGGGACGGCACCGACGACAACCGCTCCTGGAACTGCGGCACCGAGGGCCCGACCGACGACACCGGCATCCTCACGCTGCGGGCGCGGCAGCGCCGCAACTTCCTGGCGACGCTGTTCCTGTCGCAGGGCGTGCCGATGCTCTCGCACGGCGACGAGTTCGGCCGCACGCAGCACGGCAACAACAACGCCTACTGCCAGGACGACGAGCTGGCCTGGGTGCCCTGGGACTCCGGCGCCGCGACGGCCGGCGACCTGGAGTTCGTCCGGATCCTGTCCCGGCTGCGGCGCGACCACCCGATCTTCCGCCGCCGGCGGTTCTTCACCGGCGGCGAGCCCGGCGCCGAGCCCGCCGACATCGCCTGGCTGACCCCGGGCGGCGACCCGATGACCGACCACGACTGGCACGCGGGCTTCGCCAAGTCGCTGGGCGTCTTCCTCAACGGCGACGCGATCAGCGAGCCCGACCCGCGGGGCCGCAGGATCGAGGACGACTCGTTCCTGCTGCTGTTCAACGCCCACTCCGAGCCGGTGGGGTTCGTCCTGCCCGGCCCCGAGTACGGCGAGCGCTGGGAGTACACCCTCGACACCGCCGACCCGCGGGCCGTCGGGGAGCGCCCGCGGGTCAAGGCCCGCGACCAGGTGACGGTGGTCAGCCGCTCGCTGACCGTGCTGCGCCGCCTGGCCTGACGGCCGGGCCGCGCGGCGGCGGGTGTCAGCCGTGGCTCGCCTCGATCGCGGTCAGGAACACCAGCACGAACGTGGCGATCGCGACCACGCCGTGCACGGTGACGGCCACCGCCGGGAACGGCTGCTCGGCGCCCCTGGCGTGCCGCCCGCCCCGTCCCACCAGCCAGCGCGTGAACAGCAGGAACCCCTGGAGGATCACCACCAGCAGCGCCGTGAACGCTACCCACGCGTACCCCGCCCGTCCCGTCGCCAGGTAGGCCACCCAGGCCGCCAGGCCGACGAGCGCGGCCAGCGGATGCCCCACGACGACCAGGACCGGGTACCGCGTCACCTTCGTCGCCTGCTCCATCAGGCCGCCCTGCGCCAGCCACCCGGCCATCAGGTACGTCCCGCCGCCCGCGGCGATGATCCATGTGCCCAGTGCTGCGTACTCCACCTCCCGCTCCTTCCGGTGCGGTTCTCCCTCTGGTGGCAGGTAGTGTCCCGCCGGTGACCCGGCGACATGACGGAAACGTGAGTATCGCAGCACAGAACGTTATGGAATGTGTCCGCCGCGTGCACGGACCGCCGGTCCCGCACCCGGCCCTCAGCGCGGCGCGCGGTACCTTGACGCCATGCTGATGCGGCGCCTGTCCCCCGACGAGAGCCCGGTCGACCCGGCGGAGGCGTACGCGTACCCGTCCCCCGGCCTGTGGGTGCGCGCGAACATGATCGCCAGCGTGGACGGGGCCGCGACGCTGGAGGGGCGCAGCGGCGGACTGGGCGGCGCGGCCGACCGGCACCTGTTCTCGGTCCTGCGCGGGCTCGCCGACGCGATCGTCGTGGGCGCCGGGACGGTGCGCGCCGAGGGGTACGGCCCGCCCCGCCCCGCCCCCGCCTGGGGATCGCTGCGCGCCGGCCGCTCCACCACCCCGGCCCTGGTGATCGTCTCCCGGTCGCTGGACCTCGACTTCGGCGCCCCCGCCTTCACCGAGGCCGCCCCGGACGCCCCGACGGTCGTGCTGACCGCCGAGGACGCCGACCCGGACCGGCTGCGGGCCGCCCGCGACCGCGCCGAGGTGATCACGGCGGGCCGGGACCGGGTCGACTTCCCCGCCGCGTTCGCCCGGCTCGCCGCGGCCGGCCGTCCCCGGCTGCTGTGCGAGGGCGGGCCGGCGGTGCTGGCGCAGGTCACCGCGGCGGGCGCGCTCGACGAACTGTGCCTGACGCTGAGCCCCGTGCTCGGGGCGGGCCCGGCGCCGCGCGTCCTGGACGGGGCGCCGCTGCCCAAGCCGGAGGAACTGCGCCTCGCCCACGCCCTCCAGGCCGCGGAAGACCTCCCCGAGGAGGAGGGCTTCCTCTTCCTCCGCTACGTGCGGAGGCGGTAGCGCAGGAACAGCACGCCCTCGTCCAGGTAGATCGCGGCCGGGTCCAGCGGGACCTCGGCCGGAAGCCCGGTGAGCAGCCGCGTGTGCCGCGCGCCGCCGAGGAGGGCGGGGGCGATGTTGAGGCACAGCTCGTCCACCAGACCGGCCCCGATCAGCGCGGCGGCCAAGGCGGGGCCGCCCTCGCACAGCAGCCGCGGACGCTCCTCCCGCAGGGCGCCGACGGCGGCGGCCAGGTCGATCTCCTCCTCCCCCGCCGTGATCACCGGAATCCGGGACGGGACGCCCGCCCGCTCCCGCGCCGCCCGCGAGGTGACCACGACCGTCGGGGTCTCGGCCTCGGTGAACAGCGGCAGCGACCAGTCCAGGTCCAGCGACCGGCTCACCACGGCGATCGGCGCGGGCGGCCCGCCGCGCCGCGCCCGCAGGTCGGCGCGGAGCCGGGCGGGCCCCAGCCGCCCGGTGCGGACGGTGCCCGCGCCGACCAGGATCGCGTCCGCCAGCGCCCGCAGCGTGCGGAAGACCCGGAAGTCGGCGGCCCCGCCCAGCCCGTCGGTCCAGCCCTCGGCGTCGGTCACCGACCCGTCCGCGCTCATCACCATCCCCAGCCGCAGCGCGGGCGCGTCGGCATAGGCCTCGTAGGGGTCGACATCGGCGGCGGGACCGGGCAGCAGGCGGCGCATAGCCGCAGGTTAACGGCCCCCGATGGGGCGCGTTGTCAGTGGTGGGGACCATGATGGGGGGATGGACCTGCCGATCAGCCCGCCGCTGTCGCCGATGCTGGCCAAAGCGGTCAAGACCATGCCCCAGGGCGACCTGCTGTACGAGCCGAAGTGGGACGGCTTCCGCTGCATCGTCTTCCGCGACGGCGACGAGGTGGAGCTGTCCAGCCGCGGCGAGCGCCCGCTGACCCGCTACTTCCCCGAGCTGGTCGAGGCGGTGAAGCGGGAGCTGCCCGAGCGGTGCGTGGTGGACGGCGAGATCGTGCTGCGCCAGGGCTCGCGGCTCGACTTCGAGCGGCTCCAGTGGCGCATCCACCCGGCCGCGTCCCGGATCAAGCTGCTCTCCGAGCAGATCCCCGCCTCGTTCGTCGCCTTCGACCTGCTGGCCCTCGGCGACGAGTCGCTGCTGGAGGTGCCGCTGGGCGAGCGGCGCCGGCGCCTGGTCGAGACGCTGCGCGAGGCGAAGGCGCCGATCCACGTGACGCCCGCCTCCGACTCCTACGAGCTGGCGCTGCGCTGGTTCGACGAGTTCGAGGGCGCCGGGCTCGACGGCGTCATCGCCAAGCCGCTCGGCATCGGCTACGAGCCCGACAAGCGGGTGCTGTTCAAGGTCAAGCACGAGCGCACCGCGGACTGCGTGGTCGCGGGCTTCCGCTGGCACAAGTCCGGCCCGATCGTGGGCTCGCTGCTCCTCGGCCTCCACAACGCCGAGGGCCACCTGCAGCACGTCGGGGTGGCGGCCTCGTTCACCATGAAGCGGCGGGCCGAGCTGGTCGAGGAGCTCAAGCCGTACCGGATGGACGACTACACCGGCCATCCGTGGGAGGGCTGGGCGCGGCAGGCCGACGCGGAGGCCACCGGCGACCGGATGCCGGGCGCGGTCTCCCGCTGGACCGGCAAGAAGGACCTGTCCTGGGTGGCGCTGCGGCCCGAACTGGTGGCCGAGGTGGCCTACGAGGGCATGGAGGGCGACCGGATCCGCCACACCGCCCGCTTCCGCCGCTGGCGCCCCGACCGCACCCCCGAATCCTGCAACTACGAGCAGCTCGAAGTGCCCATCGCCTACGACCTCGACAATATTTTCTCTCGTTGATTGCGTGCGCGAGCCGCACTCGTCGCTAGCGCTCCTCGCTTGTCGCGCTCGCGGCGAGCGCTGCATCGCTTCGCGATCTGCGAGGTCTCGCCTCCGGCTTTGACCTCGCAGGCCTCCGGACGCGCTCGCAACGCTTGAGGCCCGTCCCCCGGAGCGGACACGCTTCTCGAGGGGCGGGCCTCCACGGGTCCTACGGGCGGCGGGTCTCGTTCTCGACGGTCTCGCGGATCAGGTCGTCGGCGGACCTGGCCGACTTGGTGGAGGCCAGCGGCCGCAGGTAGGTCTGCTTGACGCCCGGCACCCGGTCCTCGACGACGAAGGTGGCCTTGGTGGAGGCCTGGGCGTCGGCGGTGCGGACGGTCGGCAGCGTCTTGAAGTCCGACCGCATCTCCTCCTTGCCGATCCGGCTGATCACGTAGCCGCGCTGGTTGTTGTAGAAGCGCAGATGCGGGTTGATCTGGAGGAAGGGGTGCGCGGCCGGGTTCGAGTCGGTGCCGTCGCCGCCGGTGGTGATGGAGCTGCACACCAGCTCGGCCCCGATGGTCCTGGAGCCGGGGTCGTCGAAGTCCGCCTTGATGTCGCTGGCCCAGTGGGCGTGCACGTCGCCGGTGAGCACGACGGGGTTGCGGACCCCGGCGTCCGTCCAGCCCTTGGTGATGCGGTCGCGGGAGGCGACGTAGCCGTCCCAGGAGTCCATGCTGGTGACCTTGAGCGGCCCGGCGTTGTTGTCGCGCTGGGCGAAGAAGACCTGCTGGCCGATGACGTCCCAGCGGGCGGTGGAGCGGCGGAAGCCGTCGATCAGCCACTTCTCCTGGGCGTCGCCGGTGATGGAGCGCTGGGGGTCGACGGCGGCGGGGCAGTCCTTGTAGCCGTCGCCGCAGCCCTGGTCGTCGCGGTACTGGCGGGTGTCGAGCATGTGGAAGTTGGCCAGGCGGCCCCAGCGGATCCGGCGGTAGAGCTGCATCTCCGGGCCGTGCGGGACCGAGCTGCGGCGCAGCGGCATGTTCTCGTAGTACGCCTGGAACGCGGCGGCGCGGCGCTCGCGGAAGTCGGCGGGGTCGGGCGTGTCGGAGTTCGCCTCGGGGATCTCGGCGGCCCAGTTGTTCTCGGTCTCGTGGTCGTCCCAGATGACCAGCCAGGGCGCGGCCGCGTGGGCGGCCTGGAGGTCGAGGTCGCTCTTGTACTGGGCGTGCCGCTGCCGGTAGCCGGCCAGCGTGACGGTCTCGGGCCCCTCGTGGTCGCGGACGTTGCCGCCGGGGATGGTGTAGGAGCCCTTCTTGTACTCGTACTGGTAGTCGCCGAGGTGCAGGATCAGGTCGGGGTGCTCCTCGGCCAGCCGCCGGTAGGCGGTGAACAGGCCGTGCTCGAACTGGGAGCAGGACACGAACGCCATCGCGAGCTCGGGGCCGAAGGAGTCGTCGCGGGGGGCGGTGAGGGCGCGGCCGACCGGCGAGACGTGGTCGCCGACGCGGAAGCGGTACCAGTAGTCGCGGCCGTGCCGCAGGCCCTTCAGCTCGACGTGCACGCTGTGCGCGGACTCGGGGCGGGCGTTGGCGGTGCCGCGGCGCTCGATCTTCCGGAAGCGGTCGTCGGAGGCGACCTCCCAGCGCACCTGGAAGGCCTGGTCGGGCATGCCGCCGAGGCCGTCCTCGGCCAGCGGGCGCAGCGCCAGCCGGGTCCAGATGACGAAGCCGTCGGGGGCGGGGTCGCCCGAGGCGACGCCGAGGGTGAACGGGTCGGCGGGGAGCGTTCCAGGCGCGCGGCGGGCGGCGGCCAGGGCGGGCTCCGCGGTCCCGGCGACGACGGCGGAGCCGGCCACCAGGCCCGTCGTGACGAGGAACGATCTCCGGTTGGGCGGGTACGGAACGTCGGCCATGGCGAGGTGACCTTTCGGGGGGTCGGTCGTGATCGCCGGAAAGCCTCACCCGGCCCGATGGCCAGAGCGTTCCGTACAGATGGCGCTTCCTCCAACAGAACCGTTCCTTTACCCACATCACAGTGGGTGACCGGCATGCCCGACACAGCGGGGCGTTCAGCAGGAAACGGGCAAGAAAAAAACCCCGGCGGCGCGCGTGCGCGGTCCGGGGACGGGGAAAGGATGCTAGGCTTCCGCTTGCAAATTAGGCGTACAAAACCTCCACCCTATGTATAGGAGTGTACTGGACGCATGCGAGCCCGTCAAGTCAAGCCCGTCACGGAAGAAGTTTCCGCGCCCGACACCGACGGCGCTGACGACGCGCGCGAGGCCGCGACGCGCACCGAGCAGAAGTACGTCGATCGCGTGTACGCCCGCCTGGACGCCGAGCGCGAGAAGGCCGCGGTGGAGCTGCGCACCGGCCCCGGCCCCGGCGGCGGCTCCGGCTTCCAGGCCAGGGTGGAGCGGGAGGTCACCACCACCGAGGCGTCCCGCAGGCTGGCCCGCTTCTCCGCCGTCGAACGCGCCCTGTGCTTCGGCCGCATCGACCACCGTCCGGACGGCGACGGCGCCCCGGGCGACACCTTCTACATCGGCCGGATCGGGCTGCGCGACGAGGACCGCGAGCCGCTGCTGATCGACTGGCGCGCCGCGGCGGCCCGCCCGTTCTACACCGCCACCCCGGGCTCGCCCGGCACGCTCGCCCGCCGCCGCCACCTCCACCTGCGCGAGCGCACGGTGGCCGGGCTCGACGACGAGGTGTTCGACCTCGACGGGCTCGCCGAGGAGGACCGCCGCAGCATCGTCGGCGAGGCCGCGCTGCTGGCCACGCTGCGCCGCGGCCGCACCGGCCGGATGAGCGACGTGGTCGCCACCATCCAGGAGGAGCAGGACCAGGTCATCCGGTCGGGGCTGCAGGGCGTCCTGGTCGTGCAGGGCGGCCCGGGCACCGGCAAGACCGTCGCGGCCCTGCACCGCGCCGCCTACCTCCTCTACACCCACCGGGACGTGCTGGAGCGCCGCGGCGTCCTGGTGGTCGGCCCGAACGCGACGTTCCTGCGCTACATCGAGCAGGTGCTGCCCGGACTCGGCGAGACCGACGTCGCCCTCGCGACCGTCGGCGAGCTGTACCCGGGGGTGCGCGCCACCGCCGCCGAGCCGCCCGCCGTCGCCGTCCTCAAGGGCGGCCTGCGGATGACGGACCTGGTGGAGGCCGCGGTACGGGACCGGCAGCGCGCGCCGGAGGGCGACCTGGAGGTCGAGGCCGACGACATGACGCTGCGGGTGGCCCACGACGCCTGCGTCCAGGCCCGCGACCGCGCCCGCGCGCTGCGCGTGCCGCACAACATCCAGCGCCGCCGCTACATCCACGAGCTGCTGGACGCGCTGGCGCTCGACCGCGCCGAGCAGTACGACCGGCTCGCCGACGAGCCCCTCGAAGAGCTGATGGCCTCGGGCAGTGTGCCGGACTGGCTCCAGGAGCTGATGGACGAGGCCGAGGAGACCCCGCTCCTGGACGAGACGGACCTGCGCCTGTCCAAGGAGGCGCTCTGGCAGGACCCGGTCGTCCGCCGCGCGCTCGACGCGCTGTGGCCCGAGCTGACCCCGCAGCGCCTGCTCGCCGACCTGTTCTCCGACCCCGCGGCCATCGAGCGGGCCGGGGCCGGCCTGTCCCCCGTCGAGCACCGGCTGCTGCACCGCCCCGCGGGCTCGCCCTGGACCACCTCCGACGTGCCGCTGCTCGACGAGGCCGCCGAGTGGCTGGGCCAGGACGACACCGCCGACCGCGTCCGGGAGCGCCGGGCCGCCGCCGAGCGCGCCGAGGAGGAGCGCTACGCCCGCGGGGTGATCGAGCTGACCGGGGCGGACGACCCGCTGTTGGACGCCGCCCTGCTCGCCGACCGCAACCGCGACGACGGCCCGTACCTCACCACCGCCGAGCGGGCCCGCTCCGACCGGCACTGGGCGTACGGGCACGTGATCGTGGACGAGGCGCAGGAGCTGTCGGAGATGGCCTGGCGCACGATCATGCGCCGCGTCCCGACCCGCTCGCTGACCGTCGTCGGGGACATCGCGCAGACCGGCAGCCCGGCCGGGGCCCGCTCCTGGGGCCAGATGCTGGACCGGTACGTGCCGGGCCGCTGGCGGGAGCAGCGGCTGATGGTCAACTACCGCACCCCGGCCGCGATCATGCGGGTGGCGGCGGAGGTGCTGGCCGCGGTCGCGCCCGAGCAGGTCCCGCCGGAGCCGGTGCGCGACGACGGCCCGCCGCCGTTCGCCGCCCGGATCGCCGCCCCCGAGCTGCCGCGCCGGCTGCCCGCGCTGGTCCGGGCGGAGCTGGCCGAGGTCGGCGGCGGCGCCGGCGAGGGCCGGCTGGCGGTGATCTCCTCCGCCGGCCGGCACCCCGCCGTCTGCGCCGCGCTGCCCGGCGCCCCGGCCGGCGCCACCCCCGAGGCCCTGGACGCCCCGGTCGTGGTGCTGACCTGCGAGGAGGCCAAGGGCCTGGAGTTCGACTCGGTGGTCGTGGTCGATCCGGCGGGCATCACCGCCGAGTCACCGCGCGGCGGCCAGGACCTCTACGTCGCCATCACCCGGGCCACCCGCCGCATGACCGTCGTCCACGACGACGACCTCCCCGCCGTCCTGGCGTCCCTGGCGGGCTGATCGGCCGGCGCCGCCCGCCTCACCCGTACGGGAGGAGGTCCTTGTTGATCTCCTCCCAGCGGGTGGCGAGGGACCTGAGGACCTCGGGGTGGCGGCGGGCCAGGTTCGCCTGCTCCCGGGGGTCGGAGTCGAGGTCGTACAGGGCGTCGGCGGTGGTGGCGCGCAGGTACTTCCAGCGGCCGCGGCGCAGCGCGCGCGAGGACCTGGTGCGCCAGAACAGGTCGTGCTCGGGGGCCTTGGCGCCCTGGAGGAGGTACGGCGCGAGGCTGCGGCCGTCGAGCGGGTGGCTCGCGGCGGGCTCGACCCCGGCGGCCTCCAGGATGGTGGCCGTCCAGTCCTGCGTGATCACCGGCACGTCGCTCACCTGGCGGGGGCGGATGCGGGCGGGCCAGCGCAGGATGTTGGGCACCCGGATGCCGCCCTCGTTCAGGCTCGCCTTGGCGCCGCTGAGCGGCCACTGGTACGACCAGCGCTCCCCGCCGTTGTCGCTGGAGAACAGGACGAGGGTGTCGCGTTCCTGCCCGGTCTCGCGCAGGGCGTTCAGCACCTCGCCGACGGCCGCGTCCAGGGCCTCGACCATCCTGCGGTAGGTGGCGAGGGAACCGCCGTCGTCGTGCCAGAGCGCCCGCTGGTCGCCCGCCTTCACCCGCGCGGTGATCTCCTCGCTGACCTTGCGGTCGCCGGGGCCCTCCCAGGGCCAGTGCGGCGCGGTGAAGTTGAGGTTGAGCAGCCACGGGGCACCGTGCTCGCGGCGGACGAACCCGGCGGCGCGCTCGGCGATCGTCTCGGTGTAGTAGCCGAGCGACTCGGTGGGCACCTCGCCCTCGTAGAGGTCGACGCCGGTGGAGCTGATCTTGGAGTAGTAGTCGACGGCGCCGGACAGGTTGCCGAAGAAGGTGTCCCAGCCCGACTTGAGGGGGCTGTACCAGGGCAGGAAGCCGCAGTGCCACTTGCCGAACATCGCGGTCTCGTACCCGGCGGACTTGAGCAGCGAGGCCAGCGTCGGGTGGGCGGGCGGGATGCCGTGCAGCTCGTCCGGCCGGCCGATCGGCTCCTCCAGGCCGCCCTTGAGGCGTCCCGGGTAGCGGCCGGTGTAGAGGCCGAACCGGGTGGGCGAGCACACGGCCGCCGCCGAGTAGGCGTCGGTGAACCGCACTCCTCCGGCGGCGAGCCGGTCCAGGTGGGGCGTGCGGATGTGCGGTGAGCCGTAGCATCCGAGGTCCGCCCAGCCGAGGTCGTCGCCCAGGATGACCAGCACGTTCGGGCGCCGCGACCGCGCGCGGGACGGGTCGGCGCGGAAGCCGGCCTCCGCCCGCTCGCCCGCCTCGGCGCTCGTCCCCGCGCCCAGTGCCGCCCCCGCGGCGACCGCCGCGGCCCCCGCCACGGCGCTTCTCCTACCGATTCCGGCCACCAGAAACCCGCTTTCCCTACCTGAGAAGTAAAACCAACCGAGATAGTAGGGAATATCGGCCCGGCCGCGCAATGCCCCGCTTTCCACGTGCGGGCAACCAAGCGTACGCTTGCTTCCACACCATCCGGGAAGGGACGGCGATGACACGGGAGTACTCCAACCTGATCGGCGGCGAGCTCAGGCCCGCCGCGGACGGCCGCACGCTGGACTCGGTCGACCCGGCCACCGGCGAGGTCTGGGCGGCGGTCCCCCGGAGCGGGGCCGAGGACGCCGAGGCCGCGGTCGCCGCCGCGCGCGCCGCGTTCCCCGCCTGGTCCTCCCTGCCGGCCGCCGCCCGCGCCCACCACCTGCGCAAGGTCGCCGGGGTCTTCGCCGAGCACGCCCGCGAGCTGGCCGAGCTGGAGACCCGCGACAACGGGCGGATCATCAGCGAGACCGCCAAGCGCGACCTGCCCGGCATGACCTACCTCTGGAACAACGCCGCCGCCGAATGCGCGGCCGCCACCGAGGGCAGGAGCGTCGACTTCGGGCCGTCCAGCCAGGGCGTGACCCGGCGCGAGCCCTACGGCGTCACGCTCGGCATCATCCCGTGGAACTCGCCGATCTCCACCCTCTCCGCCAAGGCCGCCTTCGCGCTGGCCGCGGGCAACACCGTCATCATCAAGCCCGCCGAGCAGGCCACCGCCTCCAGCCTGCGCGTCGGGGAGCTGCTGCGCGAGGTGCTGCCGCCCGGCGTCCTCAACATCGTGTCCGGCCTGGGCGAGGAGGCCGGCGACCCGCTGGTCCGGCACCGCGGCGTCAACAAGATCAGCCTCACCGGCTCGGTGCAGACCGCCCGGATCATCACGCGGGCGTCGGCGGAGGCGCTCAAGCCGCTCGCCCTCGAACTGGGCGGCAAGTCCCCCAACATCGTGTTCGCCGACGCGGACCTGGACAAGGCCGCCCCCGGCGTCACCACCCAGGCCATCTTCACCGCCAACGCCGGCCAGATCTGCTACGGCGGCTCCCGCGTCCTCGTCCAGCGGCCCGTCTACGCCGAGATGATCGAGCGGATGCGGACGATCGCCGCCGGGATCAGGCTCGGCGACCCGCTCTCCCCCGCGACCACGATGGGCCCGATCGTCTCCAGGGAGCAGTACGAGCGGGTCACCTCCTACCTGGAGATCGGCGCGAAGGAGGGGGCCGAGCTGGTCTTCGGCGGCCGCTTCGGCCCCGAGGTGGTCGACGACCCGGGGTTCGCGGGCGGCTACTGGGTCGAGCCCACCCTCTTCGCCACCGAGGACAACTCCCTCCGCGTCTGCCAGGAGGAGATCTTCGGCCCGGTCGCGGTCGTCCTCCCCTTCGACACCGAGGAGGAGGCCGTCGCCATCGCCAACGACTCGTCCTACGGCCTGGCCGCCGGGGTCTGGACCCGCGACCTCGGCACCGCCCAGCGCATGTTCCGCAACCTGGAGACCGGAACGGTCTGGGTCAACACCTTCCGCAAGGTCCTGTTCCCCCTGGAGGGCACCAAGGACAGCGGCTACGGCCACGACTCCCTCCTCGCCTACACCCGGGAGAAGGCGGGAATCTTCGAGTTCTGAGGAGTCCCCCGGTAGGGGGGCCGCAGGCAGTACCTGGGTGGGTCGCGGGTTACCCGGGGCAGGACGCATTGTTGGTGCGTACCGCTCAAGGGGGGCTTCGCATGACCGCTGCTCAGGTTTCCCGGCGAGGGCTCCTCGCCGGTGCGTGCTCGCTGGCGCTCGTCGGAGGAACGGCGACGGGGGTCTCCGCCCGGGGCGCGTCCACGGACCTGCGGCTCCCCCGGCCCACCGGGGGCCATCGGGTGGGGACGCGCGTCCTCCACCTCGTGGATCACGGGCGGGAGGACCCCTGGGTCCGGGGGCGGGCCCGGGAGCTGATGGTCGGCCTGTGGTATCCGGGCGGGGACGGCGGGGAGCCGGTCACGCACATGACCGCCGCCGCGGGAGCGCATTTCGGCGGCCCGGCCGGGGCGGGGACGGCGAATCTCGGGATGCCGCCCGGGAGCGTCGCGTGGGGCCGGACGCGGACCAGCGCCTTCCTCGGGGCACCGGCCGACCGGAGCGCCGGAAGGCCGCCGGTGGTGCTGTACTCGCCGGGACTGGCGGACCCGCGGACGCTCGGGACGACGCTGGCGGAGGAACTGGCCTCCCGCGGGTACGCCGTCGTCGCGATCGACCACACCTACGAGTCCTCCGAGGTGGAGTTCCCGGGCGGGCGGCTGGCGACGAGCCTGCTGCTGGAGCGGGAGCCGCCGTCCGATCCCGGCGAGGCCGCCGCCCTGCTGAGGAAGCTGATGGCGGTGCGGGTGGCCGACACCCGGTTCGTGCTCGACCGGCTGCGGGGGCTCGGTCGGGTGCTCGACCTGCGGCGGGTCGGGATGGCGGGGCACTCGGCCGGCGGGTTCACCGCCGCGCAGGCGATGCACGACGACCGGCGCATCCGGGCCGCGGTGAACATGGACGGCGTGATGGACTTCGGCGAGGGCGGGCTGAGCAGCGTGGCGCGGGACGGGGTGGACCGGCCGGTGCTCCTCCTGGGGTCGGAGACGACCGGGGACTACCGCCGCTCGCCCTCGTGGGCGGCGTTCTGGCGGAACACCCGGGGGTGGAAGTTCAACGGGACGCTGCGCGGCTCGCGGCACGCCTCGTTCAACGACGCCGAGGCGCTGCTGCCGGAGCTGGCGCGGCGGGGCGTCGAGCCCGGGGGCGGCCTCGCGGAGGTCGTCGGGACGATCCCGCCGGAGCGGGCGCTGGCGGCGACGCGGGCCTATGCCGTGTCCTTCTTCGACCTCTGGCTCCGCGGAATCGATGACCATCTACTGGACGGCCCGTCGGACCGCTTCCCGGAGATGACCGTGACGCCCTGACCGCCGCGTCCGATCATCCGATCGACGGGCTGCGGCGTTCCAGGAGGGCGACGTCGCGCCATTCCGAGCGGCCGCCGACATCGTGCCGGCCCATGCGCTCGCGGATCCCGACCATGCGGAAGCCGAGGGCCTCGTGCAGGCGCAGGCTGGCGGTGTTCTCGGGGAAGATGCCCGCCTGGAGCGTCCACAGGCCGCCGCGCTCGCTGGAGTCGATCACGGCCCCGAGCAGCGCCCGCCCGGCGCCGCGGCCCCGCGCGGCGGGGTGGATGTAGATCGACACCTCCGCGACGCCGGCGAAGACCGGGCGGTCGGAGGTCGGGGAGAGCGCCGCCCAGCCCAGCACCCGCTCGGCGTCGCGGGCGACGAAGCGGTGCTCGGGCAGCTTGCCTGACGCGAACTTCTCCCAGGTCGGGGCGGCGGTCTCGAACGTGGCGTTCCCGCCGTCGATCCCGTCCTGGAAGATGGCGAGCACCTCGGCGGCGTGCTCGGGCAGCATGGGGACGATCTCCACCGCCCCACTGTACGAAACGGGCAACCAACGGCAAAAACGGTCAGATCGCTTCCCGATGGGCGAGGGTCCGGCGCAGGTCACCGGCGGTACGTGCGGTCCTGTCCGCCGTCAACCGCTCCGCCGGGCGCTGAGGATGCGGCGGGCCGCCGGTGCCGCAGCCCTGTCGTGCCGGCGGCCCGCCGCTGGTCCCGTCTAGCGGAGGATCTCGCGCCAGGACGGCCGCCGCGACCGCCGGGACGGCCGCGCGCGTCCGGGCCGCCGCGAGTCCCGCGTGCCGACCGTGCGGCGCCAGGACAATCCCGTCCCGGGGACGCGCAGGGTCACCGCCTTGCGGCCGTCGGCTCCCCTGGTGTAGCGGGCGCCGCGGGCGCCGACGCTGTGCCCGACCCCCGATCGCGACAGGTTGAGCCTGAACGGCCCGATCTTGATCGACTTCCGGTAGTGCCAGCCCACCGTCTCCTCCCTTCGCCTGGGCGGTGGTCGCGGCGATCCCTTCCCGGGCGTCCGGGGCGCACGCCCCCGATCCGCCGAATGCGGCCCTTAATCGGGGTTTCGGACAAGCCGGAGCGCGGCCGAGGGCCGCAAGGGCAATATGCGCTCAAAAGCGGCCAAAGTTAGTGAGTCCGCGACCTTTACCGCGCGCTCCGGGACGAGGAGCCTGTGCCCCCGTAGAGATCATTTTCAATTCCCCCCGGAGGTGCGGGTTGCCCAGGAGACCCCTGCGTCGAACCCCACAGGCCCCGGCCGCGCGACGTCGCGCGCTCGGGGCCGGCGCGGCCGCCGTGCTGACCGTCGCGGCCGTGATCGGCTCGGGCGGCGTCGCGCACGCCGGCGCCGCCGCGCCGAAGATCGTGGTGAAGGACGGCGTCACCCAGCCGGTCTTCTCCTACCAGGACGCGATCCGCGAGCACGTGTACGTCGAGTCGCCCGTCGACAGCGACCGCGACGGCCGCAAGGACCGGGTCCGCGTCGACATCGTGCGGCCCAAGGAGTCCGGCCGCGGGCTCAAGGTCCCGGTGATCATGGACGCCAGCCCGTACTACGACAACTCCGGGCGCGGCAACGAGGCCGAGCGCAAGGTCTACGACGCGGCCGGGAACCCGGCGAAGTTCCCGCTGTTCTACGACAACTACTTCGTGCCCCGCGGGTACGCGTTCCTGGCCGTCGACATGATCGGCACCACCCGGTCCGACGGCTGCCCCACCAGCGGCGGCGCGCCCGACGTGCTGGGCGCCAAGGCCGTGGTCGACTGGCTCAACGGCCGCGCCACGGCCTACCGGCCCGACGGCGGCACGGTGAAGGCGTCCTGGAGCACCGGCCGCACCGGCATGATCGGCAAGTCGTACGACGGCACCCTGGCCAACGGGGTCGCCGCCACCGGGGTCAAGGGGCTGGAGACCATCGTCCCGATCTCGGCGATCAGCAGCTGGTACGACTACAGCCGGATGAACGGCGTGAAGTACTGGACCGACGAGCAACCCTGGCTGGCCGACTACGTCGACACCGACCCGCCCGCCAAGTGCGCCGCCGTCCGCGCCGAACTCGACCAGGGCGAGGACGACGCCACCGGGAACTACAACCGGTACTGGGCCGAGTCGAACTACCGGCGCGGCACGGTCGGGAACGTCGGGAACGTGCGCGCCAGCGTCTTCGCCTTCCACGGCGCCAACGACCTCAACGTCAAGACCAACCACTTCTCCCTGTGGTGGAAGGGCCTGGCCGAGCGCGGCGTGACCCGCAAGGTGTGGATCTCCCAGCGCGGCCACGTCGACCCGTTCGACACCCGCCGCGAGAAGTGGATCGCCACACTGCACCAGTGGTTCGACCACGAGCTGCACAAGGTGCGCAACGACGTGCTGCGGCAGCCGCGCGCGGACGTCGAGGTCGGCCCGGACCGCTGGATCACGCAGGCCGACTGGCCTGCCCCCGGCGCCCGCACGCTGACGCTGCGTCCCGGACAGGACGGCTCGCTCGGCACCGAACCCGCCGCCAAGGGCACGACCGCGTCCTACACCGACTCCGCCGGCCCCGCGGGCGCGGGCTACCCGGAGGGCGACCTGGTCAGCGACCCCACGGCCGCCAAGCCGTACCGCCTGGCCTACGTGTCGGGGCCCGTCCCCGCCGACGCGCGCATCTCCGGCACCCCGGCCGCGCAGCTCAAGGTCAAGCTGGACAAGCCCACCGCCAACCTCACCGCGCTGCTGGTCGACTACGGCGAGGACACCCGCATCGACTACCTCGGCAGGGGCGAGGGCATCGAGACCCTGACCACCGAGAGCTGCCACGGCGAGAGCACCGCGGCCGACGACGCCTGCTACAAGCAGACCCGCACCAAGACGATCACGTCCCCGGTGAACGTGGTGGGCCGCGGCTGGCTGGACGCCCAGAACCGCTCCTCGCTCAGCGACCCGTCCCCGCTCACCCCCGGCCGGTTCCACGGGGTGCGCTGGCAGACGCTCAGCCAGGACTACGTGGTCAAGAAGGGCCACCGGCTGGCCCTGATCGTGGCCGGCACCGACGCCGACTACACCACCGAGACGCCCACCGGCGCGCGGGTGACCGTGGACCTGGCGGGCAGCTCGGTCGGCGTCCCGGTCGTGCCCGCCGGTGACGCGGACGTGTCGTCGCTGGTGGCCCCGCGGGCCCGGGACGCCTGGCGAGGCCCGTCCAACGTGGTGCTGCCGCGCCAGCCGCGCAACCTGTTCTGACCCGTCCGCGAAACGAGCCGCCGGCCCGCCACGGCCGGCGGCTCGTCCCTCGGCGGGCTCAGCCCCGCACGCGATGCACGCTGAAACGCGCCGTCTCGCCAAGGATGGCGCCGGACCGCTCACCGATCTGCATGAGGACGGCGAAGCCGTCGCCGATCGCGGCCGGCCTGCCCGGGAGGCCGGCCGCGACCTGCCGGCCCTCGCCGTCCAGGACGAGGTGCCGGTCATCCTGGCCGGAGCCCGATCCGCCGGGCTGGACGGCGAAGAACCACTGCCCGATCGCCCCGTAGCGGGCGAGCGTCCCCGTCTCCAGCAGTTCCAGGATCCTGGTGGCGCCGCCGGTGGTCCGGATGGTCACGGCGCGGTCGGCCGCCTGGCTTACCGGGCGGTCCGCCCCCGCCTGGCAGACGATCAGCTCGTCGGTGTCGCCGTCGCAGCGGGCGAGCGGGGTGTTGGTCCGGGCCAGCTCGCGGCCGGTGGCCCGGTCGAGGACGGCGCCGCCCTCCGCCGTCTTCACCACGACCGTCCGGCCGCCGCCGTCGTGCAGGAGTTCCGGTTCCGGGTAGCGGCCGGCGAGGTTCCACCGCCGCTTCCCGTCGGACGCCCCGTAGGCGATGAGGTCGAGGGCGTCGCCTTTCCTGTTCTCCTTGGCGGCGATCACCAGGTCACCGGCCACGCTCACCGGCTCCACGCCGCGCTCGCGCCACAGTTCGCGCCGCGAACCCGTCGCGTAGGCGACCGTCTCGCCGGGACGATCGCCGCCTGACACGGCCACCGCGAACGTCCGGTCGTCGGCCCCGCCCAGGAGTGTCCAGCGGCCCCCGGCGGCCACGGGCTGCTTCCACCGGACGCGGCCGTCCTTGAGGGCCAGCGCGGCGATCCCCTCCTCGCCGCCTGCCTCGTAGTGGACGAGCGCCAGCCGTTCCCCGCCCGAGTTCACCAGATGGAGGGCGCCGGTGAGCCTCGCCTTGGCGCCGCCGCCGAGCGACGCGCCCTCACGGACCGACCAGCGCACCTTGCCCGTCGCGGCGTCGGCGACGACGAGCCGCCGGTCGTCCCCCTCGCGCTCCCTGCCTCGGTACACCAGCGCGTCCCCGGCGAGGTCGAGGCTGATCAGGGAGCTCAGCCCGGTGTCCCTGTCACCCGGCTGCGGGGACGCCGGGCCGGCCCAGGCCGTCCACAGGGGCGCCGCGTCGATCCGCGGCGGCTGGAGCGTCGGCCTGCCGGGCGCGGCGGGTTCGGCGGGCTTCGCGCCGACGGCCGCCGCGTGCACGACGATCCCGGACGAGGTGGACGTGGCCGACCTACCGGGGCGCTGGACGCGGAACGCGACGGCCGTCGGCGACACCGCGGCGACCGTGCCGGGCGGCGCGGCCCCGAGCCTGTTGGCGGCCCGGTCGACGACGGCGTGCCGTTCGGGCCGGCCCCCGATCCCCGAGCCCCGGACGAAGATCCGGTCCTGCCGGACGAGGTCCACGTGGGCCATGGTGTCCTCGCCGAACGGCCGCTTCTCGGTGAGGACGGGCGCCCGGCCGGCACCGGGGCGGATCGTCACGATCTTGCCGTACAGGGCCGAGCAGGCGATCAGCGTCCGCCCGTCGTCGGCGCAGCCGGAGAGGTCCCTGATCGGCGAAGCCGAGCCCTCCGCCTTCGGAGAGCCTTGGGCAGGGCGCCCTGTGGCGGCATCGAGCAGCACCGTCCGCGTCCGGTCGTACTGCCACCCCGGCGGCCTCTCGGTCACCTGGAGGACGGCCGTCCCGCCCGCGGCCGCCAACAGGTGGGAGTTCTCGGACGCGCCGTGCAGATCCCACAGTTGCCGGCCGGTCCTCAGGTCCAGGGCGAAGACGTCGGTGTCCCTGCGCTTCTCCCCCCACACGTACGACGACGACGGCGGCGCATCGGCGCCCCGCGTCTCCCCGAGCACGACGTCGCCGGTGATGCGGTGGGCCCAGCCGGCGTCGCTCCGCCACAGCTCGCGGCCGGTCGACGGGTCGAGCGCGACGGTCTCCAGGTCGGTGGCGTCCTTCGATTCCACGCTCACCAGGACGATCCGCGGGTCCGCGGCCAGGAGCCTGATCCGCCGGTCGCGGTCGTCGCGGCCCTTCTCGCCGGAGGCGGGACGGACCAGCGCGTGCCTCCAGCGGACCGAGCCGTCCTTGCCGGAGAGCGCGACCGCCCCCAGCTCGGTCTCACGGTTCTGGTCGCCTCTGACGTACTGGACGAGGACCGTCCAGTCGTTCGCATCGCCGTACACGACCGGCCGGCCCGTGACGCCCCGCAGCTTCTCGGCCAGGTAGCCGAAACCGCGGTCGGGGACCGCGCCGTCGCCGCCCCTGAGGGGCTGGTCGCTGCCCGCCGTCCAGCGCGGCGCTCCGGTGCGGACGTCGACCGCCGCCAGCCGGGAGCCGCCGCCCGCAGCGTCCCCGGCGACGACGGCGGTGTCACCGACCAGCTCGAGGCCGGCGACGCGTTCCAGCCCGAGCTTGCGCTCGTCCCACATCGGCTTGCCGCTGAACGACAGCGGCCTCGGCCGCTTCTCGCCGTCCGGCAGCGGATCGAGGCTCCTCCACGGGCCCACCCCGCGCACTCCCATCACACCCAGGACCGCCAGCAGCAACCCGAGCAGCGCGCCTCCCCACTTCAGCGCGAAGTTCCGGCCCACGTCCGGTAGCCCCATCTGTCCCCCAGCCCAACGGCGATTGCGACCCCTTGATGATCGTGAGACTCACCGATCAACCGTTTGGTTCATTTCCGGGGACGGGGCCCGGGGCTGGGGCCGGATCAGTCGTCGCGCTTCTTGCTGGGCTGGACGCGCTTGGGCTCGCCGGGCATCTTCGGGTAGTTGGGCGGATACGGCATGTCGCCCAGGCCGTGGTCGGCCTCGTCCCGCTCGGCCATCTCCAGCAGCGGCTCCAGCGAGAAGGCCCGGTCGTCGATGGCGGCGTGCAGGTCGCCGATCTCGGCGAAGCGCTCGGGCATGGTCACGATCGTGAAGTCCTCGGGCTCCACGTCGGACAGCTCCTCCCAGGTGACCGGGGCGGAGACCGGGGCGTGCGGGGCGGGCCGGACGCTGTAGGCCGAGGCGATCGTGCGGTCGCGGGCGTTCTGGTTGAAGTCGACGAAGATCTGCTCGCCCCGCTCCTCCTTCCACCACTTGGTGGTGACCTGCTCGGGGACGCGGCGCTCGATCTCCCGGCCGAAGGCCAGCGCCGACCGCCGGACCTCGGTGAACGTCCAGCGCGGCTCGATCCGCACGTAGATGTGCACGCCGCCCTTGCCGGAGGTCTTGACGAACCCGGTGTAGCCCAGTTCTCCCAGCAGGTCGCGGGCCGGGCCCAGCGCGATCCGCTTGGCGTCGCCGAAATCGGTGCCGGGCTGCGGGTCGAGGTCGATGCGCAGCTCGTCGGGATGGTCGACGTCGCCGGACCGGACCGGCCACGGGTGGAAGGTGAGCGTGCCGAGGTTGGCCGCCCAGGCGATCACCGCGACCTCCGACGGGGCCACCTCGTCGGCGGAACGCCCGCTGGGGAAGTCGATCCGGGCCGAGGGCACCCAGTCGGGGGCGCCCTTGGGAATGCGCTTCTGGTAGAACGCGTCGGCGCCGCGCGGGTTGTCGCGGGTGGCCAGCCTGGCCCCCTCGAAGACCCCGCCGGGCCACCGCTCCATCGTGGTGGGGCGGTCGCGGGTGGCGCGCAGGATCCCGTCGCCGACGGCGATGAAGTACTCCACGAGCTGTCGCTTGGTGTAACCGCGCTGCGGGAAGTACACCTTGTCGGGATTGGTCACCTTGACGAGGCGATCCCCGACCGGGATCTCGATGAACGGCGAGGCCATGACGGCACGTTAACCCACGGGTCCGACAAGATCGGGCGGGGGCCCCGGCGCGTCCCCGAACAGGCGGATCATGACCCGTGCGAGGTACCGTCGAGGCATGGGAAAGATCCAGAAGAGCGACGCCGAGTGGCGGGCCCAGCTCAGTCCCGAGGAGTACCAGGTGCTCCGCGAGGCGGGCACCGAGCGGCCGTTCACCGGCGAGTACACCGACACCAAGACCGTCGGGGTCTACCGGTGCCGGGCCTGCGGCACCGAGCTGTTCCGCTCTGAGACCAAGTTCGACTCGCACTGCGGCTGGCCGTCGTTCTACGAGCCGTCCAAGTCCGACGCGGTGGTGCTGATCGAGGACCGCTCGCTCGGCATGGTCCGCACGGAGGTGCGGTGCGCCACCTGCGACTCGCACCTCGGGCACGTGTTCGAGGGCGAGGGCTACGACACCCCGACCGACCAGCGCTACTGCATCAACTCGATCTCTCTCACCCTCGAACCGCTGGAGTAGCCGGGGCAGCGAGGGTCGGCGGGTCAGCGGGTCTCGCCGACCTCGCAGTCGTCCTTGTCGCTCTGCTTGTTGGCCAGGACGATGCTGCCGTTGCCCTCGCTCTTGCCGTGGATGAAGACGCGGGGCTCCTCGTCGCCGCCCCCGCGCAGGAACTCGGTCGTCCACTCGCAGAGGGAGACGGCGGGCTTGGAGTTCTCGTCGCCCTCCTTCAGGTCGGTGTAGACCCTCAGGAAGTCGCCGGTGCGCTGGACGTCCTTGACGTACTTGGAGACCTTCTTGTCCGGGTCCTTGGTCTGCAGGTAGGGCAGGACGTCGGCGGTCTCGTCGGGGGCGCCGCCGTTGTGGGCGGGGTCGGTCGCCTCCGGCGACCCCGAGGCGGCGGGCTTGGCCCGCTGCCCCGCCACGGCCGCCTGCGGCGACTTCTCCCCGTCCCCGGTGGCCGCGAACCCCGCCGCGGCGGCCACCGCGACCAGCGCGACGGTGGCGGTGCCCGTGCCGGCCGCGACCAGCCTGCGCCGGCCCGAGCCCTTGAGCGACGACGTGATCAGCCGCTTCCAGCGGACGCTGATCTCGGACGGCGGCTTGGCGTGCTTTCCACGGCCGTGCCTCGGTGGGGCGTTGGTCACGGCCAGCACTTTACTGGGCTTTGGGTCGGGACCGGCCCGCGACGCGCACGCCGCCGCGCGGACCGGTGCCCCGACTCCCCCGCGGGCTCCGCGGACGCTACGGCAGGCTCGCGATGAGCTCGGCCACCGGCTTGCGGCGGCCGGTGAAGAACGGGACCTCCTCGCGGACGTGGCGGCGCGCCGTGGAGCCGCGCAGATGCCGCATGAGGTCCACGATGCGGTGCAGCTCGTCGCACTCGAACGCCAGGATCCACTCATAGTCGCCCAGCGCGAACGCGGGGACCGTGTTGGCCCGCACGTCCGCGTAGCCGCGCGCCATCTTGCCGTGCTCGGCGAGCATCCCGCGGCGCTCCTCGTCCGGCAGCAGGTACCACTCGTACGACCGCACGAACGGGTACACGCACACGTGCGCGCGGGCCTCCTCGTCGGCGAGGAAGGCCGGGATGTGGCTCTTGTTGAACTCGGCGGGCCGGTGCAGGGCCATCTGCGACCACACCGGCTCGCTGGCCCGGCCCAGGGCGGTGCGGCGGAACCGGGAGTAGACCTCCTGGAGGTCCTCCGAGGTGGGCGCGTGCCACCAGAACATGTAGTCGGCGTCGGCGCGCAGGCCGGCGACGTCGTACAGGCCCCGCGTGGTGACGTCCTTCTGCGCGGCCTGGTCGAGGAGGTCCTGGACCTCTCCGGCGTGCTGCTCACCGACCGTGCCGGTGTCCTTCACCCGGAAGACCGACCACATCGTGTAGCGGATGACCTGGTTAAGGTCGCGTGCTTTGGGCTTGCTCGCCTTGTCCGTCGCTGCCATGGCTCAACTCTTCTCTGTCCAGATGTTCCCGCACCCTGGCCGCCGCAGCGCGCGCGCTGGCGATGCAGGCCGGGATGCCCAGTCCGTCGTACGCCGCGCCGGCCACGGCCAGCCCCGGCTGCTGCAGCACGGCGGCGCGGATGCGCGCCACCCGGTCGACGTGGCCCACGTTGTACTGCGGCAGCCCCCCGCCCCAGCGGGTGACCCGGCTCTCCAGCGGAAGCTCCGAGACCCCGCAGGTGGCGGCCAGCTCCGTCAGGGCGGCGGCCTTGAGCTCGTCGTCGTCGCGCTGGAGGGTGTGCTCTTCTCCGTACCGGCCGATAGAACATCGTACGGCGATGATGCCGGGTTCCCGGTCGCGCAGATGCGGCCACTTGACGGAGCTGAAGGTGACGGCCTTCACCTGGCGTCCCTCGACCGCCGGCACGAGATAGCCGCTGCCCCTGGGCAACCGGGAGAACGCGGTCACGTGATAGGCCAAGGTGACGAGCGCCATGCTGGCGTAGTCGATGCGGGCCAGATCCCGGGCGGCGGCTGGCACGTCCTCCGCCAGCAGGCGCGATGCGGGCGCGGCGGGCACGGCCACCACGACCGCGTCCGCGTCCAGGACCTCGGGGTCGCGCGCAGGGCCCAGGGTCAGCCGCCAGCCGGCCCTTGTGGGGGGACGACCCCCCGCGCCCCCCGGCAAGAACGCACGACCGCCCTCCGGGCTCTCGGACGGTCGTGCAGAACGCCGCCGCAGCTCCCGCACCATCACGCCGGTACGGATCGTCCCGCCGGCCGCGGTGATGTCCTCGGCCACCAGGTGGGGCAGGCTCCCCAGGCCGTCGGGCAGCGTCGCGAAGACGGGCCCCGCGTCCTCGGGGGCGGGGGCGGCCTGCCTGATGCCGCGCACGGCGGTGAGCAGGGACCGGTGCGAACGGGCGGCGGCCGCCACGGCCGGAAGCGTCGCCTCGAACGACAACTGCTCCGCCCGCCCGGCGTACACCCCGCCCAGCAGCGGCTCCACCAGCCGGTCCACGACCTCGCGGCCCATGCGCGCGCCGATGTAGTCCGACACCGACACGTCGGCGCCGCGCGGGGTCTCCCGGAGGACGAGATCCAGCGGCACCCGGGCCAGCCCGGCCGGGGAGAGCACCTGGGAGGCCGCCAGCGCCCGCAGATCGGACGGAACGCCCATCACATGACCCTCGGGCAGCCTCCGCAGCGCCCCGTGGCTCAGGATCGCCGAGGAGGTCGTCCCGGGATGCACGAGATCATCGGAGCGCCCGAGATCGCGGACCAGGTCCAGGGCCTCGGGCCGGCGGGCCAGCATCGCCTCGGCGCCCTCGTCCACCGGCAGCCCGCCGATCTCGCTGACCTGGAGCTTGCCGCCGATGCGCGGGGAGCCCTCCAGGACGGTCACGCGCGCGCCGCCGCGCGCGAGCAGGCGCGCCGCCGTCAGGCCCGCGATGCCCGCCCCGACGACCACGACATGGGAGGTGCTCATGCCTCCAACGATCCCAGATACCTCCCGCGGACCCGTCAACACCCCCGCCCGGCGCGTCCCCGCCCGCCGGGCGTGATCTGGGCGCGGCCACTTCGTGGCCTGATCGCGATCCGGCCACGGGAACGGTGACCTGGACCACACCGTCGAACCGCCATGCGGATCGTCAGAACGGTCAGACACGCGTCCTGCGTGCTCCTCGTCCTGCTGCTGGCCGGCGCCCTGGCCGCGTGCGGCGGCAGCAGCCAGAACGACGCCTCCTCCAGCGGCGCGGGCCGGCCCGCACCCGCCGCCCCCGAACGCGCCGCCGACCGCGACTCCACCGGGAACCGCGGCTCCGGAGGCGGAACCGGGGGAAGCGGCTCGGGCACCGGCGACACCGCGAACCGGCGGGCGACCGCCCAGGAGCCCGTGCCCGCCGCGCGTTCCGTGGTCTACACGGCCGATCTGCGGGTCCGCGCGGGCAACGTCGAGCAGGCCGCGACCCGCGCCAAGCAGCTGGCCACCTCGGCGGGCGGGTACGTGGAGAACGAGTCGTCGGCCAGCGAACCGGCCGGTGCCACCCTCTCCCTGAAGATCCCCGCCGACCGGTACGGCACCGTCCTGAACGACCTCACCGCCCGGCTCGGCAAGAAGCTGTCCCTGCGGCAGCAGGCCGAGGACGTCACCCGGGAGGTCGCCGACGTCGACAGCAGGGTGCGGTCGGCGCAGGCCACGCTCGCCTCGTTCCGCAAGCTCCTCGACCGGGCGAACACGGTCGGCGAGGTCATCAACGTGGAAGAGGAGATCGCGCGGCGGCAGGCCGACCTGGAGTCGCTCCAAGCCCGCCAGAAGGCGCTGCAGCACAGCACCCGGTACGCCACGGTGTCGATCACGCTGGAGGCGCCGGGGAGGCGCGCCGCGCCGGAGAAGCCCGAGGGCGGGTTCGTGGGCGGCCTGAAGAACGGCTGGGACGCCTTCACCGCCTTCATGTCCGGCCTGGCGGCGGTGCTCGGCTGGCTGCTGCCGTTCCTGGCCCTGGCCGCGGCGATCGGCGGCCCGGCCCTGCTCGTCCAGCGCCGGATCAGGGAGCACAGGCCGCCTCGCGCGCCGCGGGGTTCGCGTGTACCGCGGGGTTCCCGCGCGTCGCTGGGCTCGCTGATGGGCTCCGGCCCGGAACCGGCGGAACCTCAGCCCGTCCCGGCCCAGCAGCCCGTCCCGGCCCAGCAGGCCGCCACGCCCGCCGCGCCTCCGGCATCGGCGCCCGACCCGCCGAGTCCGCCCCCGGCCCCGGACGGCCCGAAGCCGCCCGAGTGAACGAGGCCCGGCCCCGCCGGGAACGACGTCAGCGCGCGCTCGCCTCGTGGACCAGGTCCGCGAGGCGGGCCAGCTTGTCGGGGTCGGTGGTCGGCAGCACGCCGTGCCCGAGGTTGAAGACATGGCCCTCGGCGGTGCGGCCCCGCTCCAGCACGTCGCGGGCCCGGCGCTCGATGACCTCCCAGGGGGCGAACAGCAGCGACGGATCGAGGTTGCCCTGCAGCGCCTTGCCCGGCCCGACCCGCAGCACGGCCTCGTCCAGCGGCACCCGCCAGTCGACGCCCACCACGTCGGCGCCGGCCTCGCCCATCAGGCCGAGCAGCTCGCCCGTTCCGACGCCGAAGTGGATCCGGGGCACGCCCAGCGACCCGACCTCGCTGAAGATCCGGCTGGTGTGCGGCAGCACCGAGGCCCGGTAGTCCTCCGGCGCGACCGCGCCCACCCACGAGTCGAAGACCTGGACGGCGCTCGCCCCGGCCGCCACCTGCACCTTCAGGAAGCCGATCGTGATGTCGGACAGCCGCTCCATCAGCTCGGCCCACAGCTCGGGCTCGCCGTACATCAGCGCCTTGGTGCGGTCGTGGTTCTTGGACGGACCGCCCTCGATCAGGTACGAGGCCAGGGTGAACGGCCCGCCCGCGAACCCGATCAGGGGGGTGCCGCCCAGCTCCCCCACCAGCCCGCGGACCGCCTCGGTGACGTAGGGGACGTCGCCGGGCTCCAGCGGGCGCAGCCGCGCCGCCCCCGCCCGGTCGCGGATCGGGTCGGCGATCACCGGGCCCACGCCCGGCTTGATGTCGAGGTCCACGCCGATCGCGCGCAGCGGCACCATGATGTCGCTGAAGAAGATCGCCGCGTCCACCGCGTACCGCCGCACCGGCTGCATCGTGATCTCCACGATCAGGTCCGGGCGGGCGCACGCCTCCAGCATCGCCACGCCCTCGCGGGCCTTGAGGTACTCCGGCAGCGAGCGGCCGGCCTGGCGCATGAACCAGACCGGGGTGTGCGGAACCGGCTCCCGGCGGCACGCCTTCAGGAAGGCGCTCTCCCCGAGCCCGGCGGAGTCCTGCGGAACATCAGCGTCGACAGCCACCCCTCGATGGTCCCACGGTCTCACCGCGGCCCGGCACCGAGGTGAGTGTTCGGCCGCCCCGCGTCCCGCGGTTACGGCGGTGACGGAAGGGAACACTGACACCGGCCGGGACCGCTGGGACCGCCGGGGCCGGGTGCCGCGAAGTTCCGGACACGCCGAGCGAAGTCCCGCATTCTATCACTCCCGCATGCGAACGTGATCCGTGTCATAGCCGAGGGAGGTCCCCCTTGTACTGTTCCGCCTGCGGCGACGAGCGCGAATTCGAGCAGCCGCCCTGTCCGGACGGGCACGGTGCCGACTGCCCCGAGCGGGCCTGCACCGCGTGCGGCACGGCCGTCCTGGTCGACCCGCCGATGCCCGGGGCCGGCCCGGGCCGGCCCGCCCCGCCGCGCACCCCGGCCTCCAGTCCGTCGGCCTCGGCCTCCACTTTGTCCGGCTCCGGCCCGTCCGGCTCCGTCCGGGCCGCGTCCCAGCGGGCCGTGGCCTGACCGGCCCGGCCCCCGAAACGAAACCACCTGTGCTGTGCCTGCATCCCCGTCCTCTACGCCCGTCACCACGCCCTCAGGTCAGGCGTCGTTCCAGCGTGCCCCCGGCACTCCGCCGCACGGGCCGTCCTGCGGGGTCCGCCCGCCGGGGGGCCACGACCGTCCACCGGCCGGTGCGGCCATGAGCCCGGAGGCCCCGGCCCCGGCGCCGTCCCCCGGCCAGGACGGCGCGGACGCGGGCGGCGGAGGGGGCGGCCAAGGCCCCCCGGCCCCCTTCCAGCGGGCCGTCGACACGCTGCACTCCTTCCTGGAGGGCCCGCCGCTGCGGCCCGAGCTCGACCTTGAGGAGATGCCCGCGCCGCAGCGCCTCGCGCCGTACGCCGCCGCGATCTCCGGGTCGGTCTACCGCGACGACGACACCGAGATCGCCATGGGCCGGCTGATCGTCCTGTACGACCCCGAGGGGCGCAGCGGCTGGACCGGCGGGTTCCGCGTGGTCGCCTACATCCGGGCCGACCTGGAGCCGGAGATCGCCGCCGACGAGCTGATCGGCTCGGTGGCGTGGAGCTGGCTGCTGGAGGCGCTGGAACCGGCCGGGTACGCGGGCGAGTCGGGCACGATCACCCGCGCCGTGTCCGAGAGCTTCGGCGACAAGAGCGACGAGCCGTCCACCACCGAGCTGGAGCTGCGCGCCTCCTGGTCGCCGACCGGCGACGACCTGGCCGGGCACATCGCGGCCTGGTGCGAGGTGATGTGCACCACGGCCGGCCTGCCGCCCGCCGGCGTCAGCACGCTGCCCGACCGCCCCGGCGGCGGGACGGGATGAGCGACGTACGGTAGGGGGCGTGGGAAGCACAGCGTCCGAGACCGAGGCGACCGGCGCAGGCGCGCGAGCGCCAGGCCCGCAGGCCGTCCGGCCCGTATCAGCGTCCGAGGAGTCCGCCACGACCGCCCAGCCCACCGACCCAGGGGAGGCGCCCGAGCCGGCGGCTCCCCCGCCGTCCGCACCCCCCGTCCCCGAGGGGCCCCCTCCTACCCCCCTGCTGGAGCCGCGCGAGGGCGTGCCGCCCGTCGTCACCGACGCGGCCGCTTTGGAACGTGTCATCGAGGCGTTCGCCGCCGGCACCGGCCCCGTCGCCGTCGACGCCGAGCGCGCCTCCGGCTACCGGTACGGCCAGCGCGCCTACCTGATCCAGCTGCGCCGCGCCGGGGCGGGCACGGCGCTGGTCGACCCGATCGCCTGCCCCGACCTGTCCGCGCTCGACGAGGCGCTGGCCGGGGCCGAGATGGTCCTGCACGCCGCCAACCAGGACCTGCCGTGCCTGGCCGAGGTCGGTCTGGCGCCCCACCGGCTGTTCGACACCGAGCTGGCCGGGCGGCTGCTCGGCTACCCCCGGGTGGGGCTGGGCTCGATGGTGGAGAACATCCTCGGGTTCACCCTGGAGAAGGGCCATTCGGCGGCCGACTGGTCCACCCGTCCGCTGCCCGACGACTGGCTGCGGTACGCGGCGCTGGACGTCGAGCTGCTGGTGGAGCTGCGGGAGGCGCTGCACGCCCTGCTGAAGCAGGCCGGCAAGCTGGAGTGGGCGCTGGAGGAGTTCGCGGCGATCCTGGCCACGCCGCCGCGCACGCCGCGCCCCGACCCGTGGCGCCGCACGTCCGGCATCCACCGCGTCCGGAACCGGCGGGCGCTGGCGGTGGTCCGCGAGGTGTGGGAGACCCGCGACCGGATCGCCCAGGAGCGCGACCTGTCCCCGGGCCGGGTGCTGCAGGACGCGGCGATCGTGGAGCTGGCGCTGAACACGCCGAAGACCCCGGCCGAGCTGCAGGCCCTCCCGGCGCTGCGCAGCCGCGGCGCCCGCCGCCACCAGTCGGCCTGGCTGCGCGCGGTGTCGCGTGCGCGCGGGCTGCCCGACCGCGGGCTGCCCGAGGCCAACCTGCCCGGCGACGGCCCCCCGCCCGCGCACCGGTGGCCGGAGCGCGACCCGGAGGCCGCCAAGCGGCTCAACGCCGCCCGCACCGTGGTCGCCGCGCTGGCCGACGAGCACACCATGCCGACCGAGAACCTCCTCCAGCCCGACTTCGTGCGCCGGCTGGCGTGGACGCCCCCCGACGAGAGCACGCCGGAGGCGATCAGCGCGGCCCTGCTGACGCTCGGCGCGCGCGCCTGGCAGGTCAACGTCGTCGCCACGCCCCTGGCGAAGGCGCTCCTCCGCCTGGAGTGCAAGGGCGACCTCTGAGACGGCCGCGCCCCGGGACATGGGTCCATGTCCCGGGGCGCGGGGGCTCAGGGCGCGCCGCTCAGTAGGCGGTCTTGCCGCCCATCGCCAGGGCGAGCTTGCGGAACGGCTCGGCCTCGGCCGGACGGCTCTGCCGCTCCAGCGTGCGGGCGAGGGCCTCGTGCGCCCAGGCGTTGCAGGGGTCGAGGTCCAGGAGCCGGCGGAAGGTCGTCTCGGCCCGGGAGAGCTGCGCGGAGTGGAAGTAGGAGCGGGCGAGCAGCTCGATGACGGTCCGGTTGCCGGGCTGCGCGTCCGCGAGGGGCTCGAGGATCCGCGCCGCCTCGGCCGGGTCGCGGAGCTCGAAGTACAGGCGGGCCCTCTCGTAGGTCTCGAAGTGCTGCTCCATCGTCATGCCCCGCCCAACCACGGCCTCCCCCGCTCTATTCCGCCGCCGGGGCCCGGCGGGCGGTCACAGGTCGGGGAGCGGGTCCCTGGGCAGGCTGTCGCGGGCGAATATCTCGGTGTCGGCGGCGTTCACGACCGGCACGTACTCGTCGTCCACCTCGAAGAACGCGCCCGCGAACTCGAAGGAGGCGCCGTTGCCGGTCTCCACCGGGCCGATCCGGGTGCCGCGCGGGTAGGTGCCCCACACGCTGGTGAGCTTGGAGGCGCTCAGCGTCCCGGTGGAGATCACGGCGATCTGCTCGTCGGTCACGACGAAGACGAACCCGGCGCCGCCGCCGTAGGTCATCGCGGGGAAGATGTAGCGGATCTCCCCCTCGATGCCGAGGAACTCGCGGCATCGTTCGCGCAGCGGGCGTGGAACCGGCATGACGTCGGGAACCTCTCCGGGGACGGGCGTCGTCGGATCGCCCCCATCATGCACCGGTTCGTCAGACGGTGGCCAGGGCCGCGGTCGGCGACAGCCGCGCCGCCCGCATCGCCGGGTAGAGCCCGGCGACCGTGCCGATCGCCAGGGTCGCGGCCAGCGCCCCGCCCAGGGCCCACGCCGGGACGACCGGCGGCCAGCCCCGGTAGAGCGCGAACGCCACGGTCACGCCCGTCCCGAGGACGGCCCCCGCGGCCCCGCCCAGCGCCGACAGCAGCAGCGACTCGGCCAGGAACTGCGTCCGCACCTGGCCGCGGGTCGCCCCGAGGGAGCGGCGCAGCCCGATCTCGCGGCGCCGCTCCAGCACCGAGATGACCATCGTGTTGGCCACGCCGACCCCGCCGACCAGCAGCGCGACCGCGCCCAGGCCGAGCAGCAGGTTGGTGAACGCGCCGGCCGCCGCGGCCTTGGCCTCCAGCGCGTCCGAGGGCCGGCTGACCTCGACCTCCTCGGGGTTCTCCGGGTTGACGGTCCGGGCCAGCACCGCCCGCACGTCCTCGACCGCCGCGTCGCCGGACCGCTCGTACACCGTGGTGGGATGGCCGTCGAAGCCCAGGTAGGTCCGGGCGGCGTCCCAGCCGACCAGCGCCGACCGGTCGATCTCCGGGGCCAGCTCGGCGCCGTTCAGGACGCCGAGCACGGTGAACCAGCGGCCGCCGATCCACACCTGCCCGCCGGCCCGGTCGAAGCCGAGCCGCCGCGCCGCCTCCGCGCCCAGGACCACGCCCGGGTAGCGGCCGGTCCCGGCGTTCAGCCAGGTGCCGTGCCGCACGGTCACGTCCAGCGTCCCGAGCAGGTCGGTGGTCGCCGCCTGGACGCCGATGCCGTGGGTGATCTCCGCGGGGATGCGGTCGGTGCGCCGCACCGACGCCTGCACCGTGCCGGTCGCGCCGACCGCGGTGACCGGCCCGATCCGGGAGACCATCTCCGGCGCCGACTCGGGCAGCACGGCCTCCTGGCCGAACAGGGTGTCGCCGGGCCGGGCGGTCAGCAGGTTGGTGCCGAGCCGGTCCAGGCGCCGCAGCAGGTCCTCCTTGCTGGAGGAGGAGATCCCGATGACGGCGACCATCGTGGCGATCCCGATGGCGATGCCCAGCGCGGACAGCACCACCCGGGCGGGCCGGGCGCGCAGCCCGCCCAGTCCGACCCGCAGCACGTCCCGGGCGCCCAGCCGGGCCGGGACGAGCGCCTCCTGCCCCCGGCTCACCGGGTCACCGCCCCGGCCCGCTCGTCGGCGACGATCGCGCCGTCCCGCACCCGGACCCGGCGCGGCGCGCGGGCCGCCACCTCGGCGTCATGGGTGATGATCGCGACGGTGGTCCCGCTCTCATGCAGACCGGCCAGCAGTTCCAGCACCTCGCCGCCGGAGGCGGTGTCGAGGTTCCCGGTGGGCTCGTCGGCCAGCAGCAGGCCGGGCTCGCCGACGACCGCGCGGGCCACCGCGACCCGCTGCTGCTCGCCGCCCGACATCTGGTTCGGCCGGTGCTGGACGCGGTGGCCGAGACCGACCCGGTCGAGGGCGGCCCGCGCCCGCTCCCGCCGCTCGCGCAGCCCCGCGCCGCCGTACAGGATGCCGTCGGCCACGTTGTCGAGCGCGCTCACGCCCACCGCCAGGTGGAACTGCTGGAACACGAACCCGATGTGCCGGGCCCGCAGCGCCGACAGTGCCCGGTCCGACAGCTCGGCGACCTCGTACCCGGCGATGCGGACGCTGCCCTCGCTGGGCCGGTCCAGCGTCCCTATCATGTGCAGCAGCGTGGACTTGCCCGAGCCGGACGGGCCCACGATCGCGGTCATCTCCCCCTGCCCGATCACCAGGTCGACGCCGCGCAGCGCCTCCACGCCGCCGGGGTAGCGCTTGGCGACCCCGGTCAGCTCCACGATCGGCGGTCGCTCACTCACCGGACGGCACCCCGACCTTCATGCCCTCGGCCAGGCCGGCCCCGCCGACCTCGACCCGCCCGCCGCCGAAGGTCCCGGTGGTGACGGGCACGATCCGCCTGGCCGAGCCCTCCACGACCTCCACGCCGAAGCCGCCCTCGCGCAGCGCCAGCAGCGCCTCGATCGGCACCGACAGCACGCCCCGGCGCCGCTCGCTCTCCAACTCCACGGTCACCGGCGCCTGGTCGAGCCGCCCGGTGCCGGCGCCCTGGTCGAGGGTGATCTCCACGTCCACGGTGGTCTTGGGGTTCTGCTCGGTGCCGGTGCTCTCGGCGATCGTGCCGACCGACGCGATCCGTCCCGGGACGACCTTCCCTCCCGGCAGCTCGACCGACACCTTGGCGCCCTTCTCCGCCAGGTCCTGCTTGTCGGCCTCCAGATCAACGTGGACGACGCGCCGCGTACCGGCCACCGTCAGCACCGGCTGCCCGGGGGCCGCCTGCTTGCCCTCAGGGGCCTTGACCTCCTTCACCCGCACGGCCCCGGGGAGGAACACGACCTGGCCAGAGTCGACCTTGCCCGTCTCCTGGAGCCCCCTGTCGTCCTGCCATTCCCTGACGGCCGCGTCCGTGGCCGAGGTGAACTGCTTGTCGACCGTGAGGCCGTCTCCATAGCCGAGGGCCTTCAGGTTGGTCTCCAGCGTCCTCACATCAGCCCCGTCGGAGACACCCGATTGGAGGGTCCGGTACATGGGCGTGCCCCCGTACATCAGCGTCACGGGCTTTCCCTGCACCCGTACCAGGGGGTCGCCCCGCTCGATGGTGGCGCCCTGTGGCGGCGCCCAGGTGACGACCCCCGACGCCCCCGTCCACACCGACTGCTCCCCGTCGAAGGTGAGCGTGCCCTGCACTTTCTCGGTGTCCACCAGGTCGCCCTTGGTGATGGACGCGGTGGACAGCTTCACGTCACCACCCTTGGCCTGCGCCTCGCCGCCGTCCCCCGTCAAAGCAAAGGCGGCACCGCCACCCGCGACCACGGTCACGGCCGCGCCCACGACAAGCGCACGCTTCACCGGCCCCTCCCCGGAAGGTGCTGGCCGCACAGCTCGCGGGCCTTCTCCAGCTGCGCCCGGTCGACGCCCTCCATCACACCCTTCAACCCCTCCCCGGTCGGGTCGGGGATGTTGATGCCGTGGCCGCGCGCGCACTGCGCGAACTTCACCATCTGGTCCTTGACCTTGGGGTCGTTCATGTCGGGCAGCTTCCCGCCGGCCTCCAGGAAGGGGCGGCACTTCTCCATCGCCGCCTGCAGCTTCTCCCGGTCGGTGCCCTTGGCGATCTCCATCCGGAAGTTCGTGCCGCTCTTGGGGTCGGGCACGTCGATGCCGTTCTGCCGCATGCACTGCGCGAACTTCAGCTGCGCGTCCTCGGGGCTGAGCGACTGCGTCGGCGAGGCCGACACCCGCGCCGCCGACGCTCCCCCCGCACTGGCGACACCGCTCCCCTTCTGCTCGTCCCCGCACCCCGCGAGCCCGAACACGACCGGAACGGCAAGGCCCAAGGCCCATGCGCGAATCTTCATGTCGTCCTCTCCACCGGAGGCGACACACCCCCGGCGGACACACATTCGACCCGCCCAGGGGTTAAACCTGGGTTAGTCGCCGGTCAGGCCGTGTGCCAGGGGCGGCGGGGTTTGTTGTGCATGCGGCCTGGGATGCCTGGGCGTTGCTGCCAGGGGCGTGGGCCTGAGGGCCTGCGGTAGTCGACGCCCAGCGCGTCCAGGCGGGCGTAGTGCGCCGCGTTCATCCGGCGCTCGAAGTCGTCGTAGTCGCGCTCGTCCGGGGCGGGCAGGCGGGACCAGGCCACTTCGGCGAGCGCGGCCAGCCGGGGCCACGCCTGGTAGTCGACGCGGGCGCGGTTCTCGGCGACCTCGGTCCACAGGTTGGCCTGGGTGCCGATGACGCGGGCCGCGTGGGGCGTCCCCGCCAGGCTCGGGGGGACGGGCTCGAAGCGGTAGACGTCTTCGAGGGTGTGGACCCAGCCGAAGGGGACGGGCTCCTGGTCGCCGGGGGCTTGGACGTGGTCGAGGTAGACCTCCTGCTGGGGGCACATCACCACGTCGTGGCCGGCCTGGGCGGCGGCGACGCCGCCTCGGTACCAGCGCCAGCACATCACGGCGGCGCCCTCCGCCAGGCCGCCCTCCAGGATCTCGTCCCAGCCGATGAGGCGGCGCCCGCGTTCGGCGAGCCACCGGTCGAAGTGGCGGATCATCCAGGACTGGAGTTCGTCCTCGTCCTTGAGGCCGAGTTCGCGGATGCGCGCCTGGGCGGTGGGCGACGCGCGCCACTGGTCCTTGCGGCATTCGTCGCCGCCGATGTGGACGAACCGGCCGGGGAAGATGTCCAGCACCTCCTCCAGCACGCCCTCGTAGAAGCGCAGCACGGCCTCGGTGGGGGCCAGCACGTTGGGGTTGATGCCCCAGTCGGTCATCACCTCCAGCGAGGCGGTATCGAGGACGTCGGCGTTGCCCAGTTCCGGGTACGCGGCGATGGCCGCCTGCGAGTGGCCCGGCAGGTCGATCTCTGGGACGACCGTGACGTGCCGCTGGGCGGCGTAGGCGACGATCTCGCGCAGGTCGTCGCGGGTGTAGAAGCCGCCGTGCGGGCGCTCGTCCCAGAGGAGGGGCTCGCCCCAGCCCATGCGGGTCCGGCGGCGCCAGGCGCCGACCTCGGTGAGCCTGGGGTACCGCTCGATCTCCACGCGCCACCCCTGGTCGTCGGTGAGGTGGAGGTGCAGCACGTTGAGCTTGTGCGCGGCCAGCAGGTCGATGTAGCGCAGGACGTCGTCCTTGGGCAGGAAGTGGCGCGCGACGTCGAGCATGAAACCCCGCCAGGCGAAGCGCGGCGCGTCCTCGACGGTCACGTAGGGCACCGTGGCCGGTTCCCGCTCGATGGGGGCGCGGCGGAACGCGTCCAGGCCCCGCAGTTGCCTCAGCGTCTGGCGCCCCCAGAAGACCCCGGCGTCGTCACCGCCCGCGATCTCGGCGCCGCCGGACGAGACGGTCAGCCGGTACGCCTCCGGCGCGAGCGACGGGTCGACGCGGGTGCGCACGTCCCCGGTGAACGGCCCGGACTCCCCGTTCCAGTCGATCCGGGACGGGCGGGGGATCAGGTTCGGTTCGGTCGTCATCGGCCCATCCTCGCCCGTCCGCCGCGTACCGGACGGTTCCCGAACGGGGTGGCCTGATCCTGCCAGTTCCCGAGCACGATGGGCCTGTCACCGTCGTCCGAAACGCGCGATCTTGGGGGACATGAGAAGATCACGATTGCTGCCGGCCGTTGTGGCGCTGGGCCTTCTGGTCCCCGCGGGCGCCGCCCAGGCGGGAACGCATCCCTTCCCCGACCGGATCGCCCTCCCGGCCGGCTTCCAGCCCGAGGGCATCGCGATCGGCCCCGGCCCGGTGGCCTACCTGGGGTCGCGCGTGGACGGGCGCATCTACCGCGCCGACCTGCGCACCGGCAGGGGCGGCGTGTTCAGCGCGGGCCCCGGCACCCCCTCCCTCGGCCTCAAGACCGGTGACGGGCTGCTGTACGTCGCGGGCGGCAGCGGCGGCGACGCCCGTGTCATCGACCAGCGCAGCGGGAAGGTGCTGAAGCGGTACGTCCTGAGTACCGCCCCCGCGTTCGTCAACGACGTGGTGCTGACCAGGGACGCCGCCTGGGTGACCGACTCGACCAACAAGGTGCTGTACCGGCTGCCGCGCGGCGTCCACGGCAAGGCCCGCACGCTGCCGCTCACGGGCGAGATCGCCTACCAGACGGGCGTCAACGCCAACGGGATCGCGCAGACCCCCGACCGCAGGTCGCTGCTGATCGTCCAGTCCAACACCGGCACGCTGTTCAAGGTCGACCCCAAGAGCGGTCACACCACGACCGTCGACCTGGGCGGGGAGTCCCTGCCCAACGGCGACGGCATGCTGCTGAACGGCGACACCCTCTTCGTGGTGCAGAACCGCCTCAACGTGGTGGCCGTCCTCAAGGTCGCCCGGGACGGCTCCAAGGCGCGGGTGGTGGAACGCGTCGGCGACGCCAAGTTCGACGTACCGGCGACCGTCGCCCGCTACAAGGACCGCCTCTACCTCCCCAACGCCCGCTTCACCACCACCCCCACCCCCGACACCCCCTACGACGCGGTCTCCATCAGGCGCTGACCGCCGGGCTTATCGGCGTTTAACCCGGGGTCGTGCATGCTGGCCCCGGGTTCGCCAGGGGCCCGGACCGGGAGGGGGCTGGTGTGCGCGTACTGATCGTCGAGGACGAGCGCGTGCTCGCGGACACGATCGCCGAGGGGCTGCGCGAGGAGGCGATCGCCGTCGACGTCGTGTACGACGGCGACGACGCCCTCGAGCGCGCCTCGTACACCGACTACGACGTGGTCGTGCTGGACCGGGACCTGCCGACGGTGCACGGCGACGACGTCTGCCGCGAGCTGGCCGGACGGCATCCCGGCCGGATCCTGATGCTGACCGCGGCCGGGGACGTGGACGAGCGGGTGGACGGCCTGATGCTCGGCGCCGACGACTACCTGCCCAAGCCGTTCGTGTTCCACGAGCTGGTGGCGCGGGTGCGGGCGCTGGCGCGGCGGTCGGGGCGGGCGGTGCCGCCGGTGCTGGAGCGGGCGGGGATCCGCCTGGACCCGCACCGGCGCACGGTCGCCCGCGACGGGCGCGCGCTGCGGCTCACCAGGAAGGAGTTCTCCGTGCTGGAGGAGCTGCTGCGCGCCGACGGCGGGGTGGTGAGCGCGGAGGCGCTGCTGGACCGGGCCTGGGACGAGCACATCGACCCGTTCAGCAACATCGTCCGGGTCACCATGGCCACGCTGCGCAAGAAGCTCGGCGAGCCGCCGGTGATCGAGACGGTGACCGGGTCGGGCTACCGGCTGGAGGCCCGATGACCCGGATGAGCGTGCGGGCCCGGCTGACCCTGGTGTACGGGTCGCTGTTCCTGGTGTCGATCACCGTGCTGGTCGCGGTGAGCTACTTCCTCACCGCGCGGGCCATCGAGGAGCGGTTCAGCGTCAACCCGATGGGCGGGGCGATCCGGCCGGCGCAGGTGGAGCGGATCCTCACCGCGGCCGACCGGGCGCAGGCGGTCGCGATGGCCAAGGCCGAGCTCAACCGGCAGCTGAACGAGCAGAAGGCCGACGTGCTGGCGCAGCTGCTGCAGACCTCGCTGCTCATGCTGCTGGCGTTCGGGGTGGTCGCGGTGCTGATCGGGTACCTGGTGGCGGGGCGGATGCTGCGCCCGCTGCACACCGTCACCGCGACCGCCCGGCGGCTGTCGGAGAGCACCCTGCACGAGCGGATCTCGCTGGACGGGCCGCAGGACGAGATCAAGGACCTGGCCGACACCTTCGACCGGATGCTGGACCGGCTCGGCGGCGCCTTCGACGCGCAGCGGCGGTTCGTCGCCAACGCCTCGCACGAGCTGCGCACCCCGCTGACGATCAACCGGACGGTGCTGGAGGTGGCGCTGGCCAGCCGGAAGAACCCGCCGGAGACCAAGGCGCTGGCCGAGGTGCTGCTGGGCAACACCGCCCGGCACGAGCGGCTGATCGAGGGGCTGCTGCTGCTCGCCCGCTCGGAGCGGGAGCCGCAGGCCCGCACCGCGACGCCGCTGCCGGACGTGGTGCGCAGCGCGCTGGACCAGCTGGAGGAGCCGTCCGGCGAGATCGAGGTGGAGGCCAGGTTGGGGGACGCGGCCGTCGACGGCGATCCGGTGCTGCTGGAGCGCTGCGCGGTGAACCTGCTGGAGAACGCGCTGAAGTACAACGTGCCGGGCGGGAGGGTGTGGGTGCGCACCGGGACCCGGGGCGGGTCGGCGGTCCTGCACGTGGCCAACACCGGCAAGCCCGTCCCGTCCTACGAGGTGGAGCGGATCTTCGAGCCGTTCCGGCGGCTGCGCGCCGACCGGGTGGGGTCGGCGGACGGGGCGGGGCTGGGGCTGTCGATCGTGCGGGCGGTGGTGGAGGCGCACGGGGGCACGGTCGAGACCGTGCCGCGCCCGGACGGCGGCCTGGCGATCACGCTGCGGTTCCCGGTGTCGTCCGCGGAGGCGGCGCCGCCGGGACGGGTCACTGCGGGGCGGAGCTCGGCCCCGGTGCGGGATCCGGTGCCGTAGGGCCGTCCTCTCGGGGCGGCGGCGGATCGACGTCGTCGGGGATGGGCGCGGCGGCCAGTTCCATGCCCGGACGCGGCCGCGCTCCCGGGGTCGCGGGCGGGCGCGACCAGCTGACCCGGCCTTCGGGCGCCGATCCGCGGGGTCCGGCGGCCAGCCACCGGTGCACGACCTTGCCGGTGGCGTTGCGGGGCAGCTCGTCGATGAAGTGCACGTCGCGCGGGACGGCGTACCGGGCCACCTCGTCGTGGACGTGCGCGCGGACGGTGTCGGCGTCCAGGGCCGCGCCGGGCCGCAGCACCAGGTAGGCGGCCAGCCGCTGCCCCCAGGTGGCGTCCGGGAGGCCGATCACGGCGACCTCGTGCACCTGCGGCAGCCGGGTCAGGGCGTCCTCGACGTCGCGCGGCACGATGTTCTCCCCGCCCGAGACCACGATGCCGTCGCGGCGGCCGTCCACGAACAGCAGGCCGCGGTGGTCGATGTGGCCGAGGTCGCCGGTGGCCAGCAGGCCGTCCCGGACCTCCATGGGCTCGCCGCCGGTGTAGCCCTCGAACAGCAGCTCGTTGGCGACGAAGATGTGGCCCATGGTGGAGCGGCCGACCGCGGCGCCGTCCTCGTCCAGGATGGACAGGGAGGTGTTGCGCGGCGGCCGTCCGGCGGTGCGGGGGTCGGCCCGCAGGTCCTTGGGGGTGGCGATGGAGACCCAGGACACCTCGGTGGACCCGTACACGTTGTAGAGCCGGTCGCCGAAGGCGTCCATGAAGCGGGTGGCCAGGTCGCCGGGGAGGGCGGCGCCGCTGAGCGCGACGATGCGCAGGGACGAGGCGTCGTACCGGCCCCGGACCTCCTCGGGCAGCTCCATGATCCGGTGCAGCATCACCGGGACGAGGAACACCGCGGTGTTCCGGTGCGCGGCGATCGAGCGCAGCGTGGCCTCGGGGTCGAAGCGGCGGCGCAGCACGACGGGGGCGCGCAGCCCCCAGGCCATCTGGAGGGCGGCGTACCCCCAGGTGTGGAACAGCGGCGCCTCGATGATCATCGTCTGGCGGGCGCGCAGCGGGATCCGGGAGGCCATCGACGCCAGCGACCAGAGTCCGGGGCGGGGGCGGCGGCGGGCGCCCTTGGGCCGTCCGGTGGTGCCCGAGCTGAGCACGATGGTGCGGCTCTGGACCTGCGGCGGCGCCAGCTTGGGCGCGGGCGCGGAGTGCACGATCTGGTCGAGGGTCGGCCCCGCGTGGCCGGTCGCGGGCGGGGGCGCGGCGAAGGGGCCGGAGCCGGTGGCGGGGCCCGGCGGGCCGCCCTCGGGCCCCGGGGCGTGGTCGGCCCACACCACGGTACGGCGCAGCGCGATCGGCACGGTCGCCAGCAGCGGCGCGAACTCGGCGTCGGCGACGATGAGGTCCATCCGCAGCTCGCCGAGCACGGCCCGCACCTGTCCCGCCCCGAACCCGGTGTTGATCAGGACGACCTCGACGCCGCGCTTGCTGCAGGCCACCAGGGTCTCGACCATGCCGCGGTGGTTGCGGCACAGCACGCCCACGCGGGGGCGCGGGCCGTCCAGGGGCAGCCCGACGGCGAGCCGGGTGCTGCGGTCGTCGAGTTCGGCGAAGGTGAGCATCCCGCGCTCGTCGATGACGGCGGGGCGGTCGGGGACGCGGGCGACGGCGGCGGCCACCAGGCCGGCGAGGGTGGTGCCCCACCGGCGCAGCGCGCCCATCTGCCGGAACGTGCGGAGCGGGCGGCCGTGGGAGACGACCCCGGAACGCAGCACGAGCGCGGTGAGGTCGCGCACGTGCCCGATCCGCCGTCGCGCCCCCGGACGATAGACGGGCCTCGCGTGCACCACCGTGCCCTCCTCCGGTGATTTCCGGCCACGTTACCCACGGGTTCCCCCAGTGGACAAGGGCGCCGCGGGCGGCCTCGCCGGACCTCGCGGGAGTCAGTGGTTACTGACGAGTAGTATTGAGGTTACCGACGAGTAGAGGAGGGCCGAGCCGTGCCCCGTACCGCACGTGACGTCGTGTTCGTCGACGGCGTACGCACGCCGTTCGGCAAGGCGGGCCCCAAGGGCCTGTACGCGGAGACCCGCGCCGACGACCTGGTCGTCCGCGCGATCCGCGAGCTGATGCGCCGCAACCCGTCCCTCCCGCCCGAGCGGGTGGACGAGGTCGCCATCGCCGCCACCACCCAGACCGGCGACCAGGGCCTGACCATCGGCCGGTCCGCCGCCGTGCTGGCCGGGCTGCCCAAGAGCGTCCCCGGATTCGCCATCGACCGGATGTGCGCGGGCGCGATGACCGCCGTGACCACCACCGGAGCGGGCATCTCCTTCGGCTCCTACGACGTGGCCATCGCCGGCGGCGTCGAGCACATGGGCCGCCACCCGATGGGCGAGGGCGTCGACCCCAACCCGCGCTTCCTCGCCGACAAGCTGGTCGACCCGTCCGCGCTGGTCATGGGCTCCACCGCGGAGAACCTGCACGACCGGTTCCCGCAGATCACCAAGGAGCGCGCCGACGCGTACGCGGTGCGCAGCCAGGCGAAGGTCGCCGCCGCCTACGCCGCCGGGAGGATCCAGCCGGACCTGGTGCCGACCGCGATCCGCTCGGTGGAGAAGGGATGGGGCCTGGCCACCGAGGACGAGCCGCCCCGCCCCGGCACCACGATGGAGGGGCTGGCCGGGCTGAAGACCTCGTTCCGGGTCGCCGGGAACGTCACCGCGGGCAACTCCGCCGGGCTCAACGACGGCGCCACCGCCTGCCTGCTGGCCGCCGAGGACGTCGCCCGCGAGCTGGGCCTCACGCCCAGGATGCGGCTGATCGACTTCTCCTTCGCCGGGGTCGAGCCCGAGGTGATGGGCGTCGGCCCGGTGCCCGCCACCGAGCGGCTGCTCGCCCGCAACGCCCTCACCATGGACGACATCGGCCTGATCGAGATCAACGAGGCGTTCGCCGTCCAGGTCCTGGCGTTCCTCGAGCACTTCAAGCTCGCCGACGACGATCCTCGGGTGAACCCGTGGGGCGGCGCGATCGCGCTCGGCCACCCGCTGGCCTCCTCCGGCGTCCGGCTGATGAACCAGCTGGCCCGCCTCTTCGAGGAGCGCACCGACGTCCGGTACGGGCTGACCACCATGTGCGTCGGCATGGGCATGGGCGGCACCGTCCTCTGGGAGAACGCGAACCGGGAGGGCGCCAAGTGACGGGCATCAAGGAACTCTTCGCCGACGAGGTCGTCACGCACGCGCGCGTCCGGGACGTGGCGCTGCCGTACGGCGCCGGCACGCTGGCGCTGATCACCCTCGACAACGGGCACGACCACACCAAGCCCAACACCTTCGGCCCCGCCGGCCTGGCCGAGCTGAACGCCGCGCTGGACGCCGTGGCCGCCCGCGACGACCTCGCCGCGGTCGGCGTGACCGGCAAGCCGTTCATCTTCGCGGTCGGGGCCGACCTCAAGGGCGTGCCGCTGATCCGGGAGCGGGGCGACGCGCACGCCATCGGCAGGCTCGGGCACGAGGTGTTCCGGCGGCTGGGCGAGCTGGAGGTGCCCTCCTTCGCCTACGTCAACGGCGCGGCGATGGGCGGCGGCGTGGAGGTCGCCCTGCACTGCTCGTACCGGACGATCTCCGCGGGCGTCCCGGCGCTGGCGCTGCCGGAGGCGTTCCTGGGCCTGGTGCCCGGCTGGGGCGGCACGTACCTGCTCCCCCGGCTGGTCGGCGCGGAGCGGGCGCTCAAGGTCATCATCGACAACCCGCTCGCCCAGAACCGCATGATCAAGGGCCGGGAGGCCCACGAGCTGGGCCTGGCTGACGCGATCTTCGAGTCGGCCGACTTCCTGGAGGAGTCGCTGGCCTGGACCGCCCGCGTCCTCAACGGCGACATCAGGGTGCAGCGGCCCGCCGTCGACACCGGCAAGGCGTGGGACGACGCGATCGCGCAGGCCCGCTGGACGGTCGAGGGCAAGCTGCACGGCGCCGCGCCGTCGTACACCCGCGCCCTCGACCTGGTGGCCGCCGCCAAGGACCGCACCCGCGACGAGGGCTTCGCCGCCGAGGACGAAGCGCTCGCCGACCTCATCATGAGCGAGGAGCTGCGCGCCGGACTGTACGCCTTCGACCTCACCCAGAAGCGCGCCAAGCGGCCCGCCGGGGCGCCCGCAAGGGAGCTGGCCCGTCAAGTGACCAAGGTCGGCGTGGTCGGGGCGGGCCTGATGGCCTCGCAGCTGGCACTGCTGTTCGCCCGCCGCCTGGAGGTCCCGGTCGTCCTGACCGACCTCGACCAGGACCGCCTGGACAAGGGCGTCGGGTACGCGCACGGCGAGATCGACAAGCTGGTCGCCAAGGGCCGCGTCCCGGCGGACAAGGCCAACCGGCTCAAGTCGCTGATCGGCGGCTCGCTGGCCAAGGACGCCTTCGCCGACGCCGACTTCGTGATCGAGGCCGTGTTCGAGGAGATGTCGGTCAAGCAGAAGGTGTTCGCCGAACTGGAGGAGTACGTCTCCCCCGAGTGCGTGCTGGCGACCAACACCTCCTCGCTGTCGGTCACGGAGATGGCCTCCGGCCTCAAGAACCCCGAGCGGGTCGTGGGCTTCCACTTCTTCAACCCGGTCGCGGTGCTGCCGCTGCTGGAGATCGTGCGCGGCGAGCGGACCGGCGAGGCGGCGCTGGCCACCGCGTTCGCGACCGGCAAGGCGCTGAAGAAGTCGTGCGTGCTGGTCAAGGACGCGCCCGCGTTCGTGGTCAACCGGATCCTGCTGCGGCTGATGGCCGAGATCATCCAGACCGTGGACGAGGGCACCCCGATCGAGACGGCCGAGCGCGCCGCCGCCCCGCTCGGGCTGCCGATGCCGCCGTTCGTGCTGATGGGCCTGGTCGGCCCGGCGATCGCGCTGCACGTGAACGAGACGCTGCACGGCGCGTTCCCCGGCCGCTTCCCGCTGTCGGAGAAGTTCGCCGCCTTCGTCAAGGCCGGGAAGACGGGGGTGTACCGGCCCGACTTCACCCTCGACCCCGAGGCGGTGGAGCTCTTCGGGGGCGGCACGTCGCCGTCCACCGAGGAGGAGGTCCTGGACCGGGCGCTGCGGGCGCTGGCCGAGGAGATCCGGATCATGCTGGACGAGGGCGTGGTGGCCGCCGCGCAGGACATCGACCTGTGCATGATCCTGGGCGCGGGCTGGCCGTTCCACCTGGGCGGCATCACCCCGTACCTGGACCGGACCGGGATCGCGGAGCGGGTGAACGGCGTCCGCTTCCTGGAGCCAGGCGTGGCCTCGCCGCCCCGCTGACACCGGAGGTTCCGCCCGGAGGTCTGCCGCGGATCGCGAACAGGGCGTTCCAGAGTTTTCACTCTGGAACGCCCTTTCCGCGCGTTCCTCCCGAACCATCACGCGCTGGTTTCGGACGGTCGCAAATGGCGATCATAGGTCCATACCATTCCCCCCGCCGAGGAGGACGGCGTGAGCCTGTTCCGTACCAAGAGCGTCGAGGAGTCGATCCGCGACACCGAGGCCGGGTCCCCCGAGCACCGGCTGCGCCGCGAGCTGTCGGCGGTGGACCTGGTGGTGTTCGGCGTCGGTGTGATCATCGGCACCGGCATCTTCGTGCTGACCGGGCAGGTCGCCAAGGACAAGGCCGGGCCGGCGGTGGCGATCTCGTTCGTCCTCGCCGCGGTGGTGTGCGGGCTGGCGGCGGTGTGCTACGCCGAGTTCGCCTCGACGGTCCCGGTGGCGGGGTCGGCCTACACCTTCTCCTACGCCACGCTCGGCGAGCTGCCCGCCTGGATCATCGGCTGGGACCTCATCCTGGAGCTGGCGCTGGCCGCGGCCGTGGTCGCGGTCGGCTGGTCGGGGTACGCGGTGTCGCTCCTGGACACCGTGGGGCTCACGGTGCCGCCGGCGCTGGCCAATCCGCCGGGCACGGAGGGCGGTGCCGTCAACGTGCCCGCCATCCTGCTGGTCCTGGCGGTGACCACGGTGCTGGTGCTGGGCGTGAAGCTCTCCTCGCGGGTCAACGCGGTGGTCGTGGCCATCAAGGTGTCGGTGGTCCTGCTGGTGATCATCGCGGGGCTGTTCTACGTCACGGCCGACAACTACACCCCGTTCATCCCGCCGGCCGAGCCCACCCCGGCGGTCGAGGGGCTCCAGGCCCCGCTGCTGCAGGTGCTGTTCGGCATCAGCCCGGTCAGCTACGGCTGGTTCGGCATCTTCGCCGCCATCGCCATCGTGTTCTTCGCCTACATCGGCTTCGACATCGTCGCGACCGCCGCGGAGGAGGCCCGCCGGCCGCAGCGCGACCTGCCGCTCGGCCTGATCGGCTCGCTGGTGATCACCGCGGTGCTGTACGCGGCGGTGTCCCTGGTCGTGGTCGGGATGCAGAACTACACGAAACTCAGCGAGGCCGCGCCGCTGGCCGACGCGTTCAAGTCCGTCGGCAGTCCCGGCTTCGCCACCATCATCAGCATCGGCGCGGTCGCCGGTCTCACCACCGTGGTGCTGATCCTGCTGCTCGGGCAGAGCCGGGTGTTCTTCGCGATGAGCCGGGACGGACTGCTGCCGCAGTGGCTGTCGGCCGTGCATCCGCGGTTCGGCACGCCGTACCGCTCGACCATCCTGATGGGCGTGATCGCGGCGGTGCTGGCCGGGTTCATCCCGCTGGCCGCGCTGGCCGAACTGGTCAACATCGGCACGCTGTTCGCGTTCGTGGTGGTGTCGATCGCGGTGGTGGTGCTGCGCCGCACCCGTCCCGATCTGCACCGCGCCTTCCGCACCCCGCTGGTGCCGCTGGTCCCGGCGCTGTCGGTGCTGGCCTGCCTGTTCGTGATGCTCAACCTGCCGGTGGAGACCTGGCTGCGGTTCCTGGTCTGGATGGCGATCGGCTTCCTGATCTACTTCGCCTACGGCCGCCGGAAGAGCCGCCTCGGCGCCGCCGCGCACCGTGCCGGGGCCCGCTGACGCGCCCGGCGCGCCTGCGCTACACCCCTGTGACCTGCGAATTCGCAACCTCTTCCGGGGTCGCTGTGTCCTTCGCGCGGCCGGATGGGCACAATGGCGCGCATGGCTGCTCCTCTGCGTGTCGCAGTGATCGGCTCCGGGCCCGCGGGCCTGTACGCCGCCGAGGCCCTCGTCAAGCAGACCGACGGGAACGTCCGCGTGGACGTCTTCGACCGGCTGCCGACGCCGTACGGGCTGGTCAGATATGGGGTCGCGCCCGACCACAAGTCCATCAAGTCGATCGCCCGCTACCTGCAGAAGGTCCTGGAGAACCCGGCCGTCCGGTTCTTCGGCTGCGTCGAGCTGGGCCGCGACCTGACCCGGGCCGACCTGCTCGACTGCTACGACGGGGTGCTCTACTCCACCGGCGCCATGGTCGACCGGCACCTGGGCGTGCCGGGCGAGGAGCTGCCCGGCAGCATCGCCGCCACCGACTTCGTCAACTGGTACTGCGGCCACCCCGACGCCGCCGACCACGTCTTCGACCTCACCGCCGAGGAGGTCGCGGTCATCGGGGTCGGGAACGTGGCCGTGGACGTGGTGCGGATCCTGGCCAAGACCGCCGACGAGCTGCGCGAGACCGACGTGCCCGAGCAGGTGCTGGAGGCGCTGGCCGCCAGCCGGGTGAAGCGCGTCCACATGATCGGGCGGCGCGGCCCGGCGCAGGCCAAGTTCACCACCAAGGAGCTGCGCGAGCTGGGCGAGCTGCCCGGCGTGGCCGTCCACGTGCGGCCCGAGGACATGGAACTGGACCCGGCGAGCGCGGAGCAGGTCGAGTCCGACCGGCACGTGCGCGGCAACGTCAAGGTCCTGGGCGGCTGGACCGGAGAACCGGACGGCGGCGCCCCGCGCCGCATCGACGTGCGGTTCTGGCGCGCCCCCGTGGAGATCCTCGGCACCGAGCGGGTCGAGGGGCTGCGGGTCGAGCGCACCACGCTGGACGAGAACGGCCGGGTGCGGGGCACCGGCGAGTTCGAGACGCTCCCGGTCGGCCTGGTGCTGCGCTCGGTCGGCTACCAGAGCGTGGCGCTGGACGGCGTCCCGTTCGACGAGCGCGCCTACGTCGTGCCGAACGAGGGCGGCCGGATCACCGGCCCGGACGGCGCCGCTATCCCGCGCGAGTACGTGGCCGGATGGATCAAGCGCGGGCCCACCGGGGTCGTCGGCACCAACAAGTCCGACGCGGCCGAGACCGTCCGGCACCTGCTGGAGGACCTCGACCCCGAGGGCCCCCGCCCCGACCGCACGGTCGAGGAACTGCTGGAGTCTCGGGGCCTGCGCGTGGTCACCTACGCCGACTGGCTCAACCTGGACACCGCCGAGATCGAGCTGGCCGGCTCGCTGGGCCGCGGCGAGCGGGTCAAGCTGGCCCGCTGGGAGGCGATGCGGTCGGCCTGCCACCCCGGCTGACGCCGGTGAATGGTCCGTTCCGACACCGCGGAGACCACCTGGGCCGCCGGACAATCCCCGCCACGGGGTGGTGACGCAGACCTGACCGGAGCGCTACGGTGCGCGTGTGACCGGCGGTCCAGAGCTGTACGGATTCCCCCCTCCCGGCAGGCTGCCCGATCTGCGGTGGCTCGGCCCCGACTACGTGTCCGTGCTCGTGTACGACCTCACGCGCGGCCTGCTGCGCCAGGATCCGCGGACGCGCGTCATGGGCGTGCGCTGCGAGGGCGAGCCCGAACTACGGCCGACCGTCGATCCGTCCGGAGTGATCCGGGCGCATGACGCGACCTTCCCTCTGCAGGTGTTCGTCCAGGACGGCGCCGGACGGCCGTGGCGGCTGCGCGGCCGGTGGACCTACTCCGGCCGCGACCTCGGCACCGCCGCGGCGTCCATCACCCACTACTGGCGACTGGCGTCGGCGGAGGGCGTCTAACGGTCGGACCTCTCCGCCAGCTCCTCCCGCACCGCCTCCCCCAGCATGGCGGGCGCCTCCCCCAGCGCCGGCAGCAGCCACGAGGCCAGTTTCCCCGCATCCTCGAACTTGTCCCTGACGGTGCCCTTGGCGTTGTCGCCCTCGCGCAGGTTGGCCAGGTCGCGGCCGCCCCCGGTCTGGCTGACCGACACCGACGAGCCGCTCCGGACCCGCATCAGGGTCATCCCGGCGCCGGGCCTGAAGTGGACGTCCCGCAGCTCGAGCCGGATCTGCGACCCGGCGATCTCGAGCAGCGACCCGACCCGCTCGCTGCCGCCCCAGGCGATCGTGGAGCCCCCGCCGTCGATGACGGTGTCGTTCTCGATCGGCGGCAGCGCCGAGACCTTGCCGTGCCGCCTGGTCAGGGTGTAGGTGCAGCGGGACTCCAGCAGGATGGTGCCGCCCGTCCGGAACGCCTGGGCGAGCTCGTCCTCGTCCCCCACGCCCTCCGGGCACGCCAGCGAAGTCGGCTCATCCTCCTCCGCGGCGGGCGTGTGCGCCGCCACCGCCGCCGCGGGGAGCGCGGTCACCACCGCCAGCACCGCCGCCGGCAGCGCGGCCCGCCGGACCGCCCCCGCGCCCCGCCCGTTCCCGGGTCTGCCGTTCCCGTGTCCTGCGTTCATGTGTCGCATGTTCTTCGTCTCCCGTCACGCCGAAACCTTGATCACTTCGGTCAACTACACACTGTTACCAGACGGCGACGCTTTGAAACCAAACGGCGTACAGGTCAGGAGAGGGCCAAGTACGCGTCCGGCGACGTTTAATCACGAACTGTGTTTGATCATGCACGTGGGGTAGTTGTTGGCGTGGAAGCGCGCGGGCCGCCACCGAGGTCGTGATCGGGGGACGGTCCGCGACCACTGGGCCGCGACGGTGCGAGGGCGCCGTCGGGGTGAGAAGGGAAAACGAAGAAATGAACAACGTGCAACGCGTCGCGATCGTCGGCTTCGCCGCTGCCGGGATGGCCATGTTCGGGTCGGCGGCGATGGCCGACACCTGGCACTCCCGCGAGTTCGAGACGGCCACCCCGAAGGGCGCGGCGTCCTTCGGTCTCGTCTCCGCCGCCGGCCACGGCCACGAGGGCAAGGACGGCGGCAAGGAGGGCAACCACCGCCACGGCAAGGCCTTCTTCAAGAAGTGGGGCACGATCGCTGACAAGCACGGCGCCACATCGTTCAAGGTCGGCAGCTTCGCCGACTGACGTCCCTGATCGGGACCCGTTCCCGGTTCCAGGCCCCGCCCGCGCTCACGGGCGGGGCCGTTCAGGATCTTGCCTCTCGTAAAGGACTTCCATGAGCAGACGCACGGCACGCCGCATCGCCCTGCCGGGCCTTGCCGCGTTCGGCCTCGTCACGGCAACGCCCACGGTGGTGTGGGCCGACTCCTCCACCGCGCACTCGTCCAGTGAGATGACCGCGCGGCCCTATGGGGCGGAGCTCCACGTCCGGGAGGCCCGCGTGGGCGCCGACGGGCGCACCAGCTTCACCGAGTTCGTGTACGTGGCGACGGCGCAGGGTGCCGAGATCCGCCGGACGCACAGCGTCGCCGGCGGTCGCGGCCAGGGGGCCGCGTCCGGCAGGCCGCGAGGCGCCACCGGTCAGAACGCCCAAAAGGCCAGGCCGGCCGCGAACGGCACGTCCGGGGCCGCACGCAAGCCCGCCGCGCAGAAGGCTCCAGCCGCGACGAGCTCCGGCCCCGGCGGGCCGCGCCGACCGGCAAGGCAGACGCCGACCACGCCCAAGCGCACCGCGCACAAGCCGCACCAGGCGCAGCAGCCGCAGCAGCCGCGCGGCGAGTCGCGCAGGCCGAGCCGCCCGCTGCGCGAGCCGCGCATGCCCGCCATGCTGCGCGATTCCAACCTGCCGCAGGAGCCGAGCATGCCGGCCATGCCGCGCGAGCTCGCCGGCCCGCCGGGGTTCTAGGGACTGCCTCAAAGCGGCCCCAGGTACCGCGCGAGCGCGATGCCGCGCTCGCCAAGGCCCGGTGAGGAGCGAGCCGCCAGGCGAGCGCCGTAGGCCGGGACTTTGAAACACGGCCTGGCCGGTGAGGCGAGCCTCACCGGCCAGATCGCGAAGCGATACCGCGCACGGCCGCTCAGTCGGACGGGGCGGGCTCCCGCGTCTCGGCGGAGGTGGCCCGGGACACCGCCTCGATGATGTCGCGGGCGAGGTCCTGCGGGGTCAGCCCCAGATCGGCCAGGAGCATGGCCCGCTTGGCGTGGTCGAGGAACTCCTGCGGGATCCCGAACGTGCGGACGGGCGTGTCGACGTCGGCGTCGCGCAGCAGCCGCGCCACCGCGTCGCCGACCGCGCCGACCCGGCCGTTGTCCTCCACGACCGCGACCATGCTGTGCCCCGCGGCGGCCTCCACCAGCGCCGGGTCGAGCGGCTTGACCCAGCGCGGGTCGACCACCGTGGCGCCGATGCCCTGCGCGGCGAGCCGCTCGCCCACCTCGACCGCCGGGGCGGCCATCGCGCCGGCCGCGACCACCAGCACCCGGGCGCCGTTGGCGCCGTCGTGCCGGGCCAGCACGTCCATCCCGCCGAGCGCGCCGACCGCCTCCATGTCGTCGGCGACCGGGCCCTTGGGGAAGCGCAGCGCGGTGGGCGCGTCGTCGACCTCGACCGCCTCGCGCAGCAGCTCGCGCACCCGCGCGCCGTCGCGCGGCACCGCGATCCGCATGCCCGGGACGAGCTGCAGGATCGACAGGTCCCACATACCGTTGTGGCTGGGCCCGTCGTCACCGGTGATACCGGCACGGTCCAGCACGAAGGTGACGCCCTGCCGGTGCAGCGCCACGTCCATCAGCACCTGGTCGAACGCCCGGTTGAGGAACGTGGCGTAGACGGCGACGACCGGGTGCATGCCGCCCATCGCCAGGCCCGCCGCCGAGGTGACCGCGTGCTGCTCGGCGATGCCGACGTCGTAGGTGCGGTCGGGGTAGGCGTCGGCGAACGCGGCCAGGCCCACCGGGTGCAGCATCGCCGCGGTGATGCCGACGATGTCGGGACGCTCCGCGCCGAGCGCGACCATCTCCTCGCTGAAGACGTTCGTCCAGATCCGGCCCTTGGGCTTCTGCACGCCGGTCTCGCGGTCGTACGGGCCGGGCGAGTGGAACTGCTCCTCCTCGTCGTTCTCCGCGGGCGCGTAGCCGTGGCCCTTGCGGGTGATGCAGTGCACGATCACCGGGCCGCCGAAGTCGTGCGCCTTGCGCAGCGCGTGCTCGACGGCCTGCTCGTCGTGGCCGTCGATCGGGCCGACGTACTTGAGGCCGAGGTCCTCGAACATCGCCTGCGGCTGCAGGATGTCCTTGAGGCCCTTCTTGATGCCGTGCAGCGCCTCGTAGGCGACGGTGCCGACGACCGGGGCCCGCGGGACGGTCTTCTTGACCAGCTCCAGCGCGGTCTCGTAGGTGGAGGTGACGCGCAGGTCGGCCAGGTGGCTGGCCAGTCCGCCGATGGTCGGCGAGTAGGAGCGGCCGTTGTCGTTCACCACGATGATGACGCGGCGGTCCCTGCCGTCGGCGATGTTGTTGAGCGCCTCCCAGCACATGCCGCCGGTGAGCGCCCCGTCGCCGACCACGGGCACCACCACGCGGTCGCTCTCGCCGCGCAGCTCGAACGCCTTGGCCAGCCCGTCGGCGTACGACAGCGCGGTGGAGGCGTGCGAGTTCTCGATGATGTCGTGCTCGGACTCGGCCCGGCTCGGGTAGCCGGAGAGGCCGCCGCGCTGCTTGAGCCGGCCGAAGTCGTGCCGGCCGGTGAGCAGCTTGTGCACGTAGGCCTGGTGGCCGGTGTCGAAGAGGATCTTGTCGCGCGGCGAGTCGAAGACCCGGTGCAGCGCGATCGTGAGCTCGACGACTCCCAGGTTGGGGCCCAGGTGACCGCCGGTCTTGGCCACGGCGTCCACGAGGAACTCCCGGATCTCCCCGGCGAGCCGCGGCACCTGCGTGGCGTCCAGTCGTTTGAGGTCCTCGGGACCCTTGATCGACTCCAGCAGAGACACGCGCGTCAACTCCTCCATCAGGGGCCCCTCTGCCCCTGGACTCGGGCCGTTCCGAGTTTAGTCGCGCTTTGCCCGCCGCGTACCGGTGACCGAATTCCCTCACGTTTCCCGCACAGAACCCTCACGCGAGAGATCGTGGACCATGGGGTAGGAAGGTGGCCATGGGTGTCGAAGAGATCGTGCTGCTCAACGAGGTCGACGAAGTCATCGGATCGGCGCCCAAGGTGCCGAGCCACCACCGGGAGACCCCCTACCACCTGGCTTTTTCATGCTTTCTGGTGGACACGGAGGGCAAGGTTCTGATCACTCGGCGCGCACTGGTGAAGCGCACCTTCCCCGGCGTGTGGACGGGCAGCTGCTGCGGCCACCCGGGTCCGGGCGAGGGGCTGCGGGCGGCGGTGCTGCGGCGGTTGCGCGACGAGCTCGGCGTGTCGGCGCGCTCGCTGGTGCCGGTCCTGCCCGGGTTCCGCTACCGCGCGACCGCCGACGACGGGACGCTGGAGAACGAGCGCTGCCCGGTCGTGCGCGCGCTCACCGCCACCGCCGCGCCCGCCGTCCGGCGCGACCCCAAGGAGGTCGAGGACGCCGGGTGGTGGACGTGGGAGGAGTGCCTGGCGCTGGCCGAGCGCCCCGAGTCCTCGCCCTGGTTCCGGTTGCAGATGGCCGAGCTCGCCCCGCTCGGAGCCCCGCTGAGCTGGCCGGACGCGGGCGTCGGCGGCCTCCCCCCGTCCCTGGCCTGGTAGCGGCCCGGCCACGATCATCACCACCCGGCCGCCACCCGGTAACCGCGAGATCTCTTTTCGCCTCGCCCTGTTGACCCCTCCCGCCGTCGAGCAGACGCTTGTTCTTCTGGGTGACGAAGGGACGTGCGATGCGAGGACGGTGGAAGGCGATCGCCGCCGTGGCCATCGGCGGCGCGCTGGCGCTCTCCGGCTGCGGCGGCGGCGATGACGGCGGCGGCGACAGCTCCGAGGTGGAGGTCTTCTCCTGGTGGACCGGGCCCGGCGAGGCCGACGGCCTGAAGGCGCTGCAGGCCGACTTCGAGAAGAAGAACCCCGGGATCAAGTTCACCAACGCGGCGATCGCCGGCGGCTCGGGCACCCAGGCGCAGGCCGTGCTGGCCAGCCGGCTGCAGAACCGCAAGCCCCCGGACTCCTTCCAGGGGCACGCGGGCGCCGAGCTGCTCGACTACATCAAGGCCGGCCAGATCGAGCCGCTGGACTCCTTCTACGAGGAGAACAACCTCAAGCAGGCCTACCCGCAGCAACTGCTGGAGCAGATCACCTACCAGGGCAAGATCTACTCGGTGCCGGTGAACATCCACCGCTCCAACGTGCTCTGGTACAACCCGAAGATCCTTGAGGACGCCGGGATCTCCGCGCCGCCCGCGTCGATCGCCGAGTTCATCACCGCGCTGAAGGCCGTCAAGGACAAGACCGGAAAGGTGCCGCTGTCGCTGGGCGCGCAGTGGACCGCCGACCACCTGCTGGAGAACGTCCTGCTCGGCGACCTGGGCACGGACGCCTACAACGCGCTGTGGAAGCCGGGCGGCGACTGGAGCAGCCCCGCGGTCACCAAGGCGCTCACCGACTTCGCCGAGATCATGAAGTACACGACGGCGGAGGCGGCCTCCACCGACTGGCAGGGCGCGTCCAAGGCGGTCGTGGACGGCAAGGCCGCCTTCAACATCATGGGCGACTGGGCCTACGGCTACTTCGTGAACCCGGCTCCCAACGGGCTCGGCAAGAAGCCGGACACCGACTTCAAGTACGCGGCGTCCCCGGGCACCGAGGGCACCTACATGTGGCTCTCGGACAGCTTCACGCTGCCGCGCGACGCGCCGCACCGCGGCGGGGCCCTGGCCTGGCTCAAGCAGGTCTCCAGCAAGGAGGGCCAGGACATCTTCAACCCGAAGAAGGGCTCCATCCCCGCGCGCAAGGACGCCGACAAGAGCCTCTACAAGGGCTACCTGGAGTACGCGTTCAACGAGTGGAACAAGCCCGGCGTCAAGCTCGCCGGCTCGTTCTGGCACGGCGTGTACTCCAACAAGAAGTGGCACACCGACATCGACACCGCGGTGGGCCTCTTCCTGCAGGACAGGAACGTGGGCAAGCTGCAGCAGGCCCTGGTGACCGCCGCCAAGAGCAACGCCCAGTGACCGGCGACGCTGGCAACGCCCTCGACTGACGCGATTGGAGAGCGCCCGCGTGAGACGCCGGTGGACGCCGGGACGCAGCCGGCGATGGCTCCCCGGACTGCTGCTGGTCTCGCCGTCGATCCTGGCGATCGGCCTGTTCGTCTACGGGCTGATCTTCTGGAACACGCGGGTCGCGGTGAGCGGGCGGCACGACGAGGTCACGCCGTACGGGTTCGACAAGGGCCGGAACTTCGTCGACCTGTGGGACGACCCGAGCTGGCCGCCGGCCGTCCGGCACGCGCTCCTGTTCACCGTCGTGTTCGTGGGCGGCGCGCTGCTGCTGGGCGCGTTCCTCGCCTTCCTCATGGAGAAGGGCATCCGGTGGGAGGCGGGGTTCCGCGCCGTCTACCTGTTCCCGATGGCGATCTCGTTCATCGCCAGCGGGGTGGTGTGGCGCTGGCTGATGAACCCCGCGCCGCCCGAGCGCGCGGTCGGCCTCAACCAGCTGTTCGGCAAGACCGGGCTGGACGCGCTGGCCAACAACTGGTGGCAGGACCCCGCCTGGGGCATGGCGGCCATGGCGCTGCCCGCGATCTGGCAGATGTCGGGCTACGTGATGGCGCTGTACCTCGCCGGGTTCCGCGCCGTGCCCGAGGACCTGCGGGAGGCCGCGCGGGTCGACGGCGCCTCCGAGTGGAAGGTCTACCGGTACGTCGTCTTCCCGCAGCTGCGGCCGGTGACGCTCTCCGCGCTGATCATTCTCGGCCATATCTCGCTGAAGGTGTTCGACCTGATCATGGCGATCGCGGGCAAGCAGATCATCACGTACGTGCCGGCCATCGCCACGTACGTGGAGGTGTTCGACTCCCACGACCCGGCCAACGGCGCCACCATCGCCACCTACCTGCTGCTCGCGGTGGCGGTGCTGGTGATCCCCTACCTGGTGTGGTCGGTGCGGGCGGAGCGCCCCCGATGAGCGCCGGGACGGCCGCGAAGCCGGCGGCGGGAGGGCCCGGTGCGAAGAAGGCGCCGGACGCGCGGCGCTCCCGGCTGCGCGACCCCCGCACCATGCGGATCGTGCGCTTCGTCATCCTGATGGCGTTCGTGCTGGTCTTCCTGATGCCGGTGTACGTGCTGTTCGTCACCAGCTTCAAGTCGCTCCAGGAGGCCGACCCGAGCACCGCCTGGAACCTGCCCGCGCAGTGGAGCACGCAGGGCTGGTCGTCGGCGTGGGAGACGCTGCGGCCCGGCCTGGAGAACAGCGTCAAGATCGCGGTCTCCGCGTCGCTGATCTCGGCGGTGCTCGGGTCGCTGAACGGTTACGTGCTGTCGAAATGGCGCTTTCCGGGCTCGGACGCGGTGTTCACGCTGTTCCTGTTCGGCATGTTCATCCCGTACCAGGCGGTCATGATCCCGCTGGCCGGAATGCTCACCGACATCGAACTGGTCGGCACCATTCGCGGCCTGGTCCTCACCCATGTGGTGTACGGCATCCCGATCTGCACGCTGATCTTCCGGAACTACTACGTCACGATCCCGGACGAGCTGATCGAGGCGGCCCGGGTGGACGGCGCCGGAATGCTGCGCACCTACTGGTCGATCGTGCTCCCGGTGTCGGGCCCCGCGTTCGCGGTCACGCTGATCTGGCAGTTCACCTCGGCGTGGAACGACTTCCTGTTCGCGGTGTTCCTGGGCGCGCCCGACAGCTGGCCGGTGACGGTGCTGCTCAACAACACCGCGGGGTCGGGGGCGGTGGCCGTCCAGTACAACCAGCAGATGGCCTCGGCGCTGCTGGCGTCGCTGCCCACGCTGCTGGTCTACCTTCTGCTCGGGCGTTTCTTCATGCGCGGTCTGATGGCGGGCGCGCTCAAGGGCTGACCGGCGGCTGATCAACGAAAAGGGCGGAATTCACGTCAACCACTGCGGCCACATAAGCGTCGTATAAAGGCCAGTGACAGGAAACCCCGCCTGACCACAGGGAATGTCAATGACCATCAGACGACTGGCCGCGGCCGGAGCGGCGGGAGTCGCCGCCGTCGCCCTCTCGGCGGGTCCCGCCTGGGCCGACCCGAAGATCTCGGCGACCCCCGACCCGTTCGTGCCGGGCGGCAAGCTGAACCTCAAGGCGACCGAGTGCGACACCAAGCCGGTCCAGGAAGAGGACGGCGGGCTGTTCACCGGGTTCCCGGTGTGGGAGAAGGCCGGCGACAACGGCACCTGGACGGCCGTCGCCACGACGAACAAGGTCGCCCCGGGCAAGACCTACCAGGCGTTCTTCACCTGTGAGATGGAGGGCGAGGAGTTCACGCTCCGCGTCTCCGTGACCGCCGAGGACGACGACGAGCCCGAGCAGCCGAAGTTCGACTTCGGGTACGACGACGTGAAGCTGTCCACGACCCGCGTCGTCCCCAACGGGAAGACCACGTTCACGGTCACCTGCCCGACCGAGGTCACCATCACCGGCAACGGCTACACGCAGAACCCGCTGCCGGTGAAGAAGGCCGGTGAGAAGACCTGGACGGCGACGGGCACGTTCAAGTCCTCGCTCCCCGACCCCACGCTGGCGACCGTGACCTGCAAGAACCACGGCTCGGTCAAGTACTCCACCAGCCCCGAGAAGGGCGACCTGTCGCCGAAGAAGCCGACCGGGAAGATCCCCACCGGCCGGATCGACACCGGTGACGGCAGCACGGTGGCGGGCGGCGGCGGCTCGGCCGCGCTGCTGGCCGGCGGGTCGGCCGCCGTGCTGGCCGCCGCGGGCGCGGGCGTCGTGCTGCTGCGCCGCCGCGGGATCGGGCAGGAGCGTTCCTGAGTTGCCCGAGCGCACGCCGTTCCTTCGCAGCGCGCATGCCGCCGGTCGCCGGGCTCTGGCCGCGGCGGCCGGCGTGCTGCTCTCCGCTCTCCTGCTGACCGCCTGCGGCGGTGACGACGGCGGCGGCGACGATCCCCCGGTCGTCCCCGCGGCCGCCTCGCCCTCGGCCGCGGCCACCGCGCAGAAGGCGCGGCGGGACGCGGCGCCGATGAGCGAGTCCCTGCCGAAGACGATCAAGATCGACAAGATCGGCGTCTCCGCCCCGGTCTCCCAGATCGGGCTGCGGCCCGACGGGCGGATCGAGGAGCCTCCGCTGAGCCGTCCCGACCTGACGGGCTGGTACAAGGAGGGCGTCACGCCCGGCGAGGCCGGTCCCTCGGTGATCCTGGGGCATGTGGACGCCGGCAAGAAGGCGGCCGTCTTCTACCGGTTGAAGGAACTGAAGGCGGGCGATCTCATCCAGGTGGTCCGGCAGGACGGTTCCACCGCGACTTTCGCGGTGCAGCGCCTGCAGAGCGTGGACAAGGACGCCTTCCCTCACCAGAAGGTGTTCGGCGAGGAAATCGACTACTCCTCGCTGCGTCTGGTCACCTGCGGTGGCGCTTTCGACGCGGGCACCGGGCATTACAAAGAGAATCTCATCGCCTTCGCGAAGCTGGTCCAGCCCGCCTGACCTGCTTTTCGGCGCCGTTCCCCCTCTCCCATCCGGAGGGGGAACGGTCCAGGCCCGGCGTGCCTGGCTTGGCCGATAACGACAAATCGGGGAAAATCACTTCTGACCCCGTTCACGGCCCGGCCGAGCAAGGCCGCCCGAGGCGGCGAGCGTCCGGCCCACCCCGCGGACACCGGCCGGGACGGGGACACCAGTCGAGCACGACAAAGGAGACCGCGTGCAGGCGATCAGCATTCAGCAGCCCTGGGCGTTCGCGATCGCCCGGGGCGGCCGGGCGATCTCCAACCAGGCGGTGCCCACCGCCTATCGCGGCCCGCTGCTCATCCACGCCTCCATGCGCGTCGATCTCAAGGCCTGCGACTCCCCGCTGATCCGGGCCGCGGGCTGGGACCCGCGCGACCCGCTGGCCACGATCGGCGCGGTCATCGCCATGGCCGAGCTGGACCACGTCTGCTCGGCCGGGTTCCAGGGCGAAGCCTGCGACTGCGGTCCCTGGGCCGAGGCGGGCGCCCACCACTGGCAGCTGACCTCCGTCCGGGCCCTGCCGCGTCCCATCGTCGCGCTGGGCCGCCCGAGCCTGTGGGAGCCCGCTCCCACGCTCATGACGAAGGTCCAGATGATGCTCGCCCCGGCACCGACGCCGGCGCCGGCCAATCCCGCCCCCTGAGCGCCGCTTCAGCCGAGCGCGGAGTCGCGGAGGCGGCCGAACTCCCCGGCGAGCCTGTCGAGCGTCCAGCTCGCGTTGAGGCCGCTGGGGTGCGAACTGTTCGCCTGTGAGGTCGGTTGAGTGAACATGCGGGTAATCAAGTGATCGGACTTGACGTTTTGTGTTGGCCTCCGTACTTTCAGTAGCGCAACCTGGGACGCCGGGTTCGGTGTCAGCGTGCGGGGCCCCCTTTCCACCGGAGTGATGGTCTGGGGCCTCCCCGTCGCCTCTGGTCGAGCCCACATGGCCAGGTCGCATAGGGAACCGGCCTCCCGGGAACGGACCACGCACAGGATGCGTGTCGCCGCCCCGGGGTCGAGTACGCCGGGGACCAGTGCGTCCAAGACCGTTCGGGGCGCGCGGCTGAGCAACTCATGCACAGTCCTTAGGAACGGTTGGGCAGGACCCACAGCCGAAGGCCCTGGCCCGGCTCCCCCGCCCGGAACGCGGAACGGGCCGCCTCCCCGTCGGGGGAGGCGGCCCGTCCAGTCGTGCGGGTCCGGGTTGATGCCGCAGAACAGCACGCGCAGCGGTTCGCCGCCGGACGGGAGGACGTCGGGGATGACGCGGTCGCGGGCCGCGTCCAGGTCGGCCTTGGTCGGACGCATCAGATCAGGCTACGCACGATCAGGGTCACGGCGGACGCGCCCACGACGACGAGGATGCCGGTGCGCATGCGGCCCGCGTCCACGTACCGCCGCACCGGGCCCGCCACCAGGAATCCCGCCAGCACGAACGGGGTCAGCGCCAGTCCCGCGTTCACCTGCTCGCCCGGCAGCTGTCCCCCGGCGGCGAGGGTGGCGAGGGAGAGGAGGGCGCCGCCGGTGAAGAAGACCGCCAGCGTCGCCCGCACCTTGGGGCCGCTCTCGTGCTGGTAGAGGAGGGCGATCGGAGGGCCGCCGATCGCGGACGCGGTCCCGGTCGTCCCGGCGACCAGGCCGGCGGTGGTGAGGGTGGCCCGGTTGCGCGGGACCCTTCCCGTCCACAGGCCGGCGCCGAGGGCGGCCAGCACCATGACGCCGACGATCGCGCCGAGGGCCCGGCCGGGGACGGCGGCGACCACCCAGACGCCCAGCGGCGTCCCCGCCAGGCGTCCCCCGAACGCCCAGCCCAGGCCCTTCAGATCGGCGTGCCTGATCTCCTGCGCCATCGTGGCCAGCGGCAGCACGGTCGCGGCCACCAGGATGGAACCGGGCATCAGCGAGGGGAAGAACATCGTGACGACGGGGGTGGCGACCAGGCCCACGCCCAGCCCGACGCTGCTCTGCACGATCGCGCCGAGGAGCGCGGCCAGCCCTCCGACCAGGAGGAATTCGAGTGAGGGCATGGGCTGGAACGTTACATCCCCCGATTTCCGACCGGCGAAGGGACGATCACGCGGACGCGGCCGTCAGGCGCTCCACCTCCTCCGCGGTGAGGGCGAGCTCGGCGACCTTCAGCAGCGCGGGCACCTGCCGCACCGTGCGGGCGCTGGCGATCGGCGCGACCACGGTGGGCCGGGCCAGCAGCCAGGCCAGCGCCACGGTCGGCACCGGCACGCCGCGGTCGGCGGCGATCTCGTCCAGCACGTCCAGGACCTTGCGGCCGCGCTCGGTGCCCAGATGCGCGCCGGCCTTCTTCGCGCGGGCGCTGTCGACCCTGACCCCGGCGCGGTACTTGCCGGTGAGGAAGCCCGAGGCCAGCCCGTAGTACGGCACGGCCGCCAGCGCGTGCTCCCGCGCGATCCGCATCCGCGCGCCCTCGTAGGTGTCGCGGGACACCAGGTTGTAGTGGGCCTGGATGGCGACGTACTTGGCCTTGCCCTCGCGGTCGCTGAACGCCAGCGACGCCTCCAGCCGCTCCGGCTCGATGTTGGACACGCCGATGTGCCGGACCTTGCCCTCCCGCACGAGCTCGTCCAGCGCCGTGATGATCTCCTCGACCGGCACCGTGAGGTCGTCGGTGTGGGTGTAGTAGAGGTCGATCCGGTCGGTGCGCAGGCGGCGCAGCGAGGCCTCCGCCGCGGCCCTGATCGTCCCGGCGGCCAGGCCGCGGTGCTCGGGGTGCGCCCCGACCTTGGTCGCCAGCACCATCCGGTCGCGGCCGCCGCGCGCCGCCAGCCACTCCCCGATGATCTCCTCGGACTCGCCGCCCCGGTGGCCCTCCACCCAGGCCGAGTAGGTGTCCGCGGTGTCGACGAAGTTCCCGCCGCCTCCGGCATAGGCGTCCAGGACGGCGAACGACTCCTCCCGGTCCGCGGTCCAGCCGAAGACGTTCCCGCCGAGCGCGAGCGGATAGACGTCCAGGTCCCCGATCTTGTTCTTGAACTCAGCCATGACACGATCCAACCGCGCCCGCCCCACCGCACCGGCGACCGCCCCACCCCTTGGCGCCGCTCCCCCGCCCGGAACGCGGAACGGGCCGCCTTCCCCAGGGGGAGGCGGCCCGTCCGTTCGTGCCGGTCAGGCTACTTGCGCAGGAGGTTGCGGAGGACGTACTGCATGATGCCCCCGTTGCGGTAGTAGTCGGCCTCGCCCGGGGTGTCGATGCGGACGGTGGCGGTGAACTCCTTGCCGTCGGCGCTGACCGTGACCTCGTCGGGGACGCCGCCCTCGTTGAGCTTGGTGACGCCGGTGATGTCGAAGGTCTCGGTGCCGGTCAGGCCGAGGGAGGCGGCGGACTCGCCCTCCTTGAACTGGAGCGGCAGCACGCCCATGCCGATGAGGTTGGAGCGGTGGATCCGCTCGTAGGACTCGGCGATGACCGCGCGGACGCCCAGCAGCGCGGTGCCCTTGGCGGCCCAGTCGCGGGACGAGCCGGAGCCGTACTCCTTGCCCGCGATGACGACCAGCGGGGTGCCCTGGGCGGCGTAGTTCTGCGCGGCGTCGTAGATGAACGACTGCGGCGCGCCCTCCTGGGTGAAGTCGCGGGTGTAGCCGCCCTCGACGTCGTCCAGCAGCTGGTTGCGCAGCCGGATGTTGGCGAACGTGCCGCGGATCATGACCTCGTGGTTGCCGCGGCGCGAGCCGTAGGAGTTGAAGTCCTTGGCGGTGACGCCGTTGTCCTGGAGGTACTCGGCGGCGGGGGTGCCGACCTTGATGGCGCCGGCCGGGGAGATGTGGTCGGTGGTGACCGAGTCGCCCAGCTTGGCCAGCACGCGGGCGCCGCCGATGTCGGTGACCGGGGCGGGCTCCATGCCCATGCCGTCGAAGTAGGGGGCCTTGCGGACGTAGGTGGACGCCGCGTCCCACTCGAAGGTGTCGCCGGTCGGGATCGCCAGCTCCTGCCAGCGGGAGTCGCCCTTGAACACGTCGGCGTAGTCCTGGAGGAACATCTCCTGGCCGATCGAGCCCTCGACGATCTCCTTGACCTCCTCGGCGGACGGCCAGAGGTCGCGCAGGTAGACCGGGCCGTCGACGCCGTCGCCGATGGGGTCGTTGAGGATGTCGACGTCCATCGAGCCCGCGAGCGCGTAGGCGACCACCAGCGGCGGCGAGGCCAGGTAGTTCATCTTCACGTCGGGGTTGATGCGGCCCTCGAAGTTGCGGTTGCCCGACAGGACGGAGGTGACCGCCAGGTCGGCGTCGTTGATCGCCTTGGAGATCTCCTCCTGCAGCGGGCCGGAGTTGCCGATGCAGGTGGTGCAGCCGTACCCGACCAGGTTGTAGCCGATCTTGTCGAGGTACGGGGCGAGGCCCGAGCGCTCCAGGTAGCCGGTGACGACCTGGGAGCCGGGGGCCAGGGAGGTCTTGACCCACGGCTTGCGGGTCAGGCCCTTCTCCACCGCCTTCTTGGCCAGCAGCCCGGCGCCGACCATGACGTAGGGGTTGGAGGTGTTGGTGCAGGAGGTGATCGCGGCGATGACGACGGCGCCGTGGTCGATCTCGAACGTGGTGCCGTCGGCGAGGGTCACCGGGGTCGGGGCGTTCGGCCGGGTGGCGCCGTCGGCGGCGTGCCGGCGCGGCTTGTCGCCGTTGCCGCCGCGGGAGATCGCCGGGGAGTCGGAGGCCGGGAACGACTCGTCCGACGCCTCGTCGGCGGGGCCCAGGATGCTGCCGGCGGAGACGTAGTTGCGCACGTCGCGGCGCCAGGTCTGCTTGGCCTCGGCGACCGAGATGCGGTCCTGCGGGCGCTTGGGCCCGGCGATGGAGGGCACCACGGTGGACAGGTCGAGCTCGAGGTACTCGGAGAACTCCGGCTCGGCGGACGGGTCGAGCCACATGCCCTGCGCCTTGGCGTACGCCTCGGCGAGCGCGACCTGCTCGTCCGTGCGGCCGGTGAGGCGCAGGTAGGACAGGGTCTCGCCGTCGATCGGGAAGATGGCGCAGGTGGAGCCGAACTCGGGGCTCATGTTGCCGATGGTGGCGCGGTCGGCGACCGGCAGCGCGGCCACGCCCTCGCCGTAGAACTCGACGAACTTGCCGACCACGCCGTGCTCGCGCAGCATCTCGGTGATGGTGAGCACCAGGTCGGTGGCGGTGGTGCCGGCGGGCAGCTTGCCGGTCAGCTTGAAGCCGACGACCCGCGGGATGAGCATGGAGATCGGCTGGCCGAGCATCGCGGCCTCGGCCTCGATGCCGCCGACGCCCCAGCCGAGGACGCCGATGCCGTTCTCCATCGTGGTGTGGGAGTCGGTGCCGACGCAGGTGTCGGGGTAGGCGACGCCCTCACGGTCGAACACGACCCGGGCCAGGTGCTCGATGTTGACCTGGTGGACGATGCCGGTGCCGGGCGGGACGACCTTGAACTCGTCGAACGCGGTCTGGCCCCAGCGCAGGAACTGGTAGCGCTCGCCGTTGCGCTCGTACTCGCGCTGGACGTTGCGCTCGAAGGCGTCCGGCGAGCCGAAGTAGTCGACGATGACGGAGTGGTCGATGACCATCTCGGCGGGCGCGAGCGGGTTGATCCGGGACGGGTCGCCGCCCAGGTCGCGCACCGCCTCGCGCATGGTGGCCAGGTCGACCACGCAGGGCACGCCGGTGAAGTCCTGCATGATCACCCGGGCCGGGGTGAACTGGATCTCCTTGCTGGGCTGGGCCTGGGAGTCCCAGCCGGCCAGCGCGCGGATGTGCGCGGCGGTCACGTTGGCGCCGTCCTCGGTGCGCAGCAGGTTCTCCAGCAGCACCTTGAGGCTGTACGGGAGCCGGGCCGAGCCCTCGACGGCGTCCAGCCGGTAGATCTCGTACGACTTTTCGCCCACCTGCAGCGTGTTACGGCTGCCGAAGCTGTTCGCGGACACGGACTCCTCCTCCGTCACCGTCGCGCGTCGGGTCCGGGACGTGAGCGCGCGACGCTTGCGTCATGTGTCGATATACCGGTCGATACCGGCGCCCACGCGGCCGTCGCCCCTGCCTGCCGGGCGGTGCGGCGATCCGCGGCGGGCGGATGGTCATCTCCCTGAATCCTGCCCTAGTGGCAAGCCTGCTCGGGACCCGGGTCCGCCTAACTTCCGCGGGTTTTCTCTTGACGTCAAGCTATCTCTGATTTATCTCGATATCAAGTTATCTTGTCCCCGCCGGTCCCACCCCTCCTGCCAGGACGTTCGCACGCGGAGGCCGCCGGACGGCACGCCTCCCGGGTCGTTCACTTCCCCGCAGCGACCGCGGGAACCTACTGGCCTCTGCGTTCGTCTTCGATATATCGTTGTCGTATCGCGAGAGATCAAAGAGGGATCTCGGAAGGCGGTGGAGAACATGGGGACGACGCACGGACCGGGTCCGGACCTGCGCTGGGCCTTCGCCGCGGCGGCGCTCGGCGCGAAGGCCGCCCACCTGGCGGCGCACGCGGCGCGCGGGCATGAGCGCGGGCATGAGCACGGGCACGCACGGGGCTGGGCGGCCGGCTGCGGCCCGAAGGCCCGCGGTGACGCACCGGGCGGTTTCGGATGGTTCTTCGGCGGCGGCCCGGGGCCGTGGGGTCCGCCTCCCGGGCCTGGCCCCTGGGGCGGCCCGTGGGGCCGGGGCCGTCCACCGTGGGCCAAGGGCCCGGGCGGACGGGGGCCGAGGGCGCGCAAGGGGAACGTGCGCGCGGCCGTCCTCGCGCTGCTGGCCGAGGAGCCGCGCAACGGCTACCAGATCATCCAGGAGATCAACGAACGCAGCGGCGGCGGCTGGAAGCCGAGCCCCGGCGCGGTCTACCCGGCGCTGCAGCAGCTGGCCGACGAGGGGCTCATCCGCAGTGAGGAGGACGGCGGGCGCAAGACGTTCCAGCTGACGGACGAGGGCCGCGCGCACGTCGCCGAGCACGCCGACGAGCTGTCGGAGCCCTGGGCGGAGATGACGCCCGACTTCGGCGAGGGCGTGCCCGACCTGTTCAAGCACGCGGCCCAGACCGGCGCCGCGCTGATGCAGGTCGTCCACTCGGGGTCGCCGGAGCAGGTCGCCCAGGCCAAGGAGGTGCTGGCCGACGCCCGGCGCAGGCTCTACCTCATCCTGGCCGAGGACGACGAGGCCGATCCGGGCCCCACCACCCGCGACACCCCGGAGGAGTGAACGACGGTGACGACCCGTCTGGACGACATGCGCATCGGTGACGCCGAGCGCGACGCGGTGACGGCGGCTCTGCACGAGCACTTCGCCGCGGGCCGCCTCGACCGCGAGGAGCTCGACGAGCGGCTCACGGCGACACTGGCCGCCAAGACCCAGGGCGATCTCAAGGCGGTCGTCCGCGACCTGCCCGGGGACAACGGCCTGCCCGAACCGTCCCGGGCCCGCGGGCACGGCCACCCGGCGCCGTGGCACCCGCACGGCGGGCCGCAAGCGGCGTGGGCGCACGGCCATCCGGCCCGTCGCCACGGCCACCGGCACGGCCCGTTCCCGGCGTTCCCGCTGATGATCGGCGTGTTCATGATCGTGGCTTTCACCGTCGGGCCGGGCGCGGCGATGCTGGCGGTGCTGCAACTGGCGCTGCTGGTCTGGACGGTCAAGGCGATCGTCCTGGCGGTCGCCGTCCGCCGCACCCGCCCCCGCTAGGGCCGGACACGCCCCCGGCCCCGCGGCCGGGGGCCTCAGCGGAGGGCGGCGGCCTTGCGGGCCAGGTCCTCGATCCGGTCCCAGTCGCCGTCCCGGACGGCGTCGGCCGGGGTCAGCCAGCTGCCGCCGACGCAGCCCACGTTGGGGAGGCCCAGGTAGCGGGTGGCGTTGTCCTGGGTGACGCCGCCGGTCGGGCAGAAGCGGATCTGGGGCAGCGGGCCGTTCAGCGCCTTCAGGTACGGCGCGCCCCCGGCCGCCTCCGCCGGGAAGAACTTCATCGCGGTCACCCCGTGCTCCAGCAGCGCCATCGCCTCCGAGGCGCTGGAAACTCCGGGCAGGAACGGCAGCGCCGTCGCCGTCATCGCCTCGCGGAGACGGCCGGTGCAACCGGGGCTGACCAGGAAACGCGCGCCCGCCCGCGCCGAACGCTCCGCGTCCTCGGGCTGAACGATCGTGCCCGCGCCCACGACGGCGTCCGGCACCTCGGCGGCGATCCGCTCAATGGCGGCGAGGGCGCCCTCGGTGCGGAGCGTGACCTCGATGACCGGCAGCCCTCCCGCCACCAGCGCCCTTGCCAGCGGTACGGCCGCGTCCGGGTCGTCCAGCACCACGACGGGCACGACCGGGGCGAGGTCCAGCAGTTCTTCGGCTTTCACACGGGCTCCAGGAATGAGGTGTCACGGCTTCGGGCGAGGTGCGCGGCGGCACCGACGAGCGCCGGATGCGGATGGACGATGAGCGCGGTCGGGATGGCCCGCAGGAAGTCCTCAACCGGCGGCTTGCCCTCGAACCGGCGCCGGAACCCGCTGGCCTCCAGCGTGTCGGCGATCCGCGGCAGGATACCGCCGCCGAGGTACACCCCTCCGCGCGCGCCGAGCGTCAACGCGACGTTCCCCGCGAAGGACCCGAGCAGTCCGCAGAAGACCTCGACCGCCTCTGCGCGCAGGGCGTCGTCCGCCTGCGTGATCTGGGCGGGGGTAAGGGGGGCGGTCTTGATTCCGTGGATCAGGGCCAGGAGGCGGTGGATGCGGGTCAGGCCGTCGCCGGAGAGGAGGTACTCGGCGTTGCCCACGCCGAGTTCGGCGCGGAGCAGGCGCATCAGTTCGATCTCGAGGTCGGTCGCGGCGGGCACGTCCACGTGGCCGCCCTCACCGGGCAGCGGGATCCAGCGGGTCGCCGCCCCTGGTACCGGGACCAGGGCGGCCACGCCCATACCCGTGCCCGGGCCCAGGACGGCCAGAGGGGCGGTGCCGTCGGCGGCGGGCGGTGAGGCGGCGCCGATCGGACGCAGATCCCGCCGAGGGTCCAGGTGCGGGAGGGAGAGGGCCAGCGCGGCGAAGTCGTTGACGACCTCAAGGTCGGGAAGGTCCAGGTGGGCGCGGATCCGGTCAACGGAGTCGGGGACCCAGCCCGCGTTGGTCAGCCTGATGCGGCCGTCCGCGACCGGGCCCGCGATCGCCAGGCAGCCCGCCGCGGGGCGCGCGTCGAGGCCGGCGAGGTAGGCGGCGGCGGCCTCCGCGAGACCGGCGTGGTCGCGCGTGGGCAGGGCGCGGATCCGGGCGGGCGGCCGCCCCGGCCCTTCGACCAGGGCGAAGCGGGCGTTGGTGCCGCCCACGTCCGCGACCAGCCACGGGTACCCGGTCATGCGAAGACCCCGGCACCCCGTTCGGCGGGGCCCACCGCCCGGCGGAAGGCCGCGAAGAGCTCCCGGCCCGTGCCCGCGTCGCCGGGCGGGGCGGTCGACGCGGCGGGCTCGCGGGCCGCGAACTCCTCGTCGGGGACGAGGACCTCCAGCAGGCCCTTGCCGGCGTCGAGCCGGATCACGTCCCCGTCCCGGACGCGGGCCAGGGGGCCGCCGGCGGCCGCCTCAGGGGAGGCGTGGATGGCCGCCGGGACCGTGCCCGACGCGCCCGACATGCGGCCGTCGGTGACCAGCGCGACCCGGTGGCCGCGGTCCTGCAGGACCGACAGCGGCGGGGTCAGCTTGTGCAGCTCGGGCATGCCGTTGGCCTGCGGCCCCTGGAACCGGACGACCGCGACCAGGTCGCCGTCCAGCTCGCCCGCGGCGAAGGCGTCCTGGAGCTGCTGCTGGGAGTCGAAGACGCGGGCGGGCGCCTCGATCGCGCGGTGCTCGTCCCGGACGGCCGACACCTTGATCACGGCCCGGCCCAGGTTGCCGCGCACGGTGTTCAGGCCGCCCTGGGCGTCGAACGGCTCGTCGACCGGGCGGAGCACCTCGGGGTCGCCCGAGACGGCGGGCGCCGGAACCCAGGTCATGCCCTCGGCGGTGAGCTCCGGGGTGCGGCGGTAGGCGGCCAGGGTCTCGCCGCCGACGGTGCGCGCGTCCTCGTGCAGCAGCCCGGCGTCGGCGAGCTGCCCGATGAGGAAGGCGGTGCCGCCCGCGGCGTGGAAGTGGTTCACATCGGCGGTGCCGTTGGGGTACAGCCGGGTCAGCAGGGGGGTGACCGAGGAGAGCTCGTCGAAGTCGTCCCAGGTCAGCTCGATGCCCGCGGCGGCGGCCATGGCGACCAGGTGCAGCGTGTGGTTGGTGGAGCCGCCGGTGGCGAGCAGCGCGACGACGCCGTTCACGAACGCGCGCTCGTCCAGCATCTCCCCGACCGGCGTGGTCAGCCGCAGCACCCGCCGCGCGGCCTCGTCGGTGAGCGCGTCGCGCAGCGGCGTGCCCGGCGGGACGAAGCTGGCGCCCGGCAGATGGAGGCCCATGACCTCCATCAGCATCTGGTTGGAGTTGGCGGTGCCGTAGAAGGTGCACGTCCCGGGCGAGTGGTACGAGGCGGCCTCGGCGGCCAGCAGCTCCTCGCGGCCGATCTCGCCCGCCGCGTGCCGCTTGCGGACCCTGGCCTTCTCCGCGTTGGGCAGCCCGGAGGCCATCGGCCCGGCCGGGACCAGGATCACCGGGAGGTGCCCGAACGACAGCGCGCCGATCACCAGGCCGGGCACGATCTTGTCGCAGACGCCGAGCATCAGGGCGCCGTCGAACATGTCGTGCGCGAGGGCGATGGCGGTGGACATGGCGACCACGTCCCGGCTGAACAGCGACAGCTCCATGCCCGCGCGGCCCTGGGTGATCCCGTCGCACATGGCGGGCACGCCCCCGGCGAACTGGGCGGTGCCGCCCGCGTCCCGGACGGCGGCCTTGATCCGCTCGGGGTAGCCGTGCAGCGGCTGGTGGGCCGACAGCATGTCGTTGTAGGCCGACACGATCGCGATGTTCTTCGCCGTCGTCCCCCTGAGCTGCAGTTTCTCGGTGGGGCCGCAGGCGGCGAAGCCGTGCGCGAGGTTGGCGCAGCCGAGCCCTGCGCGGGCGGGGCCCTGGCTCCGCGCCTCCGCGATCCGGCCCAGGTAGGCGGCGCGCCGCGCCGCGCTGCGCTCGGCGACGCGCTCGGTGACCCGCGCGACGACGGGGTGCGGTGCAGCTGCCCGCGGTGTGCCTGCCTGCGGTGAGCCTGTCATGGGGACGCTCCTGCTCTCGGCCGGGGGGAGGAGGACTTCGGCAAAACTAAGCCCTTCGGGCAAGCATCACAACCTACTTAGGCATGGCGATTAACAAAAGTGGGCGAGCTTGTGACAGCCTCACGGCCATGCTTCACTGACCGGATGACACGACGCCCGTCGTCCAGCGGGGACGTGCTCCGCCTAATCCGCGAGGAGGGCGTCGCCACCCGCGCCGAAATCGGCCGCGTCACCGGCCTCTCCCGGCCCGCCGTGGCCCTCCGGGTGAACGCGCTGATCGCGCACGGCCTGGTCGCCGAGAGCGCCGACGGCCCGTCCACCGGCGGCCGTCCCCCCGCGCGGCTGTCGTTCAACGCCTCCGGAGGCGCCCTCCTGGTCGCCAACCTGGGCCGGTCGCGCGGCCAGGTCGCCGTCACCGACCTGGCCGGGACGATCCTCGCCCAGGCCGGCATCACCACCGGCCGGACCCCGGAGGCGACCCTCCCCGGCCTGCTCACCGAGTGGGCCCGGCTCCTCGAAGGGACCGGCGTCGCCGCGGTGCGCGGAGCGGGCATCGGCGTGCCCGACGCCGTGGAGTTCGCCCCCGCCCGCTGGGAGGGCTTCCCGGTGGGCCCGCCCATCACCGAGCGCTTCGGCGTCCCCGCCTACCTCGACAACGACGTCAACATCGCGGCGCTGGGCGAGTACCAGTCCCGGTTCCGCCAGGAGACCGGCGACCTGCTGTTCGTCAAGCTTTCCACCGGCGTCGGCGCCGGGCTGATCGCCGGCGGCCGGGTGCAGCGCGGCGCGCTCGGCGCGGCCGGGGAGATCGGCCACATCCCGGTGCGGGACGGCGGCGGGGTCCGCTGCCGCTGCGGCAACCTCGACTGCGTGGAGGCCGTCGCGGGCGGCGCCGCGCTGCTCGCCCGCTCCCCCGCCGCCGATGACCTGGCCGCGCTGGTCGCCCTCGCCCGCGCGGGCGACCCGGAGACCGTGACCCTCGTCCGGGAGGCGGGCCGCCGCGTCGGGGAGGTCGTCGCGGGCGCGGTCAACCTGCTCAACCCGGCGGTGGTGCTGCTCGGCGGCGACCTGACCGGCGCGTACGAACCGCTGATCGCGGGCGTCCGCGAGGTCGTCTACCAGCGCGCCACGGCCCTGGCGACCCGCCGCCTGCGCATCGAGCCCAGCCGCCTGGGCGACACCGCCGGGCTGATCGGCTGCGCGGCCCTGGTCCTGGACCACATCCTGACCCCCGAGGCCGTCGACACCGCCCTCGCCGCCGCCGCCCCCTCCCCCGCCTGATCCCCGGTCCGGACGCCTTTTTTCGGAAAGTGCGGTGTCGGCTGTCGATCTGGGCGGAAGGCGTTCGTGTAGAGGGTGAGCACCCGGAACGGCTCCGGGCTCGCACGGACTCGTACGGACTCGCAAGGAGGAGACATGCAGCACTATCTGCTCAGCATCTACCAGCCCGCCGGTCCCGCCCCCTCGCCCGAGTTCCTCGAGCCGATCATGCGGGAGGTGGGCAGGGTCAACGAGGAGATGCACGCGGCCGGCGCCTGGGTCTTCGCCGGCGGCCTGCACGCCCCGGAGACCGCCACCGTCGTCCGGACCAAGGACGGCGAGCCGCTGCTGACCGACGGCCCGTTCACCGAGGGGAAGGAGGTCCTCGGCGGCCTCACCGTGATCAGGGCCGAGGACCTCGACGCGGCGCTCGAATGGGGGCGGAAGCTGTCACGCGCGACGACGCTGCCGGTCGAGGTGCGGCCGTTCCAGGACGGATCGCACTGACCCCCGAGGCACCGCGGATCGAGCGCGTCTTCCGCGAGGAGTACGGGCGCGCGGTGGCCGTCCTGGTCCGCCGCTTCGGCGACATCGACCTCGCCGAGGAGGCGGTCCAGGACGCGTTCGCCGCGGCCGTCCGGCGTTGGCCGGTGGACGGCACGCCGCCCAGCCCCGCGGGCTGGATCATCACCACGGCGCGGAACCGGGCCCTGGACCGGCTGCGCCGCGAGGCGTCCCGCGAGGACCGGCATGCGCAGGCCGCCCTGCTGCGGGCCGAGGGCTCCACGGAGGAGGGTCCCGTGCACGACGACCGGCTCCGGCTGATCTTCACCTGCTGCCATCCGTCTCTGGCGACCGACGTCCAGGTCGCGCTCACGCTGCGGCTGCTCGGCGGACTCGGGACGGGCGAGATCGCGCGGGCGTTCCTGGTCCCCGAGCCGACCATGGCGCAGCGGCTGGTGCGCGCCAAGCACAAGATCCGCGACGCGCGGATCCCGTACCGGGTGCCGGACGAGGCCGACCTGCCCGGCCGCCTCCGCGCCGTGCTGGCCGTGCTGTACCTGATCTTCAACGAGGGGTACGCGGCGGGCTCCGGCGACCGGCTGATCCGCGCGGACCTCTGCGCCGAGGCCGTCCGGCTGGGCCGTCTCCTGGCCGGGCTCATGCCGGACGAGCCGGAGGCCCTGGGGCTGCTGGCGCTCATGCTGCTCCAGGAGTCGCGGCGCGCGGCCCGCACGGACGGGGAGGGCCGCCTGGTCCTGCTCGCCGACCAGGACCGCGCCCTCTGGGACCGCGACCTGGCCGGGGAGGGGCGGGAGCTCGTGCGCCGCTGCCTGCGCCGCGGGCGGCCGGGCCCGTACCAGATCCAGGCGGCGATCAACGCGGTGCACAGCGAGTCGCCGCCCACCGACTGGCGGCAGATCCTCCGGCTGTACGACCAGCTGCTGGCGATCGCGCCGACGCCGGTCGTGGCGCTCAACCGCGCCGTGGCCGTGGCCGAGGTCGACGGACCCGAGGCCGCCCTCGCCCTCCTGGACGATCTCGATCTCGACCGCTACCACCTGTTCCACGCCGTCCGGGCCGACTTCCTGCGCCGCCTGGACCGGACGTTCGAGGCCGCCCAGGCGTACGAGGCCGCCATCGCCCGCACGGACAACGGCGCCGAACGCGATTTCCTGCGCCGCCGACTCCGCGCGCTGTGACCACTGCGACGCTGCGAACGTAGGAGAATCGCGCGGATGAGACTGATGTTCCATCCGCCGACCGCGATGGTGGACGTGTCGTCCGACCGTGCCGGCCTGTCGCGCCTGGCCTCGCTGGTGGCGTCCGGCGACGGGACGCTTCCGGCCGAGGAGGGCGCCTCCCCCTACGGGGAGATCGCGCTCACGCGGGTGACGGTCCGCACGGCGGACGGCCTCGTCCTTCTCACCGCCGATGCCGGGGGCCGCACCCTGACCATCAGCGGCGACCGCGAGCACCTGGGCGTGCTGGCCGACGTCCTCGAGGACATGGCCGCTTCAACGGACGGCGGCCACGTCCACATCGAGCACTATCCAGACCACCCCTATCTTGAAGAGGGTTCAGCCCCCATGGTCGTGAACAGCCCGCTGGGCGGCATGCCCAGGCGATGACGTCGTCCGCCCCAAGGCGCGGGCTCAGCTCTGGTCGTGGCCAGACTCGTTCTCGGCGGTGAAGGAAACGGCGACGACCGGCATCGCGGGGTTCCGCAGTCCTATGAGATGCAGCGCGAAGCCGTGCTCGGGAGCGCGTCCTCCCAGGGCCTCGCGCTCGACCCGCACGCCCTGCGCCCCCAGGTCGGCGACCACTTCGTCATAGGGGCGGTCGAGAAGCTGCACGCCGTTGAACCACGCCGTGCCCGTACGGCCGACATAGCTGATGGCGAGGGAGATCAGGCGGTCGTCCCCGTCGAATCCCAGGATCAGGCCGTGGTCGAAGTACCAGTCCTGGTTCTCCCCGCCGTAGTCGGGACGGCTCTGCTGGGCGGGTCCGAGCACGGAGCGCAGGCGCAGCCTGTCCTGGCCGAGCTGGACGATCCGCGTCCCCTTGCCCGACACCAGGTGGTGCTCGGAGATCGCCTCGACGGGCTCCTCGCCCGACATGCCCAGCAGGCTCTCGGCGGGGTTCTTCGCGTAGATCCCGACCGATTCCACCGGCAGTCCGGGTTCACCGGTCAGGTTGAACCCCGCGTCGGGGACGTCGTACCCCTCCTCGCCCTCCACGAGGCGGCAGCCCGCGGCGGCCAGGTCCGCGATGACCGCGCCGGTGTCGCGCCCCAGCAGCGCGACACCGGCGTAGGAGACCGGGGCCGGTTCGTACAGCTCCAGGTAGACGAGCCGGTCGACGTCGTCGAAGAAGAGGATGAGGCCGCCGTCCGCGTACTGCTCGCACAGGCCGGTGGCCCAGGGCGCCTTCCGGAACAGCTGCCGCTCCCCCAGGCCGCGGCCGAACGCCGTGGCGAGGCGTCCGGCGATCTCCGAGCGGCGGCCGCCGAGGCCGATCCCTTCCGGGACCACACCCGCCAGGCCCTCGAAGGGCAGGACTGTCCATGCGTCGTTCACCCGTTCATGATCGCAGCGCCGGGCCCTTGCCCGTGCAACAACCCGCGCATCCGGCCCGCCCGCGGCGGCCGGTCCCGGCCGGGCGGCCCGCGGGGTCCGGATGTCGGTGGCGGATGGGATGCTGGGGCGGTGGCTTCGGTTGAGGATCTGGTGCGGTTGCGGCGGGCACGCGACCGGATCGACCGCGAGTACGCGCAGCCGCTGAACGTGGAGGCACTGGCGCGCACGGCCCTGATGTCGCCCGGGCACTTCTCCCGGAGCTTCCGCGCAGCGTTCGGCGAGACGCCCTACAGCTACCTGATGACGCGGCGGATCGAACGCGCCAAGGCGCTGCTGCGGCGCGGCGACCTGACGGTGACGGAGGTCTGCTTCGCCGTGGGCTGCTCGTCGCTGGGCACGTTCAGCACCCGGTTCACCGAGCTGGTCGGCGAGTGCCCCAGCGCCTACAAGGCGCGTTCCCACCAGTGGGACGACGCGCTCCCCACCTGCATCACCAGGATCTACAGCCGGCCGGTCAGGAACGGGAAGCTCAGCCGTGAAGGGAACGGTCCGGAGGGCCGAACGCCAGGCGGGTGAAGCGCACGGTCAGGCCAGACCGTTCTGGAGCGCAGCAGTAGATCCCGGCCGTGGCCGGGACGCCCTCCGGGAACGGCGCGACGCGCAGCATCCGCCACGGTTCGTCCTCGGCACGGCCGCGGACGGTGACGGCGTTGCCGCTGCGGCTGGCCCGGATCGTGACGGTACGGCCCGTCCAGTCCGGTACGGGCCCGGTCGACCAGTCGGAGCGGTCGCGGGTGACGACGGCCCCGGCCTGCGCGACGCCGTCGGCGAACTCGACCCCGGCCTTGATCCAGGTCCGCTCGTCGAGCCGGACCAGCAGCCCGGCCTGGTCGAACTGCTCGGTGAAGGCGGCGGCGAACGACGCCTCGACGGCGGCCTCGGGGCCCAGGGAGGCGAGCAGGGCGTGCCCGGAGTCGCGGTCGTAGCCGTAGGAGGTGGTCTGCCAGAAGTCGCTGCCGCGCTCCGCCGTGACGAGCAGGTCGCCGCCGTCGCGGACGGCCGAGGGCGGCGGGTTGAGCCACGTGCCGTCGTCCCAGGGGATCGGTCGCAACGCTCCTCCTTCACCGGGGGTGGGGTTAAGTCCACCACGGATCGGGGGGTTCGGGCTCCTCCGTCCGGGTGGTGGGTCTCCTGTCCGGCGGGGCGTTCACGGCGAGGGTGGTGATGTCGGCGCGGAAGGCTCGTACGGAAGGCACCCGGCATGGCGAACGAAGCGATCCCGTTCAGGCGGGTGGGGCCCCTCGGCCTGGCGGCGCGGGTGCGGCCGCTGCTCACCGAGGCCGCCCTGCTGCTGGCCCTGTTCGCCGTGTACAAGCGGCGGCGGACGGCCTCGCCAACCAGTACGCCGCGATGCCCTCGCTGCACATCGGCTGGGCGCTGCTGGTCGTGCTGGCCGTGCTGCGGGTGTCGCGCAGCCCGTGGCGCTGGGTGGTGGCCCTGCACGCGCCCGCGACGGTGCTGGTGGTGGTCGTCACCGCCAACCACTACTGGCTGGACGGGATGGTGGCCGCGGCGCTCCTCGGCGGCGCCGTGGCCGTGGCCGCCCTCGGGCGTCCCCGCGCCGCGGCACGGGTTCCCGGGCGGGTGCCGGCCGGGCCGGAATAAGGAAAAATCGGTCGGCATGGGTCCAGATGCGAGCGCGTACCTCCTTCCGATGACGACCACCGCCGACGAGGCCGGCCGGGACGCCGCCGTGGCGCTGCTGCCGGTGGGCAGTTTCGAGCAGCACGGGCCGTACCTGCCGCTGGCCACCGACACCGTGATCGCCTGCACGCTCGCCCGGGAGATCGCGGCCGTCCACCCGGTCCGGACGCTGCCGCCGGTGACGATCTCCTGCTCGCACGAGCACGCGGCCTGGCCCGGGACGGTGAGCGTCTCGGCCGCGACGCTGTACGCGGTCGTCCGGGACGTGGCGGAGTCGCTGCGCCGGGCCGGGGTGCCCAAGCTGGTCCTGGTGAACGGGCACGGCGGCAACTACGTGCTGGGGAACCTCGTGCAGGAGGCCGGCGGCGACATGGCCCTGTTCCCCGGCGTGCAGGACTGGGCGGACGCGGTGACCGCCGCCGGGATCCGCACGTCCGTCGACGAGGACATGCACGCCGGGGAGATCGAGACCTCGATCCTGCTGCACGCCCATCCCGAGCTGGTGCTGCCGGGGTACGAGACGGGCGACGTGGTGGCCGGCGACCGGCGGCACCTGCTCACCCTGGGACTGGACGAGTACACCGACTCGGGGGTCGTCGGGCGTCCGTCACTGGCCTCCTCCCGTAAGGGCCGGGACCTTCTCGGTGCGCTCGTCACGGCGTTCGGGGACCACCTGCGCGCCCTCGACCGCTAGCGCCGGGGCGGCGCGGGGGGCGCGGAGGGCGGGGAGGGCCCGGACGGCGAGCACGGCGGCGCCGGGAAGGCTGGAGACGAGCGTGAGCGCCCCGTACACCACGGCGACGGCCAGGCCCTGACCGGCGCCGAGCCCGGCGGCGCCGAACGCCAGCGCCATGGTGGCCTCGCGCGGCCCCCAGCCGCCGACGTTCAGCGGCAGGCCCATCGCCAGCAGCGCCAGCACGACCAGCGGGAGGAGCCGGGTGAGCGGCGCGTCCGCCCCGGCGACGCGGGCCGCGACCAGGAACAGGGAGATGTGGCCCGCGAACCCGGCGGCGGACAGCAGCACGATCCCCGGCCAGGTGTCGCGGCCGAGCAGGACGCGGCGGGCGTCGGCCGTGGCCGCGGAGAGCGCGCGCCCCAGTCGGCCGCGGGCGAGGACGACGACGGCCGCGACGGCGAGACCGCCCGCCGCGACGACGGCGGCCGGGCCGAGGAGGCCGGGGGCCATGGCGGCGAGCAGCGCGGGCTGGGCGAGCAGCACGGCGGCCCCGGCCACGATGACGACGATCAGGCCGGCGAGGCGTTCCAGGACGACGGCGCGCACGGCCCGGCCGACGTCGCCGGCGTCGCGGCCGTGGCTGACCGCGCGGTGCACGTCGCCGAGCACCCCGGCGGGCAGCACCGCGTTCAGGAACAGCGCCCGGTAGTAGTCGGCGACGGCGGCGCCGCACGGCAGCCGCAGGCCCAGGCGGCGCGCGACCAGCCGCCAGCGCAGGGCGCTGAACACGGTGGTCAGCAGGCCGACGCCGAGCGCGGCCGCGACCGAGCCGGCGGTGATCGAACCGAGCGCGGCGACGAAGGCGTCGGCGCTGTGCCACCAGATGAGCGCGCCGATGATGGCGGCCCCGGCGAGCGTGCGCAGCCAGGGACCGTACCCGGCCCGCCCGCGGCCCGCCCGCCGGCGAGGGGACGCGTCGCCGCCCGCGACCTCGTCCGCCCCCGTCGTGGCGGTCTCGCCGTGCGCGAGGGCCCTCGCGCGCCTGACCCGCGCCGTGCGCGCCGTGCGCGTCGCGTGCGTCGCGTGCGTCGCGTGCGCGAGCCGCGCGGCGGGGAGGAGGGTGTCCATGCCGTCGCTCCGTCCGGTCATGACGCCTCACCTCCGCCGGACGCGGGCAGTGCGAGGAGGTCGCGGTGGTGGACGACGACGCTCAGGTTCCCGGCGGCGCACGCGTCGAGGCGGCGCCGCAGATACTCCTCACCGGGCAGATCGGGCTCCTGCTCGCAGGCGGCGGCGACCCAGCCGCGCAGCCATTCGGCGGCCAGCGCGGCCTGGCCGGGGCCGAGCCGCCACGGGCTGGGGCCGGTGCGGACGGTGGCGCCGCGGCGCCCGAAGGCCCCGGCGGCGGCGGTGACGGCGTCCGGTCCGAGGAGGCGGCGGCCTCCGGTGGAGCGGCGCTGGTGGTCGTTGAAGGCGGCGGTGATCACGGTGTCCAGGGGGTCGTAGGGATGCAGGGTGACCCGTCCGACGACGCTGAGGGTCAGCAGGGCGGGGCAGCCCGCCCCGGTGACCGCGGCGGCGAGATCGTCCACCTCGTCGAAGGTGAGGAGGTCGAGCAGCGCGGAGGCGGTCACCAGGGAGGTGGTCCCGGCCAGGTCGGCGGCGGTCAGCGCGGTGACGTCGCCCTCGCGCGCCTCGGCCGGGAGGGACGGGGGCAGGCTCGCGCGGGCGCGGGCGAGGAGGCCGGGGTCGCGGTCGTGCAGGATCCAGCGCTGCGGGAAGGGCAGCCGCCCGGCGAGCCAGCGGGCCTGCGCGCCGGTCCCGCAGCCGAGGTCGCGGACGACCAGGGGCGCGGCCGCGGCCGTGCGGGCCAGGTGCGCGCGCAGCGGGGCCAGCAGTTCGGCGGCGCGGGCGCCGGCGTCGGCGGGCTCGCGCAGCGCCAGCCAGTCGGGGGTGAAGCGGGCCGCGTCCGGAAGGTTCACCGGGCCTCCCTCAGGCCGGGGCCGTCCGCCACGGGGGCGCGGAGGCCGTCCAGGACGGCGGCGAGGCGGCGCGCGGTGCCGTCCCAGGCGGGGAGCGTCTCGCGGCGGGCCAGGGCCGCACCGCGCAGGCGGTGGCGCAGCTCGGCGTCGTCGAGCCAGCGGCCCAGCGCGGACGCCAGCTCGCCGACGTCCCGCGGCGGCACGAGCAGCCCGGGGATCTCGCCGCCGGGCGCCCGTCCCAGGGTGCCCGGCACGCCGCCGACGGAGGTGGCCAGCACCGGAAGGCCGCGGGCCAGCGCCTCGGCCACGACCATGCCGTAGGTCTCGGCGCGGGACGGCAGCACGACCAGGTCGGCGGCGGCGTACGCCTCGTCCAGCGCCGCCCCGCCCAGCGGCCCGGCGACGTGGACGCGGCGGCCGAGGCCGTACTCGCGCACGAGCCCGGCGATCCGGTCGGCGTGGGCGCGGTCGCGGCGCAGCGGCCCGACGAACTCGCAGGTCCAGGGCCGGTCCGACACCGTCGCGAGCGCCTCGACCAGCAGGTCGTGGCCCTTGCGCGGGGTCAGCGACGCCACGCACAGCAGCCGCGTCCCCTCCCCGCCGGAGGGCGCGAGCGGCGCGGGGTCGGTGCCCGGTTCGGCGACGTGCAGCCGGGCCGGGTCGAGGCCGTGGTGCCGGATCAGGCGGCGGGACGCCCACGGGCTGGTGGTGACGACGGCGGCGGCCGCGCGCAGCGTCGCCCGCTCCCGCTCGTCCAGGTCGGAGGGGCCCGGCTCGTCGGCCAGCGGCAGGTGCACCAGGACGGCCAGCGCCAGCCGCCGCGCCTCCGGCACGACGACCTCCGGGACGCCGCAGGCCACGAGCCCGTCCAGCAGCACCGCGGACCCGTCGGGCAGCGCGGCGAGGGCGCGGGCCAGCGCGTCGCGGGCCGTGCCGTCCGGCAGCGGCCAGGCGCCCGGGACGGCGGTCTCCCGCACGGTCCGCCCGGCGGCGGCCAGGCGTTCGCAGACGCGCCGGTCGTAGACGTTGCCGCCGCTGGGCACGGACGGGTCGTCCACGTCGCCGGGCAGCACGATGTGAATGTCGCGCGGGTGGATCTCCCGCAACGCCGTCACAGCGTGCACTCGTAACTCGCCCACGCGACGTGCGACTCGTGCAGGGTGACGGTGAGTCCCGCCAGCCCGTGGGCGTGCTCGCCCAGGGCGCCCGCGCGGATCCGCTCCACGAGCCGGTCGGCGACGACCTTGGCGAGGAACTCGGTCGAGGTGTTGACCCCGGCGAAGTCGGCCACGTCGTCGAGGTTGCGGTAGTTGAACTCCGCGAGGACGGCGCCCAGCTCGCGGATGGCCAGCCCGATGTCGACCACGAGCCCGTCGGGGTCCAGCTCGGGCCGGCGGAACGCCGCGTCGACCAGGTACGTCGCGCCGTGCAGTCGCTGCGCGGGTCCGAAGACCTCGCCGCTGAAGCTGTGCGCGATCATGAAGTGGTCACGGACGGTGACGCTGAACAAGGGCGGCCTCCTCGACCGGTGCGTAGACGATGCGGTGGCACAGCGCCGGCAGGTCGCCGGACGCGAGCCGGGGCAGCACGCGGGGCAGGTCGGCGAAGCCGCTCTCCCCGGTGACGAGCGCGTCGAACCGGGGGTCGGCCAGCAGCCGCAGCGCCAGCTCCATCCGGTCGGCGTGGGTGCGGCGCGACCGGCGGGCCGGGGACACCGCGCCGACCTGGCTGGCCCGCACGGTCAGCCGCCGGGAGTGGAAGAACTCCCCCAGCGGGACGCGCACCGCCCGGTCCCCGTACCAGCTCAGCTCGATGACCTCGCCCTCGTCGGCGAGCAGTTCCAGCGAGCGGGCCAGCCCCGCCTCGGTGGCGCTGGCGTGCACGACCAGGTCGCATCCGCCGGCGGCGTCGCCGGGCGGGGCGAATCCGACGCCGAGCGCCCGCGCGACCTCGGCGCGGGACGGGTCGGCGTCGACCAGCTGCACCCGGGCGCCGGGGATCCCGGCGAGCACGGCCGCGACCGCGCACCCGACCATCCCGCCGCCGACGACCGCGATCCGGTCGCCGACCAGCGGCGCCGCGTCCCACACGGCGTTCACGGCGGTCTCCACGGTGCCGGCCAGGATGGCGCGGCCGGGCGGCACGTCGTCGGGCACGGGCGTGACGGCCGCGGCCGGGACGACGTACCGGGTCTGGTGCGGGTAGAGGCAGAAGACGGTGCGGCCGAGCAGGTGCGGCAGCCCCTCCTCCACCACGCCGACGTTGAGGTAGCCGTACTTGACCGGTCCCGGGAAGTCGCCCTCCTGGAACGGGGCGCGCATGGCCTCGTGCTGGCTCGCCGGGACGCCGCCGCGGAAGACCAGCGCCTCGGTCCCCCGGCTCACCCCCGAAAAAAGCGTACGAACTAGGACATCTTTCGGCCCACGTTCGGCCATTTCCACAGAATTGATCTCACCACGGCCGGGTTCACGTACCCAGAAGGCGAGTGCAGCCGTACGTTCCATCGTCGTCCCTCCCGGACGGCCGTTCCCCTGGGAGTACGGTTCCAGGCGATCCCGAAAGGACGACGAACCGACGTGATGATCACTCCGCTGGCCTGGCTGGCCGGGGCCCTGTACGCGGTCGCCCTCTGGGCGATCCTCCACCGCTGCAGGCGCGGCCCGTTCGGCCCCGCCGACCGCGTCACCCTGGCCCGCGCCGTCCTCACCGGCGTCGTGACGGCACTGGTGGTGGACGGCTCGGCCGTCGCGGCGCTGACCGCCGTGGCCGCCGTCGCCCTGGCGCTGGACTGGGTGGACGGGCAGGTCGCCCGCCGCACCGGAACCGTCTCCTCCTTCGGCGCCCGCTTCGACATGGAGACCGACGCGTTCCTGGTCCTGGTGCTGAGCGTGCACGTCGCCGCGTCCCTCGGCGCGTGGGTGCCGGCGATCGGCGCGATGCGGTACGCGTTCGTCGCCGCGTCCTGGTCGCTGCCGTGGCTGCGCGGGCCGCTGCCGCCCAGCTTCGCCCGCAAGACCGTCGCGGCGGTCCAGGGCATCGTGCTGGTCGCGGCCGGATCGGGCGCGCTGCCCGGTCCCGTCGCGGTGGCCGCGGTCGTCGCCGCGCTGGCCGCGCTGCTGTGGTCGTTCGGCCGCGACATCGCGGGGCTGTGGCGCGACGCGCACGCGCCCGCCACCGGCGAGGCCGCCAAGCGCGCCGGACGCGCCGGACGCGCCGGGCGCGCCGGGCGCGGCGGTGAGAAGGTCGCCGAGCAGGTCGCGGCGCCCTGAGGGCCCGCCGCTCACGCCGACCCGCTCGCCTCGCCCAGCCGGGCGCCCGGGAAGGCGTCGAGCTGCGGCAGGTCGTGGCCGAGCCGGTCCCGCTTGGCGGTGAGGTAGGCGACGTTGTCGTCGCTGGCCTTCACCAGCAGCGGGACCCGCGCGGCCACCTCGATCCCGCACGCCTCCAGCGCGCCCACCTTGTCGGGGTTGTTCGTCATCAGCCGCACCGGGCCGATCCCCAGATGCCGCAGCACCCGCGCGGCCGGGCCGTAGTCCCGGACGTCCACCGGCAGGCCCAGCGCGGTCGCCGAGTCGACGGTGTCCAGGCCCTGCTCGTCCTGCAGGATGTGGGTGCGCACCTTCGCGACCAGCCCGATCCCGCGTCCCTCGTGGCCGCGCAGGTAGACCAGCACTCCGGCGCCCTCGCGGACGATCGCGTCCAGGGCCGCGCCGAGCTGGTCACCGCACTCGCAGCGCGTCGCCCCGAAGATGTCTCCTGTCATGCACTCCGAATGCACCCGCACCAGGGCGCTGTCGCGCGCCCCCGGTTCGCCCCGTACCAGGGCCATGTGCTCGTTGCCGTCCACCGGATCGCGGAACGCCACGGCCCGGAAGGTTCCCCTCCGGGTCACGAGCTCGGCCTCCGCGATGTCCTCGTAGCCAATGGCGTGGTCGCGCATCTTCCCCCTCGTCACCGTCGGTACCTCACCACTGGTACGTAACGGTCCGCCTGCTCGGTTGCGCCGAACCACACATAATTGACGACTCGGGGGACATGGGGGAACTCGGGCACGCCAGAGCCGGGTGGGCCGTGCGGAAAACCGTGCGGGAAACGGTGCCGGAAACGGGCCCACCCGGCGGTCGCGGGGACGTGCCGCCCGGTCAGCCGAGCCGGGCGCCCACGTGCAGGGCGAGGGCGGTCATGCTCGGGACGTTCGCGGTGAACGTGCCGTCGGCGGCGACCGTGACGACGTGGGACGGCGCGCACGTCCCGGCGGACGGGTCGTGCCCGCCCCCGATCACGTCGCAGTACCGTCCGGCGGGCAGCCGGGTCCGGAACATGCGGTTCCAGCCGGTGCCCTCGTCGCGGTTGATGACGACGTAGCCCCGGTCGCCCCGGCTGAACGCGATCTTGTTGCCGGGTCCGCCCTCCGCGTAGTCGGTGTACCAGTCCTGCTCGGGGGCGTCGTCGGCCTTGTTGACGGGCGCGCCGCCGACCGCGTTGCGGAAGCCGACCATGTCGGCCATCTCGCTGGAGCGGTGCTCGCAGACCCACTCGGTGCCGTTGCAGGACACGTCCTTGGTCGTGCCGCCGCCGTAGGTGGGCGGGCTGGTGTCGCGCTGGGTGAACGCGAAGCTGGACATCACCAGCGGGGTGCCGTAGTCCCAGCCGAGCATGAACACGTTGGCCAGCCGGTAGGCGGCGCCGTTCTTGTAGGTGAGGATGCGGCGGCCGGAGAGGGCGTCGCGCTGGCTGTCGTGGTTGTCGACCATCACGACGGCCTTGCCGCCGGGCTCCATGTCCTCGCCCCAGTTGTTCGGGAAGGCGTGCAACTGGTGGAGGCGGTTTCCGGCGTCGGAGGTCGTCCAGAACTTCTGCGAGATGAAGTTCATCGCCTGGACCTCCTTGAGGTCGCCGTTGCCGCGGTACTCCGACGGCTTCACCGGCTCGCCGGCCCCGTACAGGACCTCCTGGTAGACGTACGGGTCGCGGGTGCCGTCCGCGGGGAAGGCGGGGTCGGCGGCGATCTGCCCGCGCATCTCGCCGAGGATGGCGGCGATGTCGGCGGCGGGCATGTGCTTGGCGGCGTCGATGCGGAAGCCGTCCACGCCGAGCGAGGCCAGGTCCTTGAGGTAGCGGCCGAGGCGGGGGCGGACGTAGCCGGCGTCGTCGGTGCGGAGGTCGGCGAGGCTCGCGAGTTCGCAGTTCTGCACCTCCCAGCGGTCGCCGTAGTTCGCGATGTCGCGGCGGCAGGTGTGGAAGTCGGCGTCGGAGAAGGTGCCGGGGTAGGTGTACTTGCCGGGGAAGGACGTCCCGGCGCTGCCGGTGCCGCTCGAACTTCCGGTGGTGTGGTTGATGACGGCGTCCGCGAAGATCTTCACGCCCGAGGCGTGGCAGCGCCGGATCATGTCGCGGAACGCGGTGGCGTCGCCGCGGCGGGTGGTGAGCGTCGCGAAACCGGGGCCCGGGTAGCCGACCGGCTGGTAGTCCTGCCACCACGGGTAGCCGCCCTGACCGGCGTTCGGCAGGACGATGTGCTCCTGCGGCGGCGAGACCTGGACGGCGCCGAACCCCTTCGGGCCGAGGAAGGTCTCGCACTCCTTCGCCACGTCGGCCCACTTCCACTGGAAGAGCTGGACCATGACGGTCCGGTCGCCGGGCGGAGCGGCCGCGGTGGGGGGAGCGGCCGCGGCGGGCGCGGCGGCGGTGGTGGGCGCCATGGCGGCGGCCGCCAGCACGACGGCGGACGCGGCGGCCTTGCGGCGCGTTCTGGATCTCGATCCCATCTGCGTGCCTCCTGTACGGGTGGGGCGGGGGTCCCCCGAGGGCGTGGTCACGGCAGGAGTCGTTCCGTGTGCCGGATGGTTACAGCCGATGGCGCCTCTTGCAAGACTTCAGCAAGAAATTGCAGCCAAATACCACCCGCCCCCTCCCCAATGGCCCCAGAGACCCCACCCACGGCGCCGAGACGCGGTCGAGATAACGGTCCGGCCACGATCCTGCAGAAAGTTTCTGCAAGGGATTTACCGGTTTGCAAGAACGTTGCTACGGTCCCGGCACACCAGGCGCCCACTTCGAGGAGGACCCCATGCGGCGCACCCCCCTGGCCTGCGCGTTCGCCGGACTCACGCTCACCCTGGCCGCGTGCGGCGGAGGCGACGGCGGCCCGTCCGAGGGCGACGGCAAGGCCGCGGCCGGCGCCCCGCTCACCGGCCGCGGCCCGATCACCCTGGCCACGGGCAAGGACCGCTCCGGCAACATGCAGAAGATGGTGGACGCCTGGAACCGGGCCCATCCCGACCAGCAGGCCCGCGTCATCGAGCTGCCCGACGAGCCCAACGACCAGCGCCAGCAGATGATCCAGAACGCCACCACCAGGTCCGACGCCTACTCCATCCTCAACCTCGACGTGGTGTGGACCGCCGAGTTCGCCGCCAACCGGTGGCTGGCGCAGCTGCCCGAAGGCCCCGGCGGCCTCGACACCTCCAAGCTGCTGCCCGCCACCGTCACCACCGGCGAGTACCGCGGCCGCCTGTTCGCGATGCCGCTGACCTCCGACGCCGGCCTCCTCTACTACCGCACCGACCTGCTGGAGAAGGCGGGCGTCGCCGACCCGCCCAGCACGTGGCAGGCGATGTGGGCCGCCTGCGACAAGGTGAAGGCGCTGCCCGAGGGCAAGGGCGTCGACTGCTTCCTCACCGAGGTCGGCAAGACCGAGGGCCTCACCGTCTCCACCGCCGAGGCGATCAACAGCGCGGGCGGGACGATCGTCGGGCCCGACGGCCGTCCGACCGTGAACACCCCGCAGGCCAAGGCCGGGCTCGACTTCCTGGTGAAGGCGGTCAAGGACGGCCGGATGCCCAAGGCCGCGCTCACCCTGGACGGCGAGGGCGGGCGCCGCCACTTCCAGGCGGGCAAGGTGCTCTTCCACCGGCAGTGGCCGTACCAGTACGACCTGGCGAACAAGACCGACGGCTCGTCCAAGGTCGCGGGCAGGTTCGGGGTCGCGCCGATCCCGGGCCCGAACGGCCCCGGAGCCGCCAACCTGGGCGGCCACAACTACGCGATCTCCGCGTTCGCCAAGAACAAGGCGACCGCGCTCGACTTCATCAAGTACATGGCCGACGGCGCCCAGCAGAAGGCGAACTCGCTGGCCACCTCGCAGGCCCCCACCGTCGCGGCGCTCTACGACGACCCCGACATGGTGAAGAAGTACGCCTTCCTGCCGACGCTGAAGACCGCGATCGAGAAGGCGAAGTCGCGCCCGTCGGCGGTGAAGTACGGCGACGTCACCTCCGCGATCCAGGGCGCGGTGTACGACGCGCTCGGCGGCAGGACGTCCACCGGCCAGGCCCTGACCGGCCTCCAGTCCAAGCTGGGGCAGCTCACCACGGCGCAGTGATCGGTGATGGCGCGCAGAGAGATGAGGCGGATGGCCGCGTCCCCTGAGACGGAGCAGGCCCCGCACCGGACGACGCCCGGGAGCCCCGGCACGCCCCGCAGTCCTCGGAAGCCCAGGAAGGACGTGTCGGGTTCGCGCCGGCTGGCCGCGCTGCTGCTGTCGCCGACGCTGCTGGTGCTGGCGCTCGTGGTCGGCTACCCGGTGGTCGCCGGGTTCCGCGAGTCGCTGTTCACCCGCGGCCAGAGCCTGGACGCCGACGGCTTCGTGGTCGAGGGCGAGCGGTTCGCCGGCCTGGACAACTACACCGCGGTCTTCGCCGGGGAGCGCTCCGACGCGTTCTGGAACGCCTTCTCCAACACCACGTTCTTCACCGTCACCACCGTGACGCTGGAGACGGTGATCGGGGTCTGCATGGCGCTGATCATGGCGTGGGCGTTCCGCGGCCGCGGCCTGGTGCGGGCCAGCGTGCTGGTGCCGTGGGCGATCCCGACCGCGATCTCCGGGCTGCTGTGGCGCTGGATCTTCCAGGCGGACGGGGCGTTCAACGCGGTCATCCGGCACCAGGTGCTGTGGACCGCCGACGGCTTCGCCTCCAAGCTGGCCGTCGTGATCGCCGAGGTGTGGAAGACCTCGCCGTTCATCGGGCTGCTGGTGCTGGCCGGGCTGCAGCTGATCCCCCGGGACGTGTACGAGGCGGCCCGGGTGGACGGCGCGGGCGCGTTCCAGCGGTTCTGGCGGATCACGCTGCCGCTGGTGAAGCCGGCGCTGCTGGTCGCGGTGCTGTTCCGGATGCTGGACGTGCTGCGCATGTTCGACCTGCCGGCGGTGCTGATCGGCGTCAACAAGAAGTCCGTGGAGACGCTCACGATGATCTCCTGGTTCGAGGCGAACAACCTGCGGTACGGCTCGGCCGCCGCCTACGCCACGATCCTGTTCGTCTACATCGCGGTGATCTCCTACCTGTTCGTGAAGCTGCTCGGTGCCGACATCATCGGCGAGGCCCGGCAGCAGACCCGCGGCGCCAAGAAGAGGAGGCGGGCCGCATGACCGCCGCCGTCACCGCACCGCCGCCGCGGGCGCGGGCCCGCCGGGCGCGCCGTCTCCTGCCGTACGCCGGCATCGCGGCCGTGGTGCTGTACTGCCTGGTCCCGTTCTACTGGATGGTCGTGTCGGCGTTCCGGCGGCCGCAGGACCAGTTCGACAACTCGATCGTCCCGGTCCGCTGGTCGCTGGAGAACTTCGGCGCGGTGTTCGGCGGCGGGAACGGCTTCGGCCGGGCGCTGGTGAACAGCTTCGTGGTCGCCGGGGCGACCACCGCGCTGACCCTGGTGATCGGCGTGTTCACCGCCTACGCGCTGGCCCGGCTGGACTTCCCGTTCAAGAACGCGATCCTGGGGATCATCATCGGGACGACCATGTTCCCGGGCATCTCCCAGCTGATCCCGCTGCTGAAGCTGTTCACCGACATCGAGTGGATCAACACCTACCAGGCGATGGTGCTGCCCAGCCTGGGGTTCGCGCTGCCGCTCACGGTGTGGCTGCTGACCGCCTTCTTCCGGCAGCTGCCGTTCGAGCTGGAGCAGGCCGCGATGGTGGACGGCTGCGGCCGCGGCCAGGCGTTCCGGAAGATCATCGTGCCGCTGGCCGCGCCCGGGGTGTTCACCACCGCCATCATCACGTTCCTCACCACGTGGAACGAGTTCATCATTGCGCTGTCGGTGGTGAACGAGAAGGAGATGCAGACGGCGACCGTGGCGATCTCCAAGTTCACCGGGGTCTCCGGGTTCGACCAGCCGTTCGGCACCCAGATGGCGGCCGGGGTGATCGTCACCGTGCCGCTGGTCGTGGTGGTGCTGATATTCCAGCGCCGGATCGTGGCGGGTCTCGCGGCCGGCGGCGTGAAGTAGAAAAGGACACCTTGACCTCCTCCCCTCGTCAACGAGAAGGATTTCAACCCGTGGCCTCAGGAGAGGAGGACAGGTTGGGGTTCGCGGTTCGTCCGCTCCGGCGACCCGGGGCGTCCCCGCGCAGCGACGGCCGGTCCGGCCGCCGTGCCCACCAGCGTGCAGAGGAGTCTGGTCTCGTGGGGGCGGCCCACTTACGCGACGACCGCACGACCTGGTGCGGCTTGACGCCGACCTGCCGGAACCCCTCGTGCACCCCGTGCCTGCGCCAGGTCGGACGGCGGTGAGTGCCGGCGAAGAAGTTGCCCATCGCCTGCGCGAAATCACGCAGCGCCTGCTGCTGCACCGTCTGCGACCCCGCCCGCAACCACCCGAACTCGGCACGAGCCTCGGTCAACTGCCGGGACTGCTCGCCGTAGCCGGGCGCCCCGCATCGCCGGTGCCGGGACCAGAAACCGTGCTGCTCCACCGCAAGGTTCCACACGTACCGCGCGTGCGCGCAATGCGAGAGCATGACTTGCTCCTGCTCAGGCGTCGGGGCCAGGCGGTAACGCGACACGCGAGGATCGTAGCGTGAACACTCGAACACAGGAACGAGAACGTGCTGGATAGTGCCTGGTCAACCGACATTCGCCCCCGGGGAGCGAGTCTCCTTTCCCTGCTTTGTTCCGCAGGGGTCCGCTTCCTCCCCGGCCTCAAGGCCGGGGTTTCCTCGGAGGTCCTTTGATGACGCAGAACATCGCCGACGTCACGCCCGCCGCCGAGGGCCCGCGCGAGCCGCGGGCCCGGTGGTGGCGTGACGCGGTCATCTACCAGGTGTACGTCCGCAGCTTCGCCGACTCCGACGGGGACGGCATCGGCGACCTGGCCGGGGTGCGCGCGCGGCTGCCCCATCTGGCCGAGCTGGGCGTGGACGCGGTGTGGCTGACGCCGTTCTACACCTCCCCGATGGCCGACTTCGGCTACGACGTCGCGGACTACCGGGACGTGGACCCGATCTTCGGAACGCTGGAGGACGCCCGCGCGCTCGTCCGGGACGCGCACGGGCTCGGGCTGCGGGTCATCGTGGACGTCGTCCCCAACCACACCTCCGACCGGCACGCCTGGTTCCGGGCCGCGCTGGAGGCGGCGCCGGGCGCCCCCGAACGGGACCGCTACATCGTCCGCGACGGCCGCGGCGAGGGCGGGGAGCTGCCGCCCAACGACTGGGAGTCGGTGTTCGGCGGCCCCGCCTGGACGCGCCTGCCGGACGGGCAGTGGTACCTGCACCTGTTCGCCCCCGAGCAGCCGGACCTGAACTGGGAGAACGCCGAGGTCCGCGCCGAGTTCGAGGACGTGCTGCGGTTCTGGCTCGACCTGGGCGTGGACGGCTTCCGGGTGGACGTGGCGCACGGCATGGTCAAGGCGCCCGGCCTGCCGGACGTGGGCTTCGCCGACCAGGTGAGGATGCTGGGCCGTACCGTGCTGCCGTACTTCGACCAGGACGGCGTGCACGAGATCCACCGGTCGTGGCGCCGCCTGCTGGACTCCTACGGCGGCGAGCGGATCGCCGTTGCGGAGGCGTGGGCGCCGACGCAGGACCGCCTCGCGCTGTACGTGCGCCCGGACGAGCTGCACCAGGCGTTCAACTTCCACTACCTGACCGTGGACTGGGACGCGCGCGCCAAGCGGGAGGTGATCGACGCGTCGCTGCTCACCGCCGGGCAGGTGGGCGCGCCGTCGACCTGGGTGCTGTCCAACCACGACGTGAAGCGGCACGTCACCCGGTACGGGGACGGCGAGGTGGGCCTGCGGCGGGCGCGGGCGGCGGCGCTGCTGATGCTGGCGCTGCCCGGCTCGGCCTACATCTACCAGGGCGAGGAGCTGGGCCTGAACGAGGTCCTGGACCTGCCGGAGGAGTACCTGCAGGATCCGCAGCGGGCCCGCGACCCGGAGTCGGGCCGGGACGGCTGCCGGGTGCCGCTGCCGTGGTCGGGTGAGGAGCCGCCCTTCGGTTTCACTCCGGGCGGGTCGAGCTGGCTGCCGATGCCGCCGGAGTGGGCCGGGCTCACGGTCGAGCGGCAGTCGCGGGACCCCGAGTCGATGCTCGCGCTCTACCGGGCGGCGCTGCGGCTCCGGCGCGAGCATCCGGCGCTCGGGGACGGGGCGCTGCGCTGGCTGGTCGGCCCGCCCGGCACGCTGGTCTTCTCCCGCGAGGGCGGCGGGCGGCGGATCACCTGCGCGGTGAACGTGAGCGGGCGAACCGCCCGGATCCCCTCCTACGGCCGTCCGCTGCTCGCCAGTGGACCGGTCCGGCCGGACGGCGAGTGCCTGGTCCTTCCGCCCGACACCGCCGTATGGTGCGAAGTCACGGACACGGGCGCGCAGAGCGGGGACGGGTAAGTTTATGGCCATGACGATGCGCCTGGCCGACATCGCCGCCCACGCGGGGGTGAGCGAGGCGACGGTGAGCCGCGTGCTCAACGGCCGGCCGGGCGTGGCGGCCGCCACCCGGCAGGCGGTGCTCACCGCGCTGGACGTGCTGGGCTACGAGCGGCCGGCGCGGCTGCGGCAGCAGCGGGCGGGGCTGATCGGGCTGATCGTGCCCGAGCTGAGCAATCCGATCTTCCCGGCGTTCGCCCAGGTCATCGAGAGCGCGCTCGCGCTGGCGGGCTACACGGCGGTGCTGTGCACGCAGACCCCGGGCGGCATCACCGAGGACGACTACACCGAGCTGCTGCTGGAGCGCGGGGTGTCGGGCATCGTGTTCGTGAACGGCCTGCACGCCGACTCCCGCTCCGACCGGGCCCGGTACGCCCGGCTGCTCGACCGGGGGCTGCCGATCGTGCTGATCAACGGCTACCGCCCCGACATCGAGGCGCCGTTCATCTCCAACGACGACGTCGCCTCGCTGGAGATGGCGGTGGCGCATCTGGCCTCTCTCGGCCACCGGCGGATCGGGCTGGCGATGGGCCAGGACCGGTTCGTGCCCTCGATCCGCAAGACCGAGGGGTTCCGCCGGGGGATGGCCGAGCATCTCGGGATCACCGAGGTCGACGATCTGGTCGCCAACACGCTGTTCACCGTGGAGGGCGGGCAGGCGGCGGTGCAGCGGCTGCTGGACCGCGGCTGCACCGCCATCTGCTGCGGCAGCGACATCATCGCGATCGGGGCGATCCGGGGGGCGCGGCAGCGGCATCTGCGGGTGCCGGAGGACGTGTCGATCGTGGGGTTCGACGACTCGCCGATGACCGCCTACCTGGACCCGCCCCTGACCACGGTGCGCCAGCCGGTGCGGGAGATGGGGCTGGCGGCGGTGAGCACGCTGCTGGAGGAGATCGGCGGCACGAAGGTGCCCAGCACCGAGCTGCTGTACCGGCCCGAACTGGTCGTGCGGCGCTCGACCGCACCGGTCGCGGCCCACCTGTCGGTGGCCGCCGAAGGCTGACCACGCGGCACCGTGACCGCGTGGCCGCAGGGCGGTGTGCGGCCACGCGGTCTGCTCTTCCGTCCGGACGGTTTCGGGGCGGAGGGCCGCTCCTCGTGCACCCCGCGCACACGAGGAGCGGCCCTCCGCCCCCTCTGGGAGGACGTCCGGCGCGGCTGGGGAGGTACGGTCCGCCGCGCCGGCGCCCGAGGCCCGGCCAGTATGAGATCTGCATGGGAGCGCTCCCATATCAGAGCTTCACTCCTTCCGCGCCCGCTGTCAACACCGGCCGGACGGCTCGCGGGGCGGCGAGATAACGGTTGTGTTGCGGGCCATTGACAAGTCCATGACGCGGCGGCTTCGCTTCGTGGGAGCGCTCCCATGCGGAGGCCGCCCGGCCGGTTCGGCGTCCGCGCACACCCATCCCATTTACCCGGCACGACCTGAGAGGGGTCGGAATGAGGGTCACCAAGCGAGGCGGACGCAGGACCGCTGCCAGGACCGCGATCGCCGCGCTGCTGGCCGGCGTCCTGGCCGCCGCCTCCGCCTGCGGCGGCGGGGACGACGGCGACAGCGCCTCCGGGCCGGTCGAGCTGACCGTCGACGTGTTCGGCGAGTTCGGCTACGAGCAGCTCTACAAGCAGTACGAGCAGTCGCACCCCGGCGTGAAGATCCGGCAGCGGAAGGTCTCCACGCTGGACGACTACAAGCCGCGGCTGCAGCAGTGGATCGCCACCAACAGCGGGGCCGGGGACGTGGTCGCGCTGGAGGAGGGCATCCTGCCCACCTACATGGAGCAGCCTGGCAAGTTCGTGAACCTCTTCGACCACGGCGGACGGGACCTGCAGCAGAACTTCCTGCCCTGGAAGTGGCAGATGGGGCTCAGCCCCGACGGCAAGCAGCTGGTCGGGCTCGGCAGCGACATCGGCCCGCTGGCCATGTGCTACCGCAAGGACCTGTTCGAGAAGGCCGGGCTGCCCACCGAGCGCGGCGAGGTCGGCAAGCTGTGGCCGACGTGGGACGCCTTCCTGACGACCGGGCAGAAGTTCCAGCGGGAGGTCCCCGGCACCAAGTGGCTGGACGGGCCGACCGCGATCCTGCGCGCCACCGTCCTGCAGAACGCCGGGGCGGGGCCGGGCTACAGCTACTTCGACAAGAGCAACAACCTGGCCTTCGAGACCAACCCCGCGGTGAAACAGGCGTTCGACACCGCGCTGAAGTTCGCCCAGGCGAAGATGACCGCCGACATGGCGATCTTCACCCCGCCGTGGCAGACCGCGCTCAAGCGCGACTCCTTCGCGACCGTGCCGTGCCCGTCGTGGATGCTCGGCGGCATCGAGGAGTTCTCCGCCGGCTTCGGCAAGGGCAAGTGGGACGTGGCGTCGGTGCCCGGCGGCGGCGGCTACTGGGGCGGCTCGTGGCTGGCGGTGCCCAAGCAGTCCAAGCACCAGAAGGAGGCCGCCGAGCTGGCCAAGTTCCTGAGCTCGCCGCAGGGCCAGATCGGGGCGTTCAAGGACAAGAACACCTTCCCGTCCTCGCCGCAGGCCGCGCAGGACCCGGCGGTCGCCGGGGCCACCAACGCCTACTTCAGCAACGCGCCCACCGGCAAGCTGTTCGGTGAGATGGCCGCGCAGGTCAAGCCGGTGCACCTCGGGCCGAAGAACGAGGACGTCCGGCAGGCCGTGGAGAACATCCTGATCGCGGTCGGCCAGGGCGAGGTCAAGCCCGAGGAGGCCTGGACGCAGGCGGTCGACGCCGCCAAGAAGGCCGCCAGGTAACCACCCCTCCCCCCGCGCCGCCGGTCCGTGGCGCCTCCCCGTTCGCCGTTCGGCGGACGCGCCACGGACCGGCGCGAACCCCGGAAGGAGGCGCATGAGCGTCTCTGTGCGTCCCGCCGGCACGGCCGAGGCACCGCCTCCGGCCAAGGGCGGCGCGCCGCGCCGCGGCTGGCGGTCCCGGCTGGCCCGGCTCGACGTGAAGGCCTCGCCCTACCTGTTCATCTCGCCGTTCTACCTGGTCTTCATCCTCTTCGGGCTCTTCCCGCTGCTCTACACGCTGTGGGTGTCGCTGCACGAGTGGGGGCTGGCCTCCGGCACCCGCGAGTGGGCCGGGCTGGAGAACTTCCGCTACCTGCTCACCGACGGCGACTTCTGGCATGCCACGGTCAACACGATCGGGATCTTCGTCGTGGCGACCGTCCCGCAGCTGCTCATCGCGCTGTTCGTCGCCAACGCCCTCGCCCGGCGGATGCGGGCGAGCACGCTGTTCCGGATCGGGATGGTGGCCCCGCTGGTCACCTCCACCGCCGCGGTCGCGATCGTGTTCACGCAGATGTTCGACCGCGACTTCGGCATGATCAACTGGGCGCTGGACCTGGTGGGCCTGGACGCGATCGACTGGCAGGCGAGCCGGTACTGGTCCTGGCTGGCGATCGCGGTGATGGTCGACTGGCGGTGGACCGGCTACAACGCGCTGATCTACCTGGCCGCGATGCAGGCGATCCCCAGGGACCTGTACGAGGCGGCGGCGATCGACGGCGCGTCCCGGGCCCGGCAGTTCTGGCGGATCACGGTGCCGCTGCTGCAGCCGACGATCATCTTCACCGTCATCATCGCCACGATCGGCGGGCTGCAGCTGTTCACCGAGCCGGTGCTGTTCGGCGCCGGCGGCGGCATCACCAACAGGATGGACGGCGGCTCGCTGGGCCAGTTCCAGACGATCACGATGTACATGTACGACAACGCCTTCACCGACGACCGCTACGGCTACGGAGCCACGGTGGCCTGGGCGCTGTTCCTGCTGATCATCGTGTTCTCCCTGCTCAACTTCCTGTTCGTGCGGCGTACGGGGGGCACCCGATGACCACACTGATCACCTCCCCCGCCGGGAAGGGCCCCGGGCGGCGCCGGAACGGCGGCCACGGCCGGCTCCGCGGCCTGTGGGAGGCCAGCCCGCTCACCTACGTGACGCTGGTCGTGGCGGTGGCGCTGTCGATCTTCCCGATCTACTGGATGATCGTGGTGGCGACCCGGACGAACGAGGTGGTGGCGGACGTCCCGCCGCCGCTGGTGCCCGGCGGCAACCTGGGCGACAACGTGGGCCGGCTGTTCGACAACCCCGACGCCTACTTCGCGCAGGGCCTGCTGAACTCGGCGATCGTCGCGTCGGCGGTGACGGTGTCGACGGTGTTCTTCGCCTCGCTCGCCGGGTTCGCGTTCGCCAAGCTGCGCTTCCGCGGCAAGAACGCGCTGCTGCTGACGATCATCGCGACCATGATGATCCCGGTCCAGATGGGCATCATCCCGCTCTACATGATCATGGTGGAGCTGGGCTGGCAGAACAGCCTCCAGGCGGTCATCGTCCCGTTCCTGGTCACCGGGTTCGGGGTGTTCATGATGCGGCAGTACGCCCAGCAGGCGGTGCCCGACGAGCTGATCGAGGCCGCGCGCGTGGACGGCTGCACGACCTTCGGCATCTACTGGCGGGTCGTGCTGCCGGCGCTGCGGCCGGCGGCGGGCGTGCTGGGGCTGTTCACGTTCATGCAGACCTGGAACGAGTTCATGTGGCCGCTGGCGGTGCTCAACCCCGAGAACCCGACCGTGCAGCTGTCCATCAACAACCTGGCCAACGCCCACTTCAAGGACTACACCCTCATGTTCGCCGGGACGACCGTGGCGATCCTGCCGCTGCTGGTCGTGTTCATCGTGTTCGGCCGCCAGATCATCGGCGGAATCATGGAAGGTGCGATCAAGGCGTGACCTCTCCCACTCAGAGCGACAGGCAGCAGGGCGACGGGCAGCATGACGACGAGAGGGCCCCGGCCGCGGCCCTGGCGTTCCCGGCCGGTTTCCGCTGGGGCGCCGCGACCGCCGCGTACCAGATCGAGGGCGCGGCGGCCGAGGACGGGCGCGGGCCCTCCGTCTGGGACACCTTCTGCCGGACCCCGGGGAAGGTGCTGGGCGGCGACACCGGCGACGTGGCGGTCGACCACTACCACCGGTTCCGGGACGACGTGGCGCTGATGTCCGAGCTCGGGCTGACCGCCTACCGGTTCTCGATCTCCTGGTCCCGGGTGCAGCCGGACGGGTCGGGGCGGCTCAACCAGGCCGGTCTGGACTTCTACCGGCGGCTGGTGGACGTCCTGCTGGAGGCGGGCATCGAGCCGTGGCCGACCCTCTACCACTGGGACCTGCCGCAGGCGCTGGAGGACGCGGGCGGCTGGCCCGAGCGCGACACCGCGTTCCGGTTCGCCGACTACGCCGGCCACGTGCACGCGGCGCTGGGCGACCGGGTGTCGCAGTGGATGACGATCAACGAGCCGTGGTGCGCGGCGTTCCTCGGCTACGCCTCGGGCGAGCACGCGCCCGGCCGCCGGGAGCCGGCCGCGGCGCTGCGGGCGGCGCACCACCTGATGCTGGGGCACGGCGCGGCGGTGCGGGCGATGCGGGCCCGGCACCCCGGGCACCGGTTCGGCGCGGCCGTCAACCTGTACGCGATCTCCGCGGCGAGCGGGGCGGACCGGGACCTGGACGCGGCGCGGCGGGTCGACGGGATGCAGAACCGGTTCTTCCTCGACCCGCTGCTGCGCGGCTCGTACCCGGCGGACGTCCTCACCGACCTGGAGGAGCTGGACTTCGACGCGTGCGTGCGGGACGGCGACCTGGCCACGATCAACCAGCCGATCGACCAGCTCGGCGTCAACTACTACTCGCGGTTCACGGTGACCGGCGACACCGAGGTGACCGGGCAGGCGGTGTCGTCGCCGTTCTCCACCCACTCGCCGTGGGTGGGCAGCGAGTTCGTGCGGTTCGTCGACGGCGGCCGCCCGGTCACCGGGATGGGCTGGGAGATCGACGAGGGCGGGCTGCACGAGGTGCTGACCCGGCTGCACCGCGACTACCCGCCGGTCGACCTCTACATCACCGAGAACGGCGCGGGCTACGACGAGGCCCTCGACGGCGAGGGGGCGGTGCGCGACGAGGGCCGGATCGCCTACATCGACGCGCATCTGCGCGCCGCGCACGCCTCGATCGCCGGCGGAGTTCCGCTACGCGGCTATTTCACCTGGTCGCTGCTGGATAATTTCGAGTGGTCGTGGGGGTACTCCAAGCGCTTCGGGCTGGTCCACGTGGACTACGCCACCCAGCGCCGGGTGCCCAAGGACAGCGCGCGCTGGTACGCGGGCGTGATCCGGGCGGGCGGACTGCCGGATCGCCGCTGAGCGGGCGCGCGGCGGCGGGTGCGGGTCAGGGCGGAAGGGGCGAGGGGCGCGATGCGGGCGATGGGCAGGCGAGGGTGGTGAGGCGTGTCTCGGGCCGCCCCACGCTGGAGGAGGTGGCGGCCCGGGCCGGGGTCGGCCGGGGCACCGTCTCGCGGGTGGTCAACGGTTCGCCGCGGGTGAGCGCGGAGGCCCGGGAGGCGGTGCTGGCGGCGATCGACGAGCTGGGCTACGTCCCCAACCGGGCCGCCCGGACGCTGGTGACCCGGCGCACCGACACGGTGGCGCTGGTGGTGGCCGAGTCCGAGCAGCGGATCTTCGACGAGCCGTTCTTCGCCGGGATCATCCGCGGGATCAGCCCGGAGCTGAACGACACCGGGCTGCAGCTCCTGCTGGCCCTGGCCCGCTCCCCCGACGAGTACGCCCGGCTGGAGAACTACCTGACCGGGCAGCACGTGGACGGGGTGCTGCTGACCTCGCTGCACGGCGACGACCCGCTGCCCGCCAAGCTGGAGGCGGGCGGGGTGCCGACGGTGCTGGGCGGCCGGCCGCCGGGGCTGACGCCGGTGTCGTACGTGGACGTCGACAACCGCGACGGCGCCCGGCAGGCCGTCGAGCACCTGCTGCGGCGGGGCCGGCGCCGGATCGCGACGATCGCCGGCCCGCAGGACATGGGCGTGGGCGTGGACCGGCTGGCCGGGTACCGGGAGGCGCTGGCCGGGGCGGGGCTGCCCGAGCTGGTGGTGTACGGCGACTTCAGCGAGGCCAGCGGGGTCGCGGCGGCGGCGGAGCTGCTGGAGCTCGATCCGGAGCTGGACGCGGTGTTCGCCGCCGACGACCCGATGGCGCTGGGCGCGATGCGGGTGCTGAAGAAGCGGGGGCGGCGGATCCCCGAGGACGTGTCGGTGATCGGGTTCGAGGACTCGGCCAGCGCCCCGATCGCCGATCCGCCGCTGACGACCGTGCACCAGTCGGTGGAGGAGATGGGGCGGCGGATGGCCCGGCTGCTGATCTCCCGGATCCAGGGCGAGGCCGTGGCCGATCCCGTGGTGATCCTGCAGCCCCATCTGGTGGTGCGGGAGAGCGCCTGAGCGCGTTCGGGCGGCTTGCCCCTGTTATCGTCTCTTCGACGATTTGTGATCCCCCGGGGAGCCGTCGATGACGCTGCACGACCTGCTCGGCCCGCTGCTCCAGCCCGCCTTCCACCTTGGAACGGTCCCCACCACCTGGGCCGAGCTGCTCGGCTTCGCCACCGGCGCGGTCAACGTCTGGCTGGTCGTCCGGCAGAACATCCTCAACTGGCCGATCGGCATCGCCAACGTCATCCTGCTCGGCCTGGTCTTCCTCGACGGCGGCCTGTACGCCGACGCCGGGCTCCAGGTCGTGTACGTCGCGCTCCAGGCCTACGGCTGGTGGGTGTGGCTGTACGGCGGCGAGGGCCGCGACGACCTGCCGGTCACCCGCACGTCCCGCGACACCTGGATCGCGCTGGCCGCCGCGGGCGCCGCCACGACCGCCGTCCTCACCTGGACGCTGACGGCCTGGACCGACTCCACCGTCCCGTTCTGGGACGCCCTCACCACCGCGCTGTCCCTGATGGCGATCTACGGCCAGTCGCGCAAGCTGCTGGAGTCCTGGTGGATCTGGATCGCCGCGGACCTGGTCTACATCCCGCTCTACTTCCACAAGGACCTGAAGCTGACCAGCGCGCTCTACGTCATCTTCCTCACGCTGTGCGTGCTCGGCCTGAACGCCTGGCGGGCCGACCACCGCGCCCGGACCGCCCCGGCGCCCGCATGACGCACCGGCACGGCCTCGTCGTCGGCAAGTTCTACCCGCCGCACGCCGGCCACCACCACCTCGTCGACACCGCGGCCGCGGCCTGCGACCGGCTCACCGTGATCGTCGCGGCGTCCACGGTGGAGAGCGTCCCGCTCGCGCTGCGCGCCGCCTGGCTCCGCGAGACGCACCCGCAGCCGCACGTGGAGATCGTCCCGGTGGTGGACGACCACGAGATCGACTACGACTCCGAGGACGCCTGGGGCGCGCACGTCGCCGCGTTCCGCGGCGGCCTCACCGCCCCGGTCGACGCCGTCTTCAGCTCCGAGGCGTACGGTCCCGAACTGGCCCGCCGGCTCGGCGCCGCGCACGTCCCCGTCGACCCGCCCCGCACGCGCTTCCCCGTCAGCGGCACCGCCGTCCGCGACGACCCGGTCGCGCACTGGCACCACCTGGCCCCGCCCGTCCGCGGCCATCTGGCCCGCCGCGTCGTCGTCGCCGGGGCCGAGTCGACCGGCACCACCACCCTCGCCCGCGCCCTCGCCGCGCGCCTGGCCGAGCGCGGCGGCGTCTGGGCGGCGACCCGCTGCGTCCCCGAGTACGGGCGCACCTACACCGAAGAGAAGCTCGCCGCCGCCCGCCGCGCCGCGGCCGACCCGTCCCTCTGGCTGGACGACCTGACCTGGACGCCCGCCGACTTCGCCCGCATCGCCGAACGCCACCTCGCCCTGGAGGACGCGGCGGCCCGTACCGGATCGCCCGTCCTGATCTGCGACACCGACGCGTTCGCCACGGCCCTCTGGTACGAGCGCTACCTGGGCGAGCCCGCGCCCGAGTCGTACCACCGCGGCAACGACCGCCACCACCTGTGGATTCTCACCGACCCCGCCGGGGTCCCGTTCGAGCAGGACGGCTGGCGCGACGGCGCGACGATCCGCGACTGGATGGCCGGCCGGTTCCGCGAGGAGCTGGAGCGCCGCGGCCTCCCCCACATCACCGTCACCGGCCCTCACGAGACCCGCCTGAGCCAGGCCCTCACCACGGTGGACGCCCTCCTGGAAAAGGGCTGGGCCTTCAGCGCCCCGCTGACCCCGCCGGGGGCAGCCGGACCTCGAACCGCCCCTCCGAGTACAGGGCGACGGCCCGGCTGATCTCCTCCCGCGGCGCCCCGGCCAGGATCGGGATGTCGATCACGTTGAAGCGCCCGTCCGCCTTCGACCATCTCGACGAGCGGTCCACGGCCAGCGCCGTGCCGCTTCTCGGCCGGACGGCGAGGTACTCGTCCGAGAGCCATCGGGGCTTGCGCGGATAGGCCCCGTGGAAGCCGACCGCCTCGATCTCCTCCCACGGGTAGTGCTGGGGATCGCCCCCGGTCATCCTCGTGAGCCCCGTCCGGTCGACCACGAGCCGTTCCTCGGTGATGACCGTTCCGAACAGTACCGCGGCCAGCAGAGCCGCGGAAGGCACCGCGAGGACCCACAGCAAGCCCGGGACGTGCACGTCCAGCACCATCAGCACCGCCACGAGCGCCGGGAGAAAGCCCATGACCGCCAGGGCGGTGAGGGCGGTCTTGTGCAGCAGATCCCGCTTCCACGACACCCGGAACACCGCCGACGGCTCGTCGTCGGCGGGTTCCGGCACGGCGGCCAGGAGGTCGCGGGCCTTGGGGCGGCGGCGCGGGTCCTTCTCCAGGCAGCGGACGATCACCTCCCGCAGCTCCGCCGCAACGCCTTCGAGCTCGGGCTCCCTGTGGAGGATCGTGTACAGGGCCTCGTCGCCCCACGGCGCGGCGCCGGTCGCGGCGAAGGCCAGCACCGACCCGAGGGAGAACACGTCGGAGGCGTGCCCGGGCTCCGCCGCCCCGAGGTGCTCGGGCGACACGTACGGCACGGCGGGCGGCGGCCCCGGGACTCCGAAGCCGACGATCCGCGGCCCGTCCGGGCTCAGGATCACGTTGCCCGGCTCCAGACGCCCGTGCGCAAGGCCGCAGTCGTGGATCGCCGCGAGCCCTTCCGCCAGGTCCGCCGCCAGCGCGAGCACCGCGTCCACCGGGAACGGGCCGTCCCAGCCGACCGCTTCCAGCAATGACGGGCCCTCCACGTGGGCTCTCGCCAGCCAGGGCGGGTCCGCCTCCGGATCGGCGTCCAGGACCGGCACGGCCCGGGTGCCGCCGACCCGCCCGGCAGCCTCCGCCGACTTCGCGAAACGCTGCCGGAACCCGGCGTCGTCGCCGTCCACCGGGCGCACCAGCGTCACCACGACCGCGCGCCCGTCCGGCGAGGTCCCGCGGAACAACCGGCCGGTCGCGTCGTCCCCCAGCCGTCCGGATAGCACGTACGGGCCGACCTGGCGCGGATCATCCGCCCCGAGAGGTTCCATCGCCGTTCCCCTCGCCCGCAGCCTGTCCCGGGTTCCAAGCTTCACATAACCCGTCAGCGCGTTTCGTGAAAGTCGCCTCATATGGCGCTCATCCCCGGCTCATCCGCGCGCCCGAGCCTCGAAGTACGGCCGCGAAGACATCGCGGCCCCTTCCTCGGGAGGTTGCCATGGCGGCAGTGTTCCAGCGCTGCTTGCTGGTGCTGGCCCTGACGGTCGGCGCCGCGGCGGGCGTGGCCACGGTCACGACGACGGCCGGTCTGGGCGGGCTGGGCGTCTCGGCCGTCGCGCAGGCCGACGACGACCCTGACGACGACGATGACGATGACGACGGTGGCGGCGCCCCGCCCGCGCGCGGCGGCGACGACAAGCAGCCGCGCGGCGGCGTGGACACCGGCCACGGCGGCACCGCGGACGACTCCACCGCCTGGGCGATCGGCGCGCTCCTCGGCGCGGCGGCGCTGACCGGCGGCGGGCTCCTGTGGACGCGACGGCGCGGCACGGCCGGCTGACGATGCCGGGCAGGATCCACCGCCACGGCGGTCGCGGGGGCGTCGTCCTCGACATCGCCGCGGCGGCCGCCTTCCTCGCCTCCG
>NZ_JBHSON010000034.1:0-99799 GCF_042656285.1 Actinomadura rugatobispora | reverse complement strand
CGGAAGTTAAGCCCTTCAGCGCCGATGGTACTGCATGGGAGACTGTGTGGGAGAGTAGGACACCGCCGGACACATATTAGGAAAGGGCCCTGCCGGGTTTACCGGCGGGGCCCTTTCTCATTTCCCGCCCCCTTTTTTCTCGGGCGGGTGCGCTCGGTTAAATCTCCTCGCCGGCCAGGACGGCGTCGGCGTCCACGATCCGGTAGGCGTGGCGGCGTAGTCCTGATCGAGCGTGTCACGCGCCACCACCGCGTAGAACCGGGCGCCCTGCCCGGAGGACTTGGGCCGCAGCAGCCGTCCCAGACGCTGCGCCTCCTCCTGACGCGACCCGTAAGCGCCCGACACCTGCACCGCCACCGTCGCCTCCGGCAGGTCGATGGAGAAATTGGCGACCTTGGACACGACCAGGACGCTGATCTCCCCCGAACGGAACGCGTCGAAGAGGCGCTCGCGCTCCTTCACCCGCGTCTCGCCCTTGATGACCGGAGCGTCCAGCAGCTCACCCAGCTCGTCGAGCTGGTCGATGTACTGGCCGATCACCAGTGTCTGCTCGCCCCGGTGCCGATCGACCAGGGCCCGCACGAGGTTGGTCTTGGTGTCGGTGGTGGCGCAGAAGCGGTACCGCTCGTCCGGCTCCGCGGTCGCGTACGTGAGCCGTTCGGAGTCGGTGAGGGTGACCCTGACCTCGACGCAGTCGGCGGGGGCGATCCAGCCCTGCGACTCCATGTCCTTCCAGGGCGCGTCGTACCGCTTGGGGCCGATCAGGGAGAACACGTCGCCCTCGCGGTCGTCCTCGCGGACGAGCGTGGCGGTGAGGCCCAGCCGGCGGCGGGCCTGCAGGTCGGCGGTCATCCGGAAGATCGGCGCGGGCAGCAGGTGCACCTCGTCGTACACGACCAGGCCCCAGTCGCGGGCGTCGAACAGCTCCAGGTGGGCGTAGGCGCCCTTACGGCGCGTCGTCATGATCTGGTAGGTGGCGATGGTGACCGGCCGGATCTCCTTCTTCGCCCCGGTGTACTCGCCGATCTCGTCCTCGGTGAGGGACGTGCGGCGGATGAGCTCCTGCTTCCACTGGTGGGCGGAGACGGTGTTGGTCACAAGGATGAGGGTGGTCGCCTCGGCGCGGGCCATGGCGGCCGCGCCCACGATGGTCTTGCCCGCGCCGCAGGGCAGCACGACCACTCCGGAGCCGCCGTGCCAGAACGACTCGGCGGCGTCCCGCTGGTAGGAGCGGAGCTGCCAGCCGTCCTCGACCAGGGAGATCGCGTGCGCCTCGCCGTCGACGTATCCGGCGAGGTCCTCGGCCGGCCAGCCGAGCTTGAGGAGGGCCTGCTTGAGGGCGCCCCGCTCGCTGGGGTGGACGGCGACGGAGTCGTCGCCGACCCGCTCGCCGAGCATCCCCTTCACCTTCTTGGCCCGCAGCACCTCCTCCAGGACGGAGCGGTCGGAGGAGTGCATGACCAGGCCGTGGGAGGGGTGCTTCTCCAGCCGCAGCCGCCCGTACCGGGCCATGGTGTCGGCCACGTCGACCAGCAGCGCGTGCGGGACGGGGTAGCGGGAGAACTTCAGCAGCGTGTCGACGACCTGCTCGGCGTCGTGCCCGGCGGCGCGCGCGTTCCAGAGGGCCAGCGGGGTGACCCGGTAGGTGTGGATGTGCTCGGGCGCCCGTTCGAGCTCGGCGAACGGGGCGATCTCCTTGCGGCACTCGTCGGCCAGGACATGGTCGACTTCGAGCAGCAGGGTCTTGTCGGACTGGACGATCAGCGGTCCGTCGGACACGGCAGGCGGCCCCCATCAGGCGATCGATCGTGGACGGCCCGTTCGGGCTCCGGTGGCAGGTGCTGCACGCTACCCGACATGCGGGGGTGCGGAGGGACGTTCCGGAACGGGCTCTTATGCAAACGACGGAGGAGGCGGCCGTCTTCCCGGAGGGCCGTCAGAGACCGGAGTCGTCGAGCCCGCCGTTGGCCGCGTCCACCCCGAGGAGCACGCAGAAGATCACGACCGGCAGGAGGAAGGCCACGACGAGGATCCCCCAGCTCCAGGTGGTCAGCTTCCGGGACGAGGCGGGGTCGGTGCGGGCGCGGCTCATCGCCATCGCGGCCGTGACGATTCCGGGGATCGTGAGGAGGTTGCAGCACATCGCCACGGCGACGCAGTTGCAGATGAGGGCGGCGATGGTCGACCCTGAGGTCTCGCCGGCCGTGTTGGGGACGCCCGGGGGACCGTAGCCATAGGCGTAGCCAGGGGACTGGTGGTGCTGGGCGGCGTTGGGGTCGTTCCAGCCCTGCCCTTGCCCGTACGGGTCGTTCCATCCTGGAGGCTGCCCTCCGTAGCCGCTCACGGCTCACATCCCCCTCATCCTGCGCTTCCGGTCATCGCGGCAGGCTATCGGCTGCGTTCGGTTTTGGCGGATTCGTTCGGGAAGCCCCTGTTCAGGCGGGTTCGGTGCCCTCGTCGTCGAGTTCGGAGACGCCGGTGATCCGGTGCAGCGCGAACCTGTGGACGGCGGCGCGGGTGGCGTCGTACCCGGTGAGGAAGCCGCCCTCCACCCGTACCGGCTCCACGATCCGGCTGGACGCCTGCCCCTGCTGGTCGAGGTAGCCGATCCACACCCGGACGCCGTGGTGGACGGCCTCCCGCAGCCGGTCGACGGTCGCCGCGGCGGGGGAGCGGGGCGGCTCCCCGGACGGGGCGGCGCCGCGCAGCCGGGCCTGCTCGGCGCCGTGCCGGCTGGCCTCCTCCCCGGCCCGCAGCGCCCGTACCGCGGCCGCGATCACCGAGGCCTCGGCGGGCTCCCCGCCCGGCCGCACCCGGACGATCTCGGCGGTCGGCGGCGGATCGGCGCGCAGCTGGTCGGGACGCGTCACGATGATCCCGCCGCCGGGGGACTCGGCGACCGGGGCCAGGCCCATCGCCCGCAGCGCCTCCAGCAGCTCGCCGCGCGGCAGCGACGAGGCCAGCACGGTCGGCGCCAGCCGGTGGACGCGCAGTGCCCCGGAGCGGCGGTCAGCGAGGATCTCGTCGAGGGTGGCGGCCGAGTCGCTCCGCACGTACGAGCTCAGCGAACCCACCCGCAGGTGGCCGTGCCGCCGGCCCACGTCCTCGATCAGGTACGTGAGCGGCTGCGGCAGCGGGGTCGCCGAGTGCCGGGCCAGCAGCTCGGTGAGCTCGGCGGCGGTGCGGCCGGCGTCCAGGGCCCGGCGGATCGAGGACGGGGTGAACCGGTAGACGGTCGCGCCGCCGGTCGACTCGACCTCGGCCGACAGCGCCAGCTCGCGGGCCAGCTCGGTGACCAGCGGGCCGGGCGCGATCGCGGTGAGGTCGGCCTGGATGAGGATCCGGTCGACCGGCTCGGGCAGGTACTTCTCCAGGCCGGGTTCCGGGTCGTCGCCCTCCAGCAGGTCGCGGGCGTACGGGACGAGCCGTCCGAACCCGGTGAGTCCCAGCACCGCCGCCTCGCGCAGCGTCCAGTCGACGAGCCGGTCGCGCAGCGGCCCGGTGCGGCGCGGGTGCAGCCACGCCAGGCGGGTGCGGACGGCGTCGGCGTCCACGGCCAGGCCCGGGGGCGCGGCCGCCAGGACCCGCAGGACGGCGGTGCGGGTGGTGGGGGCGCTGCTGCGCACCACCGCCTCGCTGAGCGCGTTGATCAGCCGGTCGCGGTCGTCGCGGTCACCGGCCAGGCCGGGCGCGCGGTCGGTCTTCAGCCAGCCGCGGGCCAGCTCGGTCCAGCGGCCGGGGGTGTCGCGCATCAGCCACAGGTCGTAGGCGGGTGTGGGCAGCCACTCGCCGTCCAGGTCGCCGCTGCGGGTCAGCAGCCCGGCGGCGTAGGCGACCTCGGCCAGCAGCGCGGCCCGCCACTCCTCGACCTCCAGCAGCGTCGCGGTGGCGCGCAGCTCGCGCACCGCCAGGCCGCCGCTGCGCAGCACGGGCGGCGGGTCGGTGCCCCACCGTTCGAGCAGTTCCTCGACGAGCCGGACCGCGGTGAACGCCTCCCCCGCGGCCGTCCGCACGGCCAGATCGTCCGCCGCCGCCCCCCGGCCGCCGACTGCGTTGGCCGAGCCGGATCCGCCGGAGGCGCCGGGCCCGCTGGACGTGCCGGAACTCCCGGGCCCACCGGACGCCCCGGGCCCGCTGGGCCTGCCGGAGGTGCCGGGTCTGCCGGAGGCGGCTGATCCGCTGGACGTGCCGGGCCTGCTGGACGTGCCGGGTGGGGCGGAGCGGCGGCCGGTGAGTTCGGGTGGTTGTGCGGGGACGTCCCGGAAGAGGTGGCCGCCGCGCAGGTGGAGTGCCACCTCGCGGGGCAGCGTGACCGTGCGGTCGTCCTCGGCGGCGAGGAGGCCGCGGGCCAGGAGCCGTTCGATGGGGGTCGTCGCGGTCGCCACCCGCACGGGGCGGCGGGCGTCGGCGACGCGGCCGACCGGTGGGCCCCAGGCCAGGTGGTCCAGCGCCGCCGCGGCCTCCGGGCCCGCGTCGGCGATCAGCGGGCCGGGTTCGGACAGGGCGGCCGTGAGCCGTTCCAGCAGCCGGCCCGTGTCGGGGAACCCGCGGGGCTCCTGCCCGTCCAGGTCGGTGACCAGCGCCGTGAGGCGTTCGATCGCGTAGCCGGCGAAGACCTCCTTCACCGTCGGGCCCAGGCCGGCGGGGTGTGGCAGGCCCTGCCGGACGCCGGGGGCGGGGGCCGGGGTCTGGGGGCCGTTTCCCCAGACCAGCCCGTGGCGTTCCAGGGTCTCCAGTGCACGCGTCACGTCGTCGGCGGTGGCGTCCACGGCGTCGGTCAGCGCGTCCGGCTCCAGGGGGCGGGGCAGGACGAGCAGTGCCTCCAGGACGGCGAGTGTGAAGCGGTCGAGCCGGTCGAGGGCGCGCGAGACGGCGGCGGGGGTGGCGGCCCGGGTGGCGAGGGCGGCCATATCGGCGGGTACGGGCGTGACCAGTTCCGGCCGTGCGGACAGCAGGGAGCGCAACGCGCCGTCGTCGCGTGCGCGCAGCCAGTCCGCGAACGTGTCCATTCCTCTCCCAACCTCGTGGCACCGGCGCGGGCGCACCGCGGAGCGCCCGCCCCATCAGCGTAGGAGCCGCCGGGCGTGCTCAGTGCCGGTCGGGTCGGGGACGGCCCAGGTCAGGTGGCTGGAGTCCGCTCCAGGTTGACCAGGCCGAGACCCAGCCGTGCCCAGCTCGACACGAACCGCTTCTCGTCGATGCGGGTGGGGGGCTCGTACATCGACTCGTTGGCGAGCCAGTAGTTCACCACCGCGCCGCCCAGGACCGAGGCGACCGCGGGCCAGTCCTCGTCGATCCCCTCGAACTCCGGCTGCTGGGACAGCCAGGTCGCGATGCCGTCGTACAGCGGGTTGACGATCCCCTCGCGCATCTCCGCCACCAGGTGCGGGAACTGGTCGAGGTCGCGGAACAGCACCCGGATGAGGTCCTGCTCCTCGCGCATCTTCGCCAGCCCGGCCTGGCAGGTCATCCGCAGCCGGATCTCCAGCGGCCGGTCCTCGTAGGTGGTGGCGTGGTCCAGCACGTCGCTGATCTGCCGCCGGGTGCGCTCGATGTGCTCGCGGATGGCGGAGGCCAGCACCTCCTCCTTGGAGCGGAAGTGCCGGTACAGGCCGCCCGCGCCGGGCGACAGCCCGGCCGCGGCCTCGATCTCCGCGACCGAGGTCGCGGCATAGCCCCGGTCGGCGAACAGCCGCAGGGACTCGCTCACGATTCGGTCGCGCGTGGATCTGGTCATGGTCGTGTGTTCCTCCGCAAGAACAGTAAGGCATCACCGACCGAGGTTCTGGACCGCCCGCCTCGGCGCGCCCGAATTCGTGATGCGTCTCGCACCGGGCGGCGGACGGCTAAAGTCGGTGGCGCTCGCGCCCCTGTCGCCGGAATGGGGCGTTGTCGGAAGGGTCGACGATGTTCGTAACTCCGCGGAAGGGGGGTCGGGGGGCCTTCCTGCCGGAGGACTTCGTCGTCCCGACCCTCGTCGCCGGGCCGCGGTTCCGGATCCGCCCGATCACCGTCCACGACGTCGTGAAGGACTACGGGGCGGTGCTGGGCAGCCTGGAGCGGCTGGAGGGCCGGTTCGGCCCCGAGTGGGGCTGGCCGGACAAGGAGTTCACCTTCGAGCAGGCGCTGATCGACGTGGCCTGGCTGCAGAAGGAGGGGCAGCTGCGGCGCTCGTTCAGCTACGTGGTGATGACCCCGGACGAGGAGCGGCAGCTCGGCCGCATCCACGTCGCCCCCTCGGACAAGCCGTCCGCCGACGCCGTCGTGGTGTTCTGGGTGCGGGCGGACGAGGAGGACTCCAGCGTGGAGAAGGAGCTGGAGGAGTTCGTCCGGGAGTGGGTCACGACGGCCTGGCCGCTCGAGACCGTCCGCTTCCCGGGACGCGACCTCCGGGACTGACCGGAGACCGCGCCCGCGACGAGGCCCCGGGGCGTCAGTCCAGGCGGCGGACGAGGCCGACGACGATCCGGCCGATGATCAGGTAGACGAGGGCGGCCAGCCCGTAGTTCACGACCACCTCGATCTTGGGGTCGGCGGGCTGGAAGACGTCCCGGAACTGCCAGGCCAGGCCCTCGGCCCGGTCGCCGGCCGTGCGGACCAGGTCGTTGGCCGTGTTGGCCTCGAACACCACGAACACGATGTGCACGGCCAGCACCAGCACCACCACCGTCGTGATCACGGAGAGGGCGGTGGCGAGCGCGGCGGCGGCGCGTTTGCGGGCGGCCTTGAGGTTCCGGGACGGCGGTCGTCCCATCCGTGAGCCGCGGCGGTGCGACGCCGCGCCCTGGTTTGCCCCGGCGGCGACTCCGGGGTCGGTGGCCGTGCCGGTCTGTGCGGCCGGGGTTTCGGGGGGTCCGCCGGGCCCCGTCGCCGGGGGTCGGTCGCGTTCGTCGGCCATGGCGCCCTCTTTCTCCGATTCGGGCGGGTCACTGAGATCGGTCACCCGAGTGCGTTTCGCGTTTCTGTTTTGCCGGGGTGCCGCGTTGTCCGGGGGACGGGTGGTGCACCGGCCGCGGCGGTCCTTGGAAGTCCGCTGGCACTTTCGAGGTCCGCGTTTTCCCTGGTCGTGTGGTTCGTAGGCGAAGGTACGGGTATATCGGCACCAAGGAACGCATGTTTCAGACAGCCGGACGATCCAGTTCCGGCCGGTAGAAAAACGAACAGCGTTCGCGCAGCACGCGCAATGGACTCCCGCGCTCTCCTACTCGGATCCCGTCGCATCGCCACTACCGGGGGAGCGCGGGTGCGCGTGCGCATAGAGGCGGAGGCCGACCTTGTGGGCGCAGCGGCGGAGGCCGACCTTGTGGGCGCAGTGGCGCCCGCGGCCGTCGCGGCCCGGCGCCGCCTCTTCTCCGGACGGTCCGCCCGGCGGTGCTTCCACCCGCCGGTCCACCCGCATGGCAAATCCGCCATAACTATCCCTTTACCCTGTGGAACGTGCTGGAGCCAGATGCGACGCGATGTGCCGTGCCCGGACCCGGACCCCGGGGCGCCGCCGGTCCGGGGTGGTCCGCGGTGGGGTTCGATCTCGACCTCACCCTCGCCGACACCCGGACCGGGATCAGCGCGGTCTACGCGGCGCTCGCCGCCGAGACCGGCGTCGCCATCGACACCGACGCGGTCGTGACGCGCATCGGGCCGCCGCTGGAGGTCGAGCTGGCGTACTGGTTCCCGGCCGCGGAGGTCCCGGCGATGGCCGACCGGTACCGCGCCCTGTACGCCGGAATCGCCGTCCCCGCGACCGTCGCGATGCCCGGCGCCGCCGAGGCGCTGGAGGCGGTCCGCGCCCGCGGGGCCAGGGTGGTCGTGGTCTCCGGCAAGAACCAGGTCGACACCGAGCGCACCGTCCGGCACCTCGGGCTGCCCGTGGACGAGGTCGTGGGCGGCCTGTTCGGCACGGAGAAGGGCGCCGCGCTGCGGCTGCACGGCGCGGGCGTGTACGTCGGCGACCACACCGGTGACGTGGACGCCGCCCGCGCCGCCGCCGCGACGGCCGTGGGCGTGGCCACCGGGCCGTTCGACGCCGACGCTCTCACCGCCTACGGGGCCGATGTCGTCCTGCCCGACCTGCTGGCCTTCCCGGAATGGCTGCTCGGCGCGTACGGCGCGGACACCGCGGCCCCGGCCGGCTGATCCCGAGTCCGCGGCGGACGCGTCCGCGCCCTTGCGAAAACGCCCGTTACGGTGGATATTCGGGTGCCGTTCCGGCCGCGCGCCGATAGCTTCTGTCCAGTCGGCTCGCAGGGGGTCGCCCATCGTCACCGCCATGTTCACCGCCTCGTGGCGAGGCACTAATCTTTAGCCCAATTCAGGACGAGAGCTAAACGAGGTCTCCCGTGCCCACTGGCAAGGTCAAGTGGTACGACGCCGACAAGGGATTCGGCTTCCTCACCCGCGATGACGGCGGTGAGGTCTTCGTGCACTCCTCCGCGCTGCCCGGCGGCGCGTCCACGCTCAAGCCGGGTCAGCGCGTGGAGTTCGGCGTGGTCGAGGGAAGGCGCGGGCAGCAGGCGCTGTCGGTGCGGGTTCTGGAGACGCTGCCGTCGGTGGAGAAGTCGGTGGCCAAGGCCCGCCGCAAGAAGCCCGACGAGATGGTGCTGATCACCGAGGACCTCATCAAGCTGCTCGACGGGATCTCCAACACCTACCGCAGGGGCAAGCACCCCTCCCCGGCCGAGGCCAAGAAGATCGCCACCGTGCTCCGCGCGGTCGCCGACGACCTGCACCCCTGATCGCCGCCGGCGGCGCGCCGGCTCTCCGGAGCCCTGGCGCGCCGTCCACGCGGCTCCGGGACGGGTGTCAGGCGCGGATCTCGGGGCTGGTGCCGGCCGCCGGCGCCGGGCCGGACGGCCGTCCCGCCGAGTCCTGGGCGCGCGCGGTACGGGAGCGCCGGGCCCGCCGGGCGTCCCGCGAACTGCGGATCAGCAGCGCGGCCAGGGCCAGCGCCAGCGCCGCCGCGACCGCCGACATCGCGATCCGGCCGCTCGCCACGATCGACAGGCCCAGCCCGAGCAGCCCGCCGAGCACCCAGACGAGCTGGTGCAGGGTCTCCGAGACCGCGAACGTGGAGGACCGCACCTCCTCGCCGATCTCCCGCTGCACCACCGCGTCCATCGACAGCTTGCCCAGGGACTGGCCGAGGCCCGCCGCCGCCGCGACGCCCAGCGCCGCCCACAGCCCGAACAGCACGGCCGCGGCCGCCGCCGTCGCGGTGACGAACGCCAGCGTGCCCAGGACGATCAGGCGCGGGGCGCGGGCCTTCATCCAGGCGCCGAGCGCGGTGCCGGCCAGCCCGCCGGCCCCGGCGGCGCCCGCCAGCAGCCCCAGCGCCACGTTGCCCGCCACCTGTTCGAAGGACTCCTCGCGCAGCAGGAACGCCAGGTAGAGGATCAGGAAGCCGGAGAAGGCGCGCAGCGCCGCGTTCGCGAGCATCGCCTCGGACACCACCGGGCCCACGCGCGGCAATGTCCGCCATGCCCTCCCTCTCCGCTTCCGCGGCCGATCGCCGTCCGGCACCCCGCCCGCCCCGGAGGGTTCGGCGGCCTCGGCGGTTTCGGTGGTGTCGGTGGTTTCGGGGGTGTTGTCGGGGACGTCGATCTTTCTGGGGAGGCGCATCGTGAGGATCACGCCCGCCAGGAACGTCGCCGTCGCCAGCCGCAGCAGCCAGTCCGTGCCGACCAGGACGCCCAGACCGGCCACCACCGGGACCGTGACGGTGGCGGTGATCAGTCCGGCGAACGCCGCCCGCGCGTTCGCCGTCACCAGCGTGATGCCGTCCGGCAGCACCCGGGGGGTCACCGCGGCGCGCAGCACCCCGAACGCCTTGGACAGCACCAGCACCCCGAACGCGGCGGGCAGGAAGGTGACCTCGTCGCCGTGCGGCACCGCGGCCGCCATCCCCCAGCACAGCAGCCCGCGGGCGGCGAACGTGCCGGCGATGGCGTACCGGCGGGCATGCCGCATCCGGTCCAGCACGGGCCCGATCAGCGGCGCGACCAGCGCGAACGGGGCCATCGTGACCAGCAGGTACAGCGCGACCTGGCCGCGCGCCTGCGCCACGTCCAGGCCGAAGAACAGCGTTCCGGCCAGCGCGACCGCGACCATCGCGTCGCCGGCCGAGTGGACCGCCGTGGACTCGATCAGCGTGCCCAGCCCGCTGCGGCCCGCGCCCTGGGCGTTGGCGGCGCGGCGGGTGAACCCGCCGGCGCGGCGGGCGGCCCGCCCGGTGGACCGTGCCACGCGGGCGGCGCCGCGCGCGCCGGAGCGTACGGAACGCCCCACCGCGTCGGCCCCCGCCCGTAGTCCCATCCGGCTGATCCCTCCCCTGGACCGCCCGGGCCGTCCAGCGGGACGACCTGGGCGCATGATGAACACTACGTTCCCGCCGTTGCCCCGCCCTCACTCCCGGAGAGCCCCCGATCGGCGCGGTGCGGCGGCGGCGGAAACCGGCCTGGGACGGGCGGTGGCGCGGAAGCGGTGGGTGGCGTGCGCGGCCATGTCGTTCCATGGGTGAGAATTGGAGTGTGAGCCCACTCCGTCAGCCCAGCGCCGAGCGTTCCGGTACGCGCACCGGCGCCGCAAGCACCACCACCGGGTCGGCCCGCCGCACCCGTACGCCCGTGGTCGACCCCGCCTGCGCGGGCGCCGTCGATCTGGCCCGGGAGGCGGCGGAGGAGACGGCCCGGCCGACTCCCGTGGGCGAGCATCTCGGCCTGCGGGCCGAGGCCGACCGGGTGGTCACGCACTACTTCACCTGCCTCGACCCGGCCTACCGGGGGTGGCGCTGGGCGGTCACCGTGGCGCGGGCCTCCCGCGCCAAGCTCGTGACGGTCGACGAGTGCGTGCTGCTGCCGGGCGACGACGCGCTGCTGGCGCCCGAGTGGGTGCCCTGGCTGGAGCGGCTGCGGCCGGGCGATCTCGGCCCCGGCGACCTGCTGCCGACGCCGTCCGACGACGTCCGGCTCGCGCCCGGGTACACGCAGGTCGACGACGGCACCGACCAGGAGACGCAGTGGGAGCTGGGCCTCGGCCGTCCCCGCGTGCTGTCCCGGGAGGGCCGCGACGAGACCGCCTCGCGCTGGTACGACGGGATCGCCGGGCCGCGCGCGCCGATCGCGATGTCGGCCCCCGCCCAGTGCTCCACCTGCGGGTTCTTCATGTCGCTTGCGGGCGAGCTGCGGCAGATGTTCGGGGTGTGCGCCAACGAGTACGCGCCCGACGACGGCCGGGTGGTGTCGGCCGACCACGGCTGCGGGGCGCACTCGGAGGCGGTGTCGATCCCGGCGGCGTCCGAGCACGGCCCGCCGGTGATCGACGAGCTCGGGTACGACATCGTCCCGGCCGGTCAGATCCGGGACACCGAGGCCGAGGAGGCCCTGGGCCACAGCTGACCGGCGGAATGTGGTGAAGATCACTGTGACCGGTGCCGAGGCGGCCGACGGCGCGGCCGAGAGCGATCCGTTCGCGACGGGCGCGATCCGGGAGCGGGTGCTGCGCGCCTGGACGGAGTCCCCTGCGCGGTTCCGGGAGGACGCCAACACCGAGGAGGACCACGCCCTCGGCGGCTACCGCGACCGGGTCGTCGTCGAGCTGGCGCAGAACGCCGCCGACGCCGCCGTGCGCGCCGGGGTTCCGGGCCGTCTCCGCCTGATCCTGGACACCGCCGCCGGTTCCGCTGCCGGGGCGGGGCACGGGGTGCTGACGGCGGTCAACACGGGTGCGCCGCTGGACGCGGCCGGTGTCGAGGCGCTGTCCACGCTGCGGGCCTCCGCCAAGCGCGACGAGGCCGGATCGGTCGGACGGTTCGGGGTCGGGTTCGCGGCGGTGGTGGCGGTCGCGGACGCGCCGTCCATCGCTTCCGGGGCGGAACGGGTTCCGGCCGGGGTGGAGTGGTCGCTGGAGCGGGCCCGCGCGCTGGTGGCGGGCATCCCGTCCCTGGCCGGGGAACTGGAGCGGCGGGGCGGGCAGGTGCCGCTGCTGCGCCTGCCGTTCGCCGTGCCGCCCGGCGCGCTGCCGGAGATCCCCGAGGGCTTCGACACGGCCGTGCGGCTGCCGCTGCGCGACGGGACGGCGGCGGCCTCCGTGCGCGCCCAGCTCGACCAGGTCGGCCCGGCGCTGCTCCTCGCGCTCCCGGCGCTGCGCACGGTGGAGATCGAGATCGACGGGGCGCCGGTCCGCACCCTCACCGCCGCCCCGGCCCCGGCCGAGGGGGCGCTCGGAACGGTGGTGATCGACGGGGTCCGCTGGCGCACGGTGGAGGCGCACGGCACGGCCCCGCCCGAGCTGCTGGCCGACCGGCCCGTCGAGGAGCGGGCCCGTCCCGCCTGGCAGGTGCGGTGGGCCCTGCCGGAGGGCGGCGCCCTGCCGGACGGGCTGCCCGCCGTCGTCCACGCCCCGACGCCCAGCGACGAGCGGCTCGGCCTGCCCGCGCTGCTGATCGCCTCGTTCCCGCTGGCCCCCGACCGCCGCCATGTCGCCCCCGGCCCGCTCACCGACCACCTGGTCGAGCGCGCGGCGGCCGCCTACGTGGATCTGCTGCGCGGGCTTCCGGCCGCCCCGGCCCTGCTCGACCTGGTGCCCGGCCCGGTGGCGGCCGGGGAGCTGGACGCCCGCATCCGCCGCGCCGTCCTCGACCGCCTGCCCGAGGTGCCGCTGCTGCCCGTCGCGGGCGACCACGACGATCTTGAGGGGGAGCGGGCGCGGGCGCGGGGCCGTGACGCGGTGGTGGTGGACGGCGCCACGCCCGCGCTCCTCGATCTCCTCGCGGACGAGGAGGGGAAGGGGGCCGAGGTCGTCCTGCCCGGCCTGCTGCCCGTCGGATGGCCCGTACGGCATGCCGCCCTCACCGCCCTGGGCGTGCGCCGCGTGGAACTGGCCGACGTCGTCGACGAGCTGGCCGCCCTCGACCGGCCGCCCGCCTGGTGGCGCCGCCTGTACGAGGCGCTCACCGGCGCCTCCGCCGACGCGCTGGGCGCCCTGCCCGTCCCGCTGGCGCCCGACGACGTCCACGGCGGGGGCCGCGTGGTGCGCGGGCCGCGCGGGCTGCTCATCGCCGCCGACGGCGTCGATCCGTCCGGGCTCGGCGGGCCGCTGGGGCTGCGCTTCGTCCACCCGGAGGCCGTTCACCCGCTGCTGGCGCGGCTCGGGGCCGTGGAGGCCGGGCCGCGCGCCGTGCTCGGCGACCCGGCGGTGCGCGCGGCCGTGGAGGGGTCCTTCGAGGCCGACGACCCCGACGAGATCGCGGCGGCCGTGCTCGGCCTCGTCGCGGCGGCGCACCTTGACCCGGGCGAGGCACCCTGGCTGGCGGAGCTGGCGCTGCCCGGCGCCGACGGCGATCTCTACCCGGCCGGGGAACTGCTGCTCCCCGGCAGCCCGCTGCGCGAGGTGATGGCGGACGACGCGCCCTTCGGCATCGCCCCGGACGACCTCGTCGAACGGTGGGGCGCGGACACCCTCGCCGCCGCCGGGGTCCTGGACGGCTTCGCCCTCGCCCGCGCCGAGGACGTCGACCTGTTCGCGCTGGCCGACCTCGACGAGTCCCACGACCTCGACGGCGAGGACGGGTGGGCCGAGGACGCCCTGGCCAGGCTCGGCGGTCCGCAGGACCTCCCGCCCCAGGTCGCCGAGTTCCAGGCGGTCCGCGATCTCGAACTCGTCGCCGGGTGGCCCGCGGCGCTCCGGCTCCTGACCGGTCCCGACCTGCGGGCGGCGGTCGTCCGGCCCGCCCACGTCACCGTTCACGACGGGCGGCGCGTGGCCGTGCCGTCCTATACGGCGTGGTGGCTGCGGCGCCACCCCGTCCTGGACGGGCGCCGTCCCGGAGAGTTCCGCCTGGACGAGGGCGACGACCTCCTCGCCGGGCTGTACGACCCCGTACCGCAGGACGCCCCCCACGACCGCGAGCTGCTCCTCGCCCTCGGCGTCCGCACTTCGCTCGCCGACCTGCTGGACGAGCCCGGCGGCGCCACTGAACTGCTGGAACGCCTGGGGGACCCGTCCCGGACGGTCTCCCGCGCGCACCTGAGCGCCCTGTGGACGGCCCTGGCCGACACGGCCGCCGTCCAGGAGGGGGACGCCGTCCCGGAGGCGCACGAGCCGCCAGAGCGCGTCCGGGCGATCGTGGACGGCCGGGTGGAGGTGGCCGACGCCGCCGACGCGCTCGTCCTGGACCGGCCCGACCTGCTGCCGCTGCTGACCGGCCAGCCGCTGGTCATCGCCTCCGCGGGCCACGCCGGACCGCTCGCCGCCCTCCTCGACCTCCCCCTTGCGAGCGAGGAGGTCTCCGGCGCCGTCGAGACCGGCGGCGGCGCGGTGACCCGGCCGGTGCCCGACGCGGTACGGGCCGTGCTGCCGGAGGCGCCCGCCGCCTACACCGCCCACGAGACGCGCACGCTCGTCGTGGACGGCCAGCCCGTCCCCTGGTGGTACGGCGACGACGGCGAGATCCACGCGGACGGCCCCTGGGGCCTGGCCCGCGCCCTCGCCTGGGCCACCGGCCGCTGGGAGGACCGACTGCAGGCCGAGGCGCTCCTCCGGGACCCGGGCACCCTCCCGACCCTCCAGGCGGAAGCCGACCTGGAAGACCGATAGGCCCGCCCGGCCCGGCGTTCGCGTCAGTCCTCGGAACGGGTGCGGCGGGCGGCCCGGTCGGCGGCCTCCCGGGCGCGGGCGGACTGGAGGCGCGGGACGTACCAGGTCCCGAAGGCGCCGATGGCGATCCCGACGCCGCACACCCACAGCCACCAGCGGTCGGGCTCGGGAAGCCCGACGATCAGCAGCACGACCAGCGCGATCGCCCACCCGGCGGTGCCCGCCAGGGCGATGCGGACGTCGTTGGTCCGCATCGGCGGCGGATCGGGTCGGCGCTCACGGGTCATGCCGATCAGATTAGTCGGCGGCCCCGGGCGGTCCGCGCCGACGTTCCGCGTGTCACCGGGAGGTGAACGGCTTATCGATCCGTTGCCATATCGGTGCCGATCAGGGGGTTCACCTGGGGCCGCCCGGTCTGCCACTCTGCGCCCGTGACGGTTGACGACGAGCAGAAGCAGCCCCCGGCCGCCGGACTGGACCGATTCTTCAAGATCTCCGAGCGGGGATCGACCGTGGGCCGCGAGGTCCGCGGCGGCCTGGCCACGTTCTTCACGATGGGCTACATCGTGGTCCTCAACCCGCTGATCCTCGGGACGGTGGCCGACGACGACGGGCAGTTCCTCGGCGACCTCACCGAGCCGGGCGCGGCGATCCCGCTGGTGGCGGCCGCGACCGCGCTGGTGGCCGGGGTGCTCACGCTGCTCATGGGGGTGGTCGGGCGCTACCCGTTCGCGATGGCCGCCGGGCTCGGGCTGAACGCCGTGGTGGCCTTCAGCATCGCCTCCGGCATGTCGTGGGAGGACGCGATGGGCATCGTCGTCCTCGAGGGCCTGATCATCATGGTGCTGGTGCTGACCGGGTTCCGGGTGGCGGTGTTCCGGGCCATCCCGGCCGGGCTGAAAACGGCGATCGCGGTCGGGATCGGGTTGTTCATCGCGCTGATCGGGTTCGTGGACGCCGGTTTCGTGCGGCGCATCCCGGGCGAGATCGGCGCGTCGTCGGTGCCGCTCCAGCTGGGCGACTCGGGGAGCCTGTCGGGGTGGCCGACGCTGGTGTTCGTGGTCGGCCTGCTGCTGACCGCGCTGCTGGTGGCCCGCAAGGTCAAGGGCGCCATCCTGATCGGCATCGTGGCCACCACCGTCTTCGCGATCGTGGTGGAGGCGCTGGCCAAGGTGGGACCGTTCAACGCGGGTCCCGGCCCGGGCGGCAAGCCGCGCATCAACCCCGACGGCTGGCAGCTCAACGTGCCGGAGCTGCCCGACAAGATCGTGGGCACCCCGAACCTCACGCTGCTCGGCGAGTTCAGCCTGTTCGGCAGCTTCGAGCGGGTCGGGATCACGGCCGCGCTGCTGTTCGTCTTCACGATCATGCTGGCCGACTTCTTCGACACGATGGGCACCGTCGTGGGCGTCGGCGCCGAGGGGAAGATGCTCGACCGGGAGGGGAACCTGCCCGGCATCCGCAACGTGCTGCTGGTCGACTCGGTCGGCGCGGCGGGCGGCGGCGCGGGGTCGGTGTCGTCCAACACCACCTACGTGGAGTCGGCCGCCGGTGTCGCCGAGGGCGCCCGGACGGGGCTGGCCAGCGTGGTCACCGGGCTGCTGTTCCTGATCGCGATGTTCTTCACGCCGCTGGTCCAGATCGTGCCGTTCGAGGCGGCCACGCCCGCGCTGGTGGTGGTCGGGTTCCTGATGGTGACGCAGATCCGGCACATCGACATGGACGACTACGACGTCGCGCTCCCGGCGTTCCTCACCATCGTGCTGATGCCGTTCGCGTACTCGATCACGGTCGGCATCGGGGCGGGCTTCATCAGCTATGTGGCGATCAAGGCGGCGCGGCGCCGGACCGCCGAGATCCACCCGCTGATGTGGCTGATCGCGGCGCTGTTCGTCGTGTACTTCGCGCTCGACCCGGTCAAGAAGCTGCTCGGCGTCGGCTGACGCCGGCCACGCACGCCGGACCGCCGGACCGCGGGCCGGCGCGCTGCGGAAACGGCGTGCCGCGGGGTGGCGTGACGGCGGGTGCGGCATGGCACGATGGGCGCAGCGGTCCTACCAGCGATCGGAGGGTGAAGTCGCGCGCGTTCGCGCGTATTGCCGGCGAACCGTCGCGGAATACTCAAACGCGGCGTATCGTTAGCAAAAGCAATGACTTCTGCGAACGACCATGAGCACGCCACCGAATCCGCGCCACACCCGGGGCAGGGCCCCGGCTCTGGCCGAAGACCTGCGCATCTCGATCGCCCGGCTGTCGCGCCGCCTGCGCACCCTGAGGGCACCCGGCGCCGAGGGCGCCGGGCCGCTCTCGCTCACCCAGTTCGCCGCGCTCGCGGCCATCGAGCGGCACGGCTCGATGACGCCGAGGGAACTGGCCGACCACGAGAAGGTGCAACCGCCCTCGATGACCCGGGTGATCGCCTTCCTGGAGGAACAGGGCCTGGTGGTGCGCAGCCCGCATCCGACGGACGGCCGCCAGGTGGTGCTGAGCGCCACCGAGCAGGGCCGCGCGCTGCTCTGGGAGGAGCGGCGCCGCAAGGAGGCGTGGCTGTCCCGCCGCCTGGACGAGCTGACCCCGGACGAGCGGGAGATCCTGCGCAAGGCCGCGCCGATCCTGGACAAGATCAGCCGGGCCTGACCGCCCCGCCGTCCGCCGCCGAGGCCACCGAGGCCGAGGCCGAGGCCGTCGCCGTCGCGACCGACTCCGCCGAGGCCGCTCCCCAGGTCCCGGACGAGGACGGCGGCGCGGCGACCGGGGGCATGTTCCGGTCGCTCCGGACGCGCAACTACCGGCTGTTCGCCACCGGCCAGGTCGTCTCCAACACCGGCACCTGGATGCAGCGGGTCGCCCAGGACTGGCTCGTCCTGGACCTCACGCACGGCAGCGGCACCGCCCTCGGCATCACCACCGGCCTCCAGTTCCTGCCGATGCTCCTGTTCGGCCTGTGGGGCGGGGTGATCGCCGACCGCTACCCCAAGCGCCGGGTGCTCATGATCACCCAGGTCGCGATGGGGCTGCTCGCCCTGATCCTCGGCGTCCTGGCCATCACCGGCACCGCCCAGGTCTGGCACGTGTACCTGCTCGCCTTCGGGCTGGGCCTGGCCACCGTCGTCGACAATCCCAGCCGCCAGTCGTTCGTGGTGGAGATGGTCGGCAAGCGCGACCTGCCGAACGCCATCGCGCTCAACAGCGCCACGTTCAACGGCGCGCGGCTGGTCGGCCCCGCCGTCGCCGGCGTGCTGATCGCCTGGCTCGGCACCGGGCCGGTGTTCCTGCTGAACGCCGCCTCGTTCGGCGCCGTCCTGTTCGGCATGTACCTGATGCGCGAGAGCGAGCTGCACGCGTCCGAGCCGGTCAAGCGCGCCAAGGGGCAGCTGCGCGAGGGCCTGCGCTACGTGCGCGGCCGCCGCGACCTGATGCTCGTGCTCCTGCTCGTCGGGTTCGTCGCCATGTTCGGGATGAACTTCCAGATCACCATCGCGCTGGTCGCCCGCGAGGTCTTCAAGACCGGGGCGTCCTCGTTCGGACTGGCCTCCAGCATGCTCGCGCTCGGCGCGCTCACCGGGGCGCTGCTGGCCGCCCGCCGCGCCACCCGGCCGCGGCTGCGGGTGCTCGTCGGCGCCGCGATCCTGTTCGGGGCGCTGGAGATGCTGACCGGGCTGATGCCGTACTACTGGTCGTTCCTGGTGCTGCTGGTCCCCACCGGCATCGTGCTGATGACGTTCACCACCGCCGCCAACTCAACCCTCCAGCTGACCGTCGCGCCGGAGATGCGCGGACGGGTGATGGCGCTCTACATGTTCGTGTTCCTCGGCACCAACCCGCTCGGGGCGCCCATGGTCGGCTGGATGGCCGAGCAGTTCGGGCCGCGGCTGAGCATCGTCCTGGGCGGCCTGATCTCGATGCTCGCGGCGTCGGCCGTGGCGCTGCTCGCGGTGCCCCGCGGCGGGCTGCGTCCAGCCCTGACCCGCGCCCTGCGCCGCCGTCCCGCCAACTCGGAGGCATGACCGGCCCCGGGGGCGGCGGCGGTCCCCGGGGCGTCGTTTGTGTTACCGGGGGTCGACGACCGGATGCACCCGCGTGACAAACCGTCGGCCCTGCGAAAGGCTGGTCGCGTGGTTTCCCGGACGTTCACATGAGGCTCTTCGTGGGGCTCGTACCTCCACCGGACATCCTCGACGAGCTCGACGAGTTCCTCGCCCCGTACCGGCCCGGCCCGTCCGACCTGCGCTGGATCCGCCGGGAGCTGCTGCACGTGACGCTGACCTTCCTCGGCGAGGTCGACGACCGCACCCTGGAACGGCTGCTGCCGCGCCTGCACCGGGCCGTCGCCCGGCACGAGCGGCTGACGCTCTCCCTGGCCGGGGTCGGCGCCTTCCCCGGCAACGGCGCGCACGCCCGCGTGCTGTGGTCGGGCCTGTACGGCGACCGCCGCAAACTGGCCAGGCTGGCCGCCTCCACCTCCGCGGCGGGACGGCGCGCCGGGACCCCGCCCGACAAGCACCGCGCGTTCCGGCCCCACCTGACACTGGCGCGTTGCCGCGTCCCGGTCGACGTGCGGCCGCTGCTGGAGCCGATGTCGGCGTTCGCCGGCAGCTCGTGGACGGCCGACTCCGTCCACCTGATGGAGAGCAGGCTGCCCGCCAAGGGCCGCACCCAGGTCGAGTACGAGTCGATCAAGACCTGGTCGCTGCGCGAACCCAAAACCTGAACCGAACGCGGGGACGCCTCACAGCTCGGGGGGCGGCGGCGCGGGACGGTCGGCGTCCGGCGGCCCCCACGGCAGCCCGTACCGCTCGCAGGCGCGGCGCAGCTCCTCCAGGTCGGGCGGGAACCCCACCTGCCGCAGCACCCGGCCCGCCGGGCTCCACACCACCAGCCGCGGCATCCGGTCGGCCGACTCGTCGATCCCGACGCCGCCTACCCGGTCGCGGGTGAGGTCCCACTCCACCCGGCCCCGCCGCGTGACCACCGCCAGCCCGGCCGTGGACACGCGCAACTGGGCCCGGTTGCGGTCGTACAGCCAGTAGCCGCCCAGCCCCGCCAGCACCCCGGCCGGCATCGTCCAGCTCGCCGTCACCGCGAACCCGCCCAGGTCCGGGCCCAGCCAGACCGCGCCCAGCACCGCGATCATCTCGCACAGCAGCACGCTCACCAGGTACGTGCCGATCCGGGAGCGGCGGGTGGCGTCCAGGAGAGCCCCCGGAGCGCTCACCGGACTCTGCCGCGTCTCCGTGCCCGTCCCGGACTCCGCGTCGGCGGTCTCGGCCCTGCCCCGGCCCGCCCGTCCACCGGCTGCCACCGGCGCCGGCTCAGGGTCCGACGACAGCGTCGCCACCGCCGAGTGGAACGCGGCGCTGAGGTAGGCGTCGTACTCGGCGTCCGTCACCGGCAGCCCGGCGCGCCGCGCACCCTCCCGCAGATCGGTGCGCGAGATCCGCAGCGCCGACAGCGGCGCGGCGAAGAACTCCTCGCCGTCGGCGTCGTACAACCTGACCCAGGCGTGCCCGGCGATGGTCAGCAGCTCGATCCCGCCGATCCGGTCCTCCGGCATCCGCAGCACCACGTCGCCCGCCGCGTCCGCCCAGCCCAGGCCGCCGTCGGCGACCACCAGCCGGCCGCCCGGCACCTGCGCGAAGATCTCCGGCAGCCCCTCCAGGCCGTACTCGGGGGTGCGCGGCGGCCGCGCCCCGGGCGTGACCACCCGCAGGCCGTGGTCGTCGAGGGCGTGCGCGAGCTGGAAGGCGTCCAGGCCGTGCGCGGGCAGCCGGGCGATCATGCGCAGCCGGTGGTCGAACGCCAGCACCGCCGGATCGGCCCGCCGCGGCTCCCCGGTCAGCGGATCGGGCCGCAGCCCGGGCCCGACGACCAGCGCGGCGATCCGCTCGGCCGGCAGCGTCACCGGACGGCGCCCCGCCCGCACCTCCAGGCCCGCGGCGGAGATCGTCCAATCGGTCCTCGTGGCGCGCAGCAGCCGCCGCCGCGCCGCCAGCATCCCCGCGATCGCCGCCAGCGCCCAGCAGCCCGCCGCCAGCCGGGCCCCGAACCCGTCGGTGCCCTCCAGCGCGGTCCGCACGATCATCACGGCCCCCAGCGCCCCGCTCAGCGCGCCCAGCAGCGCGATCCGGCGCCGGCTGGGCAGCGGCTCGGGCGTCGCCAGCCGCACCTCGCCCGGCCCGCCGCCGTCGTCCGAGGGCGGCTCGTGCGCGGCGGCCAGCAGCTCCGCCTCCTGGTCGAGCAGCCGCTGCTCGGCGACATGGTGGCGGGGCAGCCCCAGCACCGCCGCCGGATCATTGCCCGCCACCGCGAGCGCGTCGGCCGACGCCGGGTCGGCGAGGTCGGTCGCGTCGCCGTCCAGCAGATGGATCGGGACGCCCAGCCGCCGCGCCGTCACGAAGAACGGCAGCGGCTCCATCCCCATCGAGTCCAGGCTCCCGACCGCCGTGCGGCCGAACTTGTGGACGACCGTGAGCACCCCGTCCCCGGTCGTGATCGCCAGGCTCTCGATCCGGGACCGCTCGTACCGCACCATGGTCAGCCCGCCCGGCCCGATCCGCTCCAGGCCCGCCCCCGACAGCCGCCAGTACGGCCGCGGCCGCCTCCGGCGGGCCTCCGGCGCCGCCCCCAGCAGCCACGGCACCGCCACCACCGCCGCGATCAGCAGCACCCACAGCCACACCGGCTGGATCGGCAGCAGGGCCAGGACCACCGCCGCCGCGGCGAACGGCCCCGCCGCCACCGGGCGCCACCGCCCGCCCGGCCCGCGCAGGCCCACCAGCTCATGCTCCACAGTCCGCATCCTCACACGGGTTCGGGCAGGCCCGTCCTCTCCTCGTCACGATCCGACCGCGACCGCACTCATTTGCCGCCCGGAGGTCAGGTGTCATGATCTCCTGCGCACGAGCAGGAAGCCCAGCCCCCCGGCCACCGCCAGCGCCGCGATCAGGCCCAGGCCCGCGGAACTCGAGTCGCGCCGATCGTCCCCGCCGTCGCCGTCCCGCGCCGCCGCGGGCGACGGACTCGGCGGCAGCGCGCTCTCCGGCAGCGGCACCTGGTAGACCCGCTGCCGGGCGCCCTCCGACCCCGACAGCAGCGAACGGCCGTCCGCCGAGTAGGTGATCGACTCGCCCTGCTCCTGCGAGGGCAGCCCCACCGAGGTCAGCGACCGGCCTGGACGGCCCTTCCCGTCCACCGTGTAGACGCGCGCGCCGAGATACGTGCGGATCACGCACGTGCGGCCGTCGGGCGAGAAGGCCCCGTCGGTCGCGAACGGCGGACTGTCGGCCACCTTGCGGAGCAGGTTGCTGCCACTGGTGCTGAGCCGCGCCGGGGCCTCGTACACCGCGCCGGTGAACAGCTTGCTGGCGACGTACAGCCGGTTGGTCCGCGGATTGATCATCATCGTCTCGGCGTTGCGCGGACCGTCCTCGTACTTGAAACGGAACGCGGTCGCCTTCAGCGTGCGGGTGCGCAGCGTCTCCGGCTCTGGGATGCGGTAGACGGTCACGTACGGCCAGGCGCCGCCCAGGTTGTCGCCGATGTCCGCGACGTAGATGGCCGGCCGGCCCCGCTCGTCCCGGCCCACCGCCATCGCCTCCCAGTCGCGGGCGCCCGCGCCTCCCAGCGTGAGCACGGCCCGCGTCCGCCCGTCCGGGCCCAGCGCGAAGACCTGCGCGACCCCGCCGGAGTCGTTGTGGGTGTAGGTGACGCCCGGATGCCGGCGGCTCACCGCGAGCCCGCTGGACTCGGTGATCCGGGGATCGGACACGGTGAAGGCGACCTTGTCCTCGTCGGCCGCGGCCGGGACCGCGAACCCGGTACAGGCCCCGAACACCGCACAGGCGGCACCGGCCCGCCCGAGCCGGGAAGGAAGCGGCGACATCCCCTGATCATCCCCCGTTCCCCACCCACCCGATCACGCGCGTCAGCCGAGCAGCGCACCGAGGACCACGGCCAGGATCAGCGCGGTCAGCACGGTCGGAAGCAGCCAGCGAGGCGCACGGTTCACGGATCCGAGCTTATTCGGCCGCACACCCCACTCGAACCGCCCCCAGCCCCACCGAACCGCCCCTCGCTCCACTCGCCCCGCACCTTTGGGACTCCCGCCCCAAACCCCAAGGCAGGACGCCCCGCCCCCCACCAACCCCGTAACGACAAGCAGAAGCCAAGCCCACAAATGGCGCCGAAGCCCACCCCCGCCAGCGCCACCCCGGCAGTTCATGGACAGCCTGTGGAAGCCGCACTGGCCCCGGCCACCGGCACCCCGCCCCTCAGCCCGGTCGGCCCGCCGCAGCGTCGCGGCACACAGCCGCCACAAGTTGCCCCGGCGCGGCCTCCTGCGCGGCCGACGCTGACCCGGTCGTCTACCTGGAGGGCGCGTCGGTCGATGACTGTGCGGATCTGCTGATGACGACCGAGCTGATCGGTACGGCCGGGAACGGGGAACGCGCCCGCCGGGATCGAGCCGACTGCCCGGGATCGGTTGCGGTTGCGGCCAATGACCGAACGGTCTCGTGTAGAGCCGTAGCGCACGGCCTGCAAGAGCTACCGAGGAGAGGGGCTCCCATACGTGAGTTCAACCGGGCGGCAGCGCTCGCGCTCAGCGGTTGCGCCCCGGCGAAGGTAGGGCGTCCTGCTATCGGACGGCGTGCCAGGGGACGGCGTGAGGGTCTACAGGGCAATCCTGGGGGCGGCATCTCCTTCAGCTCACGTAATGAGCACTCGCATGACGTAGGCAGGTCGCGATATGGCTGCCAGTCCCGTGCCCTATGGGAGGGCTCGCCAAACGCCTGGTGAATCGATCGATTGGAGCATGAACGCGTGAATCGTAAGACCGTTCTCGCCGTAGGAACTCTATTGCTGAGTGCCACGACCCTGTTCACTTCGAATGCGAGCGCTCAGGCCGACACGGCCGACGTCTCCGCCCAGGACGGCGACTTCGTCCTGTACCAGCACGACGACCAGAACTTCTGGGGCGGGACTTATTTCGTGTTCTGGCCGGACGGCCACTGCGCCAGCCTGAGCGGCAAGCCCATGAACAACAGCGCGAGCTCGATGACGAATACGACGGACCGGACCGTAAGACTGTATGACAGCAGTAACTGCTCGGGTGCGGTGGGCTACACCGCCAAGCCCAACAGCGAGGACGATGACTTCAGCAACAACGGCTTCGACAACAAGGCGAGCTCCATGAGGTAGTCGCAAGGGTGGGCGGAGTACGCGTCCGTCGCCGCACTCGGCGCATTTTTTCTAGGAGCTCAACGTGTTCGTTCGGCTGACGATCGCAGTGTCGGCTCTCGTCGTCGCGGTCGGTGGCTGCTCGGTGGGGACGGCGGAATCCCCTCCTCGACCCGGCGAGACGACGGCGCCTGCCGTGCAGGTTCCGCTCCCAGGTGACGAGGCTCGGACACTCGTCGTCCCCTTCGACGCGTACAACTTCTCCCCGGCCGAGACCGTGACGATCGAGGGCGCGGAGGATCTCCTCATCCGTGACTGCATGCGTGGCCGGCGGATGCCGTGGAAAGTCGTGCCTCTCCCGGCCGCTGAGGACATCGAACCGCAGCACCGCCGTCGTTACGGCGTCATCGAGCCGCGGATCGCCCGCATCTTCGGCTACCAGACCCCCCTCGACCGGCCATCGGTGGCGCGGTACAACGCGGCACGGAAGGATCGAAGGGCGCAACTGTCGCCCGCGGCGCGGCGTGCCGCCTACGGCGATCCGGCCGAGGACGCGGTCGGATGTTTGAAGCAGGCCCGCGAACATCTTTCGAAGGGCGCCCCGAATGTCGACGCGCCCTTGTTCAACAAGCTGATCGGCCAGACGTTCGACCGATCCCAGCGCGACGGCGATGTCGTAGCGGCTTTTCGCGCCTGGAGCGCATGCATGAAGGAGAAGGGGATTCATTACCCGGCCCCGCTCGCGGCCATCACCGACAAGCGGTGGATGAACGCCGGGGGTCCCTCCCGTCAGGAGATCACGGCGGCGGAGACGGACGTGCGGTGCAAAGAGAGGACCGATCTCGTGTCGATCTGGGCCGCGGCGGAGAAGCGCATTCAGCAAGACGCCGTTCGCGCGCACGCAGCGCACTTCCGGGCGCTCAAGACCAGCAAGGATCAGCAGCTCAAGGCCGCCCGCCAGGTCCTTGCCCGTCCTTGACGGGAATCAGGACTCGGATCGGCGCCGGCGACGGCGGGAAGCGGCGACATCCCCTGATCATCCGCTGTGCGCGGCCGCGTGCAGGTTCCGGTTGCCTTCTCGCGGAAGGCGCAAGATCAGGGCGTCGGAGTAGGGCGGCTCGGCGCGGAACTCGGCGATCTTCCGCCAGCCGCTGCGCAGATACCAGGCGTAGGCGTCCGCTTCGATCACGGCGGCGAGCGTGGCGTACTGCTCGGGGCGCCCTGCGAGGAGCGCGTCCAGAAGCGCCCGGCCGGTTCCGCGCCCCCGATGGTCGCGGTCAACGATGAGCTCGATGACCGCGTACTTGGACGCATCCAGCACCTGGGCCGACGGCATCGAGGCGGCCGCCCACCAACTGCCCGCGAGCATGGAGAACCCGAACGAGAACCCCACCAACCGTCCAGACCGCCGGGCCGTGACCAACGTGAAGCCCGTCGACGTCGCCTGCTCGCGCGTCCGCTCCAGGAAGCGGGCCCGGGAGAACTTCGGCGCCGAGTTGTACGGCGGCTCCGCATAAACCTGCACGTACAGATCGGCCAGTTCGTCCAGCATGCCCAGCGCCTCGTGGCCGTCCTGGGATCGCAGCTCAACCTCAGTCGGCATTGCTCCTCCTGCAGACTGTGGGCCCCGGGCGGCGCCAGGACTTCACGGTACTGATCGACGGCGGACCGGGCATGGGCTCATGGATGGAATGGGCTCAGTCGATGCCCTCGATGCCCTGCAGCGCCCGAGCGGCGTTGGTCGCGGCCTCGGTGTCGCCGGACTTGTTCAAGAGTTCGACGTGCCAGGTGAGGCACGTGCGCATCAAAGATCGGGTCTCGGTGTCCACGAGCGCGAACGGTCCCAGGGAGTTCACCACGCCGCCCATCCAGGAGGCGAGGTCGAGGGCGAGATCACGCAGATCGTGGCGTTCGCATACCTGGGAGCACAGCAGCAGCGTCCGCGCCCACAACGGGCCATGTTCGCCCATGTTGTAGCGCAGCTCCGGGGATTGCCGCTCCGACTGGTGCGCGTACAGCACATGCGCCTCGAACCCCAGGCGAAGTCCCGCGGCCTGGTCGTTCTCCATGACCGATGCGGCGCCCGTGGCGAAGAGTTCGGCGACGACAAGAGCGTCTCCGGCAGTGCAACGCCGGGACGTGGAAATGAGCGAACAGTCGACCGCCGGCGCCGTCACTGAGCTCTTGAGCTGCCCGACCACCGCGGGTTGCGGGCCGCTGCCGGACGGCGGGTGGACGCGGTCCAGCGCCCGCGCCAAGGTCATCTCGGCCAGCGGCGGCACCGGCGGCTCCACCTCGATCACGGCGGACGCGGGAGCCGCCTGCACGGCGAACTTCTTCGCGCTCGCGGCGATGCTGTGCCGATCGAACCTCTCGTGGATGTCCGCGGCGATCAGACCGGCCTTGACGAAGGCGGGGACATAGATCCTTTTCGCCGCGAGGCTCCGGTTGATCTCGTCCCGGCGGTTCATGAAGGTGCGGATCGCAAGATCGGCCGCGGCCACGGCGAGGTCAGGGTCACCGAACCTGTGCAGGACCTCCGCGTGCCGGGACAGGGCGCGCGCCATCTCGATCGTGAACGGCTCATCGTCATCGAAGAGATCCAGATATCCGATGATCCCGTTTTCGGCGCTCACCAGAGCCGAGGCACCCTGCCCCGTACGGCACTGCTCGACCGCTTCGTCAAGGTGCTGCTCGGGACCGGATGCTCCGAGCGGCGCGCCGCTGTGAGCCCGATCTCGCCGTCTCCGCCACCGCATGCCTGGATTGTAGATTTATGCGCAGAACGATCTATATTGTCTCGGCTTGCCACTACTGGTCGGTGTTTTGGGAACGCGGCGCTTCGTTCGGACGAGACGGTGCCGCGTGGGTTGTACGTGTGCCTGGCCGCGATCATCGCCTGGGTGGATCTGTTCTCGGACGGCGGAGTGAGTGCCGTCCGGTAATGGTCGGCAGGTCCAGGAAGGTGCGGATGCCCGCCGGTGCCGCGCAGACCGGCACGATCGCGTGGACCGCGTGCATCGCCGTACCGAGGCATCCCTGGTCGTTCTCGTCCTCGCCGTTCACGCCGATCTTGGCTTCGACGACCATGGACGGCCGGCCCTCGACGGTGACCTTCCAGCCCCGCCCGGTCGGCCAGCCGGGTGCCGCGTCGGGGTGGAGCCGCGTCACGTGCTCGACGGTGAGCGCCCGGCGGCCCTCGATGACGGCGGTGGCGCCGAAGCGCAGGGCGGCGATCGTGCCGGATTCGATCCGGCCGGCGGCCACGTCGAACGGCTCGTCGGCCAGCCAGATGTCCCGATGGAAGTCGAAGTCCTCGATGGTGGCCTCCAGCGCCTCGGCGACCATCATCAGCGGCGCGCGGAACGGTGAGGCCAGCACCGCCGGGTCGGCGCCGAAGAAGCGCGTCGAGTCGGCGGGGTGGCCGAACCCCATGACGTCGAACAACATGAATCTGTTGTCGTAGTTCGCGTAGTCGAGCAGCTCCTGCACGATCAGGGAGTCGACGTGGCGGAACAGGCCGGACATCGCCAGGGGCAGCACCTCGGACGCCCACCCCGGCTCGATCCCGGTCGCGTGGAAGGTCGTGCCGCCCTCGGCGCAGGCTTCTTCGAGCCGCCGCACGACCTCGGGGCCCATGCTCGCGGGGTAGATCAGCGGGGTCACCGCTGTCGAGACGACGTTCTTGCCCGAGGCGAGCAGCGGGCAGATGTCGTCGAGCGCGCCCATCGGATCCGCATCGCCCTGCGCCATGAAAAGGACGCAGTCGGCGTCGAGGGCGAGGATGTCCGATCGTTCCGTTGTCGCGGTGATACCGACCGGACCGATGCCGGCGATGTCCCCGGCGTCCCGTCCGCCCTTGTCTGGGTCGTAGACCAGGCACCCCGCCAGTTCGAGATCGGGATGATCGACGACCGCCGCGATCGCGTGCCGTCCCACCGGCCCGGTCGCCCACTGCACGACGCGAAGCATGAGGGTCCTCTCGCGAAATACCCCCGCCGGTAACCTTCTTACTGATTTTGGATAATATAGTTACCGCGCGGTAGCGTCAACGAGTTCGATGCTGCGTCAGCGCACTTGCCCCTTCGCCAGGGGATCCGCGGGTAACGGCATTACCGGAGAATGGCGTTCGAGTAGTGCCCGGTCGTTGTACCAGCGTGGAGAGGGTACGCACGCGCGGCACAGGGAGCACGGTCGGATTTTCCGGGAGGGCTCTTCTTGCGGGTCGTTGGCTTCGCCCGCGAGGTATTCGGCTCGGTCGCGGCAGGTCGCCCGGTGGGGCCGCTCTGCGGTGCTTGTCGGCACGCGGGAGCCCCTGCCCGAGCAAAGCGAGGACTCCCCGAGGTGGTCGGGGAGTCCTCGCTTCTCGTGCGGCTAGAGGCGCTCGACGATGTAGTCGACGCAGGCCGTGAGGGCCTCCACGTCGGCGGGGTCGATGGCGGGGAACATGCCGACGCGGAGCTGGTTGCGGCCCAGCTTGCGGTACGGCTCGGTGTCGACGATGCCGTTGGCGCGCAGGATCTTGGCGACGGCGGCGGCGTCGACCTCGTCGGTGAAGTCGATCGTGCCGACGACCTGGGAGCGCTGGGCCGGGTCGGTGACGAACGGGGTGGTGAAGGTGGTCTTCTCGGCCCAGGTGTAGAGGCGCTGGGCGGAGTCGGCGGTGCGGGCCGTGGTCCAGGCGAGGCCGCCCTGGCCGTTCATCCACTCGATCTGCTCGGCGAGGAGCAGGAGGGTGGCGACGGCCGGGGTGTTGTAGGTCTGGTCCTTGGCCGAGTTGTCCACGACGGTCTTCAGGTTGAAGAACTCGGGGACGTAGCGGTCGGAGGAGGCGATCTCCTCGATGCGGGCGAGCGCGGCCGGGGAGGCGAGCGCGACCCAGAGGCCGCCGTCGGCGGCGAAGCACTTCTGCGGGGCGAAGTAGTAGACGTCGGTCTCGCTGACGTCCACGGGCAGGCCGCCCGCGCCGGAGGTGGCGTCGACCAGGACGAGGCCGTCGTCGGCGGGCCGCCTGATCGGCATGGCGACGCCGGTGGAGGTCTCGTTGTGGGTGAGGGCGTAGACGTCGACGCCCTCCTCGGCCCGGGCCTGCGGGTGGGTGCCGGGGTCGGCGGAGATGACCGACGGGTCAGCCAGCCAGGGGGCGCCCTTGGTGACCTTGGCGAACTTGCTGGAGAACTCGCCGAAGGTCAGGTGCTGCGACTTCTCGCGGACCAGCCCGAACGCGGCGGCGTCCCAGAACGCGGTGGTGCCGCCGTTGCTGAGCAGGACCTGGTGGCCCTCGGGCAGCGAGAACAGCTGCGCGAGGCCCTCGCGGACGCGGCCGACCAGGGACTTGACCGGCTTCTGGCGGTGCGAGGTGCCCATGTAGGCCGAGCCGCTCTCGGCGAGGGCGGCCAGCTGCTCGGGGCGGACCTTGGACGGCCCGCAGCCGAAGCGGCCGTCGGCGGGCTTGAGGTCGTCGGGAAGGACAATGGCTGGGTTGCTGTCGGTCACTCACACGAGGGTAGTTGACCTGGGCCGGAGTTCGTGGCCGGGGCTCACATCCCGAGACGTGGCGGGGCTCACTTGCGGCGGCGGAGCGTCCAGACGGCGATGACGGCGAGCCCTGCGAGGCAGAGGGCGGCGATGACGGCGGGCGGGTAGATCCAGGGGTCGTCGCGGCGGCGGGCCTCCAGGGCGGTGGTGACCGAGTCGTAGGCGAGGAAGGCCAGCAGGAGGGCGACGGCGGCGAGGGCGAGGCGGCCGGAGACGGCGTTGGTGCGACGGCGGCGTTCCTCGCGCTCGCGCTCCTGGTGGGCCAGGTCTTCGGCGGGGGCGGGACGAGTGGCGCCGACCGTGGGCGCGGGGCCGATGTCGCCGTCGAGGGGGGCGTCGTAGTCATCGGTCACGCATCAATGATGGCAAAGCCCTTCCCTGCCCGGTGTTCGATCGGTTTCATCGGGTTCGTCTGGTTTCTTGACAATTCGAGGAGGCGTCGCGTGAGTTCGGGGCATGCCGGTCCACCGGGCGCGGAGCGGCTGGAGGGCCTGCTCAGCCTCTTCGAGCGGATCCGGGAGAGGCCGCGCAGGCGGGCCGGCGACCGGCTGCGGCCGCTGCTGATCACGATCGGGGACACGGGGGAGACCCGGCAGGTCTCGCACCTGCTGGTGGAGCGCTGCATGGCCGATCCGGGGCCGTACGCGCACATCAGCTCCGACGTCCCGGCGTTCACGGACCTGGCGCTGCTGCTGCGGTACGTGAGCCGGGAGCTGTCCTCGCACCGGCCCAGGTTCGAGCCGGGGCTGCGGTTCCCGATGCTGAGCATGGTGCTGTGGCTGCTGGAGCTGCGGCGGATGCGGCTGGAGCAGGCGGGGGACAGGCGACCCGACCAGCGGTTCGCGTCCAACGCGCAGCGCGCCCTGTGGCAGCTGGCCGGTGAGCTTGAGGCGGCCGAGGAGGACAAGGACCGGCGGACGCTGCTGGGCCGCGGGATCCTGCGCCGCCGGCAGATCGTGGTGCCGGCCGAGCGGCCCGGGCAGCAGGGCCGGCTGGCGTCGGCGCTGTCGTACCTGGAGCAGGTGGCACCGATCGGGGTGGCGCTGGTGGCGCTGGTCAGCGCGGGCGCCGCCAGCACCCTGGACCTGGCCGCGGCGATGCTGGCGGGCGGGGTGGGCCTGTCGCTGGTGCTGGGGCAGGTGGTGGCGCGCACGCGGGACCGGTCGGGACGGCGCCGCTACCGCTGGTTCACCTCCGCCGAGCAGACCTACCTGCGCGGGAACCGCTCCTCCGACTTCCTCGGGTTCGCGCTGGACGTGTTCTACCGGGAGGAGTCCGATCCGGGGACGCCGCTGGACGAGGACCTCGAACGGCTGCTGGTCGCCGCGTTCCTGCAGGATCTGCGGCAGTCGTACCGCCGGTCGATCTGGCGGGCGGCGTGGGCGCGGGTGCGCTACCCGGCCGTGGTGATCGACCTGCTGCCCGAGGACCACCCCAGCCGGGCGCGGAGCCGCCGCTTCGTCGAGCGGGTCGAGGAGCTGCGCCGGGCCGAGGAGCGGTTCGACCCGCTGGTGATCGCCGTGGCGACCGGGTCGGAGGAGGAGGCGGCCGGGCTGGCGGCCGCGGTGCGGTCGGCGCCCGCCGAGCAGGTCGTGGTCGATCTGGGCGCGGTGCGGGAGCAGGACGACGGGCACCGGTTCTGGGAGGCGCACCTGCGCGAGCAGCGGCGGGTGGCGGTGCTGGGGACCCGGCGGGAGTTCCGGGTGGACGCGGGGCGCGGGGACGGGTCGTCCACCGAACCGGTCTACCGGGGCCGCCGCCGCCCGGTGCTCACCCATCCGGCGCTGCCGTGGGTCCTGGCGGGGACGATCCTGGCCGCCTCGGTGTCGGTCATCTCGTTCCAGGCGGTGCGGTACTGCTCGCCGTTCACGGTGCGGCACGCGCCCAACGGCGAGTGCATCGGGATCAGCGACGGTTCGTACGTGTTCAACGAGCGGCTGGACGGGGTGGAGCGGCGGATCGCGCGGCTCAACGACGCGGTGGTGGCCTCGGGCAAGCCGTACGTGACGCTGGTCTACCTCGGCCCGATGACCACCGACCCGGAGAACCGCAACCCGGAGGCGGACCTGCTGGCCGGCAACCACGGGGAGCTGGTCGGGCTGTCGATCGCGCAGGAGCGGCACAACAAGACCAGCGGGCTGCCGCTGCTGCGGATCCTGCTGGCCAACACCGGTTCCCGGTTCCGGTACGCGGAGGAGGTGGCGCGGCAGGTGCGGCGGCTGGCGGTCGAGGACGGCACGATCGTGGCGGCGGTCGGGTTCGGGCACAGCCGGAAGCAGACCGGCGACGCGATCGACGAGCTGTCGAAGTCGGCGCTGCCGATGGTGGGGACGACCAACACCTTCGACGGGACGGCCCTGGCGAGGGGCCGCTTCTCGCCGTACTACTTCCGCCTGGCGCCGCCCAACCAGCGGCTGGCCGTGCACGCCGCGTACTGGGCGCGCAACGGGCAGACAGGGGTGCGGGCCGGAAGCGCCGACATCTTCTACGACACCAGCCCGGGCGACCTCTACAGCAAGAACCTCGCCGAGGACTTCGCCAGGGCGTTCGCCCCCGGGAGGGTGAACATGCGGTCGTACGCGGATCCGAGCCAGGTCCCGGCGCGGCTGCTGGAGGCGTGTGCGAACCCGGCCGACGTGTTCTATTACGCGGGGCGTTCGGACGAGTTCCGGGCGTTCATCAACACGCTGGCCAACACCGACTGCAAGGGGCGGCGGGTCGTCCTGGCGGGCGACGAGGTCACCAAGTACATCAGTGACAACGCCCGCGACATCGGCCGCACGGACTCGATCCGGCTGTTCTTCAGCCCGCTGGCCGCCCGGGAGGCGTGGGTGCCCACGTGGGTGGGGAACCAGCCGCTGCAGCTGTTCTACAGCGCGTTCGATCCGGTGGTGAACGAACTGGTGGGCGCGGGCGCGCCCGCCAACGCCAGGCCGTCGCGCACCCATGCCGCGCTGGGCTACGACGCCGCCCGGACGGTGATCGGCGCGGCGACGCGGGTCTACGCCGACCGGGGGCGGACGCTGCCGACCGCGGCGGCGATCCTGTCGGAGCTGACCGAGCCGGGCGAGGGCGCGCTGGGGCAGGGCGCCACCGGGCTGCTGCGGTTCGGCCCGCGCGCGCAGGGCCACCAGATCCCGGGCAAGCCGGTGCTGCTGACGACGGTCGATCCGCAGGGCGGGCTGCGGGTGGTCGCGGTGTGCGGGGAACTGGTCCGCGGCGGCGGGAGCACTCCCGGCTCGTGCCCGTCCGGCTGAGCCTCTCCTTTGGCCGCCGGAAGGTTCCAACGAATCGGCGGCCCGCCGCGTCATACCCCTACGGAGCGTAGATCATGACAGCCGAGTGAGAGAGGGGCTGTTCTCCCATGGCGGCGGCCGGCGGAGACCAAGGGCTGGGCGCGGACAGGCTCCGCGGCGTGCTGGAACTCTTCGAACGGCTCCGGGAGCGGCCGCCGCGCCGCGTCCGGGAACGGCTGCGGCCGCTGCTCCTGCTGCTCGGCCCCGCCGGGCGGACGGGCCGGGTCGCCAAGCTGTTCAAGGAGCGCTGCGAGGACGAGCGGGCGCCCGCCTCGCACATCGCCGCCGACACCGCCGCGACCGACATCTCCGGCGTGCTGCGCGAGGCGATGCACGAGCTGTCGCAGTCGGCGTGCCGCCCGCGCTGGGAGCCGGCGCTGCGCTTCCCGCTCCTGGAGATGGCGCTGTGGCTGCGCGACCTGCGGGAGATCCGGCTGGCCGGCGACCCGCAGCCGCCGCGCAACGCCTCCCGCGCCGAGCGGGAGAACCACCGGCTCGTCCACACCCTGACCAACCCGCCGGTCGGCGACAACGAGAGCAGCCGGCGGCGCGAGCTGGGCCGGGTGATCCGCCGCCGCGGCCGGGACGTGCTGCGCGACATGGACGAGGGGCGGCGCGGCCGGATCAGCACGTTCCTGGGCTTCCTGGAGCAGATCGCCCCGATCGGGGTGGCGATCGTCGCGGTGGTCAGCGCCGGTACGGCCGCGGCCGTGGACCTGGCCGCGGCGATCCTGGCGGGGACGGTCGGGCTGGCGTTCGTGGCCGTGCAGATCCTGGCGCGGACCCGCGGCTGGTACGGGGTGCTGCGCTACAACTGGTTCCGCCGCCAGCCGTACCTGAGCGACGGCTCGCCCGACTTCCTCAGCTTCGCCCTCGGGGTCTGCGACCCGCGCCCGGTGGAGCCGGACGACCACGCCGAGCAGCTCGACCAGCTGCTGGTGGCGGCGTTCCTGGAGGACCTGCGGCGCAACTACCGGCGCGACGTGCGGCGGGCGGCCTGGGCCCGGGTCCGCTACCCCGTGATCATCTTCGAGGCGCTGGCGCCCGGGCAGGTCGGGGTCGCGTTCGTCGAGACCGTGGAGCGGGTCAGGGCCCGCGCCCAGCGGGACGCGGACCGGCCGGTGTTCGACCCGCTGGTGATCACCGCGGGGGTGGATCCGGCCGAGCCCGCCGACACCGACCCGCACGCCCCGTCCGGCACCCGGCTGGTGGACCGGATCGCGCAGGCGGTCCGGGTGGACCTGGCCTCCGGCGAGCCCGCCGACGTGGTCGCGGCGGCCCGGCTGTGGGAGCGGCACCGGGCCGAGCAGCGGCGCGTCGCGGAGCTGGGCACCCGGCGCGAGCTGCGGGTGGACGTGACCGACTTCCCCGCGGGCGGGGAGCCGCCGGCGGTGCGGCCGGGACGGCGCCGCCCCCGGCTCACCCACCCGTGGCTGCCGTGGGTCCTGATGGTCGCGGTGCTGGCCGGGTCCATCTCGGTGATCTCGGTGAACGCGTTCCGGTACTGCGCGGCGTTCCAGATCGTCCGGACCGCGTCGGGGGAGTGCGTGGGGATCACCGACGGGTCCTACACCTTCGGCGCCGACGGCATGAGCGGCGGCGCCGACAACCGGATGAAGCCCGTCCTGGACCGGATCGAGCGGCTGAACGACGAGGTGCTGCGGTCCGGGAAGGACTACATCACGCTGGTCTACCTGGGGCCGGTCACCGCCGACCCGTCCACCCGGAACCGGCGGCTGGACCTGCTCGCGGGCGCCCAGGGCGAGCTGGTGGGCCTGTCGATCGAGCAGCAGCGGTTCAACGACGCCAGCCCTGACCTGCGGCTGCGGATCCTGGTCGCCAACGCCGGGGCCAAGTTCCGGTACGGGGCGCAGGTCGCCGCGCAGATCCGCGACCTGGCCCTGGAGGACCGCTCGATCGTGGCGGTGGTCGGGTTCGAGCAGAGCCGGGAGCAGACCCGCGCGGCGATCCGGGTGCTGTCCAAGGCGGCGCTGCCGCTGATCGGCACGGCCAACAGCTACGAGGCGATCGGGCGGCTGGAGAGCGGGGCGTACTCGCCGTACTTCTTCCGGCTGGCGCCGACCAACCAGCGGCTGGCCCGGCACGCCGCGTACTGGGCCGCGAACGGGCGGCTGGGCGGGCGGGCCCGCACCATCGACGTGATCTACGACGACGACCCGGCCGACCTCTACAGCCGCGACCTGGCGGGACGGTTCCGGGCCGAGTTCCTCAAGGAGCGGCCGGACGGGACGGTGCGGATGTCGGCGTACCGGCACCCCAGCGACGTGGCGCGGGCGACGATGGCGGCGTGCCGCTCCCCGCAGGACGCCTTCTACTACGCGGGGCGCTCGGACGAGTTCGCCACCTTCGTCAACACGATCGAGCAGAACTGCGGGCAGGCCGACCCGGTGGTGCTGGCCGACGACGAGATCGCCAAGTACGTGAGCGACCACCCCAAGGAGATCGGCGGCCGCGGCTACCGGCTGTACTACACGCCGCTGGCGCTGTGGGAGGCGTGGTCGCCGCAGTGGGTGGGCCCGGACCGGCAGCGGCAGACGTTCTACTCCGACTACCGGCGGATCGCGCGGGCGATGGCGGGGAACTCCGCCCTGCCCGAGCTGCAGCCGTCGGAGACCCGGGCGGCGGTGAGCTACGACGCCGCGGCCGTGATCACCAACGTGGCGCGGCAGGTGCACGGGGAGCAGGACTCGGTGCCGACCGCCAGCGCGGTGTTCGCGGCGCTGACCGACCAGGGCCGGGACGCGCTGCCCAAGGGCGCGAGCGGGGTGCTGCGGTTCGTGCGCGGCCCGACGGGCCATCTCGTCCAGGAGAAGCCGGTGCTGCTGGCGACCGTCGACCAGGACGGCGCCCTGAAGGTCGAGGCCGTCTGCGGACGCCTGGTCGCCAGGGGCCAGGTCGCGGGGGACTGCCCGAAGGAGTGACCGTCCCGGCGGGGGGTAGAGGGGCTGGAAAACGGGCAGGCCCCCGGATCCTCCGGGGGCCTCCAGCGCGTTCGCGTAGGGGTGGACGGGGTGGTGGGGCGCGCCGGCTACCGGGTCAGCCGGCGTTGCGCTTGAGGGCCTCCGCGGCTCCGGGCACGTCCTCGATGGAACGGGTGCCGGGGCCGACGTACTTGGCGCTGGGCCGCACCAGCCGCCCGGTGCGCTTCTGCTCCAGGATGTGCGCGGCCCACCCGGCGGTACGGCCGCAGGTGAACATGGCGGGCATCATCGCGGTCGGGACCTCGGCGAAGTCCAGGATGACCGCGGCCCAGAACTCGACGTTGGTCTCGATCGGACGGTCGGGACGGCGCTCCCGCAGCTCGGCCAGCGCCGCGTCCTCCAGCGCCTTGGCGGCCTCGAAGCGGGGGGCGTCCAGCTCCCTGGCGGTCCGGCGCAGCACGCGGGCCCGCGGGTCCTCGGCCCGGTAGACGCGGTGGCCGAAGCCCATCAGCCGGTCGCCGGAGTCGAGGATGTCGGTGACGACCTTGCGGGCGTCGCCGATCCGCTCCACCTTCTCGATCATCGGCAGCACGCGGGCCGGGGCGCCGCCGTGCAACGGTCCCGACATGGCGCCGATCGCGCCGGAGATGCTGGCCGCCACGTCCGCGCCGGTGGAGGCGATGACGCGGGCGGTGAACGTGGAGGCGTTCAGCCCGTGCTCGGCGGCGGAGACCCAGTACGCGTCGATGGCCTGGACGTGCTTGGGGTCAGGCTCACCGCGCCAGCGGATCATGAACCGCTCGGTGATGGTCGTGCCCTCGTCGATGCGGCTCTGCGGCACCATGGGCTGGGAGACGCCGCGGGCCGACTGCGCCACGAACGACAGCGCGGTGACCGAGGTGCGGGCGAGGTCGGCGCGGGCCTCCTCGTCGGAGATGTCGAGCAGGGGGCGCATGCCGTACGCCGGGGCCAGGATGGGCAGCGCGCTCTGCACGTCGACCCGCACGTCGCCCGAGGTGACCGGCAGCACGTGCGGCTCCGCCGGGGCCAGGCCCGGGTCGAAGCTGTCGTCGACGAGCAGCCCCCAGGCGTCACCGAAGGAGACGCGGCCGACCAGGTCCTCGATGTCGACGCCGCGGTACCGGAGGGCGCCGCCCTCCTTGTCGGGCTCGGCGATCTCGGTCTCGAAGGCTACGACCCCCTCGAGGCCGGGTTTGAAGTCGGACATGTGTCCTGCCTTTCGTCTCCCATAGTGATAAGGCGGTGCCGTGCCATTGAACCTTGTCCGTTTTACCCATCAGTACCCAGGCCCCTATGAGATGCACAAGCCCAGGTGAGAGAGTCGTACTTCGTGGAAAAACCGACACCCGATCCCGCCGGGCTCCGTAAAACCTACGAGGGCGGGGAGCTCGCGGAGACCACTCTTCCGGCGGACCCGCTGGACCTGTTCGCCGCCTGGTTCGCCGACGCGGCGGGGCTGGCGGCGCTTCCGGAGCCGAACGCGATGGTGCTCGCGACGGCGTCGGCGGAGGCCGTGCCCAGCATCCGGACGGTGCTGCTCAAGGGTTACGGTCCGGACGGATTCCGCTTCTTCACCAACCTGACCTCGCGGAAGGGACGCGATCTCGCCGAGAACCCGAGGGCGGCGCTGGTCTTCCCGTGGCACACGATGCACCGCCAGGTGATCGTCAACGGCCTGGTCGCCGAGCTGTCCCGGGAGGAGACCGCCGCCTACTTCCGCACGCGCCCGTACGGGTCGCGGCTGGGCGCCTGGGCCAGCGAGCACCAGTCCGCGGTGATCGACGGCCGCGAGGAACTCGAACGCCGCTGGGCCGACCTCGCCAGAAGATGGCCGGATCCGGCCACCCGACCCGACTCTGCCCAGCTCACAGCCCAGAAACCGGGCGGTGAGGGCGACGACGTCGTCCCGCTGCCCGACTTCTGGGGCGGCTTCCGTGTGGTAGCCGAGTCGATCGAGTTCTGGCAGGGCCGCCCCAACCGCCTGCACGACCGCCTCCGCTACCGCTGCGTTCCGCCCGGCACCCCCGGCCGCGAAGCGATCTGGAAGGTCGAGAGACTGTCCCCGTGATCGCTTCGGTACGCCGGTGGCTCGGCGGGATCGCCATCGACGTGCGGCCGCTGAGCCGTCCGGCGTTCCGCCGGCTGTGGCTCGGGCAGGGCGTGTCGTTCGTCGGGTTCCAGGTCACCGCCGTGGCGGTGCCCGTCCAGGTGTACGACATGACCCGGTCCTCGTTCTGGGTCGGCGCGCTGGGGGTGGCCAACCTCGTCCCGCTGATCGTCTTCGGGCTGTGGGGCGGCGCGGTCGCCGACCACATGGACCGCCGCCGGCTGCTGCTCGTGTCGTCCCTGGTGACCTGGGCCGCGACGCTGCTGCTCCTGATCCAGGCGCTGCTGGGGCTCGGCGACCTGGCGCTGATCATGGCGGTGGTGGCGGTGCAGGCCACCGGGTTCGCGGTGGCCTCGCCGACCCGCAGCGCGATCATCCCGCGGCTGCTGGACCGCTCCCTGGTCCCGACGGCCAACACGCTGAACTTCACCGCCAGCACGGTCGGGATGCTGGCCGGGCCGATGTTCGCCGGGGTGATCCTGGCCCGCTGGGGCTACTCCGCCGCGTACGCACTGGACGCCGTGCTGTTCACCGTGGGCCTGTACGCGGCGCTGCGGCTGCCGCCCGTCCCGCCGCTGGGCGAGGTCACCGGCTCGCCCGGGCTGCGCTCGGTGGTCGAGGGCCTGCGGTTCCTGGCGACCCAGCCGGTGCTGCTGATGTCGTTCGTCGTGGACATCATCGCGATGGCCGTGGCGATGCCGCGGGCGCTGTTCCCCGAACTGGCCGAGACCCGGTTCGGCGGCGGCGCGGCGGTCGGGTGGCTGAGCGCCGCGATCGCGTTCGGCGCGTTCGGGGGCGGGCTGATCTCCGGCTGGATCGGCCGGGTGCACCGCCAGGGCGTCGCGCTGATCGCCGCGATCGTGGTGTGGGGGCTGGCGGTGGCGGCGGCCGGGCTGGCGGGGGACCTGTGGCTGGTGGTGGTGCTGCTCGCGGTCGGCGGCGCCGCGGACCTGGTGTCGGCGGTGTTCCGGCAGACGATGCTCCAGACGTACGCGCCGGACGAGATGCGCGGCCGGCTCCAGGGCGTGTTCACCGTCGTCGTGGCGGGCGGCCCCCGGCTGGGCGACCTGCGCGCGGGGGCCACGGCCGCGCTGGCCGGGGCCACGGCGTCCTGGGTGGGCGGCGGGCTGGCGTGCGCCGTGCTGGTGGTGGTCGTGGGCCTGTGCGTGCCGGCGCTGCTGAGGTACGACACGCGCACGTCCACGATGGAGCCCCTCGACGACCGCACCGACCACACCGATAACACCGACCACACCGATAACAACGGCCACACAGATCACACCGGCCACACCGCCCCTGCCCAGCCCGGCGACGACCCCCCGGCCGAGGCCCGCGCCACGTGCAAGGACGCCGATCCCAGGGACTAGGGCCGCCGGGCCTCACCCGAGGGCGATGGCGGCGATCTTCAGGTCTTCCACCAGCCCGGCGAACATCGCCTCGCGGTCGTCGGCCCGCAGCACCGCCGAGGGGTGGATCGTCGCCAGGAGCCGGACGCCCTCCCCGGCGGCGGCCTCCGGGGCGGCGGCCTCCGCGGCGTCCCCGGCGGCCTCGGCGGCCTCCGGAGTCCCGATGAGATCGAGAGCGGGCAGCGGCAGCAGCGCGCCGCGCTGCTTGGTCACCCGGAACGACGACCCCAGCAGCGCCTTGCCCGCCGTCGCCCCGAGGGCCACCACCACGTCCGGGTCCACGGTGCGCAGCTCGGCCAGCAGCCAGGGCCGACAGGCGTGCATCTCCCGCATGTTCGGCGTCTCGTGGATGCGGCGCTTGCCGCCGCCCTCGGGACGCCTGAACTTGAAGTGCTTCACGGCGTTGGTCACGTAGACGTCCCCGCGCTCGATCCCGGCCTCCTCCAGGGCCTCGTCGAGCACCCGCCCGGCCGGTCCCACGAACGGCGCGCCCCGCCGATCCTCTTGGTCACCGGGCTGCTCGCCGACGAGAACGGCACGCGCCCGCGGCGAACCGGAACCGAACACGGTCTGCGTGGCGTTCTCATAGAGCGGACAACCCCGGCAGCCGCCGGCGGCCCGGCGCAGCGCCTCGAGATCGGCCCGCGCCGCCGGGTCACCGGGCAGGTACGGGGCGGCGTCATGGGAAGAAAACGCGGTCATGGTGGGTTGGTCCGTACCCATCCACCCGGGGATATGCGTGCTCAGCCTCCCTGAACGTGCTGGGCGAAGTAGACTCGGGGCCACAAGACTGGAGGGAGCTGTGACCTCACACGGCCTGATCGATACCACGGAGATGTATCTCCGGACGGTCTTCGAGCTCGAAGAGGAGGGGATCATCCCCCTTCGCGCGCGCATCGCCGAGCGGCTCTCGCAGAGCGGCCCGACGGTGAGCCAGACGGTGGCGCGGATGGAGCGCGACGGGCTGCTGCGGGTCGAGGGCGATCGCCATCTGGAGCTCACCGACAGCGGCCGCGGGCTGGCCACCCGCGTGATGCGCAAGCACCGCCTGGCCGAGTGCCTGCTGGTCAACGTGATCGGACTGCCCTGGGAGGACGTGCACATCGAGGCCTGCCGGTGGGAGCACGTGATGTCGGAGGAGGTCGAGCGGCGCCTGGTCGCCCTGCTCGACAACCCCACGACCTGCCCGCACGGCAACCCCATCCCCGGTCTGGACGAGCTCGGCGGGCACACCGACGCCGCGCAGGGCGGCCCGGTGTCGGTGATGACCCAGGTCGCCACCGAGGGCGGCGCCCCCGCGGTGATCCGCCGGATCAGCGAGCAGGTGCAGAGCGACAGCGACCTGATGCTTAGACTCAAGCAGATGGGGATCCAGCCCGGGCGGGAGGTGACCCTCCGGGAGAGCGACGACGGGGTGCGGGTGACGTGTGACGACGAGGGCGGCAATCCGACGACCGACCTCCCGAAGGACATCGCCGAGCACGTCTTCGTCAGCCGCCGATGACCTTCGCGCGGCCCTGCGCGGCGCACGCCGCGCCGCCTTCCGCGCCGCCCTCCGAGGGTGCCTCGGAGGGCGTTCGCGCGTGCACGGGAAACGCCGCCCTGGACCGCTCTATACCGAAGATCTCCGCGCCGTCGTGCCGATCTCGCGTATCCCCGCGGCGACTTCGTCGTTCAATACGGAAGAGGCACGCGCGGCGTTCGCGGTGCGACGCCCGGTGAACGCGCACCCGGGGGTCGCGCGCGGGGCCGTCCGTGCCGGCGGAGACGACGACATCGGCGACGACGGCAACGGCAGCGACATCGACGGCGGGAACGGCATCGGGAGCCGGACGGCAGTGGCTTCGGTAAGCAGGGTGAGCACATGAAGCGTTGGGGGGAGTCGCCGTTCGACGCACACCTGCCGCCCGAGACCGTGCTGAACCAGATGGAGATGGCGGTCATCGTCTGCGACCGCTTCAGCAACGTCATCTACGGCAACGCCTTCGCGCGGCAGCTGTTCGGCTTCGGCGGCGACGACGTCATCGGCCAGTCGATCCTGTCCCTCGGCATCGCCGAGGAGGACCACGAGCAGGCCACCGAGCTGGCCCGGCACGTCCTCAAGGGCGGCGTGTGGGAGGGCACCTTCTGCAACCTGCGGGCCGACGGCACCACCGTCTACACCCGCGCGCACGCCGTGCCGCTGCGCCACCCGTCCGGGGCCGTCGACGGGATCGTGATCTTCGCCCGCGAGGCGCTGCGCAGCAACCAGCGCGAGCAGGACCGCTACGGCCTGCTGGAGCGCATCGGGGAGCGGCTGGCCGGCTCGCTGGAGCTGGCGACCACGCTGCGCCGGGTGGCCGACACGCTGGTCCCGCAGTTCGCCGACCACTGCTTCATCGACCTCTACAGCGGCGACCGGCTCTACCGCCGGGTGTCCCGGCACGCCGGCGACTGGGAGCCGCCGCCCGGCACCTGGGCCGAGGTCGGCGAGCCGGTGTCGTACCCGCCCGGCCACTTCAGCGCCAAGGCGATGAGCCGCCGCGACGCCGTCCTGGTCGAGGACATGGTGCAGCACCGTTTCTCCGCCCCCACCGAGTCCAGCAAGCGGCTGGGCGACGAGATGGGCGTCACCTCGGTGATCTCGGCGCCGCTGATGGTGCGGGGCGAGCTGCTGGGCGTGATGAGCATGGCGCTGTCCAACCTGAGCCGCCGTCCCGACCCGCACTACGACGGTTTCGACCGCGACCTGCTGGGCGCGATCGCCAGCCGGGTCGCGCTGGCCGTCGACAACTCGCTGCTGTTCGAGGAGGAGCGGGAGACCGCGCTGGCGTTCCAGAAGCATCTGCTGCCCGGCGAGCGGCCGCCCCGGCTGGACGGCCTGCAGATCGCCTGGCGGTACGAGCCGGCCCGCCCGCTGGAGTCGCACGGCCACGGCATCCAGACCCAGGTCGGCGGCGACTGGTACGACGTGATCCCGCTGTCGGCGGGCCGGGTCGGGCTGGTGATCGGCGACGTGGAGGGCCGCGGGGCGCGGGCCGCCGCCGTGATGGGCCAGCTGCGCGCCGCGCTGCGCGCCTTCGCCCAGGACGACAAGCCGCCCGCGGAGATCCTGCGCAAGCTCGACGAGTGGGTCCGCACGATGACCCGCCCGGAGCGGATGAGCTCGGGCTGGAACAGCGACGACCTGGTCCGCCCGCCGCTGGTGTCGTGCACCTACTTCGTGTACGACGCGTGGTCGCGGGTGCTGGAGTTCGCCAACGCCGGGCACGATCCGCCGCTGCTGATCGTCGACGGCGAGGTGAGCGACCTGCCGTTCGAGAGCGAGGGCGCCATGCTGGGCGTGCGCGCCCCGGGCATGGGCGGGGAGATCTTCTTCAGCGAGGAGACCGCCGAGCTGAAGCCGGGCGCGACGCTGGTGCTCTACACCGACGGCCTGATCGACCGGAGGGCCCGGGAGGACGGCGACTACCACTCCCGGGAGGAGGCCCGCGAGCGGGTGCGGGCCGCGGTCGCCGAGGCGGCCGACGGGGACGTGGAGGCCATCGCCAGGGCCGCCTACGAGGCCGTCCCGGGCGAGATCAACGACGATGTCGCGATCGTGGTGATCCGTACCGCCGGCGAGGAGCTGGGGGTCGAGGAGCGCACCTTCCCGGCCGAGCCGATCATGGTGTCGGAGGCGCGGCGGATGGCCGCCGACGCGTTCGCCGCCTGGGGGATGCTCGACGAGCAGGCCGAGCTGGCCTGCCTGCTGGTGTCGGAGGTGGTCACCAACGTGGTGCTGCACGCCGCCTCGACCCCGGCGCCGCGCCGCGAGCTGGTCCTGGACGGGCCGCCGCTGGTGCAGTTCAACACGGGAGACTTCGGGGCGCCCGGGCCGGGCTCGGCGGGCTACGACGAGGACGACTGGAACCTGGGCGCCGACCTGGGCCGCCGCGAGCCGCCGACCAAGGAGTTCCGGCTGCGGCTGCGGCACGGCGCGGACGCGATCTGGGTCGAGGTGTTCGACTCCGACATGCGGCTGCCGCGGATCCGCAGCGCGGGCGAGACCGACGAGGGCGGCCGCGGGCTCTACCTGGTCGACCAGCTCGCCAGCCGCTGGGGCGCCCGTCCGACCTCCGACGGCAAGGCGGTCTGGTTCGAGATCCCGCTGAGCTCCTGAGGCGCTCAGGGGGGCGCTCAGGGGACGAGGACGGCCGCTCCGGTGAAGGCCCCGGCGTCCAGGTCCCGCAGGGCGCGGTCGGCGGCGTCGAGGTCGTACACGTGCGTCGTGGCGGTCACCGGGAGCCGGGCCGCCAGCCGCAGGAACTCCTCGCCGTCCGCCCGCGTGTTGGCGGTGACCGAGCGGACCTGCCGTTCCTGGAACAGGTGGCGCTCGTAGTCGAGGCCCGGGACGTCGGTGAGGTGGATCCCGGCGATGGCGAGGGTGCCGCCGCGGTCGAGGCAGCGCAGCGCGGCCGGGACGAGCTCGCCGGCGGGCGCGAAGATGATCGCCGAGTCCAGCGGGCGCGGCGGCGTGTCGAAGGAGTCGCCCGCCCAGACCGCGCCGAGCTCCAGCGCCAGCTCGCGGGCGGCCGGGTCGCGGGTGGGGACGTACACCTCGGCGCCCTCGGCCAGCGCGATCTGGGCGGCGAGGTGGGCGGAGCCGCCGAAGCCCCACAGGCCCAGGCGCCCGCCCGGGGGCAGCTCGGCGCGGCGCAGCGCCCGGTATCCGATGATCCCGGCGCACAGCAGCGGCGCGGCGGTCACGTCGTCGAGCCCTTCGGGCAGCGTGTAGGAGAAGGCGTCCACGGCGAGGGCGTACTCGGCGTAGCCGCCGTGGGCGTCCCAGCCGGTGTAGACGGAGTAGGGGCAGAGGTTCTCGGCGCCGCGGCGGCAGAACCGGCAGGCCCCGCAGGTGCCGCGCAGCCAGGCCACGCCGACCCGGTCGCCGGGGCCGCGCAGGCAGCCGGGCCCGGCTGCGACGACCTTGCCGACGATCTCGTGACCGGGCGTGACGCCCGGCAGGTGGACGGGCAGGTCGCCCTCGGCGACGTGCAGGTCGGTGCGGCAGACGCCGCAGGCGAGCACGCGGACCAGCAGCTCGCCCGGCCCGGGTTCGGGCGTGTCGCGCTCCACGCGCCTCAGGGGCGCGTCCTGGATCGGTCCGGGTTCCTCCACTGCCCAAGCCCGCATGCCCTCACGGTACGCGCCGGACTCAGATCGGTTCCGCCGCGACATGCGCCCAGGACTGGGTGAACCACAGCTCCCCGCCGATCACGCGGGGTTTGGCGCCGGTGCGGGGGCCGCCGTCGACCTCGTCCAGCAGCGCGGCGCGGATGCGGTCGGCGGCGCGCGGGTCGCGGGCCCCGGCCAGCCACGGCTCCAGGGGGCGCTCGACGGTGAAGACGTCCAGCCGCCGGATGCTGGCGCCGGCGGAGGTGATCATGTCGGTGATGGCGGCGATGGACGGGGTGCCGGGGTGGTCGGGGTCGCGCAGCCGCTCGATCCGGTCGCGGTCGGGCTGGGCCAGGTTGCCGCGCACCAGATCGGCGATGATCAGCCGGCCGCCGGGGCGGCAGACCCGCAGCAACTCGCGCAGCACCCGGTTCGGGTCGCCGAGGGAGAACAGCGAGAAGCGCGCGGTGACGAGGGTGAAGCTGCCGTCGCGGTAGGGGAGCGCGGTGGCGTCGGCGCGGACCCGCACCGGGTCGGGCGTGCCGCGGCGCAGGATCGCCGCCCGGCCGCGCGGGGGGCGGAGCAGGTCGCCGTCGTGCGCGGTGACGGCGCTGCCCCGGCCGTCGCCGCCGTGCGGATGGTCGTGGCCGCGCGGATCACGGCCGCGCGGGGCCTGGGCGCGCGGGTCTTGGGCACGCGGGGCCTGGGCGCCGGCCTGGGCGCGGGGGTCCTGGGTGCGCGGGGCCTGGGCGCCGGCCTGGGCGCGCGGGTCCGGGCCGGGGCGGGCGCCGTGGCCCGGCGGCGGCACGGGGTCGCCGGCGATGCGCACCGGTCCGGTGCCGAACGTGACCGTCGCCATCCGCCCGCCGCCGTCGCGTCCGGCGGACCGGCGCGGCAGGGCGTCGACCGCCGTCACGTGGCGGACCTGGGGGCCGAGCGCCTCGGGCATCGGCCCCTGCCCGCGCGCGACGTCGAGGCACACGTCGTCGCCGGCGGGCTCGGTGAACTCCAGCAGCCGCCGGAGATGCGGGGCGATGGGCGCGCCGGGCTCCTCGGTCATCGTGGCCGGATGCGGCACGTCTGCTCTCCCTCGGCTCCGGGCGGCTTCGGGTGCGGGGAAACGCTCGCGCCGCCCGGGGGACCGGCCGAAGACACGGGACCGGGGGCACGAGCCGGGTTCGAAGCCGGTCTCGACGGTTATGACTCCCCGGTCGGGCCGTTTGTTCGGCTTGTCGGGCGAAAATTCTTCAACCTGAGTGGAAAAATCCACAGACAAACCGGACGGGCGTCCGGACTAGTTCATGCTGTTGCCCCAGAAGAGCAGGATCGTCAGCACCAGGACGATGAGCACGCTGGCGCGCGCGGGGATCGGCAGGCGCATCCGGCCCGCCGCCCAGCGGACGCAGAACGAGCCCAGCAGCGCGACGACGATGAGGGCGAGGATGCCTTCCATGGCCACCTTCGTTCGGGCGTTCGGAGGGATGCGCGGGTCGGATGAGGGGTGCCGTTTCCTCCCCGCAGCCTAAACGGCCGGGCCCGTCCCGGCGGTGCCCCGCGCGGAAGTAAGGACGGAGTTACCCCAAGGGTCGAGTTCCCTCCGGTACGGGGATAACCTCACCTCCGTGGCAGATGCGAAGGAAGACCAGGACCAGAGTCGCGACCGCGTCGACGAGCTCATGCTCAGCCTGGCCCGGGGCCGGGTGGCGCTGGGCGTGGTGGCGTTCGCCGCGCCCGGCCTCACCGCCAAGCTCCTGGGCGGGGCGAAGACCGCCGACGGGAGCCGCGACCTCGTCACCCGGATGTTCGCCGCCCGGGAGATCGCGGTCGGCGCCGGCTACCTGCTCAGCAAGGACTCCGACCGCAGGCTGTGGGCCCGGGTCGGCCTGGCGATCGACACCCTCGACACCGTGGGCGGGCTGCGCACGCGCAAGAACGTGCCGGTGTGGGCCTCCGCCGGGGTCCTCGCCGCCGCGGGCGGCTGCACCGCCCTGGGCGCCGCCAAGGTCGCCAAGGACATCGTCCGCTGACGGCCACCTCCGGCCGCCCGTCCTAGGCCGCCCGCCGCGGGCCGCCCGCCTCTCGTCCGCCGTCCGGCGCCCGTCCCCGCCGGACGCGGCGTGAGCCTCGATCGTCGCTGGGTAGAGACTCCCCGTACGTGATGGTATGGGGGGTTCACGATGGCCGCAGGGGCGACGGCCTGGAACGGGTCGCGGCAGACCATGCCGCACGGCCGCGACCTGTTCGTCGTCCTCGGCGCGCTGATGCTGGCGATGCTGCTGGCCGCGCTCGACCAGACGATCGTGTCGACGGCGCTGCCCACCATCGTCGGCGACCTGGGCGGGCTCAACCACCTGTCCTGGGTGGTCACCGCCTACCTGCTGGCCGCGACCGCGTCCACGCCGCTGTGGGGCAAGCTCGGCGACCAGTACGGCCGCAAGCGGCTGTTCCAGACCTCGATCGTCATCTTCCTGATCGGCTCGGCGCTGTGCGGGCTGTCCCGCGACATGCCCGAGCTGATCGCGTTCCGGGCACTGCAGGGCCTGGGCGGCGGCGGGCTGATGGTGCTGGTCGTCGCGATCGTCGGGGACGTGGTGCCGCCCCGCGAGCGCGGCCGCTACCAGGGCCTGTTCGGCGCCGTGTTCGGCGTGGCCAGCGTGGTCGGGCCGCTGCTGGGCGGCTGGTTCGTCGACAACCTGACCTGGCGCTGGGTCTTCTACATCAACCTGCCGATCGGGGCGCTCGCGCTCACGGCCGTCGCCGTGGTGCTGCACGCGCCGTCCGAACGGGAGCGGCACCGCATCGACTACGCCGGGATCCTGCTGATCGTGGGCTGGTCGGTCGCGCTGGTGCTGCTGACCACCTGGGGCGGGACTCAGTACGACTGGCTCTCCCCGCAGATCGTCGGGCTGGGCGCGCTCGCGGCCGTGCTCATCGCCGTCTGGGTGGTGGTGGAGCGGCGGGCCGCCGAGCCGGTGATGCCGCCCCGGCTGTTCGGCACCGCCACGTTCACGCTGGGCTCGGCGATCAGCTTCGCGGTCGGCTTCGCGATGTTCGGCGCGCTGACCTTCCTGCCGCTGTTCCTGCAGGTGGTGAACGGGGTGTCGCCGACGCTGTCCGGCGTGCACCTGCTGCCGATGATGGCCGGGATGCTGGTCTCCTCGATCGGCTCCGGGCAGCTGATCAGCCGGACCGGGCACTACAAGGTCTTCCCGGTGCTGGGGACGCCGATCATCGCGGTGGCGCTGTGGCTGTGCTCGCGGATGGACGAGACCACCTCCACCCTGTCCACCAGCCTGCGGTTCGCGCTGCTGGGCTTCGGGCTCGGCATGGTCATGCAGGTGCTGGTGATCGCGGTGCAGAACGCGGTGTCGTACGGGGACCTGGGGTCGGCCACGTCCGGGGTGACGTTCTTCCGGCAGATCGGCGGGTCGTTCGGCGTCGCGGTGTTCGGGTCGATCTTCAGCAGCGAGCTGGCCCGCAACACCGAGGAGCTGGTGCGGCGGGTCCGGCTGCCGCCGGGCTTCGACCCGGCGGCCGTGCAGGGCGACCCGAAGGTGCTGGACCGGCTCCCGCCGCAGGTCCGCGCGGAGTTCGTCCACGTCTTCGCCGAGTCGCTCCAGCCGGTGTTCCGGTGGGCGGTCCCGGTCGTGCTGGCGGCGTTCGCGCTGACCTGGTTCCTGCGCGAGGTGCCGCTGCGGGCCACCTCGCGGACCCGCGACTACGGGGAGGGGTTCGGGGCGGCGCCCACGGTCCGCTCGTCCCGGCACGAGATCGAGCGGGCGCTGAGCGAGCTGATGCGCCACGACCCGAAGGCGCAGGAGCTGTACGTGCGGCTCGGCGCGCTCGCGGGCGCGGTGCCCGCCGGCGCCCCGCCCCTGCCGGCGGGCAGCCTGTGGACGCTGTGCCGGGTCGCCCGGGAGGGCACCGTCCCGGGCCCCGAGCTGGCCGAGCTCGCCGGGGTGCCGGTCGAGCGGGGGCGGCCGTACGTGGACCGCCTGGTGGACGAGGGACTCGTGGAACGCCGCGAGGGGCGCGTGCTGGCCGTCACCGAGCGGGGACGCGAGGCCGCGGCGCGGCTGGTCGAGGCCCGCCGGGCCGGGCTGTGCCGGCACCTGGACGGCTGGTCGCCCGAGGAGCACCCCGAACTGGCCCGGCTGCTGTCGCGGCTGGCCCACGAGTCGCTGGGGGACGACGCCGACGGCGAGGCCGTCCACCCGGCCCGTCCGGGCTCCTGACCGGCGTGCCACCCTTGTGAGGAGCACCATCGAGACCCGGGTCATATGGCATTGCGCTCGGTGCGATGTACTCTCGTAGCGACTGACCGAATCTGACTCGGTTTCGGGACGGAACCCAACCCACATTGGAGGCGCAGTGGCCGAGGCGTACATCGTCGGCGCGGTCCGTACCCCCGTCGGCACCAAGAAGGGTGCCCTCAAGGACGTTCACCCCGCCGACCTCGGGGCCCACGTCCTCAAGGAGCTCGTCGACCGCACCGGAGTGGACCCGTCCGCGGTCGAGGACGTCATCATGGGCTGCGTCATGCAGGTCGGCCCCCAGTCCCTGGACATCGCCCGTACCGCCTGGCTGTCGGCCGGGCTGCCCGAGAACGTCCCCGGCGTGACCATCGACCGCCAGTGCGGGTCCTCCCAGCAGGCGATCCACTTCGCCGCCCAGGGCGTCCTGTCCGGCACCCAGGACCTGGTCGTCGCGGCCGGCGTCGAGCAGATGGCGATGGTGCCGATGGGCTCCTCGGTCGCCATGGCGCTGGAGAAGGGCATGCCCTTCCCGTACGGCGACGGCTGGGCCGAGCGCTACGGCAAGCAGGAGATCTCCCAGTACCGCGGCGCCCAGCTGATGGCCGAGAAGTGGGGCTTCAGCCGCACCGACCTGGAGGAGTACGCGCTGGAGAGCCACCGGCGCGGGGTCAAGGCCATCGAGGCCGGCTACTTCGACCGCGAGATCGCCCCGATCGCCGGGCTGACCAAGGACGAGGGCGCCCGTCCCGACACCTCCCTGGAGAAGATGGCCGGGCTCCAGCCGCTGCGCGAGGGCTGGGCGCTGACCGCCGCCGTCGCCTCGCAGATCTCGGTCGGGTCCTCGGCGCTGCTGATCGCCTCCGAGGAGGCCGTGAAGCAGCACAACCTGACCCCGCGGGCCCGCATCCACACCCTGACGGTCACCGGCTCGGACCCGGTCTACATGCTGACCGGCCCGATCCCCGCCACCGAGAAGGCGCTGGCCAGGTCCGGGCTGAAGATCGACGAGATCGACGCCTTCGAGGTGAACGAGGCGTTCGCCCCCGTCCCGCTGGCCTGGGCCAAGGACACCGGCGCCTCGCTGGAGAAGACCAACCCCAACGGCGGCGCGATCGCGCTCGGCCACCCGCTCGGCGCCACCGGCTGCGTGCTGATGACCAAGCTGCTGCACGAGCTGGAGCGCACCGGCGGCCGCTTCGGCCTCCAGACGATGTGCGAGGGCGGCGGCCAGGCCAACGCCACCATCATCGAGCGGGTCTGATTCCGCGCGACGGGCGAGAATACGGCGGGCGGGGCCATGGCGGGCCCGCCCGCCGTCCGCGTGCGAGGAGGGGCATGGAGACCGGGTACGAGACGATCCTGTACGAGGTGGGCGAGCGGATCGCGCGGATCACCCTGAACCGCCCGGAGGCGCGCAACGCGCTCAGCGACGGGATGATCGACGAGCTGCTGGACGCGTTCGCCCGCGCCGGGGCGGACGACGCCGTCCGGGTGATCGTGCTGACGGGCGCGGGCGACCGGGCCTTCTGCGCGGGTGCCGATCTGGGCGGTCTCGGGCGGGCGCAGCGGGACGGGCGGCCGGTCGCCGATCCGGAGGCGATCCGCGCCAGCGCCCCGTACCGGCTGTTCACCGCGTTCCCGGCGCTGGGCAAGCCGATCATCGCGCGGCTGGCCGGGCACGCGGTCGCGGGCGGGCTCGGGCTGGCGGCGGCCTGCGACCTGGTGGTGGCCGCCGAGGACGTGAAGCTGGGCACGCCCGAGGCCGGCGTGGGCCTCTGGCCGATGATGATCATGGCGATCATCAACCGGAACGTGCCGCCCAAGCAGGCGTTCAAGCTCTACTACACCGGACGCCGGATCACCGCCGCCGAGGGCCGGGACATCGGGCTGGTCACCGACGTCGTCCCGCGCGCCGAGCTGGACGCCCACGTGGACGACCTGGCGCGCGCCATCGCCGCCAAGAGCCCGCTCGGGCTGCGCAAGGGCCGCGAGGCGTTCTTCGCGATCGAGGGCCGTCCCCTGGAGGACCAGGTGGCGCACCTGCTCGGCGAGCTCGTGGAACTGGCCGGCTCCGAGGACGCCAAGGAGGGCATCTCCGCTTTCCTGGAGGGCCGCGACCCACACTTCCAAGGCCGCTGACTGGGCAGGAGGGCATCTCCGCACCTGTGCCTGGTAGGCCGCGACCCACACTTCCAAGGCCGCTGACTGGGCAGGAGGGCATCTCCGCACCTGTGCCTGGTAGGCCGCGACCCACACTTCCAGGGCCGCTGATCCGGTAGGAGGGCATCGCCGCTCCCGGGAACATGGCCTAGGAGAGCGTGAGGGTGAGGGTGCGCTGGATGCGGGCGGCGGTGGCCTGGAGGCGGTCGGCGGCCGCCTGCATCTTCGGCAGCCGCCCCGGCCGGCACGACACGGCCAGCGCGCCCACCACGGAGCCGGTGGCGTCGCTGACCGGGACGGCGGCGCAGCCCGTGCCCAGGGCGTACTCCTCCTGGTCGATGGTGAGGTCGGCGGGGGTGGCCAGGAGCCGGAGCAGCCGCCGCGGCTCGGTGATCGTGTGCGGGGTCAGGTCGACCAGCGGGTGCCGGGACAGGTAGTCGCGGCGGCGGTCCTCGCTGAGCTGGCGCAGCACGCACTTGCCGATCGCGGTGGCGTGCGCGGCCTCGTCGAAGCCGACCCACAGGTCGACCCGGGGCGTGCGCGGGCCGTCGGCGATGTCGATGATGCGGATCTCGTCGTCGACGTGCATGCCGAAGTAGGACGCCGCCCCCAGCTCGTCGCGCAGCGCGAGCAGCGTGGGGCGGATCCGGGCCAGGATCTGCTGGGTCTTGCTCTGGCCGTGCAGCGTCTGCACCCGTTCGCCCAGCACCCAGACGCCGTCCGACAGCCGCATCGCATAGCCCTCGTGCGCCAGCGTGCGCAGCAGGTGGTAGGCGGTGGCGAGGGGAAGCCCGGCCTCGCGGGCGAGCTGCTTGGCCGGCGCCCCGTTGGGATGTGACGCCACCGCCTCCATGAGCCGCAGCGCACGCTGCACCGAGGCGATGAGAGTCGGTCTCCGTGTCTCATCCATCACGCACAGCGAACCCCTCTGGCCTCGTACGGTCAAGGCCTTCGGTCACACTGATCTTATCGGAGACTTCGCGCGCTTCCAGCCGGACGGTTCGGAAAAGCCGCCGCTCTCCCGGCCGATGGTGGACGCGGTTCTGCCGCGCTGGAACGGTCCCTTTCCCGGTTCCCATTCCGGCCGGCGGGAGCGGTGTTACCGGACGCCCAAGCGGCGTCCAAATCCTGATCGGAGTCGAATGACCGGCCCGGCCCCCGGGTACGGCCCCGGATGTGATTCACGGGTGACCGCACGCCGCCGCCGAGGAGCCGGCATGAGCCAGACCAGCAGCAAGTCAACCGAGAACGGCGCTTCCGGGCCCAGCGAGACCGGGCCCGGCACGACCCGGCAAAGGGCGCGAGAGGGCGCGCGCGGGGCCGTGGACGCGCGCACCGCACGCAAGGTCGCCGAGGAGGCGCGGGAGGCCGAATGGCGCCTGCCCAGCTTCGGTAAAGGACTCTTCCTGGGCGATTTCCGGCTCGATCTCGTCCATCCCCATCCGCGGGCCGACGACGAGTCCCGGCGCAAGGGAGAGGCGTTCCTGGAGCGGCTTCGGGAATTCTGCTCCACCGAGGTCGACTCCGCCCTGATCGAACGCGAGGCGCGCATTCCGGAAGAGACCGTCCGCGGCCTTCGCGACATCGGCGCGCTCGGCATGAAGATTCCCGAGCGGTACGGCGGTCTCGGCCTCAGCCAGCTCTACTACGGCCGCGCGCTGATGCTGGCCGGCTCGGTGAGCCCGGCGCTGGGCGCGCTGCTGTCGGCGCACCAGTCCATCGGCGTGCCGCAGCCGATCAAGCTGTTCGGCACCGCCGAGCAGCGGGAGACCTGGCTGCCGCGCTGCGCCCGGGAGATCAGCGCGTTCCTGCTGACCGAGCCCGACGTGGGCTCCGACCCGGCCCGGCTGCGCTCCACCGCCGTGCCCGACGGCGACTCCTACGTCCTGGACGGGGTCAAGCTGTGGACGACCAACGGCGTCATCGCCGACCTGGTGGTCGTGATGGCCCGCGTCCCGAAGGGGGAGGGGCACCGCGGCGGCATCTCCGCGTTCGTCGTCGACATGCGCACCCCGGGTATCACGGTCGAGAACCGCAACGCGTTCATGGGGCTGCGCGGCATCGAGAACGGCGTCACCCGCTTCCACCGGGTGCGGGTGCCCGCGGCCAATCTCATCGGAGCCGAGGGCGCCGGGCTCAAGATCGCGCTGACCACGCTCAACACGGGCCGGCTGTCGCTGCCGGCGATGTGCGCCGCGGCCGGCAAGTGGGCCACCGGGATCGCCCGCCAGTGGAGCCGGGAGCGCGTCCAGTGGGGCCGCCCCGTCGGCGAGCACGAGGCGATCTCCCGCAAGGTGGCGTTCATCGCGGCCACCTCCTACGCCATGGAGGCCATGTTCGACCTGGCCGGACAGCTCGCCGACGACGAGCGCAACGACATCCGGATCGAGGCGGCGCTGGCCAAGCTGTGGTCCTCGGAGATGGCCTGGCGGGTCGCCGACGAGCTCGTCCAGGTGCGCGGCGGGCGCGGCTACGAGACCGCGGAGTCGCTCGCGGCGCGGGGCGAGCGCGGGGTGCCGGCCGAGCAGGTCCTGCGCGACCTGCGGATCAACCGGATCTTCGAGGGCTCCACCGAGATCATGCATCTGCTGATCGCCCGCGAGGCGGTGGACGCCCACCTGTCGGTGGCCGGCGACATCATCGACCCGGAGGCCAGCCGCGAGCAGAAGGCGCGCGCCGCGGCCCGCGCGGGCGGGTTCTACGCCCGCTGGCTGCCCACGCTGGTGACGGGCCCCGGGCAGCGGCCCGGGTCGTACGCCGAGTTCGGCCCGCTGGCCCGGCACCTGCGCTACGTCGAGCGCGCCTCCCGCAAGCTGGCCCGCTCGACGTTCTACGCGGCCGGTCGCTGGCAGGGCCGGCTGGAGTACAAGCAGGGCTTCCTCGGCCGGATGGTCGACATCGGCGCCGAGCTGTTCGCGATGAGCGCGGTGTGCGTGCGCGCCCACGCCGACGCCCGCGCCGGAGCCGGCGTCCCGCCGCTGGCCGGCGACTCGGCGACGGCCCCGGGCGACTCGGCGCTGCGGCTCGCGGACGCGTTCTGCCGCCAGGCCCGCGTCCGGGTGGAGGAGCTGTTCGACGGGCTCTGGCGCAACACCGACGACCTCGACTCCAAGCTGGCCCGGCAGGTCCTCGCGGGCGAGTTCACCTGGCTGGAGGAGGGCGTGCTCGACCCGTCCCTGCCCGGCCCGTGGATCGCCGCCGCCGAGCCGGGTCCGGGCGAGCGCGAGGGCGTCCACCGCTTCATCGACTGACCGGGCACCTTTCCCCGAGTGTCACCATCTGAAAACCGTCTTCCTGTGGACTGTCGGCAAGGTCGATATCTTGCAAAGATCGGTTTCGCATGGTGCTGGTGGTTTCGGTGGTGCCGGTGGGAGGAGGGCGGGCGGTGCTCAGCGTGATCGTCGACGACACCGGCGACCCGGCGTGGAACCTCGCCCTGGACGAGGCGCTGGCCCGCTCGGGCTCGCTCGCGCTCCCCGACGCCGACGCCGACGGCGCGACCGGTCCGGTGGCGCTGTTCCGGATCTGGCAGAACGCGCCGAGCGTGGTCGTCGGCCGCTTCCAGGACGTCGACCGGGCCGTGGACGTCGCCGGATGCGCCCAGGACGGCGTCCGCGTCGTCCGGCGGGCCAGCGGCGGCGAGGCCGTCTACACCGGCCCCGGCACGCTCAACTTCACCCTCGTCCAGGCGGTCGGCCCCGGCCCCGACTCCGGCTCGTCGGTCGGTCTCGGCGCGCTCGTGGCCAAGGCCGTCGAGCGGTTCGGTGTTTCGGCCGCGGCGCTCTGGAACGGGACCGTCCAGACCGCGCGGCTGCGCACCCGGCACGCCGAACTCGTGCACGCCGCGGTGCACGTCGTCCCGGCCGGGCCCGGCACCCGCCGCTACATCGCGTGCGCGCGGCGGGCCGGGCCGCCCCCCGCGCTCGGCGACCTCGGCGCCGACGTCCCCCTTGACACGGTCGCGGCGGCCGTGCTCAACACCGTCGCCGACGAATTCGGAATCCTGCGCGCCCGGCGTCCCAACGCCCTCGAACGGGCCTGCCGCGACTACCTCTTCGCCGCCCGCTACAGCGACGTGACCTGGCATCTCATGGGCGGCGCCGGCCCGTCCAGCCAGGCCAGGGCGTGCACCGGACGGTGATCCGGGCGCGTCCCGGGAACGCCGGTGCGGCGACGTGCCGGGGGTGAAAAAGCGCGCCTGCGGCGCTTGGAGGCGGTCCCTGTGGATAGACTGACGCGACCTTGCGCCTGAGAACCGGCCTGGCCCCGCAGAGGTGTCGGCCCGCCGGTCGGGCGAACGCCAGGCTGAACGCCAGCGAGCGACGAACGCACCCAGCGAGCGGGAAGTAATGCAGTCACCAGGTCAGAAGAAGTCCATCACCGGTACCCTCCTCAACCTCGTGAGCAGCGGCGGCTCACGCACACAGCGCGCGGCGCCGGCCGCGGGGGACGGGGAGCTCGTCCAGCCGGCGGCCGGGGAGGGCGCGCTGGAGAACCACCTCGGCGGTGACGAGGCCCGCAACTACCGCAAGTACGAGTACGAGACGGTCGCGCCGTACGTCGGCCGCTCCCTCCTGGAGATCGGCTCCGGTCTCGGGCACTTCTCCGAGCAGTTCGCCGGCCGGCTCGACTACCTGGCCGTCAGCGACAACGACCCGTACTGCGTGGGTGAGCTGCGCAAGCGCTACGCCGACAACGACGACGTCGAGGTCCTCGACCTGGAACTGCCCGCCGAGGTCGGCATCCGGCAGAAGGTCGACACCGTCGTCATGATGAACGTGCTGGAGCACATCAAGGACGACGCCCAGGCGCTGCGCGACCTGGCGGCGGTCACCAAGCCCGGCGGCCGGATCGTCATCTGGGTGCCCGGCTACATGCAGCTCTACGGCGACTTCGACCGCAAGGTCGGGCACGTGACCCGCTACACCCCCGCCACCCTGGCCGCCTCCGTCCGCGAGGCCGGGCTGCTGCCGGAGGTGCTCAAGCCGATCAACTTCCTGGGCGGCATCGCCTGGTGGGTCGCGGTCCGCCGGGGCAGCGTCGGCTACCCCGACCCGCGGCTGGTGAAGATCTACGACCGCACGGTCGTGCCGCTGACCCGCGGCATCGAGCGGGTCGTCCGGCCGCCGTTCGGGCAGACCGTCTTCTGCGTGGCCCGCGTCCCGCGCTGACGCCCGGCTCCTCAGACGCTCCGCAAAGCCCCGTGCCGTCCTGCAGGTGCGGGGCTTTCGGCGTGCCCGGGAGTGGGTGGCGAATAGGTATGCGTATCGGGATGTCTCCCGATGCCTCTCGGTATCCCTAGGCGGCCAGGATGGGAACCGGCCGGACGGGGTACGGGCCGTTCCTCCAGGCGGGTGAAGTACCGCGTACTTCCGCGGCGCGCGCTCCAGAAGGCCGGCCACTGTAGTTCCCGTGTGGCCCGGAGGTCCGGTGACGGGGGCCCGGGAGGGGAGGCCCCGGTCGCCGGCCTTCGCCTCGAAGCTCCGGTCGGTCCCGGCGGGGCAGCCCCCCGGGACCGACCGGCCAGGCCGCGGGCCTCAGCCCGTGCGGGTGGGCTGGAAGAGGCCGAGGCGGTGCGCGGTGGCCGCGGCCTCGCCGCGGCTCCCGACCTCCAGCTTGGCCAGGATGTTGGAGACGTGCACGCTGGCGGTCTTCACCGAGATGACCAGGGCCGCGGCGATGTCGCGGTTGCTCTGCCCCTCCGCCACCAGCCGCAGCACCTCGAACTCGCGCGGCGTCAACCCCAGCGGGGCCGCCTCGTCCCGGCGCCGCAGCCGCCGCCCGCACTCCGCGATCCGCTCGCACAGCGGCCGCGCCTTCAGCTCGCCCGCCAGATCGGCGGCACGGTCCAGCCGCTCGGCCGCGGCGCCGTGGTCGCCGCGCGCCAGCGCCGCCTCCGCGGCCCGCAGCAGCGCCTCCGCCCGCTGGTACGGGCGCCGCAGCGCCTCCCAGGCCGCCGCCGAGGCGTCCCAGACCTCCGGGTCGGGCTCGTCCAGCACCCGCGTGGCCTCCGCCTCGAACGCCCGCTGGTACGCCTCCTGCGCCGGGCTGCGCGTGTCCAGCCCCGCCACCCTGGCCCGGAGTTGCGGGAACGCCGCCGCGCCGTCGATCGTCGCGGCGTCCCCGAGCTCGGCGCACGCCGCCGCGCCGATCACCAGGACCGGCCACGCGTACCGGCTGTCGTCGGGCAGGCCCGGCGTCGCGATCACCCCGCGGACCGCCGCCAGCGCCGCGTCCGGCCGGCCCTCGGCCATCCGCACCTGCGCCTCCAGCCGCAGCGTGGCGAAGAAGTCCTGGGTCTTCAGCCACTTCATCTTCAGGTCCATGATCTCGCGGGCCTCGGCCAGCCGGTCGCGGGCGGTGGCCAGGTCGCCGAGGGCCAGCGCGACCTCCCCGTCCAGCACCACCAGCGAGGTGCGGATGGTGATCGCCGGGTCCTGCTCCATGGCCTGCCGCAGCACGGTGCGCGCCTCGTCCCAGCGGCCCAGCGACACCAGCGGCTCGGCCCGGTTGATGCCGAGGAACGTGCCCTGCGTCCGGGCCACGCCGTACTCGCGGGCCAGCTCCATGCCGCGGTGCGCCACCTCGACGGCCTCCTCGTGCCGTCCGGCGCCCTCCAGGAAGTGCGACTTGATCACGGCGACCCGCAGCAGCGAGCGGGGGCTCCCGGCGCGCCTAGCGCGCTCCTCCACCTCCGTCAGCGCCGCCTCGTCCGCGTCGTAGTCGATGTCGACGCAGAACAGGGTGGTCCGCGCGTCCACCTCGGCGGACAGCGCGCCGATCCTCTGGGCGATCTCCAGCGACTCCGCCGCCGCCCTCCGCGCCACCTCGATGTCGGTGGTGAGGCGCACGTAGGTGGCCAGCGTGGACAGCGTCCGGGCCCGCAGCTCGGTCGGCGGGTCGGGCGGGATGCAGCGCACCGCCTCCTGCAGATCCTCCACGAAGCCGGGCAGCGCCATCTGGTGGCGCATCCGGCCGCGCAGCTCCAGCAGGGCGGCCCGCCGCGGGCCGGTGCCCTCGCCCGTGCCGGTGGCCTTCAGCGCGCTGGTCGCGAGCTTGATGCCGCGGTCGAACTCGCCCGCCAGGTCGGCGGCGATCGCGGCCTGCTCCAGCACGTCCAGATGCGCCGCGCCGATCCGGTCGGGCGCGTCCGGCACCCGCTCCCACAGCTCCAGGACGCGCCAGAGCATCGCGAGCTGCTCGGCGTACGCCAGCGCCTTGCGCGCCTCGCCCGCCGCCCGCCACGCGCTGACCAGCGCCCACGTCGCGTCGTGCGCGGACAGCCAGTGGTGGCTCAGCTCCACCCACAGCCGCCGCGCCGGGACGAGCCCGGGCTCGCCCTCCAGCGCCTGCGCGTACCGGGTGTGCAGGCGGGTGTGCTCGCCGGGCAGCAGGTCGTCGTGGATGGCCTCGCGGATGAGGGCGTGCCGGAACGCGTACCCGTCGCCGTCCACGACCAGCACGTTGGCGGCGACGGCGGGACGCAGCACCCGGGTCAGCCGGGCGTCGTCCAGCCCGGACACCGCCGCCAGCAGCGCGTGCTCGATCCGGGTGCCGCCGCCGCTGGCGTCCCGCAGCACGTCCTGGGTCTCCTCCGGCAGCCGCTGCACGCCCGCCAGCAGCAGGTCGCGCAGCGACTCGGGCAGCTCGCCCTGCTTGCCGCCGTCGTCGGCCTCCAGCAGGAACTCCACGAACAGCGGATTGCCCTCGCTGCGCGCGTGGATCCGCTCGACCAGCGCCGCGGGCGGCTCCTCGCCGCGCAGCCCGGCCACCATCCGGGACACGTCGCCGCGCGACAGCCGGTTCAGCTCCAGCCGCCGCACCCGGTCCACGCGGGCCAGCCCGGCCAGCAGCGGCCGCAGCGGATGGGCGCGGTGCAGCTCGTCGGTGCGGTAGGTGGTCACGATCAGCAGCGGCGCGGTGTCGGCGTTGCGCACCAGGAACGCCAGCAGGTCGCGGGTGGACCGGTCCGCCCAGTGCGCGTCCTCGATGACCAGGACGACCGGGCCGCGCTCGGCCAGCCGCTCCAGCAGGATCAGCACCAGCTCGAACAGCCGCGCGCGCTCCTCGGCGGAGGCCGCGTCGGTCTCCGGCTCCCCGAACTCCGGCAGCAGCCGCGCCAGCCCGGCGGTGTCGCCCCGGGGCAGCAGCTCCGCCACGCCCTCGATGCCGATGTCGCGGACCAGCCCGCGCAGGACGGTGGTGAACGGCGCGAACGGCAGGCCGTCCGACCCCAGCTCCAGGCACCCGCCGACCAGCAGCCGGACGCCGGCGTCCCCGTTCCTCACGGTCGCGGCGAACTCGCGGATCAGCCGGGTCTTGCCCAGCCCCGCCTCACCGCCGACCAGCACGGCGCCGGGCGCGTGGGCGAGCGCCTCCTCGAGATCTCCCAGCTCGGCCGACCGGCCCACCAGCACGGGACTCAGCACGCGCGCGGTCACGCTGTGTAACCCGCTTGCTCCTCCGACTCGCTCACCCATCCAGCATGCCAGGTGAATACGACGAAACGTTACGAAATATCTGGCGGTTACCAGCCCTGGCCGCGGTGTTCGTCCAGCTCCGCGACCGGGCCGGGGGGAAGGCCGGGATGGACGGCGGTACGGAACGGCGCCCCCACCGTCCCGTCCCCGATCACGCCGCGGGCCTGGAAGTGGTGGTGCGCCATCATCTCCGCCCTGGCCAGCACGGGTGCGACGGGGGCGCCCGCCGCGTCCAGCAGGTCGACGGCCTCGTCGCGGCCGAGCCGGGCGATCGCGTCCGCCACCGCCGCGTCCAGCTCGCGGACCCGGCCCAGGCGCTCGGCGAACGGCACGTCCACGTGCTCGGTCAGCCCGAGCGCCCGGCACGTGGCCGCCCACAGCCGCTCCTCCGACACCACGCCCAGGGCGACCTGCCCGCCGTCCTTGGCCGTGTACACCCCGTAACCGGGGACGGGCCCGCCGCTCCCCGCCGTGGGCATCTCCGGGGCGGTGCCCACCCAGTGCGCCATCACGTCGGCCATGCCCAGATCGACGCGTTCGCCGATTCCGGTCGCGCGGGCCTTCAGGCAGGCGGCGCTGATCGCGAACGCGGCCATCGTCGCCGCCGCCATGTCGGCCACCGGGAGCTCGTGCGAGGGCGTCCCGTCCAGGAGGGCGCCCGCGTAGGCGCGGTAGTTCACGTCGTGGCCGGGCACCGCGGACAGGGAGCCGTCCGCCCCGTACCCGGACAGGGAGCAGTAGACCAGGCCCGGGTTCAGCGCCAGCAGCGCCTCGTGCCCGACGCCGAGCCGGTCCGCGACACCGGGCCGGAACCCCTCGACGAACACCTCGGCGCCGGCCGCCAGATCGAGGCAGCGGGCCCGTCCGGCCGCGTCCTTGAGATCGAGCGCGATCGACCGCTTGTGCTGGTTGAGCAGGTCGAAGTGGCCGCGGAACATCCGCATCGGCTCGCCGCCGGGCGGCTCCACCTTGATCACGTCCGCGCCCTGCTGCGCGAGCAGCTGGGTGGCGTACGGCCCGGGCCGCCACATGGTCAGATCCAGCACCCGAAGCCCGTCCAGCAAGCCCATCGGCCCTCTCCCGTACGCCGCGTCGATCAACGACCACGCTGGCGTGCCGGGAGCCACTAGTCAAGCGAGCGCTTGGTTCCCGTGCAGCCGGGCGCGCACCGCGGCGGTGACGCGCTCCTCGTCGCCGGTGGCCAGCAGGTCCAGCAGCGCGCCCCGCAGGATCGCCAGGACGGCCGTCCGGTCCCGGGCGCCGTCGCGGTCGGCGGGGTCCTGCATCGTGGCCAGCACCGCCAGCCAGTCGTCGACGGTCGCGGCGGCGAACCCGGCCCACGGGCCGTCAGGGTCGATCAGCGAGCGGGCGTACCCCTCCACCCAGAGCCGCAGCAGCGACCGGCGCCGGGGATCCGAGAGCCAGTCCCAGAGCAGCCCGGCCGCCTCCTCCAAGGCGTACGGCCCGCGGCCGATCTGCTCGAGCAGCTCCAGTTCCTCGCTGCGCGCCCGGGCCAGCAGCGCCCGCACCAGGCCGTCCTTGCTGCCGAACAGGTAGAGCAGCACCCGCGGGCTGGACCCGATCGCCGCGGCCAGCGGGCGCAGCGACAGATCGGCCAGGCCGTGCGCCAGGACGTACCGGTAGGCGGCCTCCAGCAGCTCGTTCCGCCGTGCCGAAGGAGCGGTCTCGTCGCTGGCCATGGTGTTATCGTAGTCTGACTGAAACACTCGTTTCAGTCGAGGGAGTGATCATGACCGACTCCGCCGTACGGCGCCTGGGCGAACCCGGAGACCTGGGCTGGGTGGTGCAGGCCCACGGCGAGATCTACGCCGAGCAGTTCGGCTGGAACCACGAGTTCGAGGCCCTCGTGGCCCGGATCGTCGCCGACCACGCCGGCTCCGGCGACCCCGCCCGCGAGACCGCCTGGATCGCCGAGGTCGACGGGCGCCGCGCCGGCTGCGTCTTCTGCGTGGCCGACGACGACCGCACGGCCAGGCTGCGGCTGCTGCTCGTCCACCCGTCCGCCCGAGGCCACGGCCTGGGCGCCCGCCTGGTCGACCAATGCCTCGCCTTCGCCCGGACCGCCGGCTACGCCGAGATCACCCTCTGGACCAACGACGTCCTGACCGCGGCCCGCCGCATCTACCAGGTCGCCGGCTTCCAACTGGTGGACCAGGCCCCCCACCACAGCTTCGGCAAGGACCTCAAAGGTCAGAACTGGGCCCGCCCCCTCTGATCCGCTCGGCACGGGCCTTGGCGATCTCCGGTTCGTGCAGGACGGCCCAGTCGGCCAGTGCGGAGAGGGGCTCCAGAAGCGTGCGGCCCAACGGGGTGAGGCTGTACTCCACGCTGGGCGGCACGGTCGGGTGGACCTCCCGGTGGACGAGCCCGTCGGTCTCCAGACCGCGCAGCGTACGGGTCAGCATCCGCTGGCTGATCCCCTCGATCGCCCGATGCAGCTCGTTGTAGCGGTAGGAGCGCCGGCCCAGCAGGATCACCAGCAGCATGCTCCATCTGTCGCCCACCCGCCTGAAGACCTCCCCGACCGGGCACGCGGCGAACTCGTCTAGCGGCACCGGCCGCGGCAGCTCGTGCGCGACGACGGAGGGAACATCGGTGTGCGTACCGGACATCGAAGTGCCTTCTTTCAGCCTCCCGGCCTGGCCGCCCATGATCGGGACCAGTGGAGTCAAGCCTAGGGAGGCACCGTGCCGAAAACCGTGATCATCAGTGGCGGGACGGACGGGATGGGCCGCGCCACCGCCCTGGAGCGGCTGGCCAGGGGCGACCGCGTCACCGTGATCGGCAGCAGTGAGGCCAAGGGGCGGGCCCTGCTGGAACGGGCGTCCAGTCCCGATCTGCACTTCGTCCGCGCCGACCTGTCCTCGATCGCCGAGGTCGAACGCGTCGCCGCCGGCATCGCCGAGCGGCACGACGCGGTCGACGCGCTGGCGCTGTTCGCCAACCGGGTGAACCCCAAGCGCCGGGAGACCCCGGACGGGCTGGAACGCACCTTCGCCCTCTACTACCTGAGCCGCCACCTGCTGGGCCACCGGCTGCGCCCGCTGCTGGACGCCGCCCCCGCCCCCGTGATCATCAACGTGGCCGGCGTCGGCAACACCGCCGGGCGGATCCACTGGGACGACCCGCAGCTGACGCGCCGCTACGGCCAGGTCCGCGCACAACTCCAGGCGGGCCGGGCCAACGACCTGCTCGGTGTCGCGTTCGCCGATACCGGGAGCCGGGCGCGGTACGTCCTGTACCACCCCGGGTTCACCCGCAGCGGGGTGGACGGCCACGAGAACCCGGCGGTCCGTAGTGGGCTCAAGCTGCTCGCCAGGTTCTTCGCCCGTCCCGTGGCGGACGCGGTAGGGCCGATCGTCGAGTGGATCGACCGTCCCCCGGCCGAGCCGCTGCACGCCGTCGACCGGGGCAAGCGGGTCGACCCGTCGCTGAAGACCCTCGACCCGGACGACGCCGCCCGCCTCGCCGCGTACACCGAAAAGCTCCTCCAGAGCCTCGGTCCGTGACCGGCGCCGCCGTCGGGATACGGTGAGACCCGACATCAGTGGAGCGGCGGATGCGCATCGGAGAACTGGCCCGGCGCACGGGAGTGAGCGAACGCTCTCTGCGCTACTACGAGACGCAGGGGCTGCTGGCCGCCGACCGTACCGGGGGCGGCCACCGCGACTACCCCGACGGCGCGGTCGACCGGGTCATCCGCATCCAGGAGCTCTTCGCCGCCGGGCTCGGCAGCAAGAAGATCGCGCAACTGCTGCCCTGCATGCGGGACGCGGACGGCGGCCCCTCCGAGATCGCCACCCCGCGCCTGGTCGCCGACCTCGCCGCCGAACGCGACCGCATCGACCGGATGATCGGCGACCTGAAACGCTCAAGGGACGTCCTGGACGAGGTCATCGACACCGCCTCCGACCGGGGCGCCCAACGGGAGAGTCCGTCCTCACTCAACTCGGGCTGACCCCTAGGGCGCCCGAAACCCGGGCGATGGAGGGAGCCCGGGGTCAGGTGCGGTAGTGCTTGCGGAGGGCTATGCCCGCCGCCACGCCGCCGGCCAGGGCGCCGGCGCCGGCCGCGGCGGGAAGGGCGACCATGGTGACCTTGCGGCCCGTGCGGAAGTCGTGGACGGGCCAGCCGTTCTCCTTGGCGTGGTCGCGGAGGGCCGAGTCGGGGTTGACGGCGTGCGGGTGGCCCACGGCGGTGAGCATCGGCAGGTCGTTCACCGAGTCGCTGTAGGCCGAGCACCGGGACAGGTCCAGGCCCTCGCGCTGCGCCAGCGCGCGGACGGCCTCCGACTTCGCCGGGCCGTGCAGGAGGTTGCCGACCAGGCGGCCCGTGTAGACGCCGTCGCGGGTCTCGGCGACGGTGCCCAGCGCGCCGGTGAGGCCGAGGCGGCGGGCGATCGTCCGGGCCACCTCGATCGGCGTGGCCGTGACCAGCCACACCTGCTGGCCCGATTCGAGGTGCTCCAGCGCGAGCGAGCGGGTGCCGTGCCAGATCCGGTCGGCCATCACCTCGTCGTAGATCTCCTCGCTCAGCCGGACCAGGTCGTCGACCTTCTGGCCGGCCACGAAGGCGAGGGCGGTCTCGCGCGCGCTGTGGATGTGGTCGGCGTTCTCCGCGCCGCGCAGCCGGAACGACGCCTGCCCCCAGGCGAACATCGCCAGGTCGCGCATGGTGAACAGCTTGCGGGACGCCAGGCCGCGCGCGAAGTAGTAGATGGACGCGCCGCGCATCATCGTGTTGTCCACGTCGAAGAAGGCCGCGGCCGTCGGATCGGGCTCCGGCAGCGCCCTCGGCTCGTCGGCCGCCGCGGCGGCCACCTCGCCCGCGTTCACATAATTCTCGTCCTTGGCGCGCTGCCAGAATCGCCGCATGCTCCCAGAGCCTAGTCAACGGGCTTGACGGGGCCCTGTCGCCGGCCTGAATTGCGAGCGCTGTGTCGCAAAGTCCCGGCAGGTTTCAGGACGCGGCGTGGTCCGGTGTGCCGTGGTCGGACGCGGCGCGGTCGGGCGCGGCGCGGTCCGCGGCCGCGGCCACGAGTCGTTCACGCAGCCCGGCGCGGAAGTCGGGATCCGGTCCGGCGCCGTGCACGCGGAGTCGTTCCAGCGTGCTGACGCTCGCGGTGGTCCTGATCCGCCTCGTTCTCATGGCAGCCCCCCATGCGAATGCGGTCTCGCCTCCCAAAACGAGGGGGCGGCGCGGCGGTTACGGGCTGTGCGCAACAAGCCGTGCAACTTTCGCGGACGCGCCGTACGGCCCTGCCCGCGCAGTGAGGCCGCGGTTACGCGACGGGCAGGTCGGCGGGCAGCATCCGGGCCAGCGAGCGCACCGCCCGGTACTGCAGCGCCTTGATCGCCCCGGTCTTCTTCCCCATGACCAGCGCGGTCTCGGCCACCGACAGCCCGTGCAGGAAGCGCAGGACCACGCACTCCTGCTGCTCGGAGCCGAGGTCCCGGACGGCCTCCAGCAGCGTCAGGTTGGTCATCGAGTCGAGCACGACCCGTTCAGGGCCGTCCTGCGGCATGCCCGGGGGCTCCAGCAGTTCGGCGGTGCAGATCTCCAGGCGGTAGCGGCCGGACTTGAAGTGGTCGGCGACCAGGTTGCGGGCGATCGTGACGAGCCAGGCGCCGAAGTCCTTGCCCTGCCAGCTGAACGACGGCATCCGCCGCAGCGCGCGCAGGAACGTCTCGCTGGTGAGGTCCTCGGTGAGGGGGTGGCTGCCCACCCGGTAGTAGACGTACCGGTAGACGAGGTCGACGTAGTGGTCGTAGAGGGCGCCGAACGCCTCGGCGTCGCCGTCCCGGGCCCGCAGCACGAGCTCCTTGAGCGCCTCGGAGGGCCCGGCGCCGTCGGCCTCGCCGCGGCGGGCGCCGCGCCGGAGGTACTGCGGAAACGGCCGGGAGTACGTCGCCGCTCGGGCGTCGAGGGTCAGGCTGCTCATGCAGTTCTCCTCGGGGCTTACGCGACCTCCGGCATGGAGTGCCACTGTAGGTACTCGCGGCTGTGGCAGGCAATGGTGGTTTCGGCGCGAACTCCCGGCCTGTGACCGTCACCGGAGACGGACTTTCACCTCACAACGCCGCGGGACGGGGAGCGGTTACCCGTAGGCGTCCCGCATCGGGCACCATGGGGCGCGATGGTCGACGCTCTTCTCGCGCTGCCGGCGACCCTGGGTGCTTTAGTGGCCACCGGGTTGCTGGTCCAGCGCGCCCACAAGGACCGGCAGCTCTACCTGATCGCGTGGTCGGCGACGCAGGTCGGGCTGTCGCTGGCGCTCATCGCGATGACGCTGGGATTCCTCATCGGCTTCAACGGCCCGCTGTTCCGGATGACGGAGCTGGGCGCGGCGCTGCTGGCGCCGGTGTGGCTGGCCCTGGGCATGATCGAGCTGATCGCCCGGTACGTGCAGGTGCGCTTCGGCGCGTGGCTGTTCGCGATCTCCTACAGCATCATCGCGGTGGTCATCCTGCTGGTCGATCCGACGAAGGGCTCGTTCACCAAGAAGCTGCCCAAGCCGGGGCAGACCTACGACGCGCTGCCGCTGCTGCTCATCGACGGCGCGCACGCGATCGCGGTGATCGCGCTGGTGGCGTGCCTGGCGGTGACGGCGCTGCTGGCGAGCAAGCAGGACCGCGCGGCCGCCGATCTGCTGATCCCGATCGCGCTGGTCGCGCTGGCGGCGGTGCTGGTCGTCGGCGGCACCCGCGGCTTCCTGCCCGGCGCGCTCGCGGTGATCGCCCTCGGAGGCGCCGCCGGCCTGGTCTGGTACGGCGCGATGCGGACCGTCCCGGTGTACGACGAGGAGGCGTACGCCGACGGCGAGTACGACGAGCCCGCCACCGGCTACGAGGAGGCCGGCTACGCCGATCCCGGTTACGCCGACCAGGGGTACGCGCACCAGCAGCAGGGGTACGCCGCCGCGCCGACCCCGCCCGAGACGCGTTCCGAGCGGCGCGCCCGCAAGCGAGGGGAGCTGAGGTTCCCCGACCCGGCGCCGGGGGAGGAGCCCGCGGGGCGTTTCGCCGAACAGTCCCCCTCGGCCACCGCCAACGACGACCTGCGCGCGCTGATCCCCGAGCAGGCGGCGGTCCCCGGGGTGCCGGGGGCGCCGGGCGGCGGGGCCGACCTGTCCGCCGCGTGCGGCCAGATCACCGTCTACACGCTGCTGGACGGCCGCGAGGAGGCGTTCGACCGGCAGGCCGGGGAACTGGTGCAGGCGGCCCGCACCGCCGAGCCGGAGACGCTGATCTTCGCCTGCCACGAGGTGGTCAACGCGCCCACGCAGCGGATCTTCTACCAGCTGTTCCGGGACGAGGCCGCGTTCGCGGCCCACCAGCGGCAGGCGCATCTGCGGCGCTTCAACGCCGAGTCCCGGACGCACGTGCTGGCCACCAACGTCATCGAGTTGAAGCTGGGCGCGGCCAAGCTGCCGCCGCTGCCGTCCGGCCCCGGTGGCCCCGGCCCCAAGCCCGGGCGCGGCCCGGGCACCGGTCCGCACCGCGCGGCGCCCGCCGCCCCCGAACGGCCGATCCGGTGAGCGCCCCCGTGGACGGCATCCTGATCACGATGTACGGCAAGCCGGGCTGCCACCTGTGCGAGGAGGCCCGCGCGGTGATCGAGCGGGTCGCGGCCGATCTGGGCGTCGCCTGGGAGGAGCGCGACATCACGCTCTCCGAGGAGGACACCCGGCGCTACTGGGAGCAGATCCCGGTCACCCTGATCAACGGCGTCCAGCACGACTTCTGGCGGGTGGACGAGGACCGGCTGCGCGGCGCCATAGCGGAATTGCGGAAGCCCGCGTGACACGGCTGTAATTCGGTGACCCCGGAATGTCTTGTCGGTCACACCGGCGGACCCCCGCCCCACCGGGCGGCCCCTCCGGGGATCACCGCGAAACCGCTGGTGGCAGGGGTTGTGGCGGTTCGCGACGAGAATCGGCCGGACCCCTTGCGCGGGGGGCGACTTTGTGCGCCTATTCACAAAGGCTTAACCTGAGGGATAGCCCCGTGGGGCCGTGCCGAATCCGTCGGGGCCCCAGAGCGGGGTGAGGGGTTCTCGGGCCCCGTCCCCAGCGTCGAGTCCCCGAGAGCAGGCCGTGACACCTCGACAGAACCGCAACCGCGACCGCACCGACCGTGGCATCCCCGAAGCCACGGTCGCGCGTCTGCCGGTGTACCTGCGCGCCCTGCACAGCCTGCAGGACGGCGGGGTCGCCACCGTCTCGTCCGAGGAACTCGCCGCCGCCGCCGGGGTCAACTCCGCGAAACTGCGCAAGGATCTGTCGCACCTCGGCTCGTACGGGACCCGCGGGGTCGGCTACGAGGTCGAGTACCTCGTCTACCAGATCTCCCGCGAGCTGGGGCTCACCCAGGACTGGGTGGTCGCCATCATCGGTGTGGGTAACCTTGGCCGGGCACTGGCCGGCTACGGGGGTTTCGCCTCCCGCGGCTTCCGCGTGGCGGGCCTGCTGGACGCCGACGAGTCCATCGTCGGCCAGGAGATCTCCGGGATGACGGTGGAGAACATCGACCGGCTGGAGGACCTCATCGCCGAGCGCGGCGTGTCCATCGCCGTGATCGCCACCCCCGCGGCCGCGGCCCAGGGCGTGTGCGACCGGGTGGTCGCGGCGGGCGTGACGAGCGTGCTCAACTTCGCCCCGGTGGTGCTCTCGGTGCCCGACGGAGTAGACGTGCGTAAGGTCGATTTGTCGATCGAGTTGCAGATCCTCGCCTTCCACGAGCAGCGCAAGGCCGGCGGCCCCGGCGACTACGAGCCGCTGACCGGCGCCGATGAACCCCCTGGGACGACGCAGTACGTAGAGGCGGTAGAGGCATGAGCGTGGCCGGGACGGGCGGGGAACAGGGCAGGGCCCGCGGGCGCGGGCGCGGCGTGAGCGAGTCTGGACGGTGTTGCGCGCGATGAGCGTGTTGGTGGTCGGGTTGAGCCATCGGAGCGCGCCGGTGGCCATGCTGGAACGCGCGGCGGTCACCGGGGACGACCTGGTGAAGCTGCTGCACGAGGTGCACGACTGCGCGCACGTCGGCGAGGCGGCGATCGTGTCCACCTGCAACCGCGTCGAGGTGTACGCGGTGGTCGACAAGTTCCACGGCGGTGTCTCCGCCATCTCGAACCTGCTGTCCCGGCATTCGGGGATCCCCCTGGACGACCTGTCGCGGCACCTGTACGTCCACTACGAGGACCGGGCGGTGCAGCACGCGTTCTCGGTGGCGTGCGGGCTGGAGTCCATGGTCGTCGGCGAGGGGCAGATCCTCGGGCAGCTGCGGCAGGCGTTCCGGCTGGCGCAGGAGCGCGGCACGCTCGGCCGGGAGCTGTACGACGTCCTGCAGCAGGCGCTGCGGGTCGGGAAGCGGGCCCACCACGAGACCGGGATCGACAAGGCCGGCGCGTCGCTGGTCAGCGTGGGCCTGGAGGTCGCGGCCGCGCATCTGGGCCCGATGGAGGAGGTCCGGGCGCTGGTGGTCGGCGCCGGGGCGATGAGCGGGCTGGCGGTGGCGACGCTGGGCCGCGCCGGCGTCCGCGAGATCGTGGTGGCCAACCGCACCTACGACCGCGCGGTGCGGCTGGCCGAGTCGGCGCCCGTGCCGGCCCGCGCGGTCGAGCTGGCCGCGCTGGACGGCGAGCTGGCCGCCGCCGACCTGGTGGTGTCGTGCACCGGCGCGGCCGGGCTGGTGCTCACCGCCGACCGGCTGGCCGAGCGGGGCGTGGGCGCCGACGGCCGCCGCCGGTTCTTCCTCGACCTGGCGCTGCCGCACGACATCGACCCGGGCGTGCGCGCCCTGGACGGCGCCGAGCTGGCCGGGCTGGACGACCTGCGCACCGCGCAGGAGGCCGCCGAGGCGATCGGTCCTGAGGCGGTCGAGGCGGTCCGCCGGATCGTGCGCGACGAGGTGGCGGTGTTCCTCGGCGCGGCCCGTGCCGCGGCGGTCGCGCCGACCGTGGTGGCGCTGCGCAGCAAGGCCGCCGAGGTGGTGGACGCGGAGCTGGCCCGGCTGACCGGGCGGCTGCCCGAGCTGGACGACCGCGCCCGCCGGGAGATCACCCAGACCGTCCGGCGCGTGGTGGACAAGCTGCTGCACGCGCCGACCGTACGGGTCAAGGAGCTGGCCTCGGCGCCGGGCGGTGACGCCTACGCCGACGCGCTGCGCGAGCTCTTCGACCTCGATCCGAAGGTCCCGGAGGCCGTCGCGCGCGCCGACATGGCCGGCGACATCACGAGCGACATCACGGGCGACATCACGGGCGACATCGCGGGCGATGGCGGGGCCGGGGAGCGCAAGGGGGCGGGACAGTGACCGCGCTGAGACTCGGAACGCGCAAGAGCCTGATGGCGACGACCCAGTCGGGGCTGGTCGCGGACGCGTTGACGCAGCGTACAGGGCATGCCGTGGAGCTGGTCGGGGTAACCACCGAGGGTGATGTCTCCAGGGCCCTGCTCGCCCAGATCGGCGGCACCGGCGTCTTCGTCAACGAGCTGCGCGACCGGCTGCTGGCCGGCGAGGTCGACTTCGCCGTGCACTCGCTGAAGGACCTGCCGACCGCGGACCCCGAGGGGATCGTGCTGGCCGCGACGCCGCGCCGCGACGACCCCCGGGACGCGCTGTGCGGCCCGTTCAAGCTGGCCGATCTGCCGCGCGGCGCCCGGGTGGGCACCGGCTCGCCGCGGCGGGTGGCGCAGCTGAGGGCGATGCGCCCCGACCTGGACGTGGTGCCGATCCGCGGGAACGCCGACACCCGGCTGCGCAAGATCACCGAGGGTGATCTGGACGCGGTGGTGCTGGCGTACGCGGGGCTGCGCCGGATCGGGCGGGAGGAGGAGATCGCCGAGATCTTCGAGCCCGACCAGATGCTGCCCGCGCCCGGGCAGGGCGCGCTGGCGCTGGAGTGCCGGGCGGACCGCTCGGAGCTGCGGGAGCTGCTTGGAACGGTCGACGACCCTGCCACCCGCGCGGCCGTCACCGCCGAGCGCACGGTGCTGGCGGTGCTGGAGGCGGGTTGCTCCGCGCCCGTGGGAGCATACGCTGCCGAAGGAGAACAAGAGCTGCGTCTGACCGCGGCCGTCGTCGCCCACGACGGGAGCCGCCAGATTCGGCTGTCCGCAAGCGGCCACCCCGATCAGGCCGAGCGGATCGGACGCGAGCTCGCGGCCGAACTGCTCGACCGGGGGGCCGACCAGTTGATGGGGGAGCGCGATTGAGCCCCGCGAAGCAGAGTCCGGCGAGCCCCGCCAAGCGGCGCGGCGAGACCGGGACGAAGACGACCACGACGACCGCGACGACCGACCCGACCGCCACGACCGACCCGCAGGACGCCGCCGCCCCCGAGACGGGGACCACCGCCAGGAGCGGGGCCCGGGCCGGGTACGGCACGGTCGCGCTCGTCGGCATGGGCCCGGGCGACCCCGGCCTGCTGACGCTGCGCGCCGCCGAGGCGCTGGGCCGCGCCGACGCCGTCGTCGTCCACCGCGCGCTCTGCCACGACGAGTTCCTCTCCCACTGCCGTCCTGACGCGGAGATCCTCGACACGGCCGAGGCCGACCCGGGCAAGCTGACCGCCAGGGCCGCCAAGGCGGGCAAGAACGTCGTCCGGCTGTTCCACGGCGACCCGGGGCTGGCCTGCGGCCTGGCCGCCGAGGGCGGGGCGCTGGAGAAGGCCGGGATCCCGTTCGAGGTCGTGCCGGGCGTGTCCGCGGTGACCGGCGTGCCCGGGTACGCGGGCATCCCGCTGACCGACGCCAAGCACCGCGAGGTCCGGATCATCGACGCCGGTGCGGGCGGGGTGGCCTGGGACCGCTTCTCCTCGCCCGAGGCGACGCTGGTGATCCTGGGCGCGGAGAACAGCGTGGCGGAGGTGGCCAAGGGCCTGATGGCGGTGGGCCGTCCCGACACCACCCCGGCCGCGATGACCACCATGGGCACCACCACCGAGCAGGAGACCGTGGTCTCCACGCTGCACCGGCTGGCCGCCGACACCAAGGGCATGGAGGCCCCGGCGATGATCATCGTCGGGGACGTGGTGGGCTGGCGCGACCGGCTGTCGTGGTTCGAGACCAAGCCGCTGTTCGGCTGGCGGGTGCTGGTGCCGCGCACCAAGGAGCAGGCGGCGTCGCTGTCGGAGCAGCTGCGCGAGTACGGGGCGGTGCCGGACGAGGTGCCGACCATCTCGGTCGAGCCGCCGCGCACCCCGCAGCAGATGGAGCGCGCCGTCAAGGGCCTGGTCACCGGCCGGTACGAGTGGGTGGTGTTCACCTCCACCAACGCGGTGAAGGCGATCCGGGAGAAGTTCTCCGACTACGGCCTGGACGCCCGCGCGTTCGCCGGGCTCAAGGTCGCCGCCGTGGGCGAGCAGACGTCGAGGGCGCTGGTGGAGTTCGGCGTGCAGCCGGACCTGGTGCCGTCCGGGCAGCAGTCCAGCGAGGGCCTGGTGGAGGTCTGGCCGCCCTACGACGAGGACCTCGACCCGATCAACCGGGTGCTGCTGCCGCGCGCCGACATCGCCACCGACACGCTGATCGCCGGGCTGACCGAGCTGGGCTGGGAGTGCGAGGACGTCACCGCGTACCGCACGGTCCGGGCCGCGCCGCCGCCCGCCCCGATCCGCGAGGCGATCAAGGGCGGCGGGTTCGACGCGGTGCTGTTCACCTCGTCCTCGACGGTCAAGAACCTGATCGGGATCGCCGGCAAGCCGCACAACGTGACGGTGATCGCCTGCATCGGCCCGCAGACCGCCAAGACGGCCGAGGAGTACGGGCTGCGCGTGGACGTCATGTCGGACAAGCCGTCGGTGTCGGCGCTCGCCGAGGCGCTGGCGGAGTACGGTGCGCGGCGGAGGACGGCCCAGGTCGAGGCCGGCGACCCGCTGCGCAAGCCCAGCCAGATGCGCCGGGGCGCCCGCCGCCGCAGGTGAGCCGCCGGCGCCCCGACCGGTACCCGGAGAGAAGGATCATGACTGCTCGGTTTCCCGTGGCGCGGCCCCGGCGGCTGCGGCGCACGCCCGCGCTGCGCCGGATGGTCGCGCAGACCCGGCTGAGCCCGGCCGATCTGGTGCTGCCGATGTTCGTCAAGGAGGGCATCGGCGAGCCGCAGCCGATCCCGTCCATGCCGGGCGTCTACCAGCACACCCGGGAGAGCCTGCGCAAGGCCGCGCAGGAGGCGGTCGACGCGGGCGTGGGCGGGCTGATCCTGTTCGGCGTGCCCGCGGTCAAGGACGGCGTGGGCTCGGGCGCCGACGACCCGGCCGGGGTGGTGCAGACCGCGCTGCGCGACCTGTCCTCGGATCTGGGCGACGACGCGGTCGTGATGACGGACCTGTGCCTGGACGAGTTCACCGACCACGGGCACTGCGGGATCCTCACCTCCACCGGTGAGATCGACAACGACGCGACGCTGGAGCGGTACGCGGCGATCGCGGTGGCGCAGGCGTCGGCCGGGGCGGCCGTGGTGGCGCCCAGCGGGATGATGGACGGCCAGGTCGGCGCGATCCGCACCGCGCTGGACGGGGCCGGCCACCACGACGTGGCGATCCTGGCGTACTCGGCGAAGTACTCGTCCGCGTACTACGGCCCGTTCCGCGACGCGGCCGAGTGCGCGCCCCAGTTCGGCGACCGCGCCTCGCACCAGCAGGACCCGGCCAACGCCGAGGAGGCGCTGCTGGAGGTCCGGATGGACCTGGACGAGGGCGCCGACATGGTGATGGTCAAGCCCGCCGGGCCGTACCTCGACATCGTCCGGCGGGTGCGCGACAGCGTGCAGGTGCCGGTGGCGGCGTACCAGGTCAGCGGCGAGTACGCGATGATCGAGGCGGCGGCGGCCAACGGCTGGGTGGACCGGGAGCGCACGATCATGGAGTCGCTCACCGCGATCCGCCGGGCGGGCGCGGACATCATCCTGACCTACTGGGCCGCCGACGTGGCCCGCACCCTCCCGCGCTGACGCGGTCCCCCGCCAGGAGGGGCGGGGTGATCGTTTACCGGTAATCACTTCCGGCTAGTCAGTTAGAGCCGTTTCCCGGGGGTCGCCGTGTGCCGCCACACGGCGCACGGGCATCATCGTTACCAAGGGAACTGCTCTCGGCCACGGTCGCGGCGCCTGCCTACGAGTTCGCGCCCCGCGCCTGGCCTCCACGCAGAGGGGGACGACGATGCTGGCGGTCTCGGGTAAACGGCAGAAGGCGGCCCGGGACCGGATGGCGTCCGCGGCCCGGGCGTACGCGGCCCTGGGCTGGCCCTGCACCCCCGGCGCCCATCCGTCCGGCGGCGACCGGGCGTGCTCGTGCGACCGGGTGGGCTGTCCCGACCCCGGCGCGCACCCGGTGTCGGGCGCGTGGGCGCTGCACGCCAGCATCGACCCCGACCAGCTGGCCCGCTGGTGGGGCAAGCGCCCGGACGCCAACATCATCCTGCCGACGGGGCGGGTCTTCGACGTCTTCGACGTCCCGGCCGCCGCGGGCGAGCTCGCGCTGGCCCGGATCGAGGGGGAGGGCCTGCCGGTGGGGCCGGTCGCGTCCGTGGGCGGCGAGCGGTACCTGTTCTTCGTGGCGACCCGCGGCGCGCCGGTCGACGAGGACGAGTGGTGGTCGTGCCATCTGGACACCTCGCCCGAGTCGATCGCCGAGACCCCCGGGATGCGGTGGCACTGCCGCGACAGCTACGTCGTGGCGCCGCCCTCGGTGCTCCCGTACGGCCGTGAGGTGGCCTGGATCCGCCCGCCGCAGGGCGACCCGCTCCCCGACCCGCTGCGGCTCCTGGAAGTCCTCTCCGACAGCTGTGAGGCCGCCGGATAACGCCCGTCCCGGACGAGGGACGGGCGCTACGCGGTTCGGCGGTCAGCGCGGGGTGCTGGGCGCGGCGATGGCGGCCCGGCGACCCCACCCCGTGTAGGTGGCCTGGACGACCTGCGTGCGCGCCTTGTCCGTGCCCTGGGCCCGGAACCACAGGTGCGCGGGGCGTCCCGCACGGTCCAGCCGGAGCGCGAACGCGACGTGCTGCGCGCCCGTCGCGCCGGCGAGCCGGCCGTACATCGACCCGACCGTCTGGATCCGGCTCAGCCGGTCCAGCGGTGCGGTGCCCTGGTAGACCTGGTCCACCTTCTTGAACGACGTGCTCGCCTGGAGCAGGGCCGTGATGTTGACGACCGAGCTGCCCCAGCGGGCCTGCGCGACCAGCGACGGGTACCCGGCGCCCTGCCCGTCGGCCGGTGCCGAGCGCCACGCCTTGCCCGCCATCACGTACGCGACGTCGCCCACCAGGATGGCGCGGGCGGAGCGGCGGGTCTCGCCGCTGCCGGAGACCGACATGGCGTACGACGGCGAACCGTTGGGGACCAGGCCGAACGTCCCCTTGGCGAGTGCGGCGGCGCCGCAGCAGCCGGTGCGCCGGTAGGAGAACGAGGCGCCCGGCGCCTGCGCGGTCGCCTGCTCGATCCGGGTGGCGAGGGCGCCGGCGGCCGGGTTGGCCGGCGTGGGCGGCTCCACGGCGGGCTGGGACGCGCTGCCGGTCGGGTCGACCGGGGCGGGGTCGTCCTTGCCGCCGAGCAGCACCGCGGCGCCGACCGTGCTCCCGGCGATCACCAGGACGGCCAGGGCGGCGGCGATGACCAGCGACCGGCCGCGTTTTCCGCCGCCGCGGCCCTCCCCGCCCGGCACCGAGCCCGAGCCCGAGCCTGGGCCGGGAGCGGGGGACGGGGCCGGGGCCGCGGGCGGCGCCGCGGCGGCGGCAGGCTGCGCAGGAGCCGGAGCCGGGCCTGGGGCCGGGGCCGGGGGTGCGTCGGCTGCGAGCGGCGCGGCGGGCGCCGCGTGCGCCGCCTTGTGCGACTTGGCGGCCTTCCCCGGTTTGGGCGCCTTGGGGACCTTGGGCGCCTTGGCGGGTGCCGGCTCGGGCTGCCGCGCGGTCGCCTCCGCCAGCTCGATCAGGCGGCTGCGGCCCTGGGCGAGCCAGGCCGGGCCGTAGGCGTCGACGGCGGCGTCCTCGACCGCGCCGAGGAAGTCGGCCGCCGAGGCGGGCCGCCGCTCCGGATCCTTGGCCAGCCCCTGCTCGATCAGTGCGCGCAGCGGGCCGGGCACGGCCTCCACCGGGATCGGCCCCTCGCGGTGCGCCTTGGAGATCGCCGACTGGCTGCGCCCGCCGTACGGCGGATGCCCGGTCAGGCACTCGAAGAAGATCGCGGTGGCGGCGTACAGGTCCGCCGGGGGCCCGGCCGGGGCGCCGCCCCACAGCTCGGGCGCCGCGTATCCGGGGTTGGTCTGCGCCTCGGTGCCCGCCCGCGCCATCCCGAAGTCCGTCAGCCGGCAGTTGCCGTCGTCGTCCACGAGGATCTCGGCGGGGCGCAGCGTGCCGTGCACCACGTCCTTGGCATGGGCGGCGGCGAGCCCGAGCAGGGTGCCGCTGAAGAGCGCCAGGGCCGCCAGCGGCCCGGTGGGGCCCTGGGTGGCGATCATGCGCCGCAGGCCGAAGCCGTCGACGCGCTCCATCACGATCGCGGTGCCCTGCGGCGACTCCACGAATTCGTAGAAGTCCACCACGTTGGGGTCCTCGAGCTGCGACAGGCTGCGCGCCACGGCGCGGAACCGCGACAGGAAAGCCTCGTCGCCGTCCAGGCGCGAGTCGAGGTACTTGATGGCGACCTTGGTCTGGGTGAGATCGTCGAGGGCGAGCATCACCCGGCCGCAGATGCCGCCGCCCAGCTCCTGGACGTGGGTGAAGCCCGGGACCGTCCAGCCGTCAACCACGTGCGAGCCATCCCTCCGAGTACGGCCGGCGCCGGTGCGTGTCGACGCCCATGTGGCGCCGCGGGTTTTTGTGTACTTGGTGGAATATCGGCCGCTTAGCGCCGTGGTCAAGAGCAGATGCCGAACTGCAACTGTCAGACTGGGCACGTGACCGAATTTGAAGTCTCCCAACAGTTGTTCAACAGGGCGAATCGGGTGGTTCCGGGCGGGGTGAACTCGCCCGTGCGGGCCTTCCGCGCGGTCGGCGGCACCCCGCGCTTCGTCACCGCCGGGCACGGGCCGTACCTCACCGACGCCGACGGCAACGAGTACGTGGACCTGATCTGCTCCTGGGGGCCGATGATCCTCGGGCACGCCCACCCCGCCGTCGTCGAGGCCGTCCAGGACGCCGCCGCCTTCGGCACCTCCTACGGCGCGCCCACGCCCCGCGAGGTCGAGCTGGCCGAGGAGATCACCGCCCGCGCCCCGGTCGAGAAGGTGCGGCTGGTCAACTCCGGCACCGAGGCGACGATGTCGGCGATCCGGCTGGCCCGCGGCTTCACGGGACGCTCCAAGGTCGTGAAGTTCGCCGGCTGCTACCACGGCCACGTCGACTCGCTGCTGGCCGCCGCCGGCTCCGGGGTGGCCACCCTCGCGCTGCCCGACACCCCCGGCGTGACCGGCGCGACCACCGCCGACACCGTCGTGCTGCCCTACAACGACGTCGGCGCGGTCGAGGCCGCCTTCGGCGAGTTCGGCCACGAGATCGCGTGCGTGATCACCGAGGCGGTGCCGTGCAACATGGGCGTGGTGCCGCCGCTGCCCGACTTCAACCGGCTGCTGAAGTCGCTGTGCGAGCGCAACGGCGCGCTGCTGGTGATCGACGAGGTCCTCACCGGGTTCCGCGCCTCCGCCTCCGGCTGGTACGGGATCGAGGGCGTGCCCGGCGACCTGATGACCTTCGGCAAGGTGATGGGCGGCGGGCTGCCCGCGGCCGCGTTCGGCGGCCGGGCCGAGATCATGGACCGGCTGGCCCCCGCCGGGCCCGTCTACCAGGCGGGCACGCTGTCGGGGAACCCGCTGGCCACCGCCGCCGGGCTCGCCACGCTCCGCAACGCCACCGCCGAGGTGTACGAGGCGATCGACCGGTCGGCCGCGCTCGTCGCCGCCGCCGCGTCCGAGGCCCTGGAGAAGGAGGGCGTGCCGCACCGGCTGCAGACCGCGGGCAACCTGTTCTCGATCTTCTTCACCGACGAGCCGGTCGGCGACTTCGCCGCAGCCCAGCGCCAGGACGGCAAGGCCTACGCGGCCTTCTTCCACGCCGCCCTGGAACGCGGCGTCTACCTGCCGCCGTCGGCGTACGAGGTCTGGTTCCTGTCCGCCGCCCACGACGAGCGGGCCCTGGAGCGCATCACCGACGCGCTCCCGCACGCCGCCCGCGCCGCCGCCCAGGCGTCCTACCCGGCGTCCTAGACGAGCGCGCGGGTCGCGTGTAGCGCCGAGAGCGCGCGGGTGACCGGCTCGGGCCGCGGCGGGTGCAGCGGCGCCCGCACGGACGGGTCACCGATCAGCCCCACCTCCGCGAGGGCCGCCTTCAGGACGGCCGGCGACGGCTCGCTGAAGAGGGCGTCCACCATCGGCAGGAGGGCGTTGTGCAGCGCCAGCGCGCGCGCTGTGTCGCCCGTGCGTACCGCCTCGGCCATGCCCGCGAACGCCTCCGGGGCGAGGCAGGCCGAGGCGGCGATCGCCCCTGCCGCGCCCAGATGCAGCATCGGGTGGACGTAGGCGTCGTCCCCGCACAGCACGGCCTTGCCCGTACGGGCGGCCAGCAGGGCGAGCGTGTCCTGGTCGATCGCCCCCGGGCAGAGCTTCATCCCGGCGACCCGATCCAGGGACAGCAGCCGCAGCGCCGTCTCCGCCGTGAGGCGCTTGCCCGTCCGGTACGGGACGTCGTACGCCAGGACGGGCACGTCCACCGCCGCGCACACGGCGGCGAAGTGGTCGAGGACGCCCTCGTCCGAGGGCCGCACGTAGTAGGGCACCACCACCAGCAGCGCGTCCGCCAGCGGGGCGCGCTCGCGGGCCTGCGCGATCGTGTCCGCGGTGCCCATCGCCCCGGCGCCCGCGACCAGCGGCGTGCCGTGCTCGATGGAGACGGCGCGGCAGACCTCCAGGACGGTGCGCCGCTCCGCCCCGTCCAGCAGCGCGGCCTCGCCGGTGGTGCCCAGCGCGACCAGGCCCGCCGCACCGCCCTCCAGGCAGCGCCGCGCGACCTTCTCCAGCGCCGCGGCGTCCACCTCTCCCGAGGCGGTGTACGGCGTGACCAGCGGAACGAAGATGCCCTCCATGCGCCCATGCTGGCGCCCGGCAGGATTTAGGACAATCTAGAACTCCTTGAGGGGACGCTTTAGAGTTACTACATGCTTGATCTCGAACGGCTGCGGGCGCTGCACGCCGTCGCGACCTACGGCTCGGTGAGCGCCGCCGCCGACGTCCTCCACGTGACCACCTCGGCCGTCTCCCAGCAGCTGGCCAAGCTGGAGCGGGAGACCGGGCAGAAGCTCCTGGAGCGCAACGGCCGCGGCGTGCGCCTCACCGACGCCGCCGTGCTGCTGGTCGAGCACGCCGCACGCATCCTGTCCCTGGTCGAGCAGGCCCAGGCCGACCTGGAGGCGCACCGCGGCGCCGTCGTCGGGCGCCTCACCCTCGCGGCCTTCCCCACCGCCATCCGCGGCCTCGTCCCCGCCGCCCTCGCCCGGCTGCGCACCGACCACCCCGGCCTCCAGGTGCTGCTGCGCGAGGAGGACCCGCTGCAGAGCATGCCGCTGGTCGCCCGGGGCGATCTGGACATGGCCGTCGTCCAGGACTGGAACAACGAGCCGCTCCCCCTGCCCGACGGCCTCTGCAAGGGCCTGATCTGCGACGACGTCGCCGATGTCGCCCTCCCGCCCGGCCATCCGCTGGCCGGGCGCGACGAGGTCGACCTCAAGGAGCTGGCCGGCGACCCCTGGATCAGCTCCTCGCCCGACAGCATCTGCTGCGACTGGCTGCTGCGCACCCTCCGCTCGATCGACGCCGAACCGAAGATCGACCACATGGCCTACGAGTTCGCCACCCAGCTCGCCCTGGTCGCCGCCGGGCTCGGCAACGTGATCCTGCCCCGGATGGGCCGCTGCGACGTCCCGTCCGAGGTCCACGTGGTCCGGCTGAGCTCGCCGCTCAGCCGCCGCGTCTACGCCGTCTGGCGCGGGGAGGCCGCCCGCCGCCCCGGCATCCGCGCCGCCACCGACGCCCTCCGCGCCGCCGTCCCCGCCGACCTCATCGCCCTGACCGCCACCCCGCAGACCCTCGTCCCGCATTGACCCCTCCACGCCGCTGAACGTCTGGAATCCTGGACGGATGCCTAGCATGTCGTTCGAGCTGGTCATCTGGCATGAACCTGGACAGATCACGGCGGATCGGGCGGCCCGTACGGTCGCGCCCGACGCCCGCACGGGCATCCCGCCGCACCCTGCGGTGGCCGCGTTCGTCCAGGAGTTCGCCAAGGCCTTCCCTGACACGGACCTGGACGACGGCGGGCCGCGGTACGCGGTCGTCCGGACGGCCCCGGAGCAGGCCGACGAGATCTCCACCCAGGTGTACGCCCTCGCCAGGGCCCACGGCCTGGTCTGCTACGACCCCGGGCGCGGGCTCGTCCACAACCTGGAGCCCCGGACCGCCCATCCCGAGACCCGGCTCCACACCGGTGACGGCATGGTCGTCGCCGATCCCGACCGCGGGCTCGTCCAGGACGTCCTGGGACGTCTGAGCCCCGCGGAGAACCCCTTCGCCGTCCTCGTCCTGTTCGGCCGCCACTTCATCCAGGTCTCGCCCGAGACGCGGCCGGGCGGCGGAACCGGGTACGAGCTGGAGTACAAGGACAGCCCGCGGAACCTCCTCTATCGCACCCATGTGGACGACCTCGCCGAGGTACGCCGGGCCTTCGACGAATACGCCCGCGACGAGCGGGGCTTCCTGGAGCGGCTGGAGTGGGCGACCTGACCGGAAGGCCCTTGGGACGAGACAGGACGAGACAGGACGAGCCTGTGGCCGGTAACGGGCGGGCACGCGGGTAACCTGGCGACGCGATGACTGACAAGACGATCGTTCACCTGCTGCGGCACGGTGAGGTGCACAATCCCGAGGGCATCCTGTACGGGCGCCTGCCGGGCTACCGCCTGAGCGAGGACGGGGTCCTCATGGCCAAGGCGGCGGCCCGGTGGTTCAGCGAACGGGACGTGACCGCGCTGTACTCCTCACCGATGCAGCGGGCCGTGGAGACGGCCGCGCCGATGGCCGAGGCGTTCGACCTGCCGGTGACGGTGGACGACGGCCTGCTGGAGGCCGACAACCACTTCGAGGGCATGACCTTCGGCGTGGGGAAGGGCTCGCTGCGCCGTCCCGAGCATTGGCGGTACCTGCTCAACCCTTTCCGGCCGTCGTGGGGCGAGCCGTACAAGGAGATCGTCAAGCGGATGCGGGGCGCGGTGGTCCGCGCCCGGGAGGCGGCGCGCGGGCACGAGGCGGTGTGCGTCAGCCACCAGCTGCCGATCTGGATCCTACGGCTGCACGCCGAGCACCGCAGGCTCTGGCACCATCCGATCAAGCGCGAGTGCGGGCTGGCCAGCGTCACGAGCCTGGCCTTCGAGGGCACCCGGCTGGTCGAGGTGGCCTACTGCGAGCCCGCGGCGGGCATCGCCAAGGGCCCCAGTGTCGCGGGTGCCTGACACTGCCGCTAGATTGAGTACTACGTCTTGTAGTAGGAGGGTCCGTTGAGCCCCCGAGTGTCCCCGGTGCGCGCCGTCGCCGCTGCCGCGGCGGCGTGCGCGCTGCTGGCCGGCTGCGCGGGCACCAGCGCCTCGCAGAGCGGTCCGGGCGGCAGCGACAACCGTTTCATCGCGGGCGACGGAGCCGTCCAGGAGATCAAGGCGGCCGACCGCAAGGCGCCGCCGCGGGCCTCGGGGACCACGCTCGACGACGAGAAGGTCGCGCTCACCGACTTCAAGGGCAAGGTCACGGTCGTGAACTTCTGGGCGTCCTGGTGCGCCCCGTGCCGCGGTGAGGCGCCCTCGCTGGAGGAGGTGCACGCCGAGCACAAGGGCAAGGGCGTCGAGTTCCTCGGGGTGGCGTTCAAGGACGGCAAGGCCAACGCGCAGGCGTTCGAGCGCAAGTTCAAGGTGGGCTACCCGAGCCTGTTCGACGCCGACGGCCAGATCACGCTCGCGTTCCGCGAGGTGCCGCCGAACGCGATCCCGACCACCCTGGTGCTCGACCGCCAGGGCCGGGTGGCCGCCCGGATCATCGGCGCCACCACCTACTCCAGGCTGAACCCGCTCGTCACCAAACTCCTCGCCGAACAGTGAGCCGCGCGAGCCGTCGAGCGCGGGCGAGGCCATGAACCCCGCGGAGACCGTGGCGAACGGGTCGCTGCTGCTGGCCGCGCCGCTGGCGGTGCTGGCCGGGCTGGTGTCGTTCGTGTCGCCGTGCGTGCTGCCGCTGGTGCCCGGCTACCTGTCGTACGTGACGGGGATGTCCGGGGCGGACCTGGCCGAGCAGCGGCGCGGCCGGCTGATGGCCGGGGCGGGGCTGTTCATCGCCGGGTTCACGGTGGTGTTCGTGACGGCCGGGGCCGCGTTCGGCGGGCTGGGCCGCTGGCTGCTGGAGTACCAGGACCCGATCACCCGGGTGCTGGGCGTGGCCACCATCGTGTTCGGGCTGGCGTTCATGGGGTTCGTCCCCGGGCTGCAGCGCACGCTGAAGTCGGGGCGGCTGCCCGCCGCGGGGCTGGCCGGGGCGCCGCTGCTGGGCGTGCTGTTCGGGCTCGGCTGGACGCCGTGCATCGGCCCGACGCTGGCGGCGGTGCAGGCGCTGTCGTTCAGCGAGGCGAGCGCGGGACGCGGCGCACTATTGTCGCTGGCGTACTGCGCGGGCCTGGGCCTGCCGTTCGTCCTGACGGCACTGGCCTACCGGCGGGCGCTGGGGGCCTTCGGCGCGGTGAAGCGGCACTACGGGCTGGTCATGCGGATCGGCGGGGGGATGCTCGTCGCCATCGGCCTGCTGCTGGTGACCGGGTTGTGGGGCGACCTGACGATCGAGCTGAAGTCGTGGATCGGCGGCTTCGAGACGGTGATTTGAGAATGGCGAAGACGACGGACCCGGCCGCGGACACCGCGGCCGAGACGGACGCCGCCGAGGCGGCCACCGAGGGGCCGGCCGAGCGGCGGCCGCCCCGGGAGGCGCCGCGGCCCAAGGGGCTCGGCCCGATCGGCTGGGCGCGCTGGGGCTGGCGGCAGCTCACCACCATGCGGACGGCGCTGATCCTGCTGTTCCTGGTGGCGCTCGGTGCGGTGCCCGGCTCGATCCTGCCGCAGCGCGGGCAGGCCCCCGAGAAGGTCGCCGAGTACTTCGAGAAGCACGCGACGCTGGCGCCGTGGTTCGACCGGCTGTCGCTGTTCGACGTGTTCGCCGCGCCCTGGTTCGCGGCCATCTACATCCTGCTGTTCGTGTCGCTGGCGGGCTGCGTGATCCCGCGCGCCTTCCAGCACTACAAGGCGATGCGGGCCCGTCCCCCGGCCGCGCCGCGCAACCTGTCGCGGCTGCCGCAGTCGGAGTCGTACGAGACCGGCGCCGCCCCCGAGGAGGTGCTCGCCGAGGCCCGCAAGGTGCTGCGCAGGCGGCGTTTCCGCGTGGACGTCGGCGACGGCTCGGTCGCGTCCGAGAAGGGCTACCTCGGCGAGACCGGCAACCTGGTCTTCCACCTCGCCCTGCTGGCGCTGCTGTTCGCCCTGGGCATGGGCAACATCTTCGGGTACCGCGGCAACGTCGTCGTCACCGAGGGCAAGTCGTTCGCCAACGCCCTGGCCCAGTACGACCAGTTCGAGCCCGGGAGCCGGTTCGACAGCGACCGCCTCCCGCCGTTCTCGCTGTCGCTGGACGACTTCACCGCCGAGTACGCCACCGGCGGCCCCAAGCGCGGCCAGGCCACCGACTACCAGGCGAAGATGCGCTTCCGGGAGTCGCCGGCGTCGCGCGAGCAGCCCTACAACCTGCGCGTCAACCATCCGCTCTCCGTCGGCGGGGCCAAGATCTACCTGATCAACCACGGGTACGCGCCGGTGTTCACGGTCCGCGACGCCAAGGGGAACGTCGCCTTCCAGGACTCGGTGCCGTTCCTGCCGATGGAGCAGCGCAACTACACCTCCGAGGGCGTCATCAAGGCGCCCGACGCCGAGCCCGAGCAGCTGGCGTTCTACGCCATCCTGTGGCCGACCGCCGTCCCCTCCGAGGACCAGAAGCAGATCGTGTCGGGGTTCCCGGCGCCGCTGCGGCCGATGGTCACGATCTCCTCGTTCAAGGGCGACATCGGGCTCGACTCCGGCACCCCGCAGTCGGTCTACCGGCTGGAGGGCATCGGCAAGACGCTGCAGCCGGTCAAGGACGGCCAGAAGCTGCTGGAGCCGGGGGAGACGTTCACGCTGCCGGGCAACGCCGGGTCCGTCACCTTCGACGGGATGCGCGAGTGGACGGCCCTGTCGGTGAACCACGACCCCGGGCGGATGCCCGCGCTGGTGGCGGCCATCCTCGCGGTCGTCGGAGTGGCGGCCTCGTTCATGGTGCGGCGCCGCAGGGTGTGGGTCCGTGCGAGGGCCGGGGACGGCGGGCGTACCGTGGTCGAGGTCGGCGGGCTCACGCTCGGGAACCCGACCCCTGAGTTCGAGGACATCGTGTCCGCGCTGCGCGGTCCGAACAAGCCCGACGAGACCGACGAGCCCGAAGGCGACTCGGATCCCGCGTCGGCGACCGAAACTAAGGAGTGACGAGGGTGGGGAGTGCCGACCTCGCGAACCTGAGCGACAAGCTCATGCTGACGACCGTGGTGTTGTACATCGTCGCCATGGTCTCCTACGCCGCCGACCTGGGCTTCTCGCGCCGCGGTGCCGCCTCGCGCGCCGCCGGGGCCGGGCGGAAGGCCGAGGCCAAGGTCCTGGTGGGCGCGGCGGGCGCCGAGAAGGCGGAGACCTCCGGAGCCGCCGCCGGCGAGGACGCCGAGGCCGGGGGGCGCGCCGTGGACTGGGCGCGGCTGGCGGTCGTCCTGAACGTGCTCGGCTGGGCCGCGCACCTCGGCGTGATCGTGACCCGGGGCCTGGCGGGCGAGCGCTGGCCGTGGGGCAACATGTACGAGTTCCTCACCGCCATCACGTTCGCGGCGGTGACCGCGTTCCTGATCGTGCTGTGGCGCTTCCAGGCCCGCTTCCTGGGCGCGTTCGTGTCCCTCGCCGCGGTCGTCGGCCTGGGCGTCGCCAACATCTGGCTGTACGACTCGGTCGGCCCGGTCGTCCCGGCGCTCAACTCGTACTGGATCGCCATCCACGTCTCGGCCGCGATCGTCGCGACCGGCGCGTTCACCGTCGGCGGCGCCTCGACCATCCTCTACCTGTTCAAGATCCGGCAGGAGGCGCGGAGCGCAGCCGGTGGCGGCGGCTTCCTCGACCGGCTGCCCGGCTCGGACGTGCTCGACCGGCTGTCGGTGCGGGTCACCATGTTCGCGTTCCCGATCTGGACCGCCGCGATCATCATGGGCGCGATCTGGGCGGACGAGGCGTGGGGCCGCTACTGGGGCTGGGACCCCAAGGAGATCTGGTCGTTCGTGACCTGGGTCGTGTACGCGGCGTACCTGCACGCCCGCGCCACCGCCGGGTGGAAGGGCCGCAAGGCCGCGGTCCTGTCGCTGATCGGGTTCGCCGCGCTGCTGTTCAACTTCTTCGGCGTGAACTACATGTTCTCCGGCCTGCACTCTTATGCCTGAGCATGCGCGAGCTGCGCTCCTCGCCTGGCGGCTCGTCGCTTGTCGCGCCTGCGGCGATCGCTGCATCGCTCCGAACTCGCCTTGACGGCTCGCTTCGCGATCAGTTCCTCGCAGGCTCGGAACTGCCTTCGGACGCGATCGCAGCGCCTGAGCGACCGTTCGGGGCTGGGCTGTGTTTATTGCATGCGCGAGCTGCGCTCCTCGCCTGGGGGCTCGTCGCTTGTCGCGCCTGCGGCGATCGCTGCATCGCTCCGACTCGCCCAGGGGCTCGCTTCGCGATCAGTTCCTCGCAGGCTCGGAACTGCCTTCGGACGCGATCGCACGCCCGCGGCGGGAGGGGCCTAGTCCTCCTCGCGGAGCCGGCGCTCGAGTTCGCGCAGGAACGCCGGATCGTCTTCGGGGCCCTTCGGGGCCTCGGCGGGCGGTCCGGCGTTCGCCGTTCCGGGCAGGGGACCGCCGGAGCTCGCCGCGGGCAGGGCGCCCTGCCGCCGGACGCGACCGGCCAGCAGCCAGAGCACGGCGCCCGGCAGCAGCCCGAGGAGCACCACCATGAACCAGGCGAACTTCGGCAGGTGCCGTACGCCGGCCTCGTCGGTGCTGAGCACGTCGAAGAGCGCGAAAAGCCACACTCCGATGAGGATCAGTGCGAGCAGCACATAGGGCATGCCCATGAGCGTAGACGCTGATCGAGGGTGGCGCCGACGGGAGGGGATGACGGGGGGTCGGGGTTCGGCTTACGCTTCCTCGGGGGGCCTGACGCTTGTTGCGAACGGGGGCCCGCTGACAGAGGAGCCTGATGCGCTTCAAAGGCATCCACCGCAGACCCCGGGGGACGAGGGACGCCGCGTACGCCCCGTCGCCGCCCGAGGCGGGGGGCCGTGTGGAACGGCGCGCGGAGCCGCGCCGGTTCCTGCCGAGGCCGCGGAGCAAGCAGCCGCGCGACCGGTTCGGCCGGTTCCGCAGGGTGCCGCGCGAGACGCCGCAGGCGCAGGCGCGCGAGGCGCAGGACGTCCTGGGCCGCGAGGCGCAGGAGGCACAGCAGCTCCTGGGACGCGAGGCGCAGGCCACCGGAGGGTCCGCCGCCGGACGGGCCGCGGGCGGACGCGGCGCCACGGGGTGGTCCGCCAGGGAGCAGGCCGCCAGGGGGCAGGACGCCCTGACGCCGCGCTCGGCCGCCGACGCCGCCGCACGCCTGCCGGGCTCGGTCCCCGAGCGCCCGCCGGGACGCGCGCCGGGCCGTCCTGAGGCCGGTTCCGATGCCCGCCCCCGCGTCTACTCCTGGAGCGACTTCGAGCTCGACGACGAGCCCGGCGCCGAGCCGCCGCCGCGCGCTCGGCCGCGCCGGCCCGGGGCGCCGCGGATGGCCGACGGGCTGGACCATTGTGGCGTCCTGGAGAGCGTCCTGTACCGGCAGTGGGATGAGCGCCGGGGCCCGCCGCCGCCCGAGGTGATCCGGGCCGTCGACAGCCTGGCCGCGCTGCCCGACCAGCTGAAGGTGAAGCTGGCGGGCGGGCTGGAGGGCATCTACGTCGGGCCCGGCGGCGTCCCGCAGCTGGACGACATGGGCCACCTGCGCGACCGGCCGCTGCCGTCCGGCCGGGCGACCTGGGACATCTGCGCGGGCGCGTACGGCGACGGCAAGATCGTCGTGGGCGACCGGCCGTCCCCGACCCCCGACGTGATGATGCACGAGGTCGGGCACGCCCTCGACGACATCGACGGGGAGGACGGCTGGCGCTCCGACAGCCCGGCGTTCCGCGAGCTGTACGAGCGGTGCCGGCCGCATCTCGCCAGCGAGTTCCACCGGCAGCCCGACACGCTGGGCCGCCGCGAGTTCTTCGCCGACGCGTTCGCGGCGATCTCCGCCCGGCAGCGGCCCGCTTTGGTCGATATGCTCGCCGGCGACATCCGAATGGCGCTGGACGTCATGCTCTTCTTCAACCGCAGGTACGGAATCTGATGCAGGCCGGCGACGATGAGCACCGAAGGTGATCGACGATGTACGTGATCCGGCTTCCCGATGGCACGCTCCGGGTCCCTCACAGCGTCCTCGGCGACTCCGGTGAGGGCCGGGACGAGGGGCGGATCATCGCCCAGGCCTACGTGGAGATCGGCCCCGGCGATCCCGACTACGACCGGCTGCTGCCCGGGTCCGTCACCGAGGAGGAGATGGAGGACAGGCGGCGGGAGTGGCGGGACGGGGACGAGGAACTGCTCCGCGTGTTCGAGGAGTACAAGGCCGGCCGGAGCGAGGACTGACCACCGAAAGAGGCGCCGCGCGGCCCTTCCCTTTCGAACGAGCTCAGCCCGTAACCCCGGCCCCGAACGGTCGCTCAGGCGCTGCGATCGCGTCCGAAGGCAGTTCCGAGCCTGCGAGGAACTGATCGCGAAGCGAGCCCCTGGGCGAGTCGGAGCGATGCAGCGATCGCCGCATGCGCGACAAGCGACGAGCCGCCAGGCGAGGAGCGCAGCTCGCGCATGCAATAAGCACAGCGTGGAGGTTCGGGGGACTTCCGCCACGCCTGCCGTGCTGGAGCTTGCCGGCTTGTCTCCGGGCCGAGACTTCTTCAGGGGGGCTGGGCGAAGCTTCGGGCCGGGATGTGCCAGGGGTGGTGCCGGGGGGCGGGGCCCCCTGCCGATGGCCGGTGGGCCGTCGCGGAGGTCGTGGGGGTCGCCCCCCGCGGTGTCAGCGCGCGACCGGCTCTTCTCCGCGGAGCAGAGCGTGCACTTCGGACTCGCGGAAGCGGCGGTGGCCCCCGGGAGTGCGGATGCTGCTGATCCGACCGGCCGCGGCCCAGCGCGTAACCGTCTTCGGATCGACCCGGAAGAGGGCGGCGACCTCTCCGGGGGTCAGCAGGCGCTCGCTGGTGCTTTCCACGTTTTCTCTCCCCCTTTGTCCCGCTCTCGGCGCGGGTGGACTGTTTCCTAGTGTGGCGGGTCAAGACCGATTTCTCCCTTGTTTTCGGAAAAGATCACGCTGAGTAGCCTCCTGAACAGCGGCGATGACGCGAAGTTAGTGTGTCATCGGGCACAATCGTCACCTCGATCACGCCAGGTGCGTACCGTCCCTGGTGAGAGGCCCGCCGGATAGGCTCCCTGGCATGGCGGATCTGGTGTCGCTCGAAGAGATCGAAGGGGCGGCGGAACGGCTGGCCGGAATGGCGGTCCGCACTCCGCTCGTGCCGTTCCCGCTGTCGGATCCGGCGTTGCTGGTGAAGGTCGAATCGCTTCAGCCGATCGGCGCGTTCAAGCTGCGCGGCGCGTACGCGACGATCTCCGCACTTCCCGAACGGGTGCGCGAACGCGGCGTGGTCGCCCATTCCAGTGGCAACCACGCGCAGGCGGTCGCGTTCGCGGCGCGCGCCTTCGGGATCCGCGCGGTCCTTGTGGTCCCCCACACCGCCCCGGCGGTGAAGGTGGAGGCGTGCATGGCGCTCGGCGCGGAGATCGTCTACGTGGAGCCGACCATGGAGGCGCGGACCGCCACGGCCGGCAAGCTCGCGGACGCGCACGGCTTCACCCTCGTCCCGCCGTTCGAGGACCGCCGGATCATCGCGGGGCAGGGCACCGTCGGGCTGGAGATCGTCCGGGACCGCCCCGACGTCGAGGTGGTCCTGGTGCCGGTCGGCGGGGGCGGGCTGATCTCCGGGGTCGCGGCGGCGGTGAAGCGGCTGCGGCCGGAGGCGAAGGTGATCGGGGTGGAGCCGGAGCTGGCCGCCGACGCCCGCGCGTCCGTGCTGGCGGGACGGCCGGTGGCGTGGCCGCCGGAGGACACCGCGCGGACCGTCGCCGACGCGCTGCGCGCCCAGCGGGTGGGCGACCTGACCTTCGCGCACATCCGGGAGTTCGTCGACGGCATCGTCGCGGTGAGCGAGGACGAGATCCGGCAGGCGATGCGGCGGCTGGCGCGGGAGGCGCGGCTGATCGCCGAACCGGGCGGCGCCGTCGCGACCGCCGCCTATCTCTTCCGCGGGGACGAGCTTCCGCCCGCGCACACCTATGTATCGGTGCTGTCGGGCGGCAACGTGGAGCCCGCGCTGCTGGCCGAGGCGATCGCCTGACCCCGACCCGGAGCGGAGGCGCGTGGAGGGCCGGGTAGTCTCGAGGCGTCATGCGTACGGTATTCCTCTACACCCTCGCGCGGTTCGGGATCTTCCTGGCCACCGCCGCCGTGCTGGCCCTGATCGGGGCGCGCGGCCTGCTGCTGCTCGCGCTGGCCGTGCTGATCAGCGGCGTCGTGAGCTTCGTCCTGCTGTCCGGGCAGCGCGACGCGATGTCCGCCGCGGTGGTCTCCGGGGTGAAGGAGCGGCGCCGGAAGTTCGAGCGGGCGCGCACCAAGGAAGACGCCTGACCCTCCCCGCGGTGAGTTCGGGCGCGGCCCCGTAGGGCAGGCGGTGCACGAGGCGCTCCCCGGCGGCTCTTAGGGTGGGGGCATGACCCGCGCCTCTCTCGACAAGCAGCCGGCCGACGTCGCGGCGATGTTCGACCGGACCGCCGAGCGTTACGACCTGCTCAACAGCCTCATGACCGGCGGGCAGGACCGGCGCTGGCGGCAGGAGGTCGTCAAGGCGGTGGACGCCCGTCCGGGCGAGCGGATCCTGGACCTGGCCGCCGGCACGGGCACCTCGTCGGTGCCCTTCGCCGACGCGGGCGCGCACACGGTGGCCTGCGACTTCTCGCTGGGGATGCTGCGGGTCGGGGTGGGCCGGCAGGCGGGTGTGCGGAGGCTGAGCTTCGTGGCCGGCGACGCGCTGCGGCTGCCGTTCTCCGACGGGGCGTTCGACGCGGTGACCATCTCGTTCGGGCTGCGGAACGTGGCCGACACCGAGGCGGCGCTGCGCGAGCTGCGCCGGGTGGCCAGGCCGGGCGGGCGGCTGCTGGTGTGTGAGGTCAGTCACCCGCCGAACGCGCTGCTGCGCCTCGGTCACCGCGCGCACCTGAAGGTCGGTCTCCCCACGCTGGCGCGGGTCAGCAGCAATCCCGACTCCTATACCTACCTCGCCGAGTCGACCCTCGCCTGGCCGGACCAGGCGGAGCTGGCGCGGCGGATCCAGGCCGCGGGCTGGCGCGAGGTGCGCTGGCGCGATCTCACCTTCGGTGTCGTCGCGCTGCACCACGCCGTCAATCCGGGCTGACCCTGGGGCGGTCCGGCCACAGACCCAATTTCGGACCGGTCCAAAACCGAGGTGGTCGAGAGGTACCCATTGACCGCCCAGAGGGAATAGACTCCACCCGGATCCTTGTGAAGTACTTCACAAGCGAACGAGCTAAAGAGGAACGCAGTGACCGACTCCACCCGGCAGCGGCAGGCAGATGTCATCGTCGTCGGGGCCGGACCCGCCGGGGCCTCCACCTCCTACTGGCTGGCCCAGTCCGGCCTGGACGTGCTGTTGCTGGAGAAGGCCACGTTCCCGCGCGACAAGATCTGCGGTGACGGGCTCACTCCACGCGCCGTCCGCGCGCTGATCGCCATGGGCGTCGACGTCAACGCCCCCGGCTGGGCGCGCAACCAGGGGCTGCGCATCTACGGCGGCGGCGTCAAGGTCGAGCTGCCCTGGCCCGAGCTGGCGAGCTTCCCCGACTACGGCCTGGTCCGCACCCGGATGGACTTCGACCAGCTGCTGGCCGAGCACGCCGCCAAGGCCGGCGCCCGGCTGCTGCAGGGCTGCAACGTCACCGGCCCGATCCTGGACGAGCGCACCGACCGCATCACCGGCGTCACCGCCAAATACCAGGGCGAAGAGGTCGAGTTCCACGCCCCGCTGGTGGTCGCCGCCGACGGCGGCTCCACCCGGCTCTCGCTGGCCATGGGCCTGCGCCGGCGCGACGACCGTCCCCTGGGCGTCGCGGTCCGCCGCTACTTCGAGACCCCCCGCCACGACGACGACTACATGGAGGCGTGGCTGGAGCTGTGGGACGGGCAGCGCCTCCTCCCCGGCTACGGCTGGGTGTTCCCGGTCGGCGACGGCACCTCCAACGTCGGGCTCGGCCTGCTCAACACCAGCAAGGCGTTCCAGAACGTCGACTACCGCGGCATGCTCAAGGGCTGGTGCGCGAACATGCCCGAGGAGTGGCGGTTCGACGAGGACCACGCCACCGGCCCCATCCGCGGCGCCGCGCTGCCCATGGGCTTCAACCGCCAGCCCCACTACACCCGCGGGATGCTGCTCGTCGGCGACGCCGGCGGCATGATCAACCCGTTCAACGGCGAGGGCATCGACTACGCGCTGGAGTCCGGCCGGCTGGCCGCCGAGATCATGGTGCAGGCGCTGGCCCGCCGCACCCCGGCGCAGCGCGAGCGGACCCTGTACGAGTACCCGCGCATCCTCAAGGACGAGCACGGCGGCTACTTCACCCTCGCCCGCGTCTTCGTGCAGGCCATCGGCGACCCGCGGATCATGAAGTTCCTGACCGCGCACGGGCTGCCGCACCCGACGCTGATGCGCTTCACGCTCAAGCTGCTGGCCAACCTCACCGACCGCCGCGGCGGTGACTCGATGGACCGCGTCATCAACGCGATGCAGAAGGTGGCGCCCGCGGCATGAGAGAGGCGACCGGGAGCACGCCATGAACGGCGAGCGGCAGAACGCGACCGTGGGACGGCCCATGGACACCACGGCGGGAAGAGGGCGTCGCAGGGCGCCCTGAAGCGAGCGGAGGCGGCCGGACCTCACAGTCCCGACCCCCCGAGGGGAGTGCTATTGATCACCTTGGCTAGGGTGGCGACCCGTGTCCGTGACAGGTGTCACGAACGTGTAAAGGGTCACGCCGCCGTGGCGCGCCCGACCGGCGCCGCGCATCGCCCCGCGCGGCGCGCTTCGGCGTGCGCCACGTACAGCGCTGTACGTAGCGAGGAGAGGCAGTAGAGACATGGATCTCTATATACCGATCATTGTGCTGGGAGTGCTCGCCTTCGCCTTCGCGGCGGGCTCGGTGTTGATGGCCTCCCTCACCGGCCCCAAGCGGTGGAACCGGGCGCGGCTGGACGCCTACGAGTGCGGGATCGAGCCGACCCCGCAGCCGGTCGGCGGCGGGCGTTTCCCGGTCAAGTACTACCTCACGGCGATGCTGTTCATCGTCTTCGACATTGAGATCATCTTCCTGTACCCCTGGGCGGTCGCCTTCGACCGGCTGGGGCTTTTCGGTCTTGTGGAGATGGTCCTGTTCATCCTCACCGTGCTGGTGGCGTACGCCTACATCTGGCGGCGCGGTGGTCTGGAGTGGGATTGATGAGCGACGCAACGGCGCGCGGCGCGCGCTGGACCGAGGAGCCTGCGACGAGGGAAGCGCGCGCCATGAGGCGCGCCGGTGCGGAGCGGGGTAACAGCCATGGGTCTTGAGGAAAAACTCCCCAGCGGGTTCCTGCTGACGACGGTCGAGCAGGTCGCCGGATGGGCGCGCGCCAGCTCGATGTGGCCTGCCACGTTCGGGCTGGCCTGCTGCGCGATCGAGATGATGGCGGCCGGCGACCCGCGGCACGACTTCTCCCGGTGGGGGATGGAGCGTGCCTCGGCGACGCCGCGGCAGGCCGACCTGATGATCGTCGCGGGCCGGGTGAGCCAGAAGATGGCCCCGGTGCTGCGGCAGATCTACGACCAGATGACCGAGCCCAAGTGGGTCATCGCGATGGGCGTGTGCGCCTCGTCCGGCGGCATGTTCAACAACTACGCGGTCGTGCAGGGCGTGGACCACATCGTCCCGGTGGACATCTACCTGCCCGGCTGCCCGCCGCGGCCGGAGATGCTGCTGGACGCCATCCTGAAGCTGCACGACAAGGTGATGAACACCAAGCTCGGCGCGCAGCGCAAGGAGCAGATCGCCGAGCTGGAAGAGGCCAAGCGCCGCCGGCTCCCGCTGCTCGGCCAGCCCGGAGGTGTCTCGTGAGTTCTCAGCATCCGGAGCAGAAGGCCGAGCAGGCCGCCGACCAGCTGCCCGCGCAGGCGCCCGAGGAGCGCCGGGAGCAGCCGGTCGCGCGGATGGGCATGTTCGGCGCCAAGACCACCGGCGACACCTCCGGGTACGGGGGGCTGGTCGTCCGGCAGAGCCCGAAGGTGTCGGCGCCCCGGCCGTACGGCGGCCCGGAGGGCGCGGCGGAGGCCGGTCCGTTCGACGCGGTCGCCGACGAGCTGGAGCGGACGCTGCCCGGCTTCGGCGACGCGATCGAGCGGGTCGTGGTCGACCGCGGCGAGATGACCTTCTTCGTGCGGCGGGAGCACCTCAAGGCGGTCGCGCAGACCATGCGGGACCAGCCCGACCTGCGGTTCGAGCTGTGCTCGGGCGTGTCCGGGGTGCACTACCCGCAGGACGCGGGCGCCGAGCTGCACGCCGTCTACCACCTGCTGTCGATCACCCACAACCGGCGGGTGCGGCTGGAGGTCACCTGCCCCGACGCCGACCCGCACATCCCCTCGATCGTCGGGGTCTACCCGACCAACGACTGGCACGAGCGCGAGACCTACGACTTCTTCGGGATCGTGTTCGACGGGCACCCGGCGCTGACCCGCATCGAGATGCCCGACGACTGGGTGGGCCACCCGCAGCGCAAGGACTACCCGCTCGGCGGCATCCCCGTCGAGTACCGGGGGGCGGAGATCCCGCCGCCTGATGAGCGGAGGTCGTACGTATGAGCCCCTCCACCAAGTACACCGAGTACGACGCCTACGCCGCCGACCAGGCCGCCGAGGGCAAGGTCTTCGACGTCTCCGGCCAGGACTGGGACCAGGTCGTGGCCGGTGCCGAGGACCTCGGTGACGAGCGGCTGGTCATCAACATGGGGCCGCAGCACCCGTCCACGCACGGCGTGCTGCGGATCATCCTCACGCTGGACGGCGAGACGGTGAACGAGGCGCGGGTGGGCATCGGCTACCTGCACACCGGCATCGAGAAGAACATGGAGTTCCGCACCTGGACGCAGGGCACCACGTTCTGCACCCGGATGGACTACCTGGCGCCGATCTTCAACGAGACGGCGTACTGCCTGGGCGTGGAGAAGCTGCTGGGGATCACCGAGCAGGTGCCGGAGCGGGCCCAGATCATCCGGGTGATGATGATGGAGCTCAACCGGATCTCCTCGCACCTGGTGGCGATCGCCACGTTCGGCCTGGAGCTGGGCGCGACCACGGTCATGCTCAACGGGTTCATCGAGCGCGAGTACACCCTTGACCTCTTCGAGGAGATCACGGGTCTGCGGATGAACATGGCCTACGTGCGGCCGGGCGGTGTCGCGCAGGACCTGCCGAGCGGCGCGCTCAGCAAGATCCGCGACTACCTCGACCGGATGCCCAAGCGCATCCAGGCGATGCGCAAGCTGATGGACGCCAACCCGGTCTACCTGGCGCGCACGAAGGACATCGCGTACCTGGACCTGACCGGGTGCATGGCGCTGGGCATCACCGGCCCGGTGCTGCGGTCGACGGGCCTGCCGTGGGACCTGCGCAAGTCGCAGCCGTACTGCGGTTACGAGACCTACGACTTCGAGGTCGCCACCGAGGAGAGCTGCGACGTCTACGGCCGCTACCTCGTCCGGATGACCGAGATGGAGGAGTCCCTGAAGATCGTCGAGCAGTGCGTGGAGCGGCTGCAGTCGGTCAAGGGCCCGGTGATGGTCGAGGACAAGAAGATCGGCTGGCCGGCGCAGCTGGCGATCGGCGCGGACGGGATGGGCAACTCGCCCCGGCACATCGCGCACATCATGGGCACCTCGATGGAGGCCCTGATCCACCACTTCAAGCTGGTGACCGAGGGCTTCCGGGTGCCGGCCGGGCAGGCGTACGCGGCGATCGAGTCGCCGCGCGGCGAGCTGGGCGCGCACGTGGTCAGCGACGGCGGCACGCGGCCGTACCGGGTGCACTTCCGCGACCCGTCCTTCACCAACCTGCAGGCCGTCCCCGCGATGTGCGAGGGCAGCATGGTGGCGGACGTGATCGCGGCGGTCGCGAGTCTCGACCCGGTCATGGGAGGTGTGGACCGATGAGGTGTGCACAGCCTCTGTTCGGCAGCATGGTGGCCCCGAGCACATTCGCGGCGGTGGCGAGTCTCGACCCGGTGATGGGGGGTGTGGACCGATGACGGAACAGCAGGAGGCGGCCGTGGAGGCGGCCGAGGCCGAGCGGGAGTACGAGCCCGCGGTGCGCGAGCGGCTGGAGCGGGACGCCAAGGAGATCATCGCCCGCTATCCCAAGCCGCGTTCGGCGCTGCTGCCGATGCTGCACCTGGTGCAGTCGGTGGACGGGTACGTCTCGCAGCGCGGCACGGAGTTCTGCGCCGAGCAGCTGGGCATCACGCCCGCGCAGGTGACCGGGGTGTCGACCTTCTACACCATGTACAAGCGCGCGCCGGTCGGGGAGTACCACGTCGGCGTCTGCATCAACACGCTGTGCGCGATCATGGGCGGCGACCAGATCTGGGACGAGCTCAGCGACCATCTGGGCGTGGGTCACGACGAGGCCACCCCGGACGGCCGGGTCAGCCTGGAGCGGATCGAGTGCAACGCCGCCTGCGACTTCGCCCCGGTGATGACGGTCAACTGGGAGTTCTTCGACAACATGACTCCCGAGCGGGCCAAGGCGCTGGTCGACGACCTGCGCCAGGGCAGGGACGTGCGTCCCTCGCGGGGCCCGTCCGGGCTGTGCTCGTGGAAGGACGCCTCGCGCGTGCTGGCCGGGTTCCCCGACGGGCGCGCGGGCGAGGGCGTCCAGGCGGGGCCCGAGTCGCTGGTCGGCCTGAAGCTGGCCAAGGAGCGCGGCTGGGCGGCGCCGAGCGCCGACGCCGACCGCGAGCGGCCGGACGAGCCGGTCACGCCCGGCGAGATCACCGACCCGCCGCCGAACGAGCCGGGCAAGCCGATCGGCGGGGACGTGAAGCCCGGTTCGCAGGAGGGCCGCAACCAATGACCTACTCATTGCCACGCCTCCGGCGCGGCGGGCCATGGCGCTTTGACGCCCGGTCTTCCCTCGTCGGTCGTCCCTCCCTCCTCAGTCCAGACCAGGCGGCGCCATGACCACCCTCACCCCCATCCTCACCAGGAACTGGGACCAGGAAGACTCGTTCACCCGGGCGGGCTACGAGCGCGCCGGGGGCTACACGTCGCTGCGCAAGGCGCTGACCATGGAGCCGGACGCGATCGTCCAGGCGGTCAAGGACTCGGGCCTGCGCGGCCGCGGCGGCGCGGGCTTCCCCACCGGGATGAAGTGGGGCTTCCTGCCGCCGAGCAGCCCGAACCCGCGCTACCTGGTCGTCAACGCGGACGAGTCCGAGCCGGGCACGTGCAAGGACATCCCGCTGATGATGGCCAACCCGCACGTGCTGGTCGAGGGCATCATCATCAGCTCGTTCGCGATCCGCTCCAACCACGCGTTCATCTACGTGCGCGGTGAGGTGCTGCACGTGATCCGCCGCCTGCAGCAGGCGGTGGCGGAGGCGTACGAGGCCGGCTACCTGGGCCGGGACATCCTCGGCTCCGGCTACGACCTGGAACTGGTCGTGCACACGGGCGCCGGCGCCTACATCTGCGGCGAGGAGACGGCGCTGCTGGACTCCCTGGAGGGGTACCGCGGCCAACCGAGGCTCAAGCCTCCCTTCCCTGCGGTCGCGGGGCTCTACGGCGGCCCCACCGTTATCAACAACGTGGAGTCGATCGCCTCGGTTCCCTCGATCGTCGAGAACGGCGCGGATTGGTTCGCCGCGATGGGCACCGAGAAGTCCCAGGGGTACGGGATCTTCTCGCTGTCGGGGCATGTCACCAGGCCGGGGCAGTACGAGGCGCCGCTGGGCATCACGCTGCGCGAGCTGCTCGACATGGCGGGCGGGATCCGCGACGGGCACCGGCTGAAGTTCTGGACGCCGGGCGGCTCGTCCACCCCGATCTTCACCGACCAGCACCTGGACGTTCCGCTGGACTTCGAGTCGGTGGGGGCGGCCGGGTCCATGCTCGGCACCCGGGCGCTGCAGATCTTCGACGAGACCACCTGCGTGGTGCGGGCGGTGCTGCGCTGGTCGGAGTTCTACGCGCACGAGTCGTGCGGCAAGTGCACGCCGTGCCGCGAAGGCACGTACTGGTACAAGCAGATGCTCAAGCGGCTGGAGGCCGGGCAGGGCGAGGAGAAGGACCTGGAGACCCTCCTCGACCTGTCCGACAACATCCTGGGCCGGTCGTTCTGCGCCCTGGGCGACGGCGCGACCAGCCCGGTGGTGTCCTCCATCAAGCTGTTCCGCGAGGAGTACCTGCAGCACTTCGAGCAGGGCGGCTGTCCGTTCGACAAGGCCGCCTCCACCCTCTGGGGAGGTGGGACCAAGTGACCGCGACCAAGCCCGAGGCGCCGGTCGAGAAGCGCGAGGACATGGTGGCCGTCACCATCGACGGCTTCGAGATCGAGGTGCCCAAGGGCACGCTGATCATCCGGGCCGCCGAGCTGCTGGGCATCCAGATCCCGCGGTTCTGCGACCATCCGCTGCTGGACCCGATCGGGGCGTGCCGGCAGTGCCTGGTGGAGATCCCCGACGCCGGCAACGGCCGGGGGATGCCCAAGCCCCAGGCGTCCTGCACCACCACGGTGATGCCGGGCATGGTCATCAAGACCCAGCTCACCTCGCCGGTGGCCGACAAGGCCCAGCACGGCGTGATGGAGCTGCTGCTCATCAACCACCCGCTGGACTGCCCGATCTGCGACAAGGGCGGCGAGTGCCCGCTGCAGAACCAGGCGATGTCGAACGGGCGGGGCGAGACGCGGTTCACCGAGGCCAAGCGGACCTTCCCCAAGCCGATCGCGCTGTCCACCGAGGTGCTGCTCGACCGGGAGCGCTGCATCCAGTGCGCCCGCTGCACCCGGTTCTCCGACCAGATCGCCGGGGACGCGTTCATCGACCTGTTCGAGCGCGGCGCCAAGGAGCAGGTGGGCGCGGCCGACGGGAAGCCGTTCCAGTCCTACTTCTCCGGCAACACGGTGCAGATCTGCCCCGTGGGAGCGCTGACCGGGGCGGCGTACCGGTTCCGGTCGCGGCCGTTCGACCTGGTGTCCTCGCCGAGCACGTGCGAGCACTGCGCGTCCGGCTGCGCGCTGCGCACCGACCACCGGCGCGGGAAGATCACCCGGCGGCTGGCCGGTGACGACCCGCAGGTGAACGAGGAGTGGAACTGCGACAAGGGCCGGTGGGCGTTCACCTACGCCACCCAGCCCGACCGGCTCACGCACCCGCTGGTGCGGAACCAGGACGGGGTCCTGGAGACCGCGTCCTGGCCGGAGGCGCTCACCCTCGCCGCCCGGGGCCTGTCGGCCGCGAAGGGGCGGGCGGGCGTGCTGACCGGAGGCCGGGTGACCCTCGAGGACGCCTACGCCTACGCCAAGTTCGCCCGGGTCGCGCTCGGCACCAACGACATCGACTTCCGGGCCCGCGCGCACTCGCGCGAGGAGGCCGAGTTCCTGGCCTCGTCCGTGGCGGGACGGCCGATCGAGGTGACCTACTCCGACCTGGAGAAGGCCCCGGCGGTGCTGCTGGCGGGATTCGAGCCGGAGGAGGAGTCGCCGATCGTCTTCCTGCGGCTGCGCAAGGCGTTCCGCAAGAGCGGGCTGCGGGTCTTCGCGGTCGCTCCGTTCGCCACCCGCGGTCTGCGGAAGGTGGGCGGCACGCTGCTGCCGGCGCTGCCGGGCGCGGACGCCGAGGTCCTCGGCTCGCTGGTCGCCGACGGGCAGAGCACCGAGGCCAGGCGGCTGCTGGAGCAGCCCGGCGCGGTGATCCTGGTCGGGGAGCGGCTGGCGTCCAGCCCGGGCGCGCTGTCCAGCGTGCACCGGCTGGCGCAGGTCACCGGCGCCCGGGTCGGCTGGGTGCCGCGCCGGGCCGGTGAGCGCGGCGCGATCGAGGCCGGGGCGCTGCCCGGGCTGCTGCCGATCGGCCGCCCGGTCACCGACCCCGAGGCGCGCGCCGAGGTCGCCCGCACCTGGAACGTCGCCGAGCTGCCCGCCGCCCCCGGACGGGACGGGGCGGGCATCGTCGCCGCCGCGGCCGCCGGGGAACTGGGCGCGCTGCTGGTCGGCGGCGTCGACCCCTACGACCTGCCCGACCCGGGCGCGGTGCTGGCCGCGCTGGAGGCCGCGCCGTTCGTGGTGAGCCTGGAGCAGCGGGTCAGCGCGGTCACCGACCGCGCCGACGTGGTGCTGCCGGTCGCGGCGGTCGCGGAGAAGTCCGGGACGTTCGTCGACTGGGAGGGCCGCGGCCGCCCGTTCGACACCGTGCTGAGGTCCGCCGGGCGGATGTCGGACCTGCGGGTGCTGGACGCGCTCGCCGGCGAGATGGACGTCCACCTGGCGCTGCCCGAACCGGAGGCCGCCAAGCGGGAGCTGACCGCGCTGGGCGCCTACCGGGGCGAGCGACCCGCGGCGCCGAGCGTGTCGCCGGGCGTGCAGCCGCAGCCGGAGTCCGGGCAGGCGCTGCTGGCGGCCTGGCGGATGCTGCTGGACAAGGGCCGGCTGCAGGACGGCGAGCCGTACCTGGCGGGCACCGCGAAGGCGGCGGTGGCCCGGCTGTCGCCCGCGACCGCCGCCGAGATCGGCGCCGCCGAGGGCGGGACGGTCACGGTGGCGTCCGGGCGCGGAACGGTGACGCTGCCGCTGGAGACCACTCCCGACCTTCCGGACCGGGTGGTGTGGCTGCCGGTGAACTCCGCCGGCTGCGCCCTCTACCGCGATCTGGGCGCGGACGCGGGAAGCGTCGTCACGATCTCTGCCGGAGGCGCGTCATGAGCACGAGGGTGTCGTCCGTACTCGCGGCAGGGCCCGCGCCGACCGACCCCACGCTGGAGAGCTTCGGCCGCGACCCGTGGTGGCTGATCGGCGGCAAGGTGCTGGCGATCTTCGCCTTCCTGGTCCTGACGGTGCTGATCACGATGTGGATCGAGCGGCGCGTCATCGGCCGGATGCAGCTGCGGGTCGGCCCCAACCGGGCCGGGCCTTTCGGCCTGCTGCAGGCGCTCGCCGACGGCGTCAAGCTGGCGTTGAAGGAGGACATCGTCCCGCGCCAGGTCGACAAGGTGGTGTTCGTGCTGGCGCCGATCATGTCGGCGGTTCCGGCGTTCATCTCCTTCGCGATCATTCCGTTCGGGCCGACGGTG
>NZ_JBHSON010000033.1:0-109999 GCF_042656285.1 Actinomadura rugatobispora | reverse complement strand
CCGCCCGGCCGGGACGCCGCACGGGGCCGCGCCGCGCCGTGTTCACGATCGCGCTGCTGATCGCCGGGAGCCTCGGCGGGGGCGCCTACGCCGCCGTCCAGGCCCAGGACGACCGGGACCGCCGCACCGCCGCCCCGCGCGACCGCGACCGGCCCTCCGGCGGCCCCGCCGGGCCGGGCGGCCCGGTGACCAACGTCGCCGACGGCGCCCGGGTCGCCCCGCTGCGCCGGGTCGTGCCGCCGGACGTCCTCGCGGTCGGCGGCGGCCCCATCTCCGCGGCCCAGGTCCAGCGAATCGCCAAGCTCGGCCGGGTCCGGGACGTGATCGCCGTGGCGGGCGGGGCCGTCCAGCTCCAGGGCCGCTCGGTGAACGCCTTCGCGGTCGACCCGTCCACGTTCCGCTCCTGGACGCCGCCGCGCACCGCCAAGGCCGAGGACCTGTGGACGGCGCTGGCCGCCGACCAGTTCGTGGTCTCCGCCACCGCCGCCGAGCAGCTGCGGCTCAGCAAGGGCTTCCCGTACGCGGTGGTGGGCCGCACGATGCCGACCATCATGATGGGCGGCTCGGGGGCGCTGGGCCTGCCGGGCATCGACATGCTCGTCCACCAGAAGACCGGGCGGTCGATGGGCCTGGTCCCCAACATCGCCGTCCTGGTCAACGCGCCGGGCGTCCCGCCCGCCACCACCGTGCGGGCGGTCGGCCGGATCCTCGGACCGGCCGCCAACGTCGTGAACCTGCACGAGCAGCGCTTCCAGTCGCCCGCCAACGGCAGCTACCTCGACCTCTACAAGAGCGCCGCCAAGACGTGCCCCGGCCTGTCCTGGACGGTCCTCGCCGCCATCGGCCAGGTCGAGAGCGACCACGGGCGCAACCCTGGCCGCTCCAGCGCCGGGGCCCTGGGCCCCATGCAGTTCATGCCCGCGACCTGGAAGGCCTACGGCGTGGACGGCGACGGCGACGGCAAGGCCGACATCATGAACCCCTACGACGCCATCCCCGGAGCGGCCCGCTACCTGTGCGCGAACGGGGCTGGCAGGGGAGGCAAGCAGCTCTACCGGGCCGTCTGGCACTACAACCACGCCGACTGGTACGTCCAGAAGGTCCTCGCCCTGGCCAAGGCCTACTCCGACCAGTACCGCTAGAGGCGAGGGAGGCGGGCGCCGGGTGGCGTGATCCTGGCCACCGCGGGCCTTACCCGTGGAGGGGCACGGCGTCCCGGCTGGTTGGATGGAGGCATGAGTGAAGCGGGCACGTACGACGCGTTGCTCCTGGTGTCCTTCGGTGGGCCGGAGGGGCCCGACGACGTGATCCCGTTCCTGGAGAACGTCACCCGGGGACGCGGCATCCCGCGCGAGCGCCTCGAGAAGGTGGGGGAGCACTACCACCTGTTCGGCGGCGTCAGCCCGATCAACCGGCAGTGCCGGGAGCTCAAGGCGGCCATCGAGGCCGACTTCGCCGCGCACGGGCTCGACCTGCCGGTGTACTGGGGCAACCGCAACTGGGATCCGTACCTGGCCGACACCGTGCGGCGGATGACGGCCGACGGCGTCCGGCGCGCGGCGGCGTTCGTGACCTCCGCCTACAGCGGCTACTCGTGCAGCGACCAGTACGTCGAGGACATCGAACGGGCGCGTGCCGAGGTGCCGGGCGCGCCGGAGATCGACAAGCTGCCGGTGTACTGCCTGCGGCCCGGGTTCGCCGACCCGTTCGTGGACGCCGCGCGCCGCGCCCTGGACGAGCTTCCCGAGGACGGCGCCCGCCGCCTGGTCTTCACCGCGCACAGCGTCCCGCTGGCCCAGCCCGGCCGTCCCGACTACGTCGCGGAGCTGGAACGCGTCGCGGAGACCGTCGCCGAGCGCGCCGCGCCCGGCGTCCCGTGGTCGCTGGTCTACCAGAGCCGCAGCGGACCGCCCTCCCAGCCCTGGCTGGAGCCCGACGTGGTCGACCACCTGGACAAGCTGCACGGGGACGGCGTGACGGCGGTCGCGGTGGTGCCGATCGGCTTCGTCTCTGACCACATGGAGGTCAAGTACGACCTCGACGTCGAGGCCGCGAGGCGCGCCGGGGAACTGGGGATGGCCTTCGCCCGCGCCGCGACGCCCCACACCGACCCGCGCTTCGCCGCGCTGCCCCGCGAACTCCTGCTGGAGCACCGCGCCGCCGGCGGCTGACCGGGCGCCGACAGACCGACCGATCGCTTTCAGAACGCCGCGAGCTTGGGGGACCTTGAGATGAGCCTGCCCGACGACCTGCTGGAGCTGGCGGTGGCCACCGCGCGGGAGGCCGGCCGGATGCTGGTCGACAAGCGCCCCGCCGAGGGGCCCGACGTGGTGCAGACCAAGAGCAGCCCCACCGACGTGGTCACCCAGATGGACCAGGCCGCCGAACGCCTGATCATCGAGCGGATCCGCGCGGTCCGTCCCGACGACGGCTTCCTCGGCGAGGAGGGCGGCACCCGGGCCGGGGCCAGCGCGGTCCGGTGGGTGATCGACCCGATCGACGGCACCGTCAACTACCTCTACGACCTGCCCGACTGGGCGGTCAGCATCGCCGCCGAGGTCGACGGCGTCACCGTGGCCGGGGCCGTGGACATGCCCCGGCGCGGCGAGACCTACACCGCGGTGCGGGGCGGCGGTGCCCTGCTGCACACCGCGTCGGGCACCCGCGAGCTGCGCTGCAACGCCGGCGTGCCGCTGGAGCGGGCGCTGGTCGCCACCGGGTTCGGGTACGCCGCCGAGCGCCGCGCCCACCAGGCGCGGGTGCTGACCGGGGTGCTGCCGAACGTCCGCGACATCCGCCGCGGCGGCTCCTGCTGCGTGGACCTGTGCTCGCTGGCCGCGGGACGGGTCGACGCCTACTACGAGCGCGGCGTGCAGGCCTGGGACATCGCGGCGGGCGCGCTGGTCGTGCAGGAGGCGGGCGGGCGGATCGAGGGCCTGGACGGCGCTCCCGCCGGGCCGGAGCTGACCGTCGCGGGCGGGCCGGGCACGTTCGAGGCCCTGCACGCCCTTCTGAAGCCGCTGGAGCCCACCCGCGGCTGAGGGGCCGGGGAGAGGGCCCCGCGCGTCTCAGCGGGCTCTACGGCGTCTTCTGGGATTCTCAGGGATCCGGAGGGTCTTCGCGTTTCCCGGGGATCCGGAGGAGGCTCCCCGGGAGGGGGATCGTCGGGGCGGCCGCGCCGGGCGCTGCGTCCGTCGTGACCGCCCCGTGGATCTGGCGTCCTTGTTCAGTCGCAGCGGGGTGGTTCGACGCCGATATCGTGATTCGCTGCGATCCGGCGCAGTTCCTTGATCTCCTCCTGGCGGATGTCGGCCAGGTAGATGTCGCCGTCGGCGTGGGCGTGGCGCAACGACTCGTACGCGTCGTCGAGTCGCTGCTGGATCGTGCGTGACAGTTCGCCCATGGGCCTCCCTCCGGATCAGGCCCTCCCTACCCAGACCTACGCTGAAGATAAACCTGTTTCTGTCACGTGGCTTTACGGTGATTTTCCGGTGGATTCGCGGTGAGTCGCGAGACCCTCCTGAGCAGGGTCCTTGACGGGAACGTGAACGGCGGCCGCCCCCGGGCGCGACCGCCGGCGACCGGCGGTGGCGGCTTTAGGACGGGGCTTACGGGCGTCTTACGGGCGCCGTGGCATACCTGATCGTGGACGGCTCCGCGCCCCGGGGGGCCGCCGTCCCGGACACCGGACCGATGAGGGGGGCACAGTGCGTGTTCTAGTCGTCGAGGACGAGCGGGTGCTCGCCGACGCGATCGCCACCGGCCTGCGCCGCGAGGCGCTGGCCGTGGACGTCGCCTACGACGGCGCCGGGGCGCTGGAGAGGGCGGGCGTCAACGAGTACGACGTGATCGTCCTCGACCGCGACCTGCCCCGGGTGCACGGCGACGACGTCTGCAAGCAGCTGGTGACGCAGCGCTACCCGGCGCGGATCATCATGCTGACGGCGGCGGGCGAGCTGGACGACAAGGTCGAGGGCCTGTCCATCGGGGCCGACGACTACCTCGCCAAGCCGTTCGCGTTCGCCGAGCTGATCGCCCGGGTGCGCGCGCTGGGCCGGCGCGCCGCGGCGCCGCTGCCGCCGGTGCTGGAGCGGGCGGGGATCACCTTCGACCCGGCCCGCCGGGAGGTGGCCCGCGACGGCCGCGCGATCGAGCTGACCCGCAAGGAGTTCGCGGTGCTGGAGGTGCTGCTGAGCGCGGACGGCGCGGTGGTCAGCTCCGAGCAGCTGCTGGAGAAGGCATGGGACGAGCACATCGACCCGTTCACGAACGTGGTCCGGGTCACGATGATGACGCTGCGCAAGAAGCTGGGCGACCCGCCGGTGATCGAGACGGTGCCGGGCGTGGGGTACCGCCTGTGAGCTCCGATCAGGCCGCCGGCCCCGCCGCCGGGACGGCCGCCGCGCAGGACCCGGCCCAGCCCGCCGAGGGCCCCGCGGCGCGGCGGAACACCGGCCCGGGCGACACCGGCCCCGCCACCACCCCGGGGAACACCGGCCCGGCCGGGGGCGCGGGGGGCGCCGTGCCGCCGCTCGCCGGGGCCACGTCGCTCACGGGGGCGGCGACGAGGCCCGTGCCGGGAGGCCTTGCGCGGGGCAGGGGCGGCGGCCCGCGCGGCGGCGGCCCCGGGATCCGCGCCGACCTGCGCGGCCTGCCCGGCCGGGTCAGCGTGCGGCTGCGGCTCACCGTCCTGTACGGCCTGCTGTTCTTCATGGCCGGGGCACTGCTGCTCTTCGTGACGTACCTGCTGGTGGGGCAGATCCTCGACCAGGTCTTCCCGGAGGGCTACATCATCGTCACCCCGTCCGGCCCGCTCGATCCCGAGGTCCTCAAGGAGCTCACGATGCGGCAGCTGGTCGGGCGGTCGCTGGTGGCGCTGGCCGGGGTCGGGATCATCGCGCTGGTCCTCGGCTACTTCGTCGCCGACCGCGCGCTCAGCCCGCTGCAGCGGGTGACGACCACCGCCCGCCGCCTGTCGGAGAGCACCCTGCACGAGCGGATCGCGCTGGAGGGCCCCGACGACGAGATCAAGGAGCTGGCCGACACCTTCGACGCGATGCTGGAGCGGCTCGGCCAGGCCTTCGACTCCCAGCGCCGCTTCGTCGCCAACGCCTCGCACGAGCTGCGCACCCCGCTGGCGATCAACCGGACGCTGCTGGAGGTGGCGCTGGGCGCCCCGGAGGTCTCCGACGACCTGCGCACGGTCGGCCGCACGCTGCTGGCCACCAACGCCCGCCACGAGCGGCTGATCGAGGGCCTGCTGCTGCTGGCGCGCAGCGAGCGCGAGCTGACCAACCGCACCCCGGTCGACCTGGCCGAGGTCGCCGTCGCCGTGCTGGAGAACTCCGCGCGCCGGGCGGGCGAGCGCGAGCACGAGATCACCGTGCACCAGGAGCTGACCGCGGGCACCACGCTGGGCGACCCGGTGCTGCTGGAGCATCTGGTGTCCAACCTGGTCGACAACGCGGTCAAGCACAACGCCGACGGCGGCGAGGTGTGGGTGCGCACCGGGGTCCTGGAGGGGCTGGCCGCCGTCCAGGTGGAGAACACCGGCCCGGTGGTGCCCGCCTACGAGGTGGAGCGGCTGTTCGAGCCGTTCCGCAGGCTCAACTCCGACCGGGTCGAGTCGGCCAAGGGCGCCGGGCTGGGGCTGTCGATCGTGCGGTCGGTGGTGCTGGCGCACCGCGGGTCCGTGCACGCGGCCCCGCGCCACGGCGGCGGCCTCATCGTGACCGTGCTGCTGCCGCTGGGCCCGCCCCCCGCCGCGGCCTCCTGACGCCTCCCGGGGACGTTTCAGCGCCTTCCATGCCGTCCTCCGGCCCACCGTGCCGCACTGGGCGCCGCCGCGGTCACTTGTACGCGGCGGTGGCCAGCGTGGGGTCTCCGTCGTAGTCCATGCCCAGGCCCACCAGCTTGTCGCTGCGCAGCGCGGCGTTCCCGGTGAAGACGACCGGGATCAGGGCCATCTGGTCGAGGGCGATCCGTTCGGCCTCGCGCAGCCGGCTCGTGCGGGCGGCCTCGTCGGGCATCCCGAGGACCTCGTTCATGATCCGGTCGAACTCGGCGTTGCGCCAGCCCGAGAAATTGGTCTTGCCGTTGTCGGCGGTGGCGGCCTGGTCGCCCGCCAGCAGCGGCCGCATCAGGTTGTGCGCCGAGGGGTAGTCGGCCCGCCAGGCGAAGGTGGCCAGCCCCGAGGCGTCCTTGGAGGTGATCTCCCTGGCGTAGCCGCGGAGGTCGAGCTCGCCGGCCGGCTTCAGCTGCACCGACCAGCCGAGCGTGCGGTTGAGCTGGGCCACCACCATCTCGCCCCAGCGCTTGTGGGTGGCGGTGTTCCGCACGTACAGCGGCACGGTGGTCCCCGGGCCCAGCTTGGCCTCCTGGGCGAGCGCCCTGGCGCGAGCCGGGTCGTGCCTGTCGCACGACGCGCAGGTGCCGGGCTTGCCGAAACCCGCGATGGTGGGCGGGACGATCCCGTTCGCTGCCGGGTACGCGCCGCCGTACAGGCCGCTGCTCAGCGCCGCGCGGTCGAGGGCGTACGACACCGCGAGCCTGGCCTTGTCGGAGGCCATCGGCCCGCGCGCCGTGAGCGGCACCAGGTAGTTGAGGCCCGTCGTGGTCCTGGAGACCATGGACCGGTCGCCGCGGGACGCGCCCAGGTTCGCGGAGTCGAGCGGCGCCCACTGGTACAGCTGCCCCTGGAAACCGGTCCGCCCCTTGATGAGGGCGTCGGAGGACAGGTCGATCACGACCCGGTCGAGCTTGGCCTTGCCGAACGCCCACACGTCGTTGCGGACCAGCGTCACGGTGCGGTCCTTGACGTAGGACTCCACCCTGAACGGCCCGTTGCCGACGGGCTGGTCGTTGTAGGCGCCGTTGTCGGGCGCCCCCGCGCTCTCCGGGACCGGGAAGAGGAGGGGGTCGCCCAGCCGCCGCCCGAACTCGCAGTCGGAGCCGTCGAGGTCGACCTGGAAGCCCGACCCGTACGCCCGCAGCCCGGACATCGTGGAGCTCTTGCGGGACGCGACGTCCTGGAACCCCCTGACCCCGCCGATCAGCAGCGAGGCCAGCCCGTTCTCGGCCTGCGCGGCACGGGTCCAGCCGCGTACGAACGACTCGGGCGTCACCGGCGTCCCGTCGGTGAACTTCGTGCCGGTGCGCACCTCGATCTTCCAGCTCCTGCAGGTGGAGTCGGGCGTGATCGAGGTGGCCAGCCGGTTGCGGACCGTGCCGTCGGGGGCGGTTTCGACCAGCCCGGTGTAGAGCTGCTTGGCCACGATCCGTTCGGTGCCGTACCCGGCGTTGGACGGCGACAGGCCGGTGCTGTCGCTCGAGACGGAGTCCAGGGACATCCTGAGCTGCCCGCCCGTCCTGCCTCCGGGCGTGTCGCGCTCGGGAGCGCCGTCGTCGTCGCCGAGGAGCTGGACGGCGATGACGCTGCCGGCCACGATCAGCGCGACGAGCGCGGCGCTGCCCGCCCCGGCCAGGACGCCGATGCCCCGCTTCTTGCGGCCGCCGGTTTCGTTGGGCCATGTGCCCGGCAGGCCCCACTGCTGCTGGTACGGCCCTGGCGTCGCGGGCGTCCAGGCGTTCGGCTGGGGCTGCGGGAATGGCGCCGGCGCGGGTGGGGGCGGGGACGGCGGGACCGGAGGGGGCGCGCCCGGCACGGAGGCGAGCCGGATGCCGGTGTCGGTCGAGACGACCTCGGCCCCGTGGTTGATGATCGCGGCGGGCTCGGTCTCCGGTGCCCGCGGCCCCGTCCCGCCGCCGGCGCCGCCCGCCTGAGGAAGGCTGCCGGCCAGGTTCAGCAGGTGGATGAGCACCTGCTGCGAGGACGGCCGGTGCGCCGCCTGCTTGTTCAGGCACGCCTGGACGAGCCCGCGCAGCGGCTCGCCCAGCGACCCCAGGTCGGGCGGGAAGTTGAGGATGCGGTGCATGACCGCGGGGATCGAGTCCTGGCCGAACGCGGGCCGCCCGTTCGCCGCGTAGATCATCGTGGCGCCCCAGGCGAAGATGTCCGCCTGCGGCCCGACCGGGCCGCCGGTGATCTGCTCGGGGGCCATGTACGCGGGCGTGCCCACGGCGGTGCTGGACAGCGTGCCGGTGGCGTCCAGCGCACGGGCGATGCCGAAGTCGATGACGCGCGGGCCGTCGGGGGCCAGCAGCACGTTGTGCGGCTTGAAGTCGCGGTGCACCACGCCCGCCTGGTGGATCGCGGCCAGCGCCGTCATGGTGCCGATGGCCAGCCGGTCCAGGTCGGCGCCGGAGCGCGGCCCCTCGTCGGCCAGCACCCGCGACAGCGGCGGCCCGTCGATGTACTCGCTGACGATGTAGGGGCGGTCGCCCTCCACGTCGGAGTCCAGGATGCGGGCGGTGCAGAAGGCCGCGACGCGCTGCGCCACCCGCAGTTCGGCGGCGAAGCGCGCCCGCGCCCGCGCGTCCCCGCTGAGCCGCGCGTGCAGCAGCTTGATCGCCACCCGCCCGCCGGACGGCGTGTCGTCTTCGGGCGGAAGGTCGTCGTCTCCGGGGGGCGGGGACTCCTCGCCGAGGAAGACCGAGCCCTGGCCGCCCTCCCCGAGCAGGCCGATCAGCCGGTACGGCCCCAGCCGATCGACGGTGCCTCACGGCACCGGATCGCCGCCCTGGATCAGTTCTCGATCATCCGGTCTCGATCACGGTCCCGTAGGCCGCGGCCGAGCCGGAGCCCTGGGTCTGCCGCCACTCCCAGCGCATGGTGGTGCCGGTGAAGTTGCTGAAGGTGACGTAGCCGGCCGCGCACTCGGACGGGTCCTGACCGGCCGACGGGGTCTCCCGGTACTCGGCCCGCCCGGCCTGCTCGCTGCCCGACAGCAGGCTCAGGCTCGTCCGGCAGGTCTTGCCGTCGCTGTAGGTGTAGGTGCCGTTGGCGGCGCTGTTGAACATGCCGAAGCGGACCTGGAAGCTCGTACGGCCCGTCCCGGCGCCGGGCTGGAACCCGGTGCCCCTGTAGATGCCGCTGACGCCGCGGTCGGAGGCGCTCGACCCGCTGGTCGGGCGGTCGGACGGCGGCGTGTAGACCGGCGTCGGCACGGACGGGAGGGTGTAGGGCGGGTCGTCGTCATCGCCGCCGCTCGCCAGCGCGACGACCACGATCACCACGATCACCAGGACCGCCAGCACGGCGCACCCGATGCCCGCGATGACCGGGCCGTTGGACGAGGACCGCTGCTGCGGCGGCGGCCCCGGGTAGGGCGGCCGCGGACCGGGCGGCATGCCGCCCTGCTGCATCGGCATCGGCATCGGCGGCGGTGGCGTCGCCCCCTGCTGGTACATCGGCATCGGGGGCGGCGTGATCGGCTGCGGCGGCGGGGTGTTGGGGCCCGGGCCCTGGTGCATCGGCATCGGGGGCGGCGTGATGGGCTGCGGCGGCGGGGCGTGCTGCGGCGCGGGCGGCACCCGCGGCGGCGCCGGCATCTGCGCGGCGATCCGGGTGCCCTGGTTGAGCAGGTCCTCCTGGCCGGCCGAGGGGTTGGACGGGGCCGCCCCGACGGAGCCGAGCAGGTGCAGCAGCAGTTGCGCGGCCGGCGGGCGCAGGCCCGCGTCCTTGGACAGGCAGCGGCCGATCATGTCGCGCAGCGGCCCGGGGGGCAGCGCGGACAGGTCCGGCTCCTCGTTGAGGATCCGGTTGATGATCACCGGCAGGGTGTCGGCCTCGAACGGCGACTGCCCGGTGCCGGCGAACACCATCGTGGCGCCCCAGGCGAAGATGTCGACCGCGGGCGTCAGCGGCGCCCCGGTCAGCTGCTCGGGTGCCAGGTAGCCGGGGGTGCCCACGACCATGCCGGTCGCGGTGACCGCGCTCTCCTGCGAGTTGACCGTGCGGGCGATGCCGAAGTCGACCACCCGCGGCCCGTCGGAGGCCAGCATGACGTTGTTGGGCTTGAAGTCGCGGTGGACGATCCCGGCCTCGTGGATGGCGGCCAGGGCGGTGACCGTGCCGATCGCCAGCCGCTCCAGCTCGGCGGCCCCGCGCGGGCCGTTGTGGGCGACCACGTCGTGCAGCGACGGGCCGTCGATGAACTCGCTGACGACGTAGGGCTGGTCGCCGTGCAGGTCGGCCTCGTACACCCGGGCGGTGCAGAACGGCTCGACCTTCTGCGCCGCGTTCACCTCACGGGTGAACCGGGCGCGCGCGGCCGGGTCGCTCGCCATCTGGGCGTGCAGCAGTTTGACGGCGACGTACTGGCCGCCCGGCGCCTTGCCGAGGAAGACCGCGCCCTGCCCGCCCGCGCCGAGCCGCCCGACGACCTCGTACTGACCCAGTGCCCGGGGATCGCCTGGCTCCAGCGGAGCGGCATCCGGCATTCTGATCCTCCCGTGACCCGCAGTGATGTCCCGCGATGATTCGGTATTGGTTACTAGCTGGTAATGATCCGGTGTTGTCGCCGTCCCCCGACGGTCGCCGGTCTCCGCCGGTTCCGCCCGCCCGCGGGGCCGCCTCCTCACGCCTCAGGCGGGCACGATATCGCGTAACTTCAGACGTTTCACCGCGGCGTCCGGTTCGCCTCCGCCCGGATCGGTTCCGCTCGATGGCCACCCGCGGCCGGGTCGGCGCGCACGAGGCCGCCGGGACCGGTATGATCCCCGCCGCCGCGGGATGCCCGGGTGGGCGTCTCGGCCCTGATCAACGTCGTGACGGCCGTCCGCTTCTGTGACATGCGCCACACCGGCGAGAGAGGGTCCAGGTGATCGGTGTCACCACAGGGACCCGTCGCGCCTCGTGTGTCGCACGCCACCGCCCGTGACAGAATTTCCCGCCCGGATCGGGCACAAGAACGGCCCCCCGTGCGTTAGATCCGCGCGACGGGGCGCATAAAGCACTGAGGGGGATGGAGATAGAAGATGGCGACCGACTACGACAGCCCGCGTAAGACGGACGACGACCTCAGCGAGGACAGCCTCCAGGAGCTCCAGGCCCGGCGGGCCGACAAGGCCGCGAGCATCATCGACGAGGACCTGGACGCCGGCGAGGTGGCCGAGCTGCCGGGCGCCGACCTGTCGAACGAGGAGCTGACCTTCCGGGTCGTCCCGCGCCAGGCCGACGAGTTCACCTGCACCCGCTGCTTCCTGGTGCACCACCGCAGCCAGCTGGCCACGGAGAAGAACGGCCAGCCGGTCTGCCGCGAATGCGCCGCCTGAGAGGCGCCGCAGGTGACGGGAGAACTCGAACGCCACGAGGACGACCGAGGCGCGGACAACGAGCACGAAGGGCACGGTGACCTCCTGCCGGAGAGCGCCGACGGCTCCGCCGAGATCGGCGAGCTGATCGGGCGCCTCTCCGGCGGGGAGGACATGGACCGCGAGACCCGCGGCCGCCTGCTGGGGCGGCTGGCCCGGCTGCTGGGCCAGTCCGCCCGCAGGGCGGGGGCCGTGGGCATCGCGCGGGGGCGCTGGCTGGCCGATCTGATGGTCGCGGCGGCGCCGCACATCCCCGTCCGGGACGTGCAGACCCTCAGCGCGCACCACCGCGGGCTGACCGGCGAGGAGCTGGCCGACAGCGTGGTGCGGGTGGCGACCAACACCACCACCGCCGTGGGCGCGGCCGCCGGCACGCTGGCGGCCGCGCAGTTCGCCGCCCCGCCGCTGCTGCTGACCACCCCCGCCCAGCTGGCGGCCGAGACCCTGGTGGTCGCGGCCATCGAGGTCAAGATGATCGCCGAGCTGCACGAGGTGTACGGGGTGCGCGTCGACGGCTCGGGCGCCACGCGGGGCGCCGCGTTCGTCACCTCCTGGGCCCGTCAGCGCGGCATCAACCCGCTGGAGGCGGGCTCGTTCACCAGCGCGCTGGGCTCGGCGGCCAAGTCGGCCCTGCGCAAGCGGCTGCTGACCGCGTTCGGCAAGAACATGACCATGCTCGGGCCGTTCCTGACCGGGGCCGCCGCCGGCGCCGTGCTGAACCGCACCGCCACCAAGGGCCTCGCCGCGGCCGTCCGCAAGGACCTGGCCGCCGACCTGCTGACCCCGGCGCCGCTGGCCAGGCCGCATCCCTTGCCCGGGCCGCCGCATCCGAAGCCGGCCCTGGAGTCCGGCAAGCCGCGCAAGTTCCGACGTAAACGCCCGTAACGGCCGCGACACCGGTCGACGCTCAGGCCGCGGGCGCGTTCATCCCCTGCCCGCCCGCGCCATGGTCACCCGGCCGTCCGGTCCCGGCCCCGGTCCCCGTCCAGCCTTCGCAGACCCCGGCCCGCTCTCCCCGTCCGGCCCCTGACGCCCGTCCCCTTGGCGCCCGTCCTTTGGGGCTCCGCCGTCGAGGGGGCATCGTGGCCGGTCCCTTCGCGTGTACGGGACCGACCACGACCGGGAAGGGAAGGGGTGCCTCAGACCTCGGTCTTGAGGTGCGAGGGCAGTTCCCCGGTCCCCTTCGCCCACTGCTTCGCCGCCGCCCGGGTGGCCAGCAACCGGGCCAGCTCCATGCCGATGCCCATCACCACGACCCAGCCGATCGCCTCTTTCAGCTCGACCTCGGGCGACTCGGGATTGGTCGGCGGCTCCTTGCCGGTGCTCTTCTTCCAGGCGAATGCGATCGCCTTCTTGGCGACGAAACCGCCCGCGAAGGCCGCGGCACCGGCCATCACCCGCCAGCCCAGGTCGCCTCTGTCCGCCATGATCGTCCTTCCGTCGTCCGCGTCCGACCGACGCTACCGGAATGGCGTGCCCCGGAAGACCTTCGCCATGCCTGCCGCCCCGGCGCCAATCGGGCCGCGTCCCGTCCGGATGTCAATACCATTGACGCATGACAGCACAGCCGCGTACTCCGAACGTTCCTCCCAAGCCCTCCCTGGACGGCCTGGAGGAGAAGTGGGTACGCCGCTGGGACGACGACGGCACCTACCGCTTCGACCGCGAGCAGCCGCGCGAGCGCGTCTACTCCATCGACACCCCGCCGCCCACGGTCAGCGGATCCCTGCACGTCGGCCACGTCTTCTCCTACACCCACACCGACACCGTCGCGCGCTTCCAGCGGATGCGCGGCCGCACGGTCTTCTACCCGATGGGCTGGGACGACAACGGCCTGCCCACCGAGCGCCGCGTGCAGAACCACTTCGGCGTCCGCTGCGACCCGTCGCTGCCGTACGACCCGGAGTTCGAGCCGCCCGCGAAACCCGACCCCAAGCGGCAGATCTCGATCAGCCGGCGCAACTTCATCGAGCTGTGCGAGCGGCTCACCGAGGTCGACGAGAAGGCGTTCGAGGAGATGTGGCGCCGGGTCGGCCTGTCGGTCGACTGGAACCACCTCTACACCACGATCGGTGAGGAGGCGCGCGCGGCGTCGCAGCGCGCGTTCCTGCGGAACCTGGCGCGCGGGGAGGCGTACGTCTCCGAGGCGCCGACGCTGTGGGACGTCACGTTCCGCACCGCCGTCGCCCAGGCCGAGCTGGAGGACCGCGACCAGCCCGGCGCGTTCTACAAACTCCGTTTCCGGGGTCCGGGGTCGTCCCCGGAGGGGCAGGGCCTGGGGGACGACCGGCCGGTCTACATCGAGACGACGCGGCCCGAGCTGCTGCCCGCGTGCGTCGCGCTGGTCGCCCACCCCGACGACGAGCGCTACCGGGAGCTGTTCGGCACGACCGTCCGCACCCCGCTGTTCGGCGTCGAGGTCCCGGTCCTCGCGCACCGGCTGGCCGACCCGGGCAAGGGCACCGGCATCGCGATGATCTGCACCTTCGGCGACGTCACCGACGTCACCTGGTGGCGCGAGCTTGACCTGCCCACCCGCGCGGTCGTCGGCTGGGACGGCCGGCTGGCCGCCGAGCCGCCGCCCGGCGTCCCGGCGCGGCCCTACGACGAGCTGGCTGGCCGGACGCTGTTCTCGGCCAAGGAGCGGGTCGTCGAGCTGCTGCGGGAGTCCGGCGACCTGGACGGCGAGCCGCGCAAGGTCGTCCGGCCGGTGAAGTTCTACGAGAAGGGCACCAAGCCGCTCGAGATCGTCACCACCCGGCAGTGGTACATCCGCAACGGCGGGCGCGACCGCGACCTGCGCGGGCGGCTGCTGGCGCGGGGCGGCGAGCTGGTCTGGCACCCGTCCTACATGCGGGCCCGCTACGAGAACTGGGTCGAGGGCCTCAACGGCGACTGGCTGATCTCCCGGCAGCGGTTCTTCGGCGTCCCGATCCCGGTCTGGTACCGGCTGGACGACTCCGGCGACCCGCTGCACGACGATCCGATCGTGCCGGCGGAGGACGCGCTGCCGGTCGACCCGTCCTCGGACGTCCCGCCCGGGTTCACCGAGGACCAGCGCGGCAAGCCGAACGGCTTCGCCGGCGACCCGGACGTGATGGACACCTGGGCGACCTCCTCGCTCACCCCGCAGATCGCGGGCGGCTGGGAGCGCGACCCGGACCTGTTCTCCCGCGTGTTCCCCTACGACCTGCGCCCGCAGGCCCACGACATCATCCGCACGTGGCTGTTCTCCACGGTCGTCCGCGCCCATCTGGAGCACGGGACGCTGCCGTGGACGGGCACCGCGCTGTCGGGGTGGATCCTGGACCCCGACCGCAAGAAGATGTCCAAGTCCAAGGGCAACGTCGTCACGCCGATCGCGCTGCTGCGGGAGTACGGCTCCGACGCCGTCCGGTACTGGTCGGCCAGCGGCCGTCCCGGCACCGACACCGCGTTCGACACCGGTCAGATCAAGGTCGGCCGCCGGCTGGCCATCAAGATCCTGAACGCGTCGAAGTTCGTCCTGGGGCTGGGGGAGGTCGCGCCGGACGCGGCCGTCACCGAGCCCCTCGACCTGTCGATGCTGGCCGCGCTGGGCGGTGTCGTGGGCGAGGCCACCGAGGCGTTCGAGGGCTACGACTACACCCGCGCGCTGGAGCGCGCCGAGCGCTTCTTCTGGGAGTTCTGCGACGACTACCTGGAACTGGTGAAGGCGCGCGCGTACGGGGACGGACCCGAGGCGCGGTCGGCCAGGGCCGCGCTGCGCATCGCGCTGTCCACGCTGCTGCGGCTGTTCGCGCCGATCCTGCCGTTCGTGACCGAGGAGGTCTGGTCGTGGTGGCGGGACGGCTCGGTGCACCGCGCCGCGTGGCCGGAGGCGGCCGATCTGCCCGCGGGCGGTGATCCGGCGGTGCTGGCGGCGACGGCGGAGGTGCTGCGCCAGGTCCGCAAGGCCAAGTCCGAGGCCAGGGCGTCGATGCGCGCCGACGTCCGGCACGCGGCGGTCCGGGGTGCCGCGACCGGCCGGGTCGCGCGCGGCGACCTGGTCTCGGCGGGCCGGATCGCCGAACTGTCCCTGGAGGAGTCCCCGGACGGCCTGTCCGTCGAGGTCACGCTCGCCTGATCCGTCCTTTTCCTTCGTTTCCTTCGCTTCCTGCGTTACGTCCGATCCGTCGGCCGGCGATCCCCCGCCCATCTGAACCGAATGACATTCGGGTGCGCGGGGGATTAGCGTAAGTGGTCACTGATCGTCGTGGTCGGAGGAGCGCTGCATGACGGATCTGGACGAGTACGGCCGGCGGGCCCGCGCCTGGTTGGAGGCCAACGCGCGCGGCCTGCCCCGCGACGCCGATCTCACGACCGCCAAGACCTTCATGGCCGCGCTGTACGACGCCGGATACTCCGGCATCACCTGGCCGGCGGAGTACGGCGGGCAGGGCCTGAGCGCGGCCGAGGAGCGCGCCTTCCAGGAGGCGGCGCGCGACCTGACCCTGCCCATCGCGCCGTTCGGCATCGGGCTCGGCATGTGCGGGCCGACGCTGATCTCGATCGGCACCGAGGAGCAGAAGCGGCGCCACATCCGGCCGATGCTGCGCGGCGAGGAGATCTGGTGCCAGATGTTCTCCGAGCCCGGCGCCGGGTCGGACGTGGCGTCGTTGCAGACCCGCGCCGTACTGGACGGTGACACCTGGGTCGTCAACGGGCAGAAGGTGTGGACGTCGGCGGCGCGGCTGGCCGACTACGGGCTGCTCATCGCGCGCACCGACCCGGACGTGCCCAAGCACCAGGGCATCACGATGTTCGTGATCGACATGCACGACCCGGGCGTGACGGTGCGGCCGCTGCGCGACATGACCGGGGACGCGCACTTCAACGAGATCTTCTTCGACGACGTCCGCGTCGCCCCCGATCAGGTGGTGGGCGAGGTGAACGGGGGCTGGTCGGCGGCGGTGACGACGCTGCTGCACGAGCGGGTCTCGATCGGGACGGGCGCGGCCCGGATCGAGCGGCCCGCCTCGTACGCCGCGATGGCCGAGGCCGCGCGGGAGCGGGGGCTGCCGGCCGACCCCGCGGTCCGCGACCAGCTCGTGGACCTGTACCTGGCGGAGCGGGCCTTCGACCTGTTCAACGCCCGGCTCGCGCAGGAGGCCAGGGCGGGGATCCAGCCGGGGGCGCGCGGGTCGGTCGCCAAGCTGCTGCTGGCCGAGCTCACCATGACCGGGGCCGATGTCGCGAGCGAGATCCTCGGCCCGGACGCGGTGGCCTCCGAGGGCCGCGGCAGCATCGCCGCCGCGCTGTCGTTCGCGCCCGGGATGGCGCTGGGCGGCGGCACCAACGAGATCATGCGCAACATCATCGGCGACCGGGTGCTGGGGCTGCCGCGCGAGCCGCAGGTGGACCGCGGCGTCCCGTTCCGCGACCTCAAGGTCGGCACGCAGGAGAAGGAGGCGGGCCGGTGAGGCTGATCCGCACCGAGGAGCAGAACGAGCTGGCGGGGTCCGTGCGGGCGTTCCTGGCCGACACCGCGCCGATGGCCCGGGTCCGCGCGATCGCCGAGTCGGACGAGCCCTACGACCGGCGGACGTGGGAGCGGCTGACCGGCGAGCTGGGACTGGCCGGGCTGGCCGTCCCCGAGGAGCACGGCGGGGCCGGCGCCGGGCACGCCGAGGTCGCCGTGGTCATGGAGGAGCTGGGGGCCGCGCTGACGCCGTCGCCGTACTTCGCCTCGGCGGTGCTGGCGGCGAACGTCCTGCTCCAGTCCGGCGACGCGGAGGCCCTCAAGCGGCTGCTGCCCGGGATCGCGTCGGGCGGCACGGTGGCGACCTTCGCGGTCCCGGTGCCCGGCGAGGAGGCGCCGGGCGCGCGGGCGGCGGAGGGCGGCGGCCACGCGCTGCACGGTGTCGCGCCGCACGTGCTGAACGGCGCGGACGCCGACCTGGTCCTGGTCGCGGCGGTCCTGGCCGACGAGGTCGTGGACGGGGACGGGCCGCTGGGGCTCTTCGCCGTCGAGGCGGGGGCCGCCGGGGTCACGCGCACGCCGCTGACCACGCTCGACCTGACCCGTCCGCAGGCCCGCGTGGAGTTCGCCGGCGCCCCGGCCCGCAGGATCGGGTCCGGCGACGCCGGGGAGGCGGTCCGGCGGGCGCTGGACCTGGCCGCCGTGGCGCTGGCGGCCGAGCAGCTGGGCGGCCTGCGCCGGTGCCTCGACACGATCGTGGAGTACGCCAAGCTGCGCGTGCAGTTCGGCCGGTTCGTCGGCTCGTTCCAGGGCGTCAAGCACAGGCTGGCCGACATGCACTGCGTCCTGGAGCAGGCCGAGTCGGTCGTCCGGTACGCGGCGTGGGCCGCCGACGAGAGCCCGGAGGAACTGCCCGTGGCCGCGGCGACGGCCCAGTCGTACATGGGCCGCGCCTATTTCCAGGTCGCCAAGGACCACCTGCTCCTGCACGGCGGCATCGGGTTCACCTGGGAACACGACGCGCATCTCTACTACAAGCGCGCCAAGAGCGCCCAGCTCCTGCTGGGCTCGCCGCGGCACCACCGCGCCCGGCTGGCCGAGCGCCTCGGCCTGCTCGCCTGATCCGCGGTGACCGTCAGTACGTGAAGCGCAAGTGCTTGATGCCGTTGATGAAATTGGAGAAGAGGCGGTCCGGCTCGCCCGCCGCGCGGATTTCCGGGACCCGGGTGAACAGTTCCCGGAACATCACGGTGATCTCGCGGCGGGCGAGATTGGCGCCCAGGCAGAAATGGGGTCCGGGGCCGCCGAATCCGACGTGCGGGTTCGGTGAGCGGGTGATGTCGAAGACGCCGGGGTCCTCGAACACCGTCGCGTCGCGGTTGGCGGAGTTGTAGAAGAGCAGGACCTTGTCGCCGGGACGGTAGAGATGGCCGTTCATCTCGTGTTCGCGCGTCACCGTGCGGCGGAACTGGATGACCGGCGTGGCCATGCGGACGATCTCCTCCACGGCGCCGGCCACGCGGCCGTCGAAGTCGTCCAGGAGCAGCTCGCGCTGGCCGGGATTGTCGGTCAGCAGCTTGAGCCCGTGCGACATGGCGTTGCGCGTGGTCTCGTTGCCCGCGACGACCAGCAGGATGAAGAAGGAGCCGATCTCCTGGTCGGTGAGGGACTCGCCGTCGACGTCGGCGGCCACCAGCGCCGAGACGAGGTCGTCGCCGGGGTCGCGGCGGCGCCGGCGGGCCAGCTTCATGGCCAGGTGGTTGAGCTCGTACCCGGCGGTCATGGCCCGGGCGAGGCCGTACAGGACGCCGGAGCGGGTGATGCGCTCGCGGACGAACGCGCGCCCGCCGGTGTACTCGGGGTCGCCCAGGCCCAGGATGGTGTTGGTCGCCTCGTACACCATGGGGCGGGCGGCCTCGGGGATGCCCATCATGTCGCAGATGACCTGAACGGGCAGCCGCGCCGCCACGTCCGTGACGAAGTCCCCGCCCGCGCGGTCGCCGGGGGCGCGGGCGAGCAGGTCGTCGACGATCCGGGTCGCGGTGGCCTGCAGGTCGGTCTCCAGCTTGGCCAGCACCCGCGGGGTGAACGCGCGGGACACGATCCGCCGGATCTTGGCGTGCCGCGGATCGTCCATGTTGATCATGGAGCCGAAGTAGCGGGCCATGTAGCGGGGGAGGTCGGCGATGCTGTTGGAGCACGGCTCGCTGCTGAAGACGTCGGGGGTGCGGCTGGCCTCCACCACGTCGGCGTGCCGGACCAGCGCGTAGTAGCCCGCGCCGGACTTGATGAGGGGCAGCTTGAGCTCGGGGAAGAAGGGCGGGTCGTCCAGCTCGCGCAGGGTCGCGAAGGCCCGCTCCCGGGCGGCCGGGGGCCGGGACCAGAACGTCAGGTCCGACAGGTCGGCGTCGGGCGGGCGGTGGGTCCGGGTCGTCATGCCGTCCCTCCGTGGTCGGAATCCATCGTCAGAATGTCAGAATGCGATTCGGTTTCCATCGAAACCACCGCCCGCCACGGCGTCAAGCGCCGAGCCTCAAGAGCCGGGCCTCAAGAGCCAAATGTCAGGACGCCGCGACCACGCGGCGGTGCAGGATCGCCCGCTCCGCCGCCGCCCACGCCGTGGAGGTCAGCAGGTAGAGGCCCGCCGCCAGCGGGACGAACGCCGCGACCGCCACCGTGCCGAACGGCAGCAGCCGCGCCACGCGCCCCATCGGCCCCTCTGCCGTCACCCGCCGCGACGACCACCACGCCACCAGGCCCAGCAGGACGAGCAGCACGAGGAACACCAGGGCGCCCGGGGAGAACAGCCCGACGCTGAGCAGGTTCTGGCCGAGCGGGACGCCCGCCAGGGTGTGCGTCAGCAGGAGGTTCTGGTGGCCGGCCACGGTCGCGGAGACGAAGAGCTGGTACATGACGGCGAAGAACGGCCACTGCGCCAGGGCGGGCAGGCACCCGGCGAGCGGCGACGCCCCCTCGGCCGCGTACAGGCCGGCCATCTCCCGGCGCAGCCGTTCGGGGTCGCGGGCGTGCTTCTTCTGCAGCGCCCGCATCTTGGGGAGGAGCCGCAGCCGGGCCCGTTCGCCGCGGGCCTGGGCGACCGCCAGCGGCACCAGCAGCAGCCGTACGGCGGCGGTGAACAGGATGATCGCGGCGGGAGCGGCCAGGCCGCCCGCGACCGGGTCGAGCGCGCCGGCCAGCGAGCCGACCAGGTCATGCGTGATGGAGACGGGGACGTCGAGCAGGAACATGAGGAGCCTTCCGGGACGAGGAGGAGATCGACGGGACGGTCGTGATCTCCAGCCCGGGGGCTCTGGGACGGGGGCGCCCCGCCGCGTCGGGGTCGCGCTGGGACAGGAAGGCCGTGCGGAGCGTACGCTCGCGCAGGGTGGTGCGGACGCCCGCGGGGAAGGCGCGCCGGCCGCGCCGTACGACGAGGCGCGCGGCCAGCAGCAGCAGGCCCGCGATCGTCAGCGCCGCCAGGCTCGCCGCCGTGCTCTGCCCCGTGAAGAGGTCGGCCACGGCGAGCAGCAGCGGCAGCAGGAACACGGCGGGCCTTCCTCGGTGCGATCGATCCACCCACATCGACGCCCGGACCGGCTCAAGGGTTCCAGCGCGCGCGGCTTCCCGTGAGCGCGGGCGCGCCTGGACGGAGCGGGCCGGGACGATCGGTAAGGTCGGTCTGGCCGGTCCGAACGGTTCTGTGGCCGTAGGGCGAGCCATGACTGCCGTCCCCGCCATCGCGACCGTGAGGTGACACTCCGTGACGAACAAGGTCGACGTCCTCGTCCGCCGGCTGGACCCCGAACTGCCCCTCCCGTCCTACGCGCACGCCGGTGACGCGGGCGCGGACCTGGTCGCCCGCGTCGACGTCGAACTGCCCCCCGGGGAGCGCGCGGTCGTGCCCACCGGCATCTCCATCGCGCTGCCCGACGGCTACGCCGCCTTCGTTCACCCCCGCTCCGGATTGGGCGCTAGGTTGGGGGTGACCATAGTGAACGCTCCCGGTACCGTCGATGCCGGCTACCGGGGTGAGATCAAGGTGACCCTGCTGAACACCGACCCCCGCGGCACCGTCCGGCTGCGGCGCGGCGACCGCATCGCCCAGATGGTCGTGCAGCGGGTGGAGCGCGCGGTCTTCCACGAGGTCACCGAGCTTCCGGGATCCGCGCGCGGCACCGGCGGGTTCGGTTCCACTGGCGGGTTCGCCGATAATGGGCAGAGCGAAGAAGGAGCGTGAGTCGTGGCTTTTGGACGTCGCCGTCAGGCCGATGAGCCCGCCAAGGGGCCCGAGCCGGCCGACGAGGAGACCGAGGTCGCCTCGGCCGAGGACGCCGCGGCCGACGAGGCTCCCGAGAATGACGCCGGCAGCGGCCCCTGGGACTCCGAGGACGAGTACCCGGAGCTGCAGCGCCTGGACTTCGGGTCGCTGCAGGTGCCGGTGGCACCCGGGCTGGGCTTCCAGGTGAACTTCGAGGCCACCCAGGTCGACGACGAGGGCAACCCGCTGGACGGGCGCCCGGTCGCGGTGCTGGTGCAGTACGAGGAGAGCGCCATGCAGCTGCAGGCGTTCGCCGCTCCCAAGCGCAGCGGGATCTGGGACGAGGTCCGGCGGGAGACCGCCAAGGACATCCAGGAGGAGGCCCAGGGCCAGACCCAGGACAACGAGGGCCCGTTCGGCCCCGAGCTGCTGGCGATGGTCCCCGCGGCGCTGACCGAGGAGGTCCTCGCCGAGATGCCGCAGGAGGTCCGGGAGCAGATCCCGGCCGAGTTCATCGAGCAGGGCTGGGCGCCGCAGCTGATCCGCTTCATCGGGGTGGACGGCCCGCGCTGGTTCCTGCAGGCCGTGGTGCAGGGCGCCGCGATCGAGGACGAGGAGCAGTGGCAGGTCCTCGAGGACGTGTTCCGCAACATCGTGATCGTCCGGGGCGAGTCGCCGATGCCCCCGCGGGAGCTGCTGGAGCTGCAGATCCCCAAGGAGTTCAGCGAGGCGTCCGAGGACGAGGAGGAGGAGAAGGTCGAGACCTTCAACCCCTTCGAACGCGGACCGGAGATCACCGAGGTCCGCTGACCCGGCCTTTCACCGCGGGCCCGCCTCCCGCCCTTCCGCCCGCGCCACGATTTCGCAACCGGCACGGACGTGAAAGACGCCCCTCCCGCCCGCCCGGCAGCATCGGCCGCGATACGAGCCGATCGCGGACGATGCGGGAACGAGGAGCGGACATGACGGCGGAACGGCCCTCGCGGCGGAAAGTGATCAAAGTGGCGGGCGCGGGCGCGCGGGCGCCGACCTCGGCGGGGGCGAGCGGCGGCACCGCGACCGCGTCCGGCGGCGCCCCCGGCGGGCGCGCTCCGGGCGGACGGGACCTGGTGACGCGGGAGATCCCCGGCACCGGCGAACGGGTCCCGGCGGTGGGACTGGGCACGTTCATGACCTTCGACAAGCTGCCGCACGCCCCGCGCGGCCACATCAAGGAGGTCATGAGCCGGTTCTGGGAGGGCGGCGGCCGGGTGGTCGACACCTCCGCCCTGTACGGGACGTCGGAGGCCAACGTCGGGGAGTTCGCCCGCGAGCTGGGCATCACCGACCGGCTCTTCCTCACCGACAAGAGCTGGGCGTGCGGGGAGTTCTTCAACGACGACAGCCATGCGGTGCGGCAGTTCGAGCAGTCGCTGCGGCGGCTGCGCCGGAGCCGGCTGGACGCCGTCCAGGTGCACAGCCTGACCAACGCGCCCATGATCCTGCCGATCCTGCGGCGGCTGAAGCGCGAGGGGCGGATCCGGTACCTGGGCGTCACCCACCACGAGATCCCCGAGCAGGCCCCGGCGGTCGAGCGCTGGATCCGCACCGGGGACCTGGACGTCGTCCAGGTCCGGTACTCGATCTTCATGCGGGAGGCGGAGCGGCGGATCCTGCCGGCGGCGGCCGACCACGGCACCGCCGTCATGGTCAACATGCCGCTGGAGAAGGCCCGGCTGCACGCGGTCGTGGGCGACCGCGGGGTGCCCGGGTTCGCGCGGGAGTTCGGCTGCGAGACCTGGGCGCAGTTCTTCCTCAAGTACGTGATCTCGCACCCGGGGGTCACGTGCGTGCTGCCCGCGACGACGAACCCGGCGCACGCCGAGGAGAACGTCGCGGCCATGCGCGGCCCGCTGCCCGACCGCGCGGCGCGGCGCCGCATGGTGCGGTACATGGAGTCGATCCCGGGGTTCTCCGGCATCGACTCCGCCCCCTGGTACCCGGGGAAGGTGTTCAAGGACGGGCTGGTCGAACTCTAGGGCTCTAGGGTTCAGACCGGATCGCCGTGGGCGCGGCGGTAGGCGTGCGGCGTCGCCCCGTACCGCCTGCGGAACGCGGTCGTCAGGTGGCTCTGGCTGGACAGGCCCACCTGGTAGGCGATGTCGGCGATCGCGTGCGGCGGGTCGGCGCGCTCGCGCAGCAGCCGGGCGGCCAGCTCCAGGCGCCGCTCGGTCACGTACCGGTGAGGCGGGGTCCCGGTCGCGGCCTTGAACGCGCGCGCGAAGTGGTGGCGGTCCATCCCGGCGACGGCCGCGAGAGCGTCCATCCGCAGGTCCTCGCCGAGGTTGCCGTGGATGTGGTCGAGCACCGCGCGCAGCGCCGTCCCGTTCAGGGGCCGGGGACGGCGCGGCGCCGCCGCCCGGTGCGGCCCGGCGAGGTTGGAGTAGCGCCGGACGAGGTGCAGCATCAGCGTCGTCGCGAGGCTGTCGGCGAAGAGCTGGTCGGCGGCGCCGCCGCCGGGCGGGCCGTCCACCAGCGCCGCGGCCAGCTGGTGCAGGAACGGGTCGGGCCGGTTGGTGAAGGCGCCGAACTCGATCCGGCGGGTGTCGCCGAGGCGGCCGGCTCCGCCGAGGGCGTGCAGGTGGGACGGGTCGAGCCGGAGCGCGGCATAGGTGATCGTCCCGCCCTGGTAGCGGGTCCAGCGGCGGCGCGTGCCGGGGATGAACGTCGCCGCGCCGGGGAAGTCGGCGGTCTCCGAGCGGCGCTCCCCGTCGACGACGGCGGTGGTGCGCCCGGTCGTCCCGGAGAGGGTGACGAACAGCAGGTGCTCGGGGCGCTCGGTGAGGCCCTCGGAGTCATCGGCCGCCCGCCAGCGGACGTGCTCGACGGCGATGCCGTTCCACTCCAGGGACCGGCGCCACAGGTCGCGCCCGCCGTACCGGTGGATCGGAGCCGTTCGTCCCGCCATGGACCCGCCCTTCGCTCCCGCCCCGCCGCTCCCGAGGATGATCCCGCCCGCCGCCGAAAGGAGGGCTAAAACCGGGGCGGAACCTCCCGGCGGCCGGGGGAGTCCCATCCATTGAAGATCACTTCGATGCGGCGGGGGCGGGCCCATGAGCGGACGGATGCGCTGGACCGCGGTCGCCCTCGCCGTGGCGGTCCTGGTCGCCGGGGGCTGGGTGTGGTTCTCCGCCGGGTCCGAGCCCGGCCCCGAGCCCCTGCCTGACGGGGAGAGGAGTCCCGGCCCCGTCTCCTTCAGCGAGCGGCCCCTGTGGGAGGGGGTCAGGCTCGGCCTGAACAAGAGGACGGGCGTGGAGCTGCGCGGTGGCGACGCCGTCGTCGGCGACGCCGAGGGCCGGCTGGCGGTGGTCGACGCGGCGACCGGGCTGCCCCGCTGGACCCTGGAGCGCGGCGCGACCCTCAAGGGCGGCGGCGGAGCCGTGTACCAGGCGGCCCGGACGGGGTCGACGGCCGGTGGAGCGCTGGGCGGTACGGGACGCCCGGTGCTCGCGGGGACCGGGGACGACTGGACCGTCCTCGTCCCCTACTACGTCGGCGACACCTTCGAGGCGCCGCGTGAGCAGGGCGTCGCGGCCCTGTCCGGCCGGGACGGGAGCGTCCGGTGGAAGCGCCCGATCGTCCGGCCGGGCGAGGACGACGGCGACGCGCTGGAGCGGCTCGGCGGGGAGATCCGGCCGATGGCGGCCGGTGACCGTGCCGTCCTGGCCGTCGCCCGCACCGCCTCGGGGGACGGGCTGGTGACGGTCGCGCTCGACGCCGCCGGAAAGCGCGAGCTGTGGCGGCGGCCGGGCGTCTGGGGCCTGCGGTTCGCTGGAGATGTCGTCCTGGCCGAGAAGTACGCGGGGATGTCCGACACCCCGGCCGGCCTTTCCGAGACCGGGCCCTCCGAGTTCGGGCAGGTGTCGCTGGTGGCCCTGGACGCCGCCACCGGACGGGACCGCTGGAGCCTGGGCTCTGGCCACACGAGCTCCCAGCTCATGGCGGCCACGCCCACGCACGCCGTCGTCCGGACGGGCAGCACGGTGGACGGCTCGGGCAGCCTGCTGGTGAGCACCGCGACCGGCGGGGTGGTGCACCGGCTGCGCGCGCAGGTGGCCGGGTGCGCCGACGACGGGCACGGCCTCATCGCCTGCTCCGTCCGGTCCGGCTCGCTGGTCACGGTCCGGATCGCGGGCGGGAGCGGCGTGCCGTCGATGACCGGGAGGAGGGTGCTCGGCGCGGGGGCCGCCAAGGTGTCGGTGGACGCCGTCCACGGGAACCGGATCTTCCTCAGCTCGCTGGACGAGGACGACGTCCACGTCGGCGCCGTGGTGGACCGCGCCGGCAACAGGCTCGGCGACGCGCTGCCCCAGCCGGTCGCGGCCGTCGCGGACGGGTTCCTCGCCTTCCGGACCCGGGTCGAGGGCGACACCGGTCGCGCCGAGCCGAACGGGCTGGCGATCCACCGTGCCGCCGCCGGACCGGTCCGTCCGCCGGGCCCTGACCCCTCCGGCGCTCCGGAGCAGGGGCCGCTGGCCGTGGAAGCGCGCCCCCTGTGGCAGGGGAAGGCCACGCTGCGCTCGGGATCGGCGGGGGCGAGCGAGCTCGGACTGCGGAGCGTGGCGCGGCTGCGGCTCGTCGACGAGACGCTCGTCTACTCCGGGCGGGACGCCCGGGGCGGGAACGGCTGGCGGGTGGGCGCCGCCGACGCCGCGACCGGCCGGGAACGCTGGTCGGTGTCGGTGGAAGGCACGCTCGGCGCGGGCCTCCGGCTGGCCTCCGCGGACTTCGAGGTCGCCGCCGGACCCGGACGCGAGCGGCTGCTGGTGGTGCCGTACACGGACGTGTCCGACGGCGACGCCAGGACGCGCGGTGAGAACGGAGTGGTGGCGCTGTCGCCCGTCGACGGCAAGGTCCGGTGGAAGACCGCGTTCTCGGAGAAGGAGCGGGCACCGACGACCGTGGTCGCCTCCGGCCGGACGGTGGCCGCCGGCTCCGGTCACCGCTCCGTGTACTCCCGTCCCGACGACGTCGTCACGACCGTCCTGGACGCCGCGACCGGGCGCAGGGCGTGGTCCCGGCCCGGCCACGATCCCGTGGGCGTCGCCGGCGGGATCGTCGTGGTCAGGAAGCGGGGCGGCGGCGTGGCGGGGCTGGACGCGGCCACCGGCAAGCCACGCTGGAGCCGTCCCGGAGCGGAGCCGCTCCACCTGGCCGGGGCCACGGCGGTCATCGTCCGGCTTCCCGACGGCGCGGCGGCGCTCGACCCGTCCACCGGCCGCGAGCTCGCCCGCACCGGCGCGCCGCTCGACCGCTGCGAGGGAGGCGAGCGGCTTGTGGCGTGCCGGGCGGTGGCCGGTTCCAGGCCGGACGGCAGGGTCACCGCAAGCGGCCGCGACCGGGTCCCCTACGCCGTCGCCGTGCGGCTCGCCCCGGGCCGCGCCGCCTTCGCCGCGCTGCCCTGGACGGCCATCACCGGGGTCACCGCCCACGACGACCGGCTGTTCGTGACGTGGAAGAAGCCGACCTCGTACGGGCCCGCCGGCGCGAACAGCGGGGATTTCCTGACCGCCGACGGCGCGGGGCGCGTCGTCTCCGACCGGCTTCCGGGGCTGCCGCACCTCGTCGGCCCCCGGTACGTGGTCGTCCTCGACGGTTACGGCCTCGGCGACCTGAGCGGGACCACCTCGTTCGCCGTCCACCGCAGGACGGCCTGACCCGCCCCGCCGGCGTCAGGGCTCGATGAGCTCGAACGGCATCGCGTGGGTCACGCCGACCTGCTCGCCCGCGGGGCCGACCAGGCCGGTCAGGAACTCGCGGGCGTCGAACTCCTCGCCCAGCCCGGCGAAGTAGACCTTGTGGGCCTCCAGGGAGGCGATGCCCGCGTCGAGGTGGCCGGTGACGTCCACGTAGTGGGTGCACTCCGGGGAGCCGCCGAACAGCGCGAACCGGACGCCCTGCCACGGCTCCAGGTCCAGGTCGCGGAACACCCAGCGGTTGGAGGCGTCCCGCATGGCGTCCACCACGGCCAGGCCGAGCGCCCGGTGGTCGGCCATGTTGAAGCCCCCGCCGGGGAAGGTGTCGCGGAAGTTCAGCGAGAGGACGACCTCGGGCCGGTGCCGCCGGATGGCCTCGGCCAGGAGCCGGCGCAGCGGCAGCCCGTACTCCAGGATCCCGTCGGCCAGGTCCAGGAACTCGACGTTCTCCACGCCGACCGCGCGGGCCGCCTCGACCTGCTCGACGCTGCGGACCCGGGCCGCCTCCTCCGGGTCCATCCCGTCGATGCCCGCCTCGCCCCGGGTGGCCAGCAGCTCCACCACGGTCTTGCCCTGCGCGGTCCACTTGGCGACGGCGGTGGAGCCGCCGTACTCCAGGTCGTCGGGGTGCGCCACGATCGCCAGCGCGCGCGTCCAGTCCTCAGGTACCGGTTCCATGCCCCGATTCTGGCCGATCTTGCTGGGCCGCGGGTGCGGGAAGGTGGGGTTTTGCCTACCTCGAGCGGCGGTCTGGGACCATCGTCGGCCGCCCGCGGGCTCCGTAGCGTCGATTCCAGGCGCCGAGGGGCGGTCGTGGAGGAGTTCAAGGAGGTAGGGCGATGCTGGGGAGCAGGCGGCGGGCGGGCGAGCCGGTCGGCACCGGGGAGGCGCTGAGGCTTGAGGACGTGCGCAAGGTCTACGGGACGGCGGGGAACCGGGTGGCGGCGCTGGACGGCGTGTCGCTGTCGCTGCCGACCGGGACGTTCACCGCGGTGATGGGCCCGTCCGGGTCCGGCAAGAGCACGCTGCTGCAGTGCGCGGCGGGGCTGGACCGCCCGACCGGGGGCCGGGTCTACGTCGACGGCGCCGAGCTGGCGGCCGGGGGCGGCGAGGCCGCGCTGACCAAGTTCCGGCGGCAGCGGATCGGGTTCGTGTTCCAGCAGTTCAACCTGCTGCCGACGCTGACGGTGATGCAGAACGTGACGCTGCCGCTGAAGCTGGCGGGCCGGAAGGTCGACCGGGCCCGCGCCCGCGAGGTGCTGGCACGGGTGGGGCTGGCCGACCGGCTGCACCACCTGCCCGCGGAGCTGTCGGGCGGCCAGCAGCAGCGGGTCGCGATCGCGCGGGCGCTGGTGACCGAGCCGAAGGTGGTGTTCGGGGACGAGCCCACCGGCGCGCTCGACACCCGCAGCGCCCGCGAGGTGCTGGAGCTGCTGCGGGAGTCGGTGCGGCTGTACGGGCGGACCGTGGTCATGGTCACCCACGACCCGGTCGCGGCCTCGTACGCCGACGCGGTGCTGTTCCTGGCCGACGGCCGCCTGGTCGGCAGCCTGCAGACGCCCACCGCCGAGGCGGTGGCCGAGCGGATGACGCACCTGGCCGACGAGGTCGAGCGCCAGCGCGTCGCGGCGGGGGTGTGACGATGCTCGGGCTGGCTCTGCGGTCGCTGCGGGCGCGGGCGGGCGGGTTCGCCGCCAGCTTCCTGGCGATGTTCCTGGGCGCGACGATCCTGATGGCCTTCGCGTCGATGCTGGACACCGCGGTGGCCGGCGAGGCCACCGGCGCGGCCCGGGAGACGCTGGTGATCATGGCCACGGTGGTGGGGGTCTGGGGGCTGATGCTGGTGGTCCTCGCGGTCACCTCCACGCTGACCCTGTCGGTCCGGCAGCGGGCCGAGGAGATGGCGCTGCTCAAGAGCGTGGGCGCCACCCCGGCCCAGATCGGCCGGATGGTGGTGGGCGAGGCGTCCGGGCTGGCCGTGGCGGCCTGGGCGCTGGCCGTCCTGCCCGGCTACCTGGCGGGCACCGGCCTGCTGGAGCTGCTGCACTCCACCGACCAGGTGCCGGAGTCGGTGCCGTACTCCTTCGGCCCGTTCGCCCTGGCGATGGGCCTGGGCATCACGCTGGTGTCGGCGGCCGGCGCCGCCGTCATCACGGTGCGCCGGACGGTGCGGGGCCGGGTGGCCGAGTCGCTGGCCGACGCGGCCGTGGGCCGGGTCAGGGCGGGCAGGGTCAGGGTCGCGGCCGGGATCGTGTTCCTGCTGGTGGCGCTGAACCTGGCCGTGGTCACCGCCACGGTGATGCGCGGCAAGGGCATGGACGCCATGGCGACCGCGGGGCAGGCCGACATCCTGGCCTCGCTGGGGCTGGCGCTGCTGGCGCCGTGGCTGATCCGGACGGCCGCCGCGCTGCTGGCCCGCCCGCTGGGGTGGTTCGGCGTGGCCGGCGACCTGGCGGTGAGCACGCTGCGCCGGCGGACCGGGCAGATGGCCGGGGCGGTCATGCCGATCATCCTGTTCACCGGGGCCGCGGTCGGCACGCTCTACCTGCAGGAGATCGAGAACGACGCCATGGCCGCGGCCGGTCTGGCGTCCACGGTGGAGCAGAAGAACATCGCCACGCTCAACTTCGTGGTCATCGGGATGATCCTGGTCTTCACCGCGCTGATGCTGGTGAACACGCTGATCGCGGCGACCGCGTACCGGCGCCGGGAGTTCGGGCAGCAGCGGCTGGCGGGCGCGACGCCGGGCCAGGTGCTGGGCGCGGTGACGCTGGAGGGCGTGCTGCTGACCGGGATCGGGGTGGCGTGCGGGGCGTTCGCGTCGCTGTTCACCGTCCTGCCGTTCGGCGTCGCCCGGGCCGGGACGGCGCTGCCGGAGCTGGAGCCGCTGACCTTCGCGGCGGTCGTCGCCATCGCGGTGGCGCTGACGATGGCGTCGGCGGTCGGCTCGGCGCGCCGCGCGGTCCGCGTCCCGGCGGTGGAGGCGGTGAACGTCTGAGAACCAGAACCGCGCACCCGGGAGCGGGGCGCCCGCCGCGAGGCGGACGCCCCGCTCCGGCGTGCACGGGGTGCGGTGCTGGTCGGCGGTGGTCACGGGGGGTGGACGGGGGCGCGTAGGGTCCCTCGTGTGGACGAGCGGGTGAATCGGGAACCGGAGGACGGCGCGCGATCGCTCCTGAGCGAGGAGCGGGAGGAGGCGCCCGGCGGCGGCGAGCCGGCCGGGCGGGCGGGCGGCGGGCGGGGCCGGGAGCGGCGGGCCGGGGAGGAGCGCGGCGCGGCCGTCATGCCCGCGGTCTTCGACGCCGCCGAGCGGTACGAGCCGCCCACCGAGCCGGAGATCGGCCTGGTCCCGATGCGCGACCCCGGCGACGTCGGGGACCCGGGCGTGGCCGACCGGCCGGGCGCCGAGCGGGACGAGGTCCGCACCGCCGCCCGGGCGGCCCGGCCCGGGGTGGCGCACTCCAGCGCGGTCATGGCGATCGGGACGGTGTTCTCCCGCGCCACCGGGTTCCTGCGCACCACCGTGCTGAGCGCGGCGCTGGGCGTGGGGCTGCTGGGCGACGCCTACCAGACCGCCGACATGATCCCCTTCGCGGTGTACGCGCTGCTGCTGGGCGGGCTGCTGTCGAGCGTGTTCGTGCCGTTCCTGGTCAAGCGGCGCAGGCGGGACGCCGACGGCGGCGCCGCCACCGAGCACCGGCTGTTCACGGCCGCGGTGGCGGGGCTGCTGGTGCTCACCGCGGCCGCGATGCTGGCGGCGGGCCCGCTGGTGTCGGCGTACGCGGGGTACGCGGGCCGCCAGTACGACATCGCGGTGCTGCTGACCCGGCTGCTGCTGGCGCAGATCCTGTTCATCGGCGTCAGCGGCGTCGCCGGGGCGCTGCTGAACGCGCGGGAGCGGTTCGGCGCGCCGATGTGGGCGCCGATCGTCAACAACCTCATCACCGTCGGGGCCGGGGCGGCGTTCCTGGCGGTCGCGGGGCCGGGCCGGACCGTGGACTCGGTGACCGACGGCGAGCTGACCCTCCTGGCGCTTGGCTCGGCGCTGGGCACGGCGGTGCAGAGCCTCATCCTGGTCTGGTCGCTGTGGCGGGCGGGGTTCCGCTGGCGGCCCCGGCTGGACCTGCGCGGCTCGGGTTTCGGGGAGGCGGCGCGGAGCGCGCTGTGGATGCTGGTCTACATCGTGGTGGCGCAGGGCGGGCTGCTGGTCTCCACGAACGTGGCGACCCGCGCGGGCGCGCGGGCGGCCGAGGAGTCGGGGGCCCCGGGCGCGGGGCTGGCGGCGTACAAGTTCGCCGAGGTGGTGTTCCAGCTGCCGTACGCGATCATCGCGGTGTCGGTGATCACCGCGCTGCTGCCGCGGATGAGCGCGCACGTGGCCGACGGGCGGCGTGACCTGCTGCGGGCCGACTTCTCGCGCGGGCTGCGGCTGGCCTCGGCGCTGCTGGTGCCGCTGTCGGTGGCGATGCTGGTGTTCGCGGTCCCGGGGGCGGTGCTGCTGTTCGCGTACGGGAGCACCGAGCCGGTCGACGCGCGGCGGATCGGGCTGGTGCTGATGGTGTTCGCCGTGATGGTGATCCCGTTCACGCTGTTCCAGCTGCAGATGCGGGTGTTCTACGCGCTGGGGGACACCCGGACGCCGGGGCTGCTGGCCGTTCCGGCGGGCCTGGCGCAGGCGGCGATGGCGGTGGGGCTGCTGGCGCTGCTGCCGGCCCGGCACGTGGTGTTCTGGCTTCCGGTGTCCTACGGGTTGTTCTACGTCGTGGGCACGGCGGGGGCGACGCTGGTGCTGCGGCGGAGGCTGGGCGGCATGGACGGGCGGCGCATCCTGCGCTCGCTGACGCTGCTGTACCTGGCGGCGCTGCCGGGCGGGCTGTTCGCGGCCGGGTGCGTGTGGGCGTTCGGGCACCTTCCCGGGGACCGGGTGCCGGGGGTGCTGGCGATGGCGGTGGGCGGTCTCGGGGGCGGGCTGCTGTACGTCGCGGGCGCCCGGCTGCTGCGGGTGGCCGAGGTGGGCTTCTTCCTGGACGTGGCGCGGGCGAGGCTGCCGCTGTTCCGCCGGCCCGCCCGCCAGGAAACCCCCTGATTTATCGACAAATGGGAATAAAAGCGGCGGCGGAGGTGTTGGCGCGGCCATGATGACTCCGCCGCCCGCCATGGCGCGGGACGTGTCGCCCCCCACCGTGCTCCGGTACGCGGCGTTCACCACCGACCCGTGCGGCGGCAACCCGGCCGGGATCGTCCTGGACGCCACCGGCCTGGACGACTCGGCGATGCTGGCCATCGCGGCGGAGGTCGGGTACTCCGAGAGCGCCTTCCTCACCCGCGCCCCCGACCACCTCGGCGAGCCCGGGCGCACGTGGGCCGTGCGCTACTTCAGCCCCCGCGACGAGGTGTCGTTCTGCGGCCACGCCACCATCGCCACCGCCGTGGCCCTGGCGGAACGCTCCGGGCCCGGGACGATCTCGTTCGCCACCCAGGTCGGGCTCGTCCCGGTCGAGGTGGAGGCGGGCCCGGACGGCCTGCCGCGCGCGACGCTCACCAGCGTGGAGCCCTACGTCCAGGAGATCAGCCCCAGCTACCTCGCCGAGGCGCTGGCCGCGCTGCGCTGGGACGAGGCCGACCTCGACCCCGCGCTGCCGCCCCGCGTCGCCTACGCCGGGGCGCGGCACCTGGTGCTGGCGGCCGGGACCCGGCGGCGGCTGGCCGACCTCGACTACGACTTCGACCGGCTCGCCGCGTACATGACCGCCCGCGACCTCACCACCGTGCAGCTGGCCTGGCGGGAGACGCCCGACACCTTCCACGTGCGCGACCCGTTCCCGGTGGGCGGCGTGGTGGAGGACCCCGCGACCGGGGCGGCGGCCGCCGCGTTCGGCGCCTACCTGCGGCGGCTCGGCGCGGTCGAGGTCGCCCCGGCCGCCCGGCTCACCCTCCACCAGGGCGAGGACATGCGGCGGCCGGGCGTGCTGCACGTGGAACTGCGCGAGGACGACACCCGCGTCCGCGTCTCCGGCACCGCCGTCCCCATCCCGCACTGACCGAACCGGGACATCAGTGGGCGCGACCGTCCACGACCGGGCGCTCGAGGGCGCTGCCCGCCATCCACTGCTTCCACGAGAGCTGCCAGAAGCCCCACCCGTTGTAGGGCTCCAGGGCGCGGTCGGTGCCCGTCACGTGCACGATGTCGCCGCGCAGTGAACGCGCGTAGAACCATTGGGCGAACTCAGGGGAGGCGTTGACGCAGCCGTGGCTGACGTTCGCGCGCCCCTGCTGCCGGAGCGACCAGGGCGCCGCGTGCACGTACTCCCCGCTGCTGGATATCTGCACGGCGTGGCGCACGCTCTTCTTGTAGTAGCGGGGGTCGTCCTCGTCGGTCACGCCCATCCAGGCCGACGTCATGGTGATCGGGTCGTTCCTGCTCATCGCCAGGTGGACGCCGCTGGTGGTGGTGTACGCCCGCGTCCCGCCCTTGCCCGCGCTGATGCCCGCCGACCGCACCGTCCTGCCGTTCTCCTGGACGGTCATGCGGTGCCGCCGCACGTCCACGGTGCTGATCCGGCGCACGCCCACCCGGAACCCCGCCGTCCGGCCGGACGCCCCGTACACGCCGGGGGCCGCCCGCACCCCGGCCGTGTGGGCCAGCAGCGTCACCCGCTGGCCCGACGGCCAGTAGCGGCGCGGGCGGAACACCACCTGGCGCGGGCCCGTCCAGCGCCAGGCGCCCGGCACCGCCCGCCGCATGCGGACCTCCAGGGCCTCCTCCACGGCGGCGCGGCGCGCGATCGGCCGGTCGAAGGTGACGATCAGCGGCATGCCCGCCCCGACCACCTCGCCCGCGCGCGGCGTGACGTCGCTGATCGCGAACGTCCCCGGCGGCCGGAGCGTGGTGAACCGGCCGGTGAGCGCGGTCGGCTCGCCCCTGGCGCCGGTGCCGGTCGCGGTCACCGTGTAGGTGGTGGCGGGACGCAGTGTCCAGCGGGTGCGCCAGGTGAGCCGGTCGGGGGACAGCCGCCCGTCGGCGCGGTCGCCGCCGCCCCGCAGGACCACCTTGTGGAGCGTTCCGCGCGCCGCCGTGACGATCACCGGCCGGTCGGGCCGCACGTCGCGGGCCCCGTCGCCGGGCGTGAACCGGATCGGGGCGGGCGGGGACGGCGCCGCCCGCCCGGCCGGGCCCCCGGACCCGTCCCCTCCGCCGTCGCCGCCCCCGCACGCCACGGCCCCCGGCGCCACCAGGACCATGGCCGGTACCAGCCGATACGCGCGTCGCAGCATTGCCGCCCCCGTTGCCTTTGCCGCGTTCATTCAATTCCGTACTGATTCGTAGTGATTTGTTTACTCAGAGTGATAGACGCACGCCAACCTAGCCCGTCGGCCGTCCCGGCGTGGCCGTGCCGGGCCGCCCGCGCGGTCTCGGTTCGGTGAAGGCCCCGGGGGTCAGGACGAGATCCCCAGATCTCGCCATCCATCCGCTCATCTGGAGCTTCGTCGGCCGTCGGGCGGTTCGTCGGGCGGTGTGATGCCTTAGGGTTTCGAACATGGACGAGGTGCCGGCCGACAGGAAGCCGGAAACGGGCGAGCCCGCTTCCACCGCCGCTCCCGAGGACGGGCGCGGCCGCGGCGGGCTGCGGCGCTTCCTGCGCCGCATGGCCTCCAGCAAGGCCGAGCTGGAGGCCGAGGAACTGCAGAAGACCTCCGACGAGGAGGGGGCCACGCCGATCACGGCGTGCGCCGCGCGCAAGCGCGCCCGCGTGGCGGGTACGCTACGGACCGTGACCCTGCGACCCCGCGGCGGTGCCCCGGCCCTGGAGGCCGAGCTCTACGACGGCACCGACGTGATCAACCTGGTCTGGCTGGGCCGGCGGAAGATCGCCGGGATCGACCCCGGCCGGCGGCTGCACGCCGAGGGCCTGGTGAGCGTGCAGGACGGCCGCAAGGTCATGTTCAATCCCCGGTACGAACTGCGCGGCGGCTCGTGACGGACGTACCCACCGAACGATCCGAGCGGGAGAGGACGCCTTGCGACCGATGAGCGAGGGACCGGCGGCCACCGGCGCGGCCGCCGAGACCGAGAGCGCCGAGACCGAGACGGCCAAGGCCGAGACCGCCAAGGCCGCGGAGAGCGCGGACGCCGCGGACGCCGCGGAGGGCGCGGACGGCGGCGCGACCGCGGCGGCCCGGGGCGGCAGCGCGCACGACACCGTCGAGGCGGCGGTGCGGGCGCAGCTGTCCAAGGCGCTCGGCGGCGTCCGCGGCATGGTCGAGGCCGCCGTCCCCACCATCGGCTTCACCGCCACCTACGTCGTGACCCACGAGGTCAGGACGGCCGTCACGGTCGGCATCGGCGCGGCCGTGCTGCTGCTGGCGGTCCGGCTCGTCCAGCGCTCCAACCCGCAGTTCGTCCTCAACAGCCTGCTCGGCATCGCGATCGCGGCGTTCTTCGCGCTGCGCTCGGGCAAGGCCGAGGACGCCTTCATGCCCGGCATCCTGGTCAACGCCGGCTACGGGGTGGCGATGCTGGTGTCCATCCTGGCCCGCTGGCCGGTGGTGGGCTTCATCATCGGCTCGGTCACCGGCGACCCGACCGGCTGGCGGTCCGACCCGCAGATCCTGCGGCTGTGCTCCCGGCTGACCTGGATCCTGCTGGCGCCCTGCGTGCTGCGGGTGGTCGTGCAGTACCCGATCTACCTCGCCGACGGCGACCAGAGCGCGCTGCTGGGCGCCACCAAGATCGCCATGGGCTGGCCGCTGCAGGTGGCGGCGCTGGCCGTGATGGTCTGGGTGCTGGCCCGCGGCCGCACCCCGCTCCGGCCGGGGCCCGGCGCCCGCTGACGGCCGGGGCCCGGCGGGCCCCGGGACGCCGCGGGCGCCGTCGCTCAGCGGGCGCCGAGGAGCTCGGCCAGCTCGTCCTCCACGTCCTGGCTGGCCACGAACATCAGCTCGTCGCCCGGCTCCAGCGTGTCGTCGGCGGCTGGCACCAGCACCCGCCCCTCCCGCAGGATCGCCACCAGGGCGGTGTCGCGCGGCCAGTCCACCGACCCGACCCGCTCGCCGCCCAGCGGCGCGTCCTCCGGCAGCGTCAGCTCCACCAGGTTGGCCTCGCCCTGCCGGAAGGTCATCAGCCGGACCAGGTCGCCGACGCTGACCGCCTCCTCCACCAGGGCCGACAGCAGCCGCGGCGTGGAGACGGCCACGTCCACACCCCACGACTCGTTGAACAGCCACTCGTTCTTGGGGTGGTTGATCCGGGCCACCACGCGCGGCACCCCGTACTCGGTCTTGGCCAGCAGCGACACCACCAGGTTGACCTTGTCGTCCCCGGAGGAGGCGACCACCACCTGGCAGCGCTCCAGCGCGGCGTCGTCCAGCGAGGCGATCTCGCAGGCGTCGGCCAGCAGCCACTCGGCCCGCGGCACCATCTCCACCTTGATGGCCTTGGGGCTCTTGTCGATCAGCAGCACCTCGTGGCCGTTCTCCAGCAGCTCCTGGGCGATGGAGCGGCCCACCGCCCCCGCCCCGGCGATCGCGACCCGCATCACGCGTCCTCCTCGGTGCGCACCGCGACCGCGGCGTTGATCCGTTCCAGATCGCCGGCACGGGCGATGATGTGCACGATGTCGCCGTCCTGGATCACCGTGTCGGCGTGCGGGACGAGCGCCTCGCCCATCCGCGACAGGAACGCCACCCGGGTGTCGGCGGCCTCCTCCAGCGTGGTCACCTTGTCGCCGACCCAGATCGGCCCGGTGTCCAGCTCGGCCAGCACCACCTCGCCGGTCGGGTCGCGGTACAGCGGCTCGGCGCCCTCGGGCAGCAGCCGCCGCAGGATCTGGTCGGCGGTCCACCGCACCGTCGCCACCGTCGGGATGCCCAGGCGCTGGTAGACCTCGGCGCGGCGGGGGTCGTAGATCCGCGCCACCACGTTGTCGACGCCGAAGGTCTCCCGGGCCACCCGGGCGGAGATGATGTTGGAGTTGTCGCCGCTGCTGACCGCCACGAACGCGGAGGCGTGCTCGATGCCGGCCTCGGCGATCACGTCGCGGTCGAAGCCGAAACCGGTGACGCGGCGGCCCTTGAACCCGCTGCGGAGCCTGCGGAAGGCCTCCGGGTTCTGGTCGATGATGGCCACCGAATGACCCTTGTCCTCCAGGATATGGGCGAGCGTCGACCCGACGCGGCCGCACCCCATGATCACGATATGCACGCCCGTTCCCGTTCCTTCCCCGTTCCTACGCGGGATCGCTCACTCACTGCTGCTGCCGGGCTGCAAAACTACACATCCGCCCAGACAAGTACTACCCGGCCGGACCGCCGCCCGCCACGCCCACCAGCGGCTGGACGCGATTCGCCCCCAAGGGGTGGGCTTATCACAGGGACGTCGGCCGCGGGGGCTAGAGTCTCCTTCCGTGTCGAAGGTTCCCGACCTTGTGAAACGCGCACTGCTGGGCCGCGCGCTGCGCAGCGCCCAGCAGCACGAGCAGCTGCTTCCCAAGAGGATCGCGCTGCCGGTGTTCGCCAGCGACGCGCTGTCCTCGGTCGCCTACGCCCCGCAGGAGATCCTCATCACCCTGGGGATCGCCGGGCTCGCCGCCTACCAGTTCACCCCCTGGGTGGCGCTGGCCGTGGTGGTCATCCTGCTCACGGTGGTCGCCTCGTACCGGCAGAACGTGCGCGCCTACACCAGCGGCGGCGGCGACTTCGAGGTCGCCACCGAGAACCTGGGCGGCAACTGGGGGGTGGTGGTGGCCAGCGCCCTGCTGGTCGACTACGTCCTCACCGTCGCGGTGTCGATCTCCTCGGCGGTCGCCAACCTCGGGGCCTTCGTGCACATCGTGGGGGAGCACAAGGTCGCGGCCGCGATCATCCTGGTGGTCATCCTGACCGTGCTCAACCTGCGCGGGCTCAAGGAGTCCGGGATGGCCTTCGCGATCCCGACCTACCTGTTCATGTTCGGCATCTTCTCCATGCTGGTCTGGGGGTTCGGCCGGCTTCTGATGGGCGCCGACCTGCAGGCCGAGACCGCGCACTTCGAGGTCCGCGGCGAGGAGATGGGCGTCGGCGGCTTCGCGCTGATCTTCCTGCTGATGCGGGCGTTCGCGTCCGGCTGCGCCGCGCTGACCGGCGTCGAGGCGATCAGCAACGGCGTGCCCGCCTTCCGCAAGCCCAAGGGCCGGAACGCCGCGACCACGCTGCTGCTGCTCGGCGTGATCGCGATGACGATGTTCTGCGGCGTGACCGCGCTGGCCTACATCACCGACGCCAAGTTCGCCGACCCCAGCCACGGCAGCACCCTGATCGACCCGGCCACCGGACGGGACGTCTCCCAGCAGGACCCGGTGGTCGCCCAGGTCGCGCACACGGTGTTCAGCAACGCCCCGGTGATGTTCGGCTTCGTCACGCTGATGACCGCGCTGATCCTGGTGCTGGCCGCCAACACCGCCTACAACGGCTTCCCGGTGCTGGGCTCGGTGCTGGCGCAGAACCGCTACCTGCCGCGCCAGCTGCACACCCGCGGCGACCGGCTGGCCTTCAGCAACGGCATCATCATCCTGGCCACCGCGGCCGGGGTGCTGATCTACGCCTACGACGCCGACGTCTCCAAGCTGATCCAGCTCTACATCGTGGGCGTGTTCGTGTCGTTCACCGTCAGCCAGACGGGCATGGTGCGGCACTGGAACAAGCTGCTGGCCACCGAGACCGCCCCGGCCGCGCGCCGCGAGATGAAACGGGCCCGCGCGATCAACGCCTTCGGCCTGATGATGACGGGAACGGTCCTGGTCGTCGTGCTGGTGACCAAGTTCACCCACGGCGCCTACATCGTCTGCATCGCGATGCCGGTGCTGTTCCTGCTGATGAAGGGGATCCGGCGGCACTACGACCGGGTCGCCGCGGAACTGGTGCCCAGCGGTGAGGACGTGGCGCTGCCCGCCCGCAACCACGCGATCGTGCTGGTGTCGAAGATCCACAAGCCGACGCTGCGGGCCCTGGCGTACGCCCGCGCCACCCGGCCGTCCACGCTGGAGGCCGTCACGGTCGCGGTGGACGCGCAGGAGTCGCGGCGGCTCCAGGAGGAGTGGGACGCGCTGGACGTCCCCGTCCCGCTCAAGATCCTCGACTCGCCGTTCCGGGAGATCACCCGGCCGGTGCTCAACTACGTCAAGAACGTGCGCCGCAAGAGCCCCCGCGACGTGATCACCGTGTTCATCCCCGAGTACGTGGTGGGCCACTGGTGGGAGCATCTGCTGCACAACCAGAGCGCGCTGCGGCTCAAAGGCCGGCTGCTGTTCGTGCCCGGGGTCATGGTCACCAGCGTGCCGTGGCAGCTGCGCTCGTCCGACCGGCTCAAGGGCCGGCCCGAGCCGGTCGCGCCGGGCGCCTCGCGCCGTCCCCCGCGCGCGCCGTCCGATCAGGAGGGAGCACGCCCGGGCGGCGGTATCGTTTCGGACCGTGACTGATCTCGAGCCCGAAACCCCCGACCTGCTCGACCTGGAGGTCGGCAACGTCGCCAACGGCGGATTCTGCGTGGCCCGGTACGAGGGCCGGGTGGTGTTCGTCCGGCACGCCCTGCCGGGGGAGCGGGTCCGGGCCCGGGTCACCGACCGCACCCGCAACTTCCTGCGCGCCGACGCCGTGGAGATCCTCGAGGCGTCCCCGGACCGGGTGCCGGCGCCCTGCCCGTTCGCCGGGCCGGGCCGCTGCGGCGGCTGCGACTGGCAGCACGCCTCGCTGCCCGCCCAGCGCCGCCTGAAGGCCGCCGTGGTCGAGGAGCAGCTCCAGCGGGTGGCCGGCATCACCCGCGGCGTCACCGTCGAGGAGGTCCCCTCTCCGCCCGCCGAGATCGACCGCGGCCCCGGGCTGGGCTGGCGCACCCGGGTGCAGTTCACCGCCGTGGACGGCGTGATCGGGCTGCGCCGCCACCGCTCCCACGACATCGAGCCGGTCGACGAGTGCCTGATCGCCCACCCCGGGGTGGAGCTGATGGGCATCGAGCGCAAGCGCTGGCCGGGGGCGTCGTCGGTCGAGGGCATCGTGTCGGCGACCACCGGCGACCGGCTGGTCTCCCTCAAGGGCCGCCGCAACGCCCGGGTGCCGCGGCTGGACGTCCCGGTCCGGCTGGTCCGCAAGGGCCCGCCCCGCAAGCCGGGGCCGGGCGGCGCGCCCGCGCAGGTGCCGTACGTGCGCGAGGAGGTGTCGGGCCGCCTGTTCCAGGTGAGCGGCAGCGGGTTCTGGCAGGTCCACCCCGGCGCCGCGCAGCTGCTGGCCGACGCCGTCCTGGACGCCCTCGACCCGAAACCGGGCGAGATCGCCGTCGACCTCTACTGCGGCGTGGGCCTGTTCGCCGCCCTGCTGGCCGAGCGCGTCGGCTCCGACGGCCTGGTGGTCGGGGTCGAGTCGGACGCCCAGGCCGTCCGGGACGCCAAGTTCAACCTGCGCGACCTGCCGCAGGCGGCGGTGGAGCGGGGCCAGGTGGAGGAGGTCCTGCCCGACCTGGAGTTCGGCCGGGCCGACGGCTCGGACCGCACCCAGTCCAAGCGCGGCGGCGGCCACCACCGCGGCGCCCGGGTCCGCGGCGCCGACGTCGTCGTCCTCGACCCGCCCCGCGCGGGCGCGGGCCGCGAGGTCGTCGACCAGATCGCCCGGCTGGCCGACCGCAAGATCGCCTACGTCTCCTGCGACCCCGCCACCCTGGCCCGCGACCTGTCCTACTTCAGCGAGCGGGGCTGGACCCTGGAGACCCTGCGCGCCTTCGACGCCTTCCCGATGACCCAGCACGTGGAGTGCCTGGCGGTGCTGGTCAAGGGCTAGTCCCTCGCTCTGACCCGCATGGCCGCATGGTGACAGAACGCTGACCGCGTCAACGCGGACCGTGATCGTTTCGTCTCATCATCACCGTGCTTCGCGGGGGCCACGCCCCCGCCACGGACCATCCTGATGAACGGGGATCCACTATGCGCACCTCCATCACCGCCGTCGCCCTCGGTCTCACCGCGGTCCTCACCGTGACCGGCTGCGAAATCGAGGGCGCCGAGCCCACCGCCGTCCAGCCCGCCGACAAGGGTGCCGGCTCGGCCAAGCCCAAGAAGAAGACCACGGTGAAGCTGGCCGCGACGCCGGCCAAGGCCAAGGCCAGCGTGCTCAGCGACGGCAGCGCCCTGTCCTGCGTCCGCGTCACCATCACCAACCAGCGCAAGGGCAACCTCGCAGTCAACCCGCTGTACTTCTCCCTCGTCGACGGCAAGGGCGAGAAGCACGAGAGCAGCGACGCCCTGGGCGACTACCAGGGGCAGGTGCCCACGACCACGCTGGCGCCCGGCGAGACGGCCAAGGGCACCGTATGCGCGAAGGGGAAGTTCACCCCGGCGATCGTGGCGATGACCGATGAGCTGCTGCAGGAGCTGGCCCGCGCCGAAGTGGCCTGACGCACTGACGAGATTCGGCCCTGCGCCTTAGCCTGAAGGCGCGACCACTCAGGAAGGTGCAGGGCCAATGCACGATGGGATTACCGTCGGTGCCCGACTTCGGGCCCTACGGCGGTGGCGGCAGATGAGCCTCGCCCAGCTCGCCGGGCAGGCCGACCTGTCCGTCTCGTTCCTGTCCATGGCCGAGCGCGGCCTGCGGTCCCTTGACCGCCGCTCCCACATCTCCGCGCTGGCCGGCGCGCTGCGCGTGTCGGAGACCGAACTGGTCGGCGGACCCCACCTGGGCCGCGACCCCGCCCAGTCCGACCCGCACGCCGTCATCCCCCCGATCCGGCTCGCGCTCCAGACCAACAGCCTCGTGGCGCCGGCCGCCGAACGCGCCCGGCCGCTGGACGAACTGGTCGCCGAGATGGTCGAGATCGAGGCACACCACCAGGCGTGCGACTACGTGGCCGTGGGCCGCGCCCTGCCCGACCTCTTGGACGAACTCCACCTGCACGCCGCCGACCCCGCCGACGAGGCCGCCTACCGCGTCGCGCTCGAGACGCTGGTCGAGGCGTGCACCGCGGCGACGTTCACCAGCAAGGACCTCGGATACCCGGACCTGGCGCACCTGGCCGCCGTCCGTGCCGAGGAAGCCGCGGCGATCCTCGACGACCCGGTCCGCCTTGGGCAGGCCGCGTTCTGCCGCGTGCACACGATGCCGCGTGTCGGCTCGTGGAACAGGACGCTGGCGGCCGCCGAACGCGCGGCCGAAGCACTCCAGGCCCACGCCACCGGGACGCGCGGCCAGCAGGTCCTGGGCATGCTCGGCCTGTCGGCATCGCTGGCCGCGGCAGTCGAGAAGGACGCAGACCGCGCGCGCAGCTGGCTGAGCGAGGCCGCCGCCCTCGCCGTACACCAGCCGGACACGCCGGACGAGAACTGGATGAGCTTCTCCACCACCAACGTGCGCGTCTGGGACGTCGCGGTGAACGTGGAGTACGGAGAGCGCGGCGGCGCCGTCCTCGAACTCGCGAGCAGAGTGGACGAGTCCAAGCTGACCGGCGCCCCGGACCGCCAGACTGCCGGGCGCCGGGGCCGGTACGCCGCCTTCCTCGCCGACGTGGGCCGAGGCCTGGCGCGGGACCGCAAGACCCAAGGCCAGGCAGAACGGTGGCTGCTGCGGGCCGAGTACGCCGCGCCGCAGTGGATCCGCAACCACAAGCCGGTCCAGGAGGCGGTGGCGGTGCTCTACACCCAGGCGCACGCGCGCGCGACGACCCGGGAACTGCGCGGGATGGTCGCACGGATGGGCATCCCGCACTGACTTTCTTCCCCCGATTTCACACTTGTGAAATCGGAGTGTGTTCGCATGCCTACTGTCCGTGGGCATGGACGACATCGCCCACCTGAACAAGCTCCACGAGGAGTTCGTCGCGCGCGGCTGGCCGGCTGAGGCGCGGACGGCGCGCAGCCGCACGGTGCTGCACGTCACCAACCCCGACGACCCCGCCCTGAACGACACGTTCGTCGTCAAGAACGGGGTCGTCCGGTTCGCGTGGGGCCAAGGCGTAGGCCCGGTCACCGAACTCTCCGCAGTGGCCGACCGAATCCAGGACGTGCTGCGCGGGGTGGGCCGGTGACGGCGTCGGCGACGGACGAGGAGACCAAAGCTCAGCTCGTCCGGGACTTTCCGGGCTGGTCGATCATCCACACCGACCGGGGCAACTGGTGGGCGATCCGCCTGCCCGAGATCGACCGGGCAACGGGCTGGCCCGCACAGCACGCGGTCTCCGAGGTCGAGGCCGTCACCGCGGACGAGTTGGGCAACCGGCTGCGCCGGCTGGCGATGACCGACGTCGAGATCCTCCGGGAGCTCGGCCGGGCGCTGGCCGAGGCGGGCTGGCGGGTCGAGGTCCGCCCGCACGAGCTGCCCGTGCGGCTGCGCGTCGTCCACCCGTCCCTGCCGGAGACCGGCAAGACGGTGAGCATGGCGGCGAGCGGGGCGTGGTTCCGTTCGTCCACGGGCGCGCACATGGCCCGCTGCGACGACCTGCAGGGCGCCGTCGACTACCTCGGACGCGAGCTGGACGCGGTCCTGCGGAGGGCGACGTCGTGAGCGACGCGGAGCGGGCGCGTGTCGGCCGGAAGGCCGCGGCGTTCGATCGGTTGATGCGCAACCTCGGCACCGAGTCCGATCCGTTCCGCGGGAACCCGGACGAGGTCGACGAGGCGCTGGAGATCCTCGCCGAGCCCGTACCCGAGCCCGATTCGAACTCGGGCAGCAAGTAGGCCCATCTGAGGAGCCGCCGTGAACGATGAGCCGGTAACACCCTCGTCAAGGGCTAGTTTTTACCCGCTTTTACCCGCAGGGGCGCTGACCTGCGGATTCGTACGTAGACTCGGTCGTGCCCGACATGACTCACGTCCCGGGCACCGCGGTTTGGCCGGCCGCACACGGTGCGCGGACGTCCCCGTCAGGTCATGCACGCATGCCTGAGAAACGGGGACGAACCGCTTGCGCACCATCGTGACGAACCTGGCCCTGGCCGCCGCCCTGCCCCTGGTCCTGGCCTTGGCCCTGCCCCTGCTCGCGGCCGGTTGCACCGAAGACGCCGACCCGACCGCCGCCCAGTCCGCCCCACCCGCGATCGGCCGGAACGCGACCGGGCCGGTCGGGCTCGGCGCCGCGGAGGCCGGGTTCCGCCCGAGCACCCTCTACCACGGCGGCGACTTCTCCTGCGCCCGCGTCACCGTCGTCAACCGGACCCCCGGGACGCTGGAGGTCAACCCCATGTACTTCGCCCTCGCCGGTGCCGACGGGGCGGTCCGCGACGCGGGCCGGGCGCTCGGCCAGGACGCCGCCGAGCTGGAGTCGGTGACCCTGGGCCCCGGCAACATGGTCATCGGCAAGGTGTGCGCCAAGGGCGACTTCACGCCGAAGACCGTGACGTTCACGTCCGGCGGCACCGTGCAGGCCCGCGCCGAGGTCGGCTGACGCGCCTTCCCCGCCGTCTCCGGGGTCAGGGGGCCGCCAGGGCTTCGGTGGGAGAGAGGCGGGCGGCCCTGATGGCCGGGTAGAGGCCCGCCACCGCGCCGATGGCCAGGGTCGCGACGATCCCCCCGGCCATCGCCCACGCGGGGACGACCGTCGGCCAGTCCTGGCTGACGGCGTAGACCGCCGTCACCGCGATGCCCAGGCCGACCCCGCCCACCCCGCCCAGAGCCGCCAGGAGCTGGGACTCGGTGAGGAACTGCAGGCGGATCTGCCCCCGGGTGGCGCCCAGCGAGCGGCGCAGGCCGATCTCCGCCCGGCGCTCCAGGACGGAGATCACCATCGTGTTGGCCACGCCGACGCCCCCGACCAGCAGCGCGACCCCGCCCAGCCCCAGCAGCAGGCCCGTGAACGCCTGGTCGGTGGCGTTCTGGGCGGCCAGCGCGTCCGAGGGCCGGCTGACCTCGATCTCGTTGGGCGACTCCGGGTTGGCGGTCGCCGCGAGCAGCTCCCGCACCTCCTCGACCGCGTGCTTCTCCGCGCGCGTGTAGACCGTCGTGGGATGGCCGTCGAAGCCCAGCCGGGCCCGCGCCGCGTCCCAGCCCACCAGCGCCGCCGCGTTCAGCTCGGGCGCCAGGCCGTTGGCCTCCAGGATGCCCACGACGGTGAACCACTGCGACCCCAGCCAGACCTGGGCGCCGGGCGCGGCCACGCCGAGCCGCTCGGCGGCGGCCGAGCCGAGGACCACGGCCGGGTACCGGGCGGTGCCGTCGTTCAGCCACGTCCCGGCGGCCATGGTGAGGCCCACCGTGCGGGGCAGGTCGACCCGGGCCGCCAGCACGCTGATCCCACCCGTCTCGCCCTCCGGGATGCGGTCGTTGCGGTAGACGGCGGTGTCGGTGACCTTGCCGGTCGCCGACGCCGACTCCACCTTCGCCATCCGGCCGATCATGCCGACCGCCTCCTCGGGCATGCCGGCGTCCGCGCCGAAGAAGTCCCGGCCGGGCGCCACCGTCAGCAGGTTGGTGCCGAGCCGGTCCAGGGTGGCCTGCAGCTGGGCGCGGCTGGAGGTGGAGATCCCGACCACGCCGATCATCGCGGCGATGCCGATCGCGATGCCGAGCGCGGACAGGAACACCCGCAGCGGGCGGGCGCGCAGGCCCGCGGCGCCGACCCGGAGCACGTCGCCGGCGCCCAGCCGGGCGGGCGCGTCGTCGTCCACGGTGGTGGTCATCGAGCGGCCTCCACCGGGGTCCCGCCGGGGACGGCGCGGTCGTCCCCGACGATCCGGCCGTCGTGCATCCGCACCCGGCGGGGCAGCGTCGCCGCGATGTCCCGGTCGTGGGTGATGAGCAACACCGTCGTGCCGCCCGCCGCCAGCTCGCGCAGCAGATCGAGCACCCCGGCGCCGGACGCCGAGTCCAGGGCGCCGGTCGGCTCGTCGGCCAGCAGCATCGCCGGCTCGCCCGCCACCGCGCGGGCGATCGCCACCCGCTGCTTCTCACCGCCCGACAGCTGGTGCGGCCGGTGGCCGAGGCGGTGCCCCAGCCCGACGCGCTCCAGCGCCGCGCGGGCGCGGCGGCGGCGCCCGCCCACCGGGACGCCCCCGTACAGCAGCCCGTCGGCGACGTTGTCCAGCGCGGTCACCCCGGGCGCCAGGTGGAACTGCTGGAACACGAACCCGATCCGGCGGGCGCGCAGCGCCGACAGCCGCCGGTCCGGGAGCCGCGACACGTCCCGCCCCCGGACCAGGACGGTGCCCGAGCTCGGCCGGTCCAGCGTGCCGATCATGTGCAGCATGGTGGACTTGCCGGAGCCGGACGGCCCCACGATCGCCACCAGCTCGCCCGCCGCGACCGACAGCGAGACCGCGTCGAGCGCGGTGACGTCCCCCGGATAGGTCTTGGTGACCTCGCGGAGCTCCACGACCGCTTCGCTCACTTGGGCACCCCCACGCGCATGCCCTCGGCCAGGCCCGATCCGGAGACCTCCACCTTGCCGCCGGTGAACACGCCGGTCTCCACCGGCACGGTGCGGACCCGGCCGCCCTCCACCACCTGCACCGCGTAGCCGCCGCCCGGACGGGCCGTCAGCGCCGCGATCGGCACGGCCAGCACGCCCGCGTGCCGGTCGGCGGTGATGCGCACGGTCACCGGCGCCTTGTCGTAGGAGCCGAGCGAGCCCTGCCCCTCGACCGCGACCGTGACCGCCACCGTGGTCGGGTCCTCGCCCCGCCCCTGCTTGGCGACCTTGCCCACGGCGGTGATCGTGCCCTTGACGGTGTCGCCCTCCGGCAGCTCGATCTCCACCTCCGTGCCCTTCCTGGCCAGCCGCTGGTACTGCACGTCCAGGTCGACGCTGACCTTCCGGGCGGTGCCGGTGTAGGTGAACACCGCACCGCCGAGCCGGTCGCCGACGGTCGCTCTGCGCTGGGCGACCCGGATCTCGCCGGACGCGATCAGCACCGAGCCGGGTGCCACCGTCCCGGTCTCGGGCACCCCGAGATCGTCCTGCCAGCGCTTGACGGCGGCGGTGGTGCCGGACTCGAAGGAGCCGTCGACCGTGAAGCCGGTGTAGCCGAGGGCCCGCAGGTTGCGTTCGAGCTGCTTGACGTCGGGGCCCTCGCGGCCTTCGGACAGCGTCCGGTAGAGGGGCAGCGACCCGTACAGCAGCGGCACCGGACGGTTGTCGACCCGGTAGGCGGTCCGCCCGCGCGTGATGCGGTCGCCCGGCCGGGGCAGCCAGGTCACGGTGCCGCCGCCGGAGCCCGCGGCCGTGCGCTCCGAGCCGTAGCCCAGGGTGCCGTCGGCCTGCTGCGTCTCCACCAGCGTGGTCCGTTCGACGGCCGTGGTGTCGGGCGGCAGCGCCCCTCGCGCGGGGGCGGGACGGCCACCGCCGCCGAGGCCGGTGGTCGCCAGCCCGGCGCCGGCGACCACCACCACCCCGGCGGCGCTCAGCGCCGCGGCGCGCGACCTCCTCACTTGCCGTCCCCGCTGCCGCTCAGGCCGGGGCCGTCGCCGCCGTGGGTGACCATCCGCGCGCCGGCGGGGGCGCACTTCTTCTGCGCGTTCTTGAACGTCTGGCTGTCGGGGTCCAGGCCGCCGCCCTTCCGGGCCTTGATCGCGATGCCGCCGGACGCGGGGTCGGGGTCGGGGAAGTCCGGTACCCCGTTCTCCCGCATGCACTTGGACTCCGCGCGCATCTTGGCCAGCTGCTCGGGCTTGGGCTTGGGCGGCTTGCCGCCGTTCGGCATCAGATGGCGGCACTTCTGCTGGGCCGTCTTCATCTTCTCGTCGATCCTGGTGGGCGGGCCCGAGTGCCGGATCGAGACCCGGCCCTCGGCGTCCGGGTCGGGCATGTCCACGCCGTTGGCGCGCATGCACCTGGCGAACTCGCGCATCTTGTCCGCTTCCTTGGCGGCGGGCTTGCCGGTGGCGGTGCCGTTCCCCTGGCCGTCCCCGCCCCCGCAGGACGACGCCCCGAGAGCGAGCAGCGGCACCATGACCAGCGCCGCGAGCGCTTGCCGTCGCATCGATCGATCTCCTCGTGACCGCCCGCCGGGCCGTTCCCGGCGGGTTCCGAATCCGGGGAGCAGTCCAGTCGGCGGCCGGTAACCCCCGCGTAACCGGTTCGCGTTATGCCCGCGTTACGCCGGTTGCCGGATGCTGTGGCGCGGACCGGTACGAACGGGTGGATGGGGACGGGACCGTGCGGATACTGATCGCCGAGGACGAGCGGATGCTCGCCGACTCGATCGCCGAGGGGCTGCGGGCCGAGGCGCTGGCCGTCGACGTCGTCAACGACGGCGACGCCGCGCTGGAGCGGCTGGGCGTCAACGACTACGACGTGCTCGTCCTGGACCGGGACCTGCCGATCGTGCACGGCGACGACGTGTGCCGCGCCGTCGTGGAATCGGGCGCGCCGGTGCGGGTGCTGATGCTCACCGCGGCCGCCGCCGTCCCGGCGCGGGTGGACGGGCTGCGGCTGGGCGCCGACGACTACCTGACCAAGCCGTTCGCGTTCGAGGAGCTGGTGGCGCGGGTGCACGCGCTGGGCCGCCGCGCCCGCCCGGCCGACCCGCCGCTGCTGGAGCGCGCCGGCGTCCGCCTCGACCCCGCCCGCCGCGAGGTCTACCGGGACGGCCGGTACGTGCACCTGGCCCGCAAGGAGTTCGGGCTGCTGGCCGAGCTGCTGCGCGCCGGCGGCGCGGTCGTGTCCGCGGAGCGGCTGCTGGAGAAGGCGTGGGACGAGCACGCCGACCCGTTCACCAACACCGTGCGGGTGACGCTGATGAAGCTGCGCCGCAAGCTGGGCGACCCGCCAGTGATCGAGACCGTCCCGGGAGCGGGGTACCGCATCCCATGACGCTCATCGCCGCCGACAGGTTCAGGCCCACGATCCGGGTGCGGCTCACGCTGCTGTACGGCGGGCTGTTCATCGCCGCGGGCATCGTCCTGCTGGCCCTCACCTACTTCCTGGTGCAGAACAACCTCCGGCAGACCATGCAGCCGGCGGGCGCGGTCAGGACGGCCATCGCGCCGAGCGGTCCCGTCCCGGAGGGGGCCGGGCGTGCGGCGCCGCCGGCGCACGACTTCACGATGCGCCAAGTGGAGGGGGTGCTGATCCGGGAGCGCCAGGACTACCAGGAGACGACGACGCGGTCGCTGCTGACCCAGGGCGGCATCGCGCTGGCCGTGGTGGGCACGGCGGCGCTGGGGCTGGGCTGGCTGCTGGCGGACCGGGCGCTGCGTCCCCTGCACGCGATCACCGAGACCGCCCGGCGGGTGGCGTACGGCCACAACCTCACCGAGCGGATCGCCTACCGGGGGCCGCGCGACGACGTCCGGGAGCTGGCCGACACCTTCGACACGATGCTGGAGCGGCTGGCGCGGTCGTTCGACGGGCAGCGCCGGTTCGTCGCCAACGCCTCGCACGAGCTGCGCACCCCGCTGGCGATCAACCGGACGCTGGTGGACGTGGCGCTGCGCCGCCCGGACGCCACCGACGACGTGCGGCGGCTGGGGGAGTCGCTGCTGGTGGTGAACGGCCGGCACGAACGGCTCATCGACGGGCTGCTCACCCTGGCCGGCGGGGAGAACGCGGTGAGCGACCCGGCCCTGCTGGACCTGGCGGACGTGGCCGGGCACGTGCTGGACCAGGCGGCCGCCGAGGCCGCGGAACGGCGGCTGACGGTGCGGAAGACCGCGCGGGCGGCGCCCGCCGCGGGCGATCCGGTGCTGGTGGAGCGGCTGGTGCAGAACCTGGTGGAGAACGCGATCCGGCACAACCGCGACGGCGGCGAGGTGTGGATCGCCACCGGGCGGCGGGACGGCGCGGCGGAGCTGGTGGTCGCCAACACGGGGCCGGCGGTGCCGCCGTACGAGGTGCAGACGATCTTCGAGCCGTTCCGCCGGCTGCGGCAGGACCGGGTGCGCTCGGACCGCGGGTCGGGGCTGGGGCTGTCGATCGTGCGGGCGGTGGCGACGGCCCATCACGGGTCGGTGGCCGCCGAGCCGAGGGAGGGCGGCGGGCTGGTCGTGACCGTCCGGCTGCCGGTCCGCGAGGGGCCCGGCGCGGGCGTCGCGGGCTCCGGCGCGGGCGTCGCGGACGTGGGCGGGCCTCAGGAGCCGTGACGGACGCGGAGCTTGGCGTTTCGGCGCATTCTCGCGGGTATGCATGAGTCATGCATGACAGCCGGACCGCGAATCTGCTCGGGGCGACCGCGCTCGCCGTGACGGACCTGGTCCTGGCCGGGGCCGCGCGGGCGGCCGGTGTCGCGCCCAGCGGGGCGGCGGCGCTGGTGGTCCTGGCCGCCTCCCCCGAGGTCACCGTCACCGAGCTGGGGCGGCGCGTCGGGCTGACGCAGTCGGCGGCGGTCCGCATGGTGGACGGCCTGGCCGCCGCCGGCCTGGTCGAGCGCGGCCGCGGGCCGGGGCGCGCGGTGCCGGTCCGGCTCACCGGGCGGGGACGGAGCACGGCGCGCGAGCTGCTGGCCGCCCGCGACGCCCCGCTGGCCGCCGCGCTGGACGCCCTCGGCGCGGGCGAGCGGGAGACCCTGGCGGACCTGCTGTCCCGGCTGCTCACCCGCCTGTACAACGAGGTCGGCGACGCCGAGCGGATGTGCCGGCTGTGCGACCGCGATGCCTGCACGGCCGGCGCCGCCTGCCCCGTCGGCGCGGCCGAGCGCCGCCGTACCCGGGAGCGGGACGACGGCGCCGGGAGGGAGGGCGGCTGATGGGGCCGCTGCTCGCGCTGGCCTCGGCGGTGCTGTACGGGATCGCCGACGTGGCGGGCGGGCTGCTGTCGCGCCGCGCGGGCTTCGCCGCCGTCGCCCTGGCCGGGCAGCTCGGCGGGCTCGTCCTGACCCTGGCGGCCGCGGCGCTGTCGGGCGTCGGGACCGGGCTCGGCATGCTCTACCTCTACCGGGGGCTGAGCCGGGGGACGATGAGCGTGGTCGTCCCGGTCAGCGCGGTGAACGGGCTCGCTCTGCCCGTGCTGGCCGGGGTCGTGCTGCTGGGCGACCGCCCGTCGGCGCCGGCCTGGCTGGGCGTGGCCGTCGCGGTGCCCGCCCTGTGGCTGGTCTCGCGGGACGCGGGGAACGGCGACGGAGGGCACGGCGAGGGCGGTCCCGGGAGCGGGGCCGCGACCATCGACGCCATGATCGCCGGGGTGGGGATCGGCGTGCAGTACCTCGCGCTGGCCCAGGCCGGCCCCGAGTCGGGGCTCTGGCCGGTCGTCGCGGGCCGGTGCGCCGCGGCGCTGGCCATCCTGCCGCTGCTGCGGACCTCGCCGCGGACCTCGGACGGGGCCCGCGGCCTGCCCGCGCGGCTCGTCCCGTGGGCGGCGCTGACCGGCGGCCTGGCGGCGCTCGCGCTGGTCTGCTACATGCTCGCGGCCCGGCTGCAACTGGTCGCGGTGGCCGTCGTGCTGTCCTCGCTGTACCCGGCGATCCCGGTGCTGCTGGGCGTCACCGTGCTGCGCGAGCGGCTCCGCCGGGCGCAGGCGGCCGGGCTCGCCGGGGTCGCGGCGGCCATCGTGCTGCTCACGGCCGGATAGCGCACGGGCTTGGCCGAAGTTTGACCGTCCGCGTCGGTGGACACGCCGCGCCCGGGCTAGATGATCAAGCGCGCAGCCGCTAGAACGAAGATCATCGGCTGGACCCGACCGGTGTCCGGCCAGGTCGACGGGGGGCGACATGAACAACGACGCATCGAAGGGGCGCGCGGCCGCGCTCCGTCTCGCCGTGCTGGCCGCGGCGCCGCTGCTCGGCGCCGTCGCGCCGGCGGGCGCGCACGCTGCGGCGCACGCGACGGGGGGCGCGCGGGACGTGGCCGACGTCTCGGTGGAGGCGGAGGCCCCGGCCAGGGTCCGGCCAGGCGCGGAGGTCCCGTACGACGTGACCGTCCGCAACGCGGGTCCGGACCGGGCGCGGAACGTGATCCTCACGGCGAGCCTGCCGGACGGGGCCGTCCGCACCGACAACATGGGGGACTTCCAGCACAGCTCGTGCACCCGCGGCGGTGCGACGGTGGCGTGCTCGATCGGCACGCTGGAGGCGAGCGAGGAGCGGTCGATGCGGATCACGCTGCGGCCGTCCCAGGACGTGCGGCCCGGCACGGTCCTGCGGGCGCCGGTGCGGGTGACGACCTCGACCCGCGAGACGGACCTGACCGACAACCGGACTCAGGTCCGCACGACCGTGGACGGCGCCGCGCCCGCGCAGAAGGGCCAGCAGAGCCAGGGTCAGCAAGGTCAGCAGAGCCAGCAGGGCCGGCCTTCCGCGCCGGAGGGGCGGCCCGCGACGAAGTACCAGCCCAAGCAGAAGGAGCAGTCGACCAAGTACCGGCCGTCCTGGCGGGACTGACGCCCGGCGGGATCCGGGACGTTTCCCGGCCCCGCGGCGCGCGGGGCCGGCCGTTCGTACGAGGATGGGATCATGCGTCTTCGGATCTTCACCGAGCCCCAGCAGGGGGCCGCGTACGAGACATTGCTGGCGGTGGCCAAGGCCGCCGAGGACCTCGGCTTCGACGCCTTCTTCCGCTCCGACCACTACCTCAAGATGGGGGACGTGTCCGGGGAGCCGGGGCCCACCGACTCCTGGGTCACGCTGGGCGCGCTGGCCCGCGAGACCAGCCGGATCCGGCTGGGCACGCTGGTGACGGCGGCGACGTTCCGGCTGCCCGGCCCGCTGGCGATCTCGGTCGCGCAGGTCGACCAGATGAGCGGCGGCCGGGTCGACTTCGGGATCGGCACCGGCTGGTTCGACGCCGAGCACACCGCCTACGGGATTCCCTTCCCCGGCCTGCGGGAGCGCTTCGAGCGGCTGGAGGAGCAGCTGGAGATCATCACCGGGCTGTGGCGGACGCCGGCCGGTTCCACCTTCGACTTCGAGGGCCGCTACTACCGGCTCGCCGAGTCTCCGGCGCTGCCCAAGCCGGCGCAGGACGGCGGGCCGCCGGTGCTGATCGGCGGGGTGGGGGCCAAGCGCACGCCGCGCCTGGCCGCCGCGCACGCCGACGAGTACAACGTGCCCTTCCACCAGGCGAAGGACACGGCGGCGGCGTTCGACCGGGTGCGGGCGGCCTGCCGGGAGGCGGGGCGCACCAAGCCGATGGTGTACTCGGCCGCGCAGGTGGTGTGCGTCGGCAGGGACGAGGCCGAGGTGAAGCGGCGGGCCGACGCGATCGGCCGCGCGGTGCCCGAGCTGCGGGAGAACGGCCTGGCCGGGACGCCCGGCGAGGTGCTGGAGAAGATCGGCACGTTCCGTGAGCTGGGCGCCGAGTGCCTGTACCTCCAGGTCCTGGACCCGCACGATCTCGATCACCTGGAGCTGGTGGCCGCGGAGATCCTGGCCAAGCTGTAGCGGGCGCGGGCCGCCCCCGTGCGAACGGGAGGCGGCCCGTCCCGGGAAGAACCTCGGGGCTCAGCCGGTGAGACCGGCGAAGACCTCCTCGAACGCGGCGTGCCTGGGCGCGCCCTCGGCGGTGTCCCAGACCGCGAACACCACGTGCTCGAACGCGCCCGCCCACTCCCCGCCCGGGCCGAGCAGCCCGGCGAACACGGCGGCGACCTCCCGCGGGTCGTTCCGGAAGACCCCGCAGCCCCACGCGCCCAGCACCAGCCGCCCGTGGCCGTGCACGGCCGCGACCGCCAGCACCTTGCGGGCCCGTTCCGCCAGCACCGCCGGGATCAGCGCGGTCTTCTCCGGGTCGCGGATCGCGCCGCGGTTGGGCGCGGGCGAGGTGAGGAAGGCCACCGGGTACGGCTCCTCCAGCAGCCGGCCCGCGTCGTCGCGGAACACCGGGACGGCGGGCGAGTAGATCATGTGGTCGCTGTAGAGCAGGTCGCCCTGCTCGCGGTGGAAGTCGTAGAACCGGCGCCGGGCGCGCAGCGACGCGTACAGGCCGGAGGAGCGCGCGAGGCCCTCTTCCTGCGCGTGCGCGCCATTGAGAAAGCCGCCGCCGGGATTCTTGGCGGAGGCGAAATTGAGTGCGAACGGCACTTCCGAGGCGTCGCCCAGGCGCCTCGCCGCCGCCAGTGTCGTCTCGCCGGTGACCTCGAGCCGGGTCCCCCGGTCGGGCTCGGCCGCCGCGCGGGACGGCCCGGCGGCCAGCAGCGCGTCCAGTTCCTCCGGGGTGTGCAGGACGCTGTCGCGCACGGATCGTTCGAGGTCGTCGGCGATCCGGACGGTCCGTCCGGACGGCGCGCCGTACGCGCCCCGCTCGATGATCGCCACCGTCTCCTGCGCGGTCGCCCGCCGCGGATGTCTGCTCATATCGCCGAGCATTCTGGCAGAAATCATTCGAAAGGGCGTCTGAATATCGGCCACACTGAACCCGTGCTTTTGACGATCACCACCACGGCCGCCCTCGCGGGATCGCCCGCGTCCGACCTCGGTTTCCTGCTGCACAAGCATCCGGACAAGGCGCAGGCGTTCGGGCAGTCCTTCGGCACCGCGCACGTGTTCTATCCGGAGGCGGGGGAGGAGCGCTGCACGGCGGCGCTGCTGCTGGACGTCGACCCGGTCGCGCTGGTGCGCACGCGGGGCAAGGGCACGCCCGACTTCTCCCTCGGCCAGTACGTCAACGACCGGCCCTACGCCGCGTCGTCCCTGCTGGCCTCGGCGATGGCGAACACCTTCCGCACGGCGATGCGCGGCCGCTGCGACGCCCGTCCCGAGCTGGCCGCGCGCCCGATCCCGCTGGAGGTCGTCCTGCCCGCGCTGCCGTGCCGGGGCGGGCCGGAGCGCGCCGAGCGGTACTTCGCGCCGCTGGGCTGGCGGGTCGAGGCGGCGCCGGTGCCGCTCGACCCCGCCTTCCCCGAGTGGGGCGACTCGCGCTACGTCACGCTCCGCCTGGCCGGTGAGCTGCGCCTGGCCGACGCGCTCAACCAGCTGTACGTGCTGCTGCCCGTGCTGGACGAGGCCAAGCACTACTGGATCGCCTCCGACGAGGTGGACAAGCTGATCAGGGCGGGGGAGGGCTGGCTGGCCGCGCATCCGGACCGGGCCGCGATCACCCGCCGCTACCTGGCCAACCGGCGCGGCCTGGTGCGGGCCGCGCTGGGCCGGCTCGCCGACGCCGACGGCGCGCCCGAGGACGAGCTGGACCGCGACCCGCTGGAGGAGGAGCCGCCCCCCGTCGACCCGACCGCCGCCGAGCCGGGCGCGCCCGAGCCCGATCCGGAGTCGGAGGGTGCCGCCGAGCCGCCGGTGCCGCTGGCCGAGCGGCGGATCCGCGCGGTCCTGGAGACGCTGCACGCCGAGCGCGCCGCGCGCGTCATCGACCTGGGCTGCGGCACCGGGAAGCTGGTCGCCCGCCTCAAGCAGGACCGCCGCTTCGAGAAGATCACCGGGGTGGACGTGTCGTACCGGGCCGTGCAGATCGCGCACCGCCGCGGCCTGCCCGACCAGGCCGGCCCGGACCGGCCGCCGCGGGTGGAGATCCTGCAGAGCGCGCTGACCTACACCGACGAGCGGTTCCGCGGCTACGACGCGGCGGTGCTCATGGAGGTGATCGAGCATGTCGACCCGCCCCGGCTCGGCGCCGTGGAACGCGTGGTGTTCGGCGACGCCAGTCCCGCGGTGGTGGTCGTGACCACGCCGAACGTCGAGTACAACGTCCGCTACGAGGGCCTGGCCCCCGGCGCGGCGCGCCATCCCGACCACCGGTTCGAATGGACCCGGGCCGAGTTCGAGGAGTGGGCGGGCCGGGTCGCCGCCGCGTTCGGCTACCGGGTCCGGTACGTGCCCGTGGGCGACGACGACCCCGAGGTCGGCGCGCCCACCCAGATGGGCGTTTTCGTGAAGGAGGCGGCTTGAATACGACCACCGCGGCGCCGACGACGATCAGGGTGCCGGAGATGGGCCTGGTCGTGCTCGTGGGGATCTCCGGCTCCGGCAAGTCGCACTTCGCCCGCAGGCACTTCGCGCCGAGCCAGGTGGTGTCGTCCGACCGCTGCCGGGCGATGGTGTCCGACGACGAGAACGACCAGTCCGCCACCGGCGACGCGTTCGACCTGCTGCACTACATCGTCCGCAAGCGGCTGCGGCGCGGGCTGCTGACCGTCGTCGACGCGACCAACGTGCAGCCCAAGGCGCGCGAGGCGCTGCTGCGGATCGCCAAGGAGCACGACGTGCTGTCGGTCGCGATCGTGCTGGACGTGCCCGAGCGGGTGGCCGCCGAACGCAACGCGGCACGCCCTGAGCGGTCCCACCTGCCCCCGCACGTGATCCCGAGGCAGCGCCGCGAGCTGCGGCGGAGCCTGCGGGCGCTGGCGGGACGGGAGTTCCGGCGGTCCTACGTCCTGGAGGGCACGGAGGCGATCGACGCCGCGACCATCGCCTACGAGAAGGCGTGGAACGACAGGCGCGAGCTGACCGGTCCGTTCGACGTCATCGGCGACGTGCACGGCTGCCGCGCCGAGCTGGAGGACCTCCTCGGCGACCTCGGCTACGAGATCGAACGCGACGCGCTCGGCCGCGCCGCCGGGGCGAACCACCCCGGCGGCCGCACCGCCGTGTTCGTCGGCGACCTCGTCGACCGGGGGCCGGACTCGCCGGGGGTGCTGCGCCTGGTCATGGGGATGGCGGCCGCCGGTCAGGCGCTGTGCGTGGCCGGCAACCACGAGGCCAAGCTGGTGCGGGCGCTGCGCGGCCGGAAGGTGCGGGTCGCGCACGGGCTGGCGGAGTCGCTGGAGCAGCTCGCGGCCGAACCCGCCGGGTTCCGCGACGAGGCGATGCGGTTCATGGACGGCCTGATCAGCCACTACGTGCTCGACGGCGGTCGGCTCGTGGTCGCGCACGCCGGGCTGAAGGAGGACTACCACGGGCGCGCCTCGGGACGGGTCCGCTCCTTCGCGCTCTACGGCGACACCACCGGCGAGACCGACGAGTACGGCCTGCCGGTGCGCTACCCGTGGGCCCGCGACTACCGGGGCGAGGCGATGGTCGTCTACGGGCACACGCCCGTGCCCGTACCGGAGTGGATCAACAACACGATCTGCCTCGACACCGGGGCGGTGTTCGGCGGGCGGCTGACCGCGCTGCGCTACCCCGAGCGCGAGCTGGTCTCCCGTCCCGCCCGGCAGGTCTGGTACGAGCCGGTCCGCCCGTTCGAGGCCGAGCCGGAGACGGCGCCGGCCGGAGGGCACCGGGAGAGCGACGTCCTGAAGATCGAGGACGTGCTGGACGCCGAGGGCGTGCACACCCGGCTGCTCGGCCGGGTCGCGGTCCGGCACGAGAACGCGGTGGCGGCGCTGGAGGTGATGAGCCGTTTCGCCGTCGACCCGCGCTGGCTGGTGTACCTGCCGCCGACGATGGCTCCCGCCGACAGCCGCAGCGAAGCGAGGACTGACGGCGCAGCCGTTGCCGGGGGGTCTGGGGGGTCGTCCCCCCAGAATGACACTGACACGTCCGAGCTGCCCGGTCTGCTGGAGCACCCGGCCGAGGCGCTGGCGGCGTACCGTGACGCGGGCGTGGAGCGGGTGGCGTGCGAGGAGAAGCACATGGGCTCGCGCGCCGTGGTCGTGGTCTGCCGCGACGACGGTGTCGCCGCCGCCCGCTTCGGCGTGAACGACGGCACGACCGGCGCGGTCTACACCCGTACCGGGCGGTCGTTCTTCCGCGACCCCGCCCGTACCGGCGAGGTCCTCGACCGGGTGCGCGCCGCGGTCACGGCCGCGGGGCTCTGGGACGAGCTGGAGACCGGCTGGCTGGCGCTGGACTGCGAGCTGCTGCCGTGGTCGGCCAAGGCGATGGACCTGATCCGCACGCAGTACGCGGCGACCGGGGCGGCGGCGCGGGCGGCGCTGCCGATGGCGTCCGGGGTGCTGGCGGCGGCGGAGGCGCGGGGATTGGACGTGGGCGCGTTGCGCGAGCACGTCGACCGCCGCGCCGCCAACGCCGGCCTCTTCCGCGACGCCTACGCCCGCTACTGCTGGACGGTCGACGGCCTGGACGGGGTCAGGCTGGCCCCGTTCCAGGTCCTGGCGGGCGAGGGCACGGCCTGGGCGATGCGGCACGGCCACGACTGGCACATGGCGGTGGCCGGGAGGCTCGCGGCGGCGGACGAGTCGGGGCTGCTCCAGGCGACCGAGTGGCGCGCCGTGGACCTGGGGTCGGAGCGTTCCGTCGCCGACGTCACCGCGTGGTGGGAGAAGCTCACGTCCGAAGGCGGCGAGGGCATGGTCGTCAAGCCGCTGCTCGGGGAACAGAACCCTCCCCCGGAGGAGAGGCGAATACAGCCGGGCATCAAGTGCCGCGGCCGGGAGTATCTCCGGATCATCTACGGCCCCGACTACACCGAGCCCGGGAACCTCGGACGGCTGCGGCGCCGTTCGCTCGGCCGCAAGCGGTCACTGGCGATGCGGGAGCACGCGCTGGGGCAGGAGGCCCTGACGCGGCTCGCGGCCGGGGAACCGCTGTGGCGCGTCCACCAGGCGGTGTTCGCCGTGCTGGCGCTGGAGTCCGAGCCCGTCGACCCCCGCCTCTGAGCGCCCTCCCCGCCCGGCCGCGGCGGGCACGGCTTCGACGGCGGGCACGCGGAACGCCCGCGGGATCGAGCGATCCCGCGGGCTCTTCCCTCTGGTCGCTCCCCCGCCTGGGATCAGGTGGAGAAGAGCATGTGGAAAACGCCGCCACCGTAGGGACGGTGGTGGTGCCCGCCGTGGTGGTGATGGTGCACCTGGGCGGGCGCGGCCGGGGCGCCCCACGCGGGCGCGGCCGGCGCGGCCGGCGGGGCGGCCCTGTACTGGGCCTCCATCCTGCTCAGCGCCTCAAGCTCGCCGTAGTCGAGGAAGATCCCCCGGCAGTTGTCGCATTGCTCGATGTGGACGCCGTTGCGGGTGTAGGTCCGCATCACGCCACGACACTTGGGACAGTGCATCGCCTTGTCGTCCTTCCGGTATGGATCCCCAGGTAGAGGCTAAATGTAGGGCAGCTTAGACGCCAGGTCATGCCGGGGACCCCACGCTGGAGATTCTGGTGCAGGTGTCGACGAGCGCCTGTTCGGGCCCGTCGAGCGGTCGTTCGTCCTTCCGTGCGGATTGGACGCACGTGGCCGCGATCTGGATCACCAGAGTTCGCGCGGGAACGTCCAGGACCTCCCAGGGGTCTCCCTCCGCCGGCACGGCGGGCCCCCGGAAGGCGCGGTAGGCGCCCAGGAAGCGGGACCAGTCGTCGTGCGCGAGGACCCCGGCGGAGTACAGCGCCGCGGGCCGGGCCAGGTCCCAGGCCGGGTCCCCGAGGCCGAGGTCCTCCACGTCGATCAGCCGCCATGTGCCTTGGACGCGCACCATCTGCCCCAGGTGCCAGTCCCCGTGCAGGAGGCCGCGCGGCGCGTCCGGCGGCGGGGCCGCGCCGGGCTCTTCGCGGATCCAGGCGGGGAGCGTGCCGAACGCGCGCCGGATCTCCTGCTCGGCGGCCGTGCCGCCGTCAAGTCGCGTCACCAGCCGCGCGACTCGCTCCGGCCGCCCCCAGCCCGGCGTGCCTTCGGGCGGCGGGGTGGAGTGCAGCCCGGCCAGCAGCCGTGCCCCGTCCTCCCAGGGCAGCGCGCCGGGTTCGGGCGTCACCGGCTCCCCGTACGGCCACAGCGTGACCACGCGGCCGCCGGCCTCGCGCGGCGGGCCCAGCGACGGCAGCAGCAGCTCGGGCAGCGCGTCGGCCACCCGCATCCGCGCCTCCAGGAGCGGGCCGCCGTCGCGGTCGGCCTGGTGGGCCTTGACGACCACGTCGCCGACCCGCACGACCAGGACGCCGTGCCGGTCGTACAGGATCTGCGGCTCATGCCCGGCCCCGGCCTCGGCCGCCCCGATCTCCGCGAGCCGGCCGAACAGCTCCGGCGAGGGGGGCGGCCGGTCGGGGTCGGGAGGCATCCGTCCAGTGAACACCATCCCGCCCCCGGCGCGTCAGCGGTCGTAGATCTCCATCTCCCACAGCGAATAGCCGTACGTGGTCGCGCGTTTGACGCCGTACACGCGCACCCAGCGCGCGTCGCGCGGCGTGAACGGGACGACGTCGATCCCCCCGTCGCCGTTCGTGCGGGTGTGCACGGTCGTCCACACGCCGCCGCCGGTGGAGGTCTCGATCCGGAACCCGGTCGCGTAGGCGGTCTCCCAGCGCAGCAGCACGTAGCCGACGCTGCGCACGGAGCCGAGGTCGACCTCCAGCCACTGCGGGTCGGCGCGGACGCTCGACCAGCGGGTCCCCGGCGGCGGGTTGGCCGGGATCCCGTCCACCGCCTTCGGGCCCTCCAGCCCCGCCTTCTCCACGCTGGACACCTTCACCGGCCGGTTCAGCGCCAGGTTCGTCTTCAGCTTGTAGTTGGCGGTGAGGGTGACGTCCCCGTCGTCCGCGGTGATGTTGTGGGTGGCGGCGCCGCCGTCGGACCAGCCGGTGAACTCGTACACCTTGCTCCCGACCAGCTGGGTCTCCGTCGGCGCCGACACCGACACCGTCGAACCGTTGATCACCGGGCCGGTGAACGGCGCCGCCTGCGTCCGCTCCAGCAGCGTCAGCGGCACGCCCGGCGGGTTGCTGGCCAGCGTGACCTGGCTGGTCTTGGGGTACAGCTCCACGCTGCGGGTGTCGGCCAGGCCGTCGGAGTCGGTCGCGGTCAGCCGCAGCTCCAGCCAGGACGGGTGCTCGTGGTCGGGCGCGGTGAACTCGCCGCTCTGCCCGTTCTGCCCGGTGATGGTGTGGACGTGGCAGTTGCTCGGGCAGTGGTGCATGATGATCTCCCATTTCAGGGAGTCCCCGGTCAGCTCGCCGTCCTCGGCGTCGGTGGCGCGCCCGGCGAACGGGACCTCGTCCCCGACCGTCCAGGTCAGGTCGGCGCCGGGCGAGGTGATCGCGGCGACCGGCGGGGTGGACCCGGCTGTGATCACCGTGGTGGCGGTGTCGGTGGCGCCGCGGGTGTCGGTCACCTTGAGCCCGACGGTGTACTTGCCCTTGGCCGTGTAGGTGCGGGTGGGCCTGGCCGCGGTGGAGTCGTCCAAGGCGCCGTCGCCGTCCAGGTCCCAGGCGTAGGTGAGCGGCACGTTGCCGTCGGCGTCGCTGGAGGTACTGCCGTCGAACGTCACCTCCAGCGGCAGCGGGCCGCTGGTCACGTCCGACTTCACGACCGCGACCGGCGGGTTGTTGACGCCGTTGTAGACGTAGCGGACGACCCGGCCGCCGGCGATGTCGACGGCGAAGACGTCCCCGCCGGGGCCCTGCTGCAGCTCGACCATCGACCCGGTGCCGGTCGCGAACGTCTCGATCTTGGTCTTGTCCGGGAGGCCGTCGGCGCCGGGCTTCATCGCCCACACGCACTTGCGGGCGTAGTCGGTGAAGAACAGCGCGTTCCGGTACTGCGCGGGGTAGGTCGTCCCGGCGTAGAACGACAGGCCGCTGATGGAGGAGCTGCCGGTGCCGCAGCTCTCCCCGGGCACGATCTTGTCGCTGTGCTTGTAGATGTAGCGGGCGTAGACGGTCGCCGAGTCGCCCGCCGCGTACAGGTTCTCGCAGATGTTCAGGTTGGCGGCGTCGTAGCCGGGGGTGCGGCCGTACCCCTCGTAGCAGGGCCAGCCGAAGTTGCGCACCTCGGTCGTCGGCGACCACACCCGGTTGATCTCCTCCCAGGTGGTGTAGCCGACGTCGCCCACCCACGCCTCGTTGGTGCCGGGACGCATCGTGAACCGGTACGGGTTGCGCAGCCCGTAGGCCACGATCCGCTTGGCGTTCTCGTCCCCGGTGGTGGTCGGGTTGCCGGGGGCGGCCCGGCCGGTGTCGGGGTCGAGCCGGACGATCGTGCCGTCCAGCGTGGTCGGGTCGGACGGGGTGCGCCGGTCCTGCGCGCGCAGCGCCCCGCCCTCGCCGGTCGGCGCGGTCAGCGAGGTGCCCGCGGGCCGCGGCGGGTCGCCGCACGGGTTGTTCTTCTGGCCGTAGTCGGCGTACTGGAAGCTGGCGCCGTCGCCGCCGCCCGCGTACAGCATCCCGTCGGAGCCGAACGCGATCGTGCCGACCGAGTGGCTGGAGAACTGCTGGCAGTAGTCCTCCAGCAGCACCTGCTCGGTGGGCGCGGCCCGCGCCGCCTTGAGGGCGCCCTGCGACTGCACCGCCTGCGTCAGCACGGAGATCCGGCCGGCGACGACGCAGCCCTCGTTGTTGGCGCCGGGCGGGTCGGGGCACTGCTCGTTGCTGCCGTCGGAGGACGGCCAGCGCGGGTGGGGACCGCCCAGCACGCCGTTGTAGGTGTACATCACGTACACCCTCGGGTCGGCGGGGAAGTCGGGGTGCAGCGCCAGCCCGAGCAGGCCGCGGTCCCAGCCGTTGAACGTCTGCGGCCGCAGGTCGGCGAACACGGTCGGGGTGGTGTCGGTGAGCGAGTCGAACACCTTGATGACGCCGCTCTTCTCGGCCACGAACACCCGGCCGTCGGGGGAGAACTCCACGTTCGTCGGCATCGTCAGCCCGGAGAAGACCGTCTTCTCCTGGAAGTTGGCCGGGAGCGCCGCCGCCCGCGCGGGGCGCGGCCAGTTCACGGCCGCCAGGAGCGTTCCGACGAGGGCGAGGACGAGGAGCCCGGCGAGAAGGGAACGGCCGCGATCGCCGCGTAGCGCGGAACGTCGCCCGGAATTTTCAAGGACCACGACGCAAACCCCTTCTGTGCCCCGAGGGGAGTCATACGATCTGCTACCCCGACTGGAACGATGAATGATTTCCAGGCGTAGGGAAGTGATCAGACCGCACGTGGCCAAGCCCCCAACCGCATGCGGTCAGCGGGTCAACGGCGCGCCGGGGCACCGCGTCTCACGCGCCTACAGGCCGCTCCGGGCGCGCGGGGCGGCCGCGGCGGCGGCGTCCTCGCGGATCCGGCGGCGGACGACCTTGCCGAGCAGGTCGCGGGGCAGGTCCGGCCGGGGGCGGTACTCGGCCGGCACCTTGTAGCGGGTGAGGTACTTCTCGCAGTGCCGGCGCAGCTCGTCGGCGGAGAACGGGTAGGCGGGGTGCTCGACCACGTGCGCGACGACGCGTTCGCCGCGCCGCTCGTCCGGCTCGCCGGTGACCGCGCAGTCGAGGACGGCGGGATGGCGGCGCAGCACCTCCTCCACCTCCGACGGGAACACGCTGAACCCGCTCACCTTGATGAGGTCGCTGCGCCGCTCCAGCACCGTGACGAACCCGTCCCGGTCCATGACCCCGACGTCGCCGGTGCGCAGCCAGCCCTTGGACAGCGTCTGGGCGGTGACCAGGGGGGCGTTCCAGTACCCGGCGAACACCTGCGGGCCGCGGACGACCAGCTCGCCCGGCTCCCCGGGCCCCAGCACCCGGGTCGGCCGCTCCTGGTCGACGACCACCACTTCGGTGCCCGGCAGCGGCACCCCGACCGTGGCGTTGCGGGCGCCCGGCCCGATCGGGTTGGCGGTCACGGCGGGGGACGCCTCGGTCAGCCCGTAGCACTGGATCAGCCGGTGCCCGCCGAGCGCGCCGAGCCGTCCGGCGGTCCGCTCCCCGAGCCCGGACGCGCCGGAGATGAAGACGCGCACGCCGCGCAGGTCGGACGGGCGCAGCCGCGGACTGTCGAGCACCTGGTCGTACAGCGTCGGCACGCCCGGGAACACGGTGGGCCGGTACCGGCGCAGCGCCTTCACCAGCTGGTCGCGGTCGAAGCGCGGCAGCAGCACCACCGCGCCCGCCTTCATCACCGGCGCGATCATCGAGCTGGTCAGGCCGAAGGAGTGGAACAGCGGCAGGACACCCAGCGTCACCTCCGCCCCGTCGCGGACACCGGTGTCCCAGGCGTGCTGCTGGCAGGCGTTGGCGACCAGGTTGCGGTGGGTGAGCATGACGCCCATGGGGCGGCCCTCCGTCCCGCCGGTGTAGCAGATCGCGGCCAGCCGGGACGGATCGACGCGGTGCCCGCCCTGCCGCCGCCGCGAGGGCCGCTGCAGCTCCGCGAACGGCACCACGCCGGGGTCGTCCGGCACCGGCGCGGTGAGCAGCGCCCGCCGCCGCTGCGCCTGCACCAGCGGGAGCCGCAGCGCCAGCCGCCTGCTCCACGGCAGGTGGTCCACGAGGGAGGTCACGATGAGGTGCTCCAGCGGCAGCGAGCCGCGCATCGCCCGGACCGCCGGGTAGGAACGATCCAGCACGACGGCGACGCGGGCCCCGCAGTCCGCGAGCTGGTGGCGCAGCTCCTCCTCGGTGGACAGCGGGTTGTGCGGGACGGCGATCGCCCCCCGCCGCAGCACCCCGAAGAACGCGATCACCTGCTGCGGGCAGTTCGGCAGGATCAGCGCCACCCGGTCGCCGGGCTGCACGCCCAGCCGGTGCAGCCCCGCGGCGAACCGGTCGGCGGCCTCGCGCAGCGCCCGGTAGCCGATCGTGCGGCCGAAGAAGTGCAGCGCGGGGCGGCGCGGATGGCGCTGGGCCGCCTCGTCCAGCAGCCGCGGCACCGAGACGCCGGGCACCTCGAGATCGGCGGGAACCCCCGGCTGATACCACCGCAGCCACGGCTGTGATCTTTGTGACGAGGGCCACATACCGTCCGATTCAACCATCAATCAGCTGCGCGTGTCGCGCCCGCCACGCGAACGACACGTCCCGCGTGGTCGGATGGGAAGGGCCGCGCAGGGGCGCGGCGCAGACCGAGAGCGAGGCCCGATGGAACCGACGATCCGCACCGTCTCCTCCCGCGTGGTGTACGAGAACCGCTGGATGACGGTGCGCGAGGACCGGATCGAGCGGCCCGACGGCTCCCGCGGCATCTACGGCGTCGTCGAGAAGAGCGACTTCGCCCTCGTGATCCCCGCCGAGAACGGCGGATTCCACATGGTCGAGGAGTACCGCTACCCGATCGGGCGCCGCACTTGGAACTTCCCCCAGGGCTCCTACCCCGACCGCCGCGCCGGCGCCCCCGAGGACCTGGCCCGGCACGAGCTGGCCGAGGAGACCGGGTTCCGCGCCGGCACCATGACCCCGCTCGGCTACCTGCACTGCTCCCACGGCACCAGCACCCAGGGCTTCCACGTCTTCCTGGCCACCGACCTGGAAGCGGGCGAGACCGCCCGGGAACCCGAAGAGCAGGACATGCGGCAGCGCTTCGTCACCCGCGAGGACTTCAAGCGCTACATCCGCGACGGCGCCATCACCGACGACTCCAGCCTCGCCGCCTACACCCTGCTCCTCCTCCACGAAGAGGCTCAGGGCTTGCGCGCGACACCGCAGAACTGAGCCACCTCGGCGTGCTCCCCGGGCTCGTCGGGACGCCAGCGCGAGCACGCCACGACCCCGGGCTCCAGCAGCTCCAGCCCCTCGAAGAACCCCTCCAGCTGCCGCCGCGACCGGGCCACCAGGGGCGTGCCGCCGCGCTCCATCACCTGCCGCATCGACTCGTGCATCGCCTCGCCGTGCAGGTCCGCCGTCGGATGGCTGATCGCCAGATAGCTGCCCGGCGGGAGGGCGTCCACCAGGCCGCGGACCACCATGCGGGCCTCCGCGTCGTCCAGGATGTGGTTGAGGATGCCCAGCAGCATCAGCGCGACCGGCTCGCCGAAGTCCAGCGTCCCGGCGGCGGCCTGCAGGATCGCGTCCGGGCGGCGCACGTCGGCGTCGATGTAGTCGGTGGCGCCCTGCGGCGTGCTGGTCAGCAGCGCGAGCGCGTGCACCAGCACCAGCGGGTCGTTGTCGACGTAGACGATCCTCGACTCGGGCGCGAGCCGCTGCGCGACCTCGTGGGTGTTGTTCTCGGTCGGCAGCCCCGTGCCGATGTCGAGGAACTGCCGGATCCCCTCCTCGGCCACCAGATGGCTCACGGCCCGCACCAGGAACCCCCGCGTGGCCCGCGCCGCCTCCGCGATCCCCGGTACGATCTCCGCCACCGCGTCACCGGCCTCCCGGTCGGCGGCGTAGTGGTCCTTCCCGCCCACCCAGTAGTTCCAGATGCGGGCCGAGTGGGGCCGCTCGGTCTGAAGCTCGGGCTCACCGCTCATAACCGCCATCCTGCCCCATGCCCCCGCCCGTCGCCGGTTCCTTTACCTCCCACGTCATCGCCACGCCCACCCGCGACCCGCCACCCTGGACCCATGACCGCAGACACCCGCGAGACCGTCCAGCTCCTCCTGACCCGCATGGCCGCCGGAGAGGACGTCGCCGACCTGTTCGCCGAGCGCGTCGACTGGCGCCTGGACTGGCCCGACGAGGAGCACCCCGACACCCCCTGGATCCGCCCCCGCTCCACCCCCGAGGAGGCCGCCGCCCACTTCCGCGAGCTGCGCGCCCACCACGTCCCCGAGAAGGACGCCTCCCGCGTCCACCAGATCCTCGTGGACGGCCCGGACGCCGTCGTCCTCGCCACCATCGACCAGACCGCCCGCTCCACGGGCCGCGCCTACACCTCCGCCTGCGCCCTCCACATCACCGTCGCCGGCGGCCTCATCACCCGCTACCACGTCTACGAGGACAGCCTGTCGGTAGCCCGGGCCCACCGGCCGTGATCAAACGGGCCGTCATCGCGCTCCTCGCGCTGGCCGTCGGCGCGGGCGCGTTCTTCTACCTCACCCGGGACACCCGGCACGACGTCGTGATGCGCCACGCCGCCGAGTTCACCGCCATCCGCGGGCAGCTCGCCCGCCTCGCCGCAGTGATCAAGCCCCCGCCGCCACCGCCCCGCCGCATCCCCGCCACCCACTGCGACGGCGTCCCGCCGGAGCCGTTCAAGTACGACCATGACGACCTGACCGGCACCAACACGGGCCTGGTGACCTACGACCAGCTGAAGAACCCCTCCGCCCCCGCCGGCAAGTGGTCGGTCACCACCACCGACCTCGCCCACTACGTCGCCGCCGCGACCCCCGGCTACCGGCCGACCGACGCCGACAAACAGCGGGCCGACGACGCGTACACCCGCTCGGTCGAGACGATGGCGAAGGTGCGCTACGTGGTCGCGGTCTGGACGAACCACTCCGAAGGCTTCGAGCAGAACGGCCCCTGGGACGACACCCTGGGCGTCGAGGCCCACATAGCCGACCTCCGCACCGGCAAGAGCCTCTGCTTCGTCCACGCGGCCGGCGGCCTGAGCGACCGCGTCCACTACGCCTACCCCCGCGACGGCGGCCCAGGGGCCCAGCGAGAACACGCCACCGAGGCGATCGAGAACAACCTCCGCGCCGCCGGAGCCACCGCCTTCGAGCAAAAACTCAACACCCTGGGCCACGGCCCCTTCAACCTCCCCACCCCGTAACCCCGCCCTGTGGCCTGTCTCTCAACGCTTCCTTAAGCACGGCATAAGCGGGTGTTCTTGGGGGGGCTTGGGGTGCGAAGTTCGGGGCGTGGCACTGCGATCCGGCAAGAACACGGACATGTACCTTCCCGCCAGGCCGGGGGAGCGGGTTCGTCCGGTGAGCGTTGTTCGGGCCTTCCAGGCGTTGCCGTCCGCTCACCGGGAGATCCTCAACGAGACCGTCTTCCGCGAGCGGTCGGTCAACGAGGCCGCTGTTTCGCTGGGGATTCCGGTGGACGTGGTGAAGACGCGCGTCTACCACGCCCTGCGCGCCCTCCGGGTGGCGCTCGACACTCCTGAGCCGGGGCGGTACGGCACCGGCTAGGCCAGGTCGCGGACGGTGTCGGCGAAGCCGCGTACGAGCGGGTCGCCGTCCTTGGCCCAGGCCAGGGCGACCTGCAGGGGCTCTACGTCGGTCAGCGGCACCCAGGCCAGGTCGGGCCGCGAGTAGTACAGGGACATGCTGAACGGGGCGAAGCAGATCGCCGTGCCCTCCGCCACCTGTTCCAGCATCTCTTCGACGTTGTCGTTGGTCGGGCCCCAGCAGGGGGCGGAGCCGTCAGGGCGGGGGTTGACCGCCCACCAGTCCACCCATGCGCGAGGGGCCTGCTCGGTCCACAGGAGGGGCTCGTCCTTGACGTCCATGATGGAGAGCCCCTTTCGGGTTGCGAGTGGGTGGTGTGCGGGGAGGCCCACGACTCTGGGTTCGGTGTGGACGACCTCGGCGTGCAGTCCTGTGAGGTCCGCGGGGAGCCAAACGAAGGCGATGTCCACGCGGCCCTCGCGGAGCGCGGCCACCTCGCCGCTCCAGTCGAAGCGTTTGGGCTCCATGCGGACGCCGGGGTTGCGGCGGGTGAACTCGGCGCGGGCCTTGGTGGTGAGTTCCCCGGCGCCGCTGGCCTCGAACCCGACCCGCAGCGTGCGGCCCCTGCGGTGCCGCTCGGCGGCGGCGGTGACGCGGTCGGCCTGGACGAGGGCCTTCCTGGCCTCGGCCAGGACGTCGCGTCCGGCGGGGGTGGGTGTGACGCCGCCCGCGTGCCGGTCGAACAGGCGGACGCCGAGCTCTGCCTCCAGGTTCTTCAGCGCGTAGGAGAGGGCCGGCTGGCTCACGTAGAGCTTCTGCGCGGCCCGGCCGATGTTGCCCTCGTCCGCGATCGCCACGAGATAGCGCAGCCGGCGGAGCTCCATGCTGCGATCATAAGCGCCCTTTATGGAGTTAGTGATCTTCTGTCTTGGACGTGCCGGGTTCGGCGGTGCGATGAATGGAGAGAGTCGAGCAGGGAGGAAGGGCTATGAAGGTCTGGCTGATCACGGGGGCGTCGTCGGGGTTCGGCAGGGCGATCGCGGAGGCGGCGTTGGAGGCCGGGGACACGGTGGTGGCGGCCGCTCGGCGGCCCGAGGCGCTGGATGATCTGGTCGCCGCGTATCCGGGCCGGGTGAACGCCGTCCGGCTGGACGTGACCGACCAGGCGCGGATCTCGGCCGTCGTCGCCGAGGCGGTGCTGTGGCACGGCAGGATCGACGTGCTGGTCAACAACGCCGGCCGCGGTCTGGTGGGCGCGGTCGAGGAGACCGGAGACCGGGAGTTGCGGGATCTGATGGACCTGCACTTCTTCGGGCCGGCGGCGCTGACGCGCGCCGTGCTGCCGCACATGCGCAGGCAGGGGTCGGGCGCGGTGGTGCAGATGTCCAGCATGGGCGGCCGCTTCTCCTTCGCGGGGGTCGGCGGGTACTCGGCCACCAAGTTCGCGCTCGAAGGGCTGTCGGAGGCGCTGGCCGCGGAGGTCGCCCCGTTCGGGATCAAGGTGCTGGTGGTGGAGCCGGGCGCGTTCCGGACCGCGTTCGCGGGCGAGCGGGCGCTGCTGCAGTCGGCCGCGCTGCCGGAGTACGAGGCGTCGGTCGGCCCGCTGCGCAGCGACCTGCCCGGTAGTGACGGCAAGCAGCCGGGCGACCCGGCCAAGGCGGCCGCGGCGATCATCCGGGCCCTGGACGCCGCGGAGACGCCGCTGCGGCTGCCGCTGGGCAACGACGCCGCCGACGCGGTCGCCGCGAGCCTCGAAGGGGCCCGCGCCGAATTCGCCGCCTGGGAGGACGTCGCACGCGGCACCGACTTCTGACGGGAAAAGGCGTTGCGTGCCCGGAGCAGATCCGGCACAGTGAAAGTCGAACGAAACGAGCCGGGACCGGAAGGGGTGCGGAAGGATGCGACGCCGAATGCGCAGCGACAGCAGCCGGAGCCTTTTCGGTCCAGGGCGCCATCGGACGTGACCAGCACGTGCGCCGCCCTCGTGGACCGGGTCCGCGAGGGCGGTTCTGTTTTTCCCGGGAGGGTTGGCCGAGCTGGTAAGGCAGCGGCTTGCTAAGCCGTCGTCAGGGGCGACTCTGGGCGAGTTCGAATCTCGCACCCTCCGCCCGGGCGGGTAGGAACGCTGGTGCGTTCGGCGGCCTCATAAACCGCTGCAGGTGGGTTCGATTCCCACACCCGCTACGCAGGAAAGTTCTGGTCTCCGTGGCGCAGTGGAGAGCGCGTCGGGTTGCGGACCCGAAGGCCGCAGGTTCGAGTCCTGCCGGAGACGCCATCACCAGCTCGGACGTACGGTGATCTGCCTGCTGAAGGTGTGGAAGACGGTTCCCTGCGCCTCGGTCAGCGTCGCCTGCGCGGATGCCGTCCCGTTGGCCCAGCGGTCGTCCGCGAAGCGGAAGGTCTGGACGAACTGGGTGTTGATCTCGGTACAGGTGAAGGGGCGTTCCTCGGTTCCCCCGGCGCCGGGGGCGGCCTGCTCGACGTTCATCGTGATCTGCGTGTCGAGAAGCGCGCGGCAGATGATGGAGATGTCGAAGCCCATGCGTTTCACGCCGTGATGTTCCGCCGGCAAAGGCGAATGAATGTGCGGCGGGCAATTCCCGGAAATCGGGGTGCGGCGGCGGGGGAGACGGAGCCGCGTGTATGTCCGGTTCGCGTGGGCAGGGTGTGGAGTGACCGGGTTCACCGGTCACTCCAAGACCGCCTGGTGGGGGAGGCTGACATGGAGTACGAAGCGGAGCGGCCCATGCCCGCCGACAGCCGTACCGTCTTCCAGGTCGCCGCCGATGTGTGGGCGATGCGGCACTGGATCCCCGAGGACGTCGTCCTGCGGCCGCTGGCCGACGACCTGGTCGAGGTGCGGGGCAGGGACAGGGTCCTGCTGCGGCGCGTCCCGGACCAGCTCCGCCTGGAGTGGGGAATCCTGGCGCGGCCCGACTACACGGGCTGGCTGCAGGTGCTGGACCGGGCGGACGGCAGGAGCAGCGTCCTCGCCCATCTGTCCTTCCTCGGCGACCAGCCGCAGAACACCGGCTCCAAACGGGTGCGCGCCGAGACCCAGCGGCTTCTCGAAGAGTCCCTCGGACGCCTCGCCGAAGAAGTGACCCGGCGTTCCGTCCGTACCTGAACGCGTTTCCCGCATTCGGAGATTTCCCCGTGGTGCGTGCCGTGACCGTCCCTTTTCCGGTTTTTCAGAAAATCGGGATACAGCCCCGGAAGAGACGGCCGTGGGCTGGTTCGATCACTGCGTTTACGCTGGTCGAGAACGGAAACACAGGTAGTAGTCAGACAACTCCGGAATCGGAGAGCGGGTACGGGGAAGCCCTGCTCAGTGGGGGTGTCGCCGCGGTGCAGGTCCGCGGGTCCGGCCGGGGGAACCCTTGATCCCGTCGCGCACGGCGCCGGATTCGGCCCTGCCGAGAGCACGTCCGCCCGGGCGCGGACGGGGCCGCCCGCCCACAGGGACGTCAGTGGAACAGGGGTGTTTTCGCGTGCAGACGCAGACGAATATCAAGGACCTGATGGACTGCGACGTGACCGACGGTTCCGGTCACAAGGTCGGGACGATCAAACAGGTTTATCTGAACGACGTTTCCGGAGAACCGGAATGGGTCAGAGTGCACACCGGCTGGTTCGGCACGCGGGAGAGCTTCGTGCCGCTGGCCGACGCCCATCTGACCGGTGACGCCCTCCAGGTGCCCTATGACAAGGACAAGGTCAAGCACGCCCCGGCCGTGGACGCCGACCAGCACCTGTCCCGCGAGCAGGTCGCCGATCTCTACCGCTACTACGGGCTCCGCGCCCCGACCGGGCGCAAGGCCGTCCCGGACCAGGTGGGGACCGCGCGCGAGGGCCGTACCCAGGCGCAGGCGCAGGAGCAGGCGAGGGCGCAGGAGCAGGCGGCGGCCGGGATGCGCGACCGGGCCGAGGCGGAGCAGCCGCTGCGGGAGGAGGCGCCCCAGGACTGGAGCGAGGGCGGCAGGAGGCCCGCGGCCGAGCCCGCGCCCCGAGCGGAGCCCGCGCCCGCGCCCCGGGCCGAGCCGGCGCCCCGGGCCGAGCAGCCCAGGGCCAGGGCCGAGCAGCCGATGTCGAAGACCGAGCAGATGCGCACCGCCCACGGCCGGGTGGCCGGGGAGCGCGCCACCGCGCGCGGCGCCCCCGGCGACGACGGCATGATCGAACTGACCCTGTCGGAGGAGCGGCTGCGGGTGGGCACCGAGCGGCGCATGGCCGAGCGGGTCCGGCTGCGCAAGCGGATCGAGATCGAGCAGATCGAGCGGACCGTCGCCGTCTACCGCGAGGAGTTGCGGATCGAGCGCGAGCCGATCGCCGACGAGGAGGCGGAGGCCGGGATCGGCCGGTTCCGCATCGGCGACGCGGAGGAGCGGGAGATCATCCTGCACGAGGAGCGCCCGGTGGTCACCAAGGAGACCATCCCGGTCGAGCGCATCCGGGTGCGCGCCGAGCGGATCGCGGGCGAGCAGACCGTCCGGGACGAGATCCGCAAGGAGCGCATCGACATCGCGCACGACGACGGCGAGGGGACGGCCGAGGGCTGGAGCGAGCCGGCTCCCGGCGGGACGGCCGGCCGTGGGATGGACGGCCATGTGATGGGCGATCGGGACATGTCCGGCCGTGCCGACCTGGGCGAACGCGAGTCGGGCGGGCGCGAGACCGGCCGTGACATGGGCCGCGAGATGGACCGCGAGATGCGTCCGCCCAGCGGTGGCGGCCGCCACGAGCGCCGGTAGCGGCGAGCGGCGGCGAACAGCGAGGCCCCGGCCCGATCCGGCCGGGGCCTTCGCGTGCCCGCCGGTGCATCGTTCCCACGTGGCCGCCGTCACGCTCCGGGGCGGCGCGGCCACGCGGAACCGCGGGACGCAGGACGCTCACGGGTATTGTCGCGCCGCCGTGCACGACTTACGTTGCTTTTTGTTGGGGCAGAACACAAATCTGCCGACATGCCCTGAGCGGAGGCGACGATGCACCGCAGCCCACCCCGGTCCCTCGTACTCGGCCTGCTCACCGCGCTCATGCTGCCCGCCGCCGCGGGCGGCGCCGCGGCGGAGGCGGTCCCCGCCCACCTCGACGCCGGACGCCCGGTGAAGGACCGCGTCGAGAGCCTGCTGTCCCGGATGACGCTGGACGAGAAGATCGGACAGATGACGCAGCCGGAACGGCAGAACGTCACCGCCGACGACATCACCCGCTACCGGCTCGGGTCGCTGCTGTCGGGCGGCGGCTCGGTGCCCACGCCGAACACCCCCGAGTCGTGGGCGGACATGTACGACGGCTTCCAGCGGGCCGCGCTCGCGACGCCGCGGCGCGTGCCGCTCATCTACGGCGTGGACGCCGTGCACGGCCACAACAACGTGGTCGGCGCGACGATCTTCCCGCACAACATCGGGCTCGGCGCCACCCGCGACCCCGAGCTGGTCCGCAGGATCGGCGCCGCGACCGCCGAGGAGGTGTCCGGCACCGGCGTCGACTGGAACTTCGCGCCCTGCCTGTGCGTGGCCCGCGACGACCGGTGGGGCCGCACGTACGAGTCGTTCGGCGAGGTGCCCGAGCTGCCCGCCGCGATGTCGTCCATCGTGACCGGGCTGCAGGGCCCGCGGCTCGGCGGCCCGGCCTCGGTCCTGGCCACCGCCAAGCACTACGTCGGCGACGGCGGCACGACCGGCGGCACCGACCAGGGGAACACCGAGGTGTCCAAGGCCGAGCTGCGCAGGGTCCACCTGCCGCCGTTCCAGGCCGCGCTGCGCCGCGGCGTCGGCTCGGTGATGATCACCTACAGCTCGTGGAACGGCGTCAAGGCGCACGGGCACGAGTACCTGATCAACGGCTTGCTGAAGCGGGAGCTGCGCTTCTCCGGCTTCGTGATCTCCGACTACAACGGGATCGACCAGATCGACGGGCAGCCCGGCTTCACCCCCGCCGAGGTCCGCACCGCGATCAACGCGGGCATCGACATGGTGATGGTGCCGAGCGAGTGGAAGAGGTTCATCGAGACGCTCAGGGCCGAGGTCGAGGCGGGCCGGGTGCCGCTGTCGCGGATCGACGACGCCAACCGGCGGATCCTCACCAAGAAGGTCGAGCTGGGCCTGTTCGAGCGTCCGCTGACCGACCGCCGCTACCTCGGGACCGTCGGGAGCGCCGAGCACCGGGCGCTGGCGCGGCAGGCGGTGGCCCGCTCCCAGGTGCTGCTCAAGAACGACCGGGACGTGCTCCCGCTGGCCCGCAACGGCAACAGGATCTTCGTGGCCGGCAAGAACGCCGACGACATCGGCAACCAGTCCGGTGGCTGGACGATCACCTGGCAGGGCTCGTCCGGGCCGATCACGCCGGGCACCACGATCCTGGAGGGGATCAGGCAGACCGCGGGCCGGTCCAGCACGGTCACCTACAGCAAGGACGGCAGCGGGATCGACGGGTCGTACAAGGCCGCGGTCGCGGTGGTCGGCGAGAAGCCGTACGCCGAGTTCATGGGCGACCGGCCTGGCGCGATGGGGCTGGACGACGAGGACCTGCAGACGATCGAGCGGCTGCGCGCCTCCGGCGTGCCGGTGGTCGTGGTGCTGGTCTCGGGCCGCCCGCTGGACGTGGCGGAGCAGCTGCCGCGGTGGAACGCGCTGCTGGCGTCGTGGCTGCCGGGCACCGAGGGACGCGGCGTCGCGGACGTGCTGTTCGGCGTCACCCGCCCCACCGGCAAGCTCCCGGTGTCCTGGATGAAGAGCGCCGGCCAGCAGCCGATCAACCGCGGTGACGGCAAGGCGCCGCTGTTCCCGTTCGGCTACGGCCTGACCTACCGCCGCTGAGCACCGGCCACGCGCCCGGCCGGGGATGATGGCGGGATGACGCAGATCCGGATCGAGGCCACGGACCTCCCGGGCCGCACGTTCGGCCCGGGCGACGATCACCCCGTCCACTCCGGCGTCCATGTGGGGGTCCAGCGGCGCGGCCGTCCCGGCGAGCTGCTGGACCTCCACCCGGGCGACGCGCCCGCCGCGGTGTGGACGCTGGAGTGCACGCTCAAGGGCCGGGACATCACCGGCCCGTACGTGGAGGGGCGTCCCGGCGGCCGGTTCGTCTACCTGTCCTGGGGGACGCTGGACGAGCGCGGCGCGTTCGCCATGTTCCGGCGGGCGAAGCTGATGTTCGACGGCATCGGGGCCGACGTCCTGGACGCCGCGGTGCGCTCGGGGCTCCTGGTGGCGAGGCTCCGGCTCACCGACTCCCGCGGCGGGCCGCTGTGCGCGGCCGTCCGTCCACCGCTGATCACCTGGTCCGCCCGTGCCGACTGACCGCGTCGTACTGGACGAAGCAAGGGGTGGCCTGGGTAAGCCCGGCCACCCCTTGCCTCATTCGTTCATGGTGTGAAGACGCCCAGTGCGTCGAAGGCGTGCCAGGAGCCGATCTGCTTGTCGATGGTCAGGACGTTCTCGCCTGCCTTGAGCGCGGACAGAGGCAGGGCCAGTTCGACATAGGACGGCTTGAGCGGAGTGCTGGGAAGGGTGGCGTCGCCCTCCAGCGAGCCGCGCGTGCCTCCGTTCTCCAGCTTCACCTCGCGTACGGGGGTGCCGTTGAGGGCGAGCTGGATCGTGCCCGGGATGGAGGCGTGGGTGTCCACGAGCCAGATGGCCAGCCACGTTTCGGCGGTGGGGACGCTCTCCAACGGGAACCGGAACGTCGTGCGGCTCGCCTTGTTGCCCGCCCAGGAGTCGGACGGGCCCGGCTGGATGTAGGACCAGTCCGTCCCCGGAGAGCTCGTGCCGTAGGTGTAGTCGACCCCGTTGGGGAAGCGCGTCCGGTATTGGGCGTAGCCGGCCGGGGCCAGGGCGAGTTCAAGGGTCTTGTGGTCGAAGCTCCCCACCGTGGCCACGGGCTTGCCGGACACGGTGACCGACTCGGCGCTGTGGGCGGCTAGCTCCGCCGTGGGGCGGCTGCGGTTTCCGGCGGCGTCCACGGTGACGACGCGGTAGTACCAGTCCTGGCGGCGCCCGCCCATGCGGTCGTGCAGGAAGTAGGTGTACACGGTCTTGCCGAGGAGCGTCGCCGGGCCGATCTCGAAGCCGCGCGACCGCGACCCGTAGACGGCGTAGTGGTCGACGAGCGGCTCGTACGCCTCGCCCTTCCAGCTCAGCCGGACGCGGCCGATCTCGCCGGCGCCGCGCAGCCGCTCGACGGGACGCGGCCCGCGCGCCGCCGCGCCCAGGCCGAGGGCGGAACGGCGGCTGACTGCGGTGTTGGTCATCGGTCACACCTCTCGGTTCAGGCCGGGCCGTCCGGCCTCGGTGACGAAGCGCGCCGCGGTGCGGACCGGGGCGCCGGGCTGCCGGACGTAGTCGACGGTCTTGAACTCGGAGGTGAGCCGCCCCGGCGTGAGGGTGGCGCTGACGTAGCCGCGGCGGGCGTTGTAGAGCTTGACGTGCGGGTTGCCCAGCCAGATCGGGCCGGTCCCGTCGGTCTCGCCGCCGTCGCCGTCGGAGCCGATCGACCCGGTGACCAGCTCGGTGCCGATCGTGCGCGAGCCGGGGTCCTTCCAGTCGGCCTTCAGCTCGGCGGCGACATGGCGGTGGATGTCGCCGGACAGCGCCACCGGGTTGGCGATCTTGTGCTGGGCGAACGCGTCCCACAGCCGGTTCCGGTTGGCCGGGAAGCCGTCCCACATGTCGTTGCTGTAGAGCTCGCCGGCGCCGGTGTCGCGGTCGATCTGGGCCATGACGACGCCGGTGCCGAGCAGGTTCCAGGTCGCGTCGGAGCGGCGGAGACCGTCGTACAGCCACTTCTCCTGGCGGGCGCCGAGGATCGTGCGGCGCGGGTCGTGCCGCTCCGGGGAGTTGTCGATGACCAGACCGGCCGGGTAGACGTCGCGGTACTGCCGGTTGTCGAGCATGTCGATCTGGGCCAGGCGGCCCCAGTGGTAGCGCCGGTAGAGGTCCAGGTCGGGGCCGTCCGGGCGCATCACGCTGCGCAGCGGCAGGTTCTCGTAGAAGGCGCGGTACGCCACGGCCCGGCGGCGCAGGAAGTCGGCGGGCGGGATCCCGGTCTCCGACCACTCGTCCGCGTAGTTGTTCTGCACCTCGTGGTCGTCGGTGGTGAACAGCCAGGGCGCGTTGGCGTGCGCGGCCTGCAAATGGGGGTCGGTCTTGAACAGGGAGTACCGGAGGCGGTACTGCTCGAGCGTCTGGATCTCGACCGCGTGCTCCGGGCCGGGCAGGGGCACGCCCTGGCGCCACATGTTGGTCTGGGTGATGCCGTACTCGTAGATGTAGTCGCCCAGGAACAGGACGAGGTCGAGGTCCTGCTCCTGGGCCATGTGCTGGTACGCCGTGAAGTGCCCGTGGTACCAGGCGGCACAGGACGCGGTGGCGAAACGCAGCGCGGACGGCATCGCCCCGGGGGCGGGCGCCGTCTTCGTACGGCCGACCGGGCTCAGCTCCGAACCCGCGCGGAACCGGTAGAAGTACTCCCGGCCGGGACGCAGGCCGTGCACCTCGGCGTGGACGGAGTGGGCCAGCTCAGGCGTCGCCACGACCTGGCCGCGCTTGACCACGCGGGTGAACGCCTCGTCCTCGGCGACCTCGTACCGGACCGTGTACGGGCGCGGCGGCATCCCGCCGTGCCCGTCGGGGGCCAGCGGGGCCGGCGCCAGCCGCGTCCACAGCACGACGCCGTCGGGCAGCGGGTCGCCGGACGCGACGCCCAGCCCGAACGGGTCGGCGGGCACCTTGCCGCCGACCGTCTCATCGGCCGCGGCGTGGCCGGTGCCGACCGCGAACGCGGCGGCGCCGACGCCGGTCATGGCCAGGAACGTCCGGCGCCTGGGGGCGGGCAGGGGGGATCTCATGCACGTACTCCAGAGGGATAGGGCCCCGCAAGGGGGCGACTGGAGGAATCTTGGGCACGGTGGGTGGACGGGATCCGTCCGGGGGGTCAACCCGCGGTGAGCAGCAGCGGTGCGATCAAGGGATCACGAGGTCACGGGGTCATTTGAGGCCGCCGGAGGTGAGACCGGCGACGATGCGGCGCTGGAAGGCCAGGACGACCAGCACCAGCGGCACGGTGACGATCACCCCGGCCGCCATCTGGGTGCCGAACGGCTGGTCGTAGCCGTGCTGGCCGGTGAACTGCGCCACGATGACGTTGGCGGTCTTCATCGACTGGTCGTTGACCATGCTGACCGCGATCAGGTACTCGTTCCACGCCACCACGAAGGTGATGATCGCGGTGGTGAACACCCCGGGCGCGGCCAGCGGCAGGATGATCTTCCGGAAGGCCTGCCCGGCGGTGCAGCCGTCCACCATCGCGGCCTGCTCCAGCTCGAACGGCAGCCGGCGGAAGAACGCGGTCAGGTTCCACACCGCCAGCGGCAGCGCGAACGACAGGTTCGGCACCACCATCGCCTGGTAGGTGTTGATCCATCCGATGTCGGTGAACAGCCGCAGCAGCGGGACGATCAGCAGGCTGCCGGGGAACATCGAGGTCGACACCACGATCGCCAGCACCAGCCGCTTGAACCGGAACCGCAGCCGCGCCAGCGCGTACGCCGCGGTCGTGCCGATGACCAGGGTGAGCACGGTGGTGGTCCCGGCCACCACCACGCTGTTGCCGAGCGCGCGGACGAAGCCGTTGCCGGGCTGGAACACGGCCCGGTAGTTCTCCAGCGAGAACGGGCTGGGCAGCACCGACATGTCGAGGATGTCGTTGGTGCGGCGCAGGCTGGAGACGACCATCCAGTAGAACGGCGCCAGGCAGAACAGCGCCATGAGGACCGGGGAGAGCCGGTCGGTCCACCGGCGGATCATCCTTCGTCCTCCTTGCCGATGATGTCGGCGCCGAGCAGCCGCACGAACACGTACGCGGCCAGGGCGATGTAGAGGAACAGGACGGTCGCGGTGGCGGCGGCCGGACCGTACCGGAGGTTCATCGCCTCGTCCCAGGCGAGCTGGGAGAGCGTCTCCACCGACGGTTTGCGGGTGCCGATGAGGACCTGCGGCAGGTCGAACATCCGCAGCGAGTCCATCATCCGGAACATCACCGCGACCAGCAGCGACGGCATCACCAGTGGCAGCGTGACGTTGCGGAAGCGCTGCCAGGCTCCGGCGCCGTCGACCCGGGCCGCCTCGTACACCTCCTCCGGGATCACCTGCAGCCCGGCCAGCACCAGCAGCGCCACGAACGGCGCCGTCTTCCAGGTGTCGGCGATGATCACCGCGAACCTGGCCTCCAGCCCGTCGGCGGTCCACAGGATCTCCCGGCCGAGGACCGCGTTGGCCACCCCGTCCGCGGAGAAGATCCACCGCCACAGCAGCGCGGAGATCGCGGTGGGGATCGCCCACGGCACCAGCACGCTGGCCCGGAAGATCGCCCGGCCGCGGAACGCCCGGTGCATCAGCAGCGCCATCGCCAGCCCGATGACGGTCTCGATCGCGACCGTGGTGACGGTGAAGAACGTGGTGTTCCACAGCGCGGTGGTGAACCGGTCGTTCCCGATCAGCGAGGTGTAGTTGGCCAGGCCGCTGAACCGCTCGGCCTCCACGACCATGCCGTCGGCGTCCACCTCCTCGCTGGTGCGGTGCAGCGAGTCCCACACCGCCGCGACGATCGGGAAGGCGATCACCACGCCCAGCACGGCGAAGGCCGGGGACAGCAGGGCCGCCGCCAGCCGCCCCTGCCCTCCGCCGCGCCGCCCGTGATCGCCGCGGGCGGGCCGTCCCCGGCCGGGGCCCTCGTGGCCTGGGGAAGCGCTCCCGGCCGGGGACGTGACCGACGGCGCGGCCGGATCGCGGCCGGCGTCGGTGGTCGGGTTCCTCATCGCCGCGCGGTCAGTCCGCCAGGCCCGACAGGGCGGTCTGCAGGTCGGCCGCGGCCTGGTCCACCGTCTTCTTCCCGGTGATCGCCGCGGTGACGTGGTCCTGGACGGCCGAGCTCACCTCGCTGTAGCGGATCGCGACCGGCCGCCCCTTGGCCGCCTCCAGGCTCTTCTTCATGACCGGCAGGTACGGGTACTGCTTGATCATCGCCGGGTCGTCGTACAGCGCGGACCGCGACAGCGGGAACGACTGCTCCTTGCCGTACTCGCGCTGCACGTCCAGGCTCACGATGTACTGGACGAAGTCCCGCGCGGTGGCCTGGTGCTTGGAGAAGGCCGACACCGAGAGGTTGTTGCCGCCGAGCGTGCCCGAACCCGGGCCGTCCTTGCCGGGCAAGGGCGCGACGTCGAACTTGCCGTTCACCTTGGACGTGCCGTCCTTGGCGGAGGCCAGCGCGTACACGTAGGCCCAGTTGCGGTGGAAGACGAGCTGCCCGTCCTGGAACGCGCGGCGGCTCTCCTCCTCCTTGAGGGTGACGCCCTTGGACGGGATAGTGCCGTTCTTGAAGCCGTCCACCAGGAACTGCAGCCCGGCCTTGGCCTGCGCCGTGGTCACCTGGGGCTTGCCATCGGCGTCGAAGACCTGGCCCCCGGCCGACTGCACCGACTCGGAGTAGTTGACGGTCAGGCCCTCGTACTTGTCGTACTGGCCCGCGTAGCAGTCGACCCCCTTGCCCTCGGAGGTCTCCTTCACCTTGGCGCAGGCGTCCTGGAGCTGGGCCCAGGTCGTGGGCGGACCCTTCACGCCCGCGGCGTCCAGCAGGTCCTTGCGGTAGTAGAGGATGCCGGTGCCGGTGAGCCACGGCGCGGCGTACAGCTTGCCGCGGTACTTACCGGTCTCCAGGGCGGCCGGGACGAACGTGCCCGGGTCCAGCTTGGTCTCGTCCAGGGGCAGCACCCAGCGGCGGGCGGCGAACTCGGCCGTCCACACCGCGTCCAGGCGGATCACGTCGTAGGCGTCCGACTTGATCTGGGCGTTCTGGACGAGCTGCTGCCGGGTCTGGTCGCCGTCCTCGGGCAGCTCGATGATCCGCACCTGCTCCTTGGGGTGCGCGGCGTTCCACCGGGCGGCCAGCTTCTGGATGGTGCCCGACAGGTCCTTGCCGGTGGCGAAGGTGATGTTCCCGCGCCCCTGGTTGGCGGCCGGCGCGGACGCCCCGTCCCCGCCGGAGTCGCCGCAGGCGCCCAGCGCCAGCGTCAGGGCCAGGGCCGACGCGGCTCCGGCGAAGAGTTTGCTGTTCATCGGATCCCAGTACCTTTCGCGGGGGAGTGCGGGGGTGGGGCGGCGAAGCCGTCCGGAGGGGTGATGTCGACGACCGCGCCCGCGTGCCGGGCGCGCTCGGCCGCCCACACCACGCGGTGCGAGTCCAGGCTCTGCCTGCCGTTGGAGCTGAGCGGGGCCGGGTCGCCGGTGGCCAGCGCCTCCACGAAGGCGTCGGCCAGCGCCTCGTCGGCCGCGTCGTGTCGGCCGTCGGGCGACTCGTGGTCGGACCCGGTGTCGACGGTCTCCAGCTCGCCGGTGACGAAGTCGCGCAGCGAGATCCGCACGCCGTCGCCCTCGACGCAGCCCGCCGAGCCGAAGATCCGGGTCTGCCGCTGGGCGTACGGGGTGAAGGCGGTCACGGTGAAGGTGCCGGTCGCCCCGGACGGGAACTCCATGTTCACGACCTGGTGGTCGACCACGTCGTTGTCGCAGGCGTACACGCAGCGCCCGTACGGGCCCTCGCGCAGCGCCGTCAGCACGCCCTCCTCGGTGAGGTCGTGGGTGACCGCGCCCAGCGGCCAGGCCTCCCGCCCGGGATCGCCGAGGCAGGACAGGTAGAGCCGCTTGGCCGAGTACGCGCAGCCCGGTTCGATCGCGCAGTTCAGGCAGCGGTCAGCCGCCCCCGCCGGGCGGTTCTCCGGGCGCAGGTGCGACAGCCGCCCGAACGAGCCGACCCGGGACGGCAATTCGCCCATCACGTGCACGATCCAGTCGATGTCGTGCACCGACTTGGTCATCAGCATCGGGCCGGACTCGTCCTCCCGGCGCCAGTTCCCGCGCACGTAGGAGTGCGCGTGGTGCCACCAGCCGACCGGCTCCAGGTGCTGGACGCTGATCGGCGTCCCGATCCGGCCGTCCTCGACCAGCCGCCGGATCGCCCGGGTGTAGGGCGTATAACGGAGCACGTGACAGACGGCCAGCATGGTCCCGGCGCGCTCGACGGCGGCGACCACCCGCTCCGCGTCGGCCTCGGTCGTGGCCATCGGCTTCTCCAGCAGGATGTGGTAGCCCTGCCCGGCCAGCCGCACCGCCGGTTCGGCGTGCTCGGCGTCCTGGGTCGCGATGATCACCCCGTCCGCCAGCCGCCCGGCGCCCTGCGCGTCGCCGGCCGCGACCAGCTCGCGCCACCCGGGGAAGACCCGCTCCGGCGGGATCCGGTGCTCGGCGGCGAACCGCGCGCGCCGTACCGGGTCCGGTTCGGCCACCGCGACCACCCGGCCGCGGCCGGCGGCCAGCACCCGCCGCGCGTAGGTGGCACCGCGCAGGCCCGCCCCCACGACCGCGACCGCGGGTCCCGTGGTGTCGACTGGAACCAACCCGTCACCTGCCCTCTGAGCTGCGTTTCCCTTTACGAAGGGATGTTTCATAAGTAGGTTGGCAATAATGTCCTCGGTCCGCCCATCCCTGTCAAGGGCCGATGTCCGATCAAGAGGTGACGTGTCCGAACCGTTCGACGCGGGACGACCCCCCGCACCCCCCGGCGGGGCGCGGGGCGCCCTGCACGGGGGCGACCCCTCGGTGCTCCGCCGGCTCAACTCCGCCGCCACGCTGCGCGCCCTGCGCGCCGGCGGCGAGCCGACCCTCAGCGAGCTCGCCCGCCAGGTCGGGCTGTCCCGTCCCACGACCGAGGGCGTGATCGCCGAGCTGACCGACCGCGGCCTGGTCACCGAGGTGGCGCCGCGCACCGGCACCGGCCTGGGCCGGCCCGCCCGCCGCTACCGCTTCCGCGCCGACGCCGGCCACGCGCTCGGCCTCGACATCGACGCGCACTGGGTCCAGATCTTCCTGGCCGACCTCAACGGCGAGGTCGTCGGCTCCCACCGCGCCGGCCTGGACGTCGACTGGGAGCCCGCCGAACGGCTCGCCGCCGTCCGCGCGGCGATCAAGACCTGCCTGGCCGGGGCCGGCGTCGAGCGCTCGGCGCTGTGGGCGGTGGCGGCCGGCACCCCCGGCGTCGTCGCCCCCGACGGCTCGGTGGCGTTCTGCACCGTCGTCCCCGGCTGGCAGGGCCTCCACCTGTCCCGCGAGCTGGGCCGCTCCTTCTCCTGCCCGGTGTACGTGGAGAACGACGCCAACCTCGCCGCCATGGCCGAGCGCTGGCGCGGCATCGCCGAGGACGTCGACGACGTGATCTGCGTGCTGGCCGGGCTGCACACCGGCGTCGGCGCCGTCATCGACGGCCGCCTGCACCGCGGCCGCTGGGGCGCGGCCGGCGAGATCGGGATGCTGCCCGAGCTCGGCCTGCGCGACACCATGGCCACCCTCACCGGCGCCCCGATCGGCCGGTCCGGGCCGGGCGAGGCCGAGGCGGAGGCGGTCCTGGCCGCCGCGCAGCGCGACGACCCCGAGGCCGTCGCCCTGGTCGAGCGGCTCGCCGGCCGGATGAGCCGCGGCATCGCCGCGATGGCCCTGGCCATCGACCCCGAGATGATCGTCGTCGGCGGCGCCATGACGCGGGCCGGCGACCGGCTCATCGACGAGCTGCGGCGGCGGGTGCGGCCGCTGTGCCTCAGCGCCCCCCGGATCGAGGCGTCCCGGCTCGGCGACGAGGCCGTGGGGCTGGGCGCCGTCCGGCTCGCGCTCGACCGGATCGACGACAACCTCTTCCGCATCGACTAGGCATCGGCCGGGCGCTTTCTCCTGGATGTTTAATTCCGCGGGTTGTGTCCGGCAGATTGTGCTCAATCTCTGAAAGGAGCGTTGACGGGGCACCGCGCGCCGCCTAGCGTCCCGGGCATAGACGTCCACCCCGTTCGTCGAACGCTGTCATGGGCCTTGTCAGGGGGCGGCCCGCGAGGAGGCGCCGCGTTCATGCCCGCACGCTTTCCGCTCCCACGCTTTTCCTTTCACGCCCCGACCGCCGTCCTGGCGATGACCGCGCTCGTGCTGGCCCTCGTGCAGGGCGCCGCCACCGCCACTCCCCGTCTCGCCCCACCGCCGGACGCCTACACCTACCTCGACGACCCGGAGATGGTCGCCGAGGGCCAGGAACCCGCCCACGCCGTCCTGCGTCCCGCCGACGCCCGCCGCTGGACGCGCAGCCTGGACGGCGAGTGGCGCCTGAAGATGGCCGAACGCCCGGCCGAGGTCCCCGCCGGCTTCCACGGCAAGGGGTACGACACCTCCGCCTGGCCCAAGGTGACGGTGCCCCACACCTGGCAGAGCGACCGGCTCGACCACCCGGTGTTCCGCAACATCCCCACCGAGGTGTGGCCGGACGACCCGCCCAGGACCCCGCGCGACATCAACCCGACCGGCGCCTACGTCAGGACCCTCGACATCCCCCGCGACTGGGACGGGCGCCGCACCTTCCTGCGCTTCGAGGGCGTGACCAGCGCCTACTTCGTGTGGGTGAACGGCGAGTACGCGGGCTACGACCAGGGCGGCTACACGCCCGCCGAGTTCGACGTCAGCGACCACGTCCGCCCCGGCGCAAACACGGTGGCGGTGCAGGTGCACCGGTGGAGCACGGGCTCCTACCTGGAGGACGTCGACCAGTGGCGCTACAGCGGCATCTTCCGTTCGGTGTGGGCCTACTCCACGCCCCGCACCTACGTGCGCGACGCGTCCATCACCACCGACCTCGACCCCTCGTACCGGGACGCGACGCTCAACGCCACCCTCACCCTGGCCAGTAAGCAGGGCACCCGGGGCGACCACACCGTGAAGGCGACCCTCCTGGGCCCCGGCGGCGGCCCGGTGACGACCTTCTCCGGTAAGACCTCCATAACCGGAGAAGGCGCCACACTCCGCCTCAGCACCCCCGTTTCCAGCCCCGCCACCTGGACGGACGAAACCCCCACCCTCTACACGCTCCGAATGGAACTGAGCGACCCATCCGGAAAGGTCACCCACACCACCACGCAGAACATCGGCTTTCGGGAAATCGAGATCAAAGACCGGCGGCTCCTGGTGAACGGGAAACGCGTCCTCATCAAGGGCGTGAACCGTCCCGAGACCGATCCCGACACCGGACGCCACCAGACGCGCCACCGCCAGGAAAGCGACGTCGCGCTGATGAAGCGCCTCAACATCAACGCCGTCCGCACCGCCCACTACCCCTCCGACCCCTACCTCTACGAACTGGCCGACCGGCGCGGGCTGTGGATCGACGACGAGGTCGACATCGAGACCCACAACTACGAGGACTGCACCAAGCCCGCCGGCCACCCGCAGGACTGCCTGGCCGACCGTCCCGAATGGCAGAAGGCCTTCCTGGAGCGCTTCCAGGCGATGGTGGCCCGCGACAAGAACCACCCCAGCGTCATCCTCTGGGACACCGGCAACGAGGCCGGACTGGGGAAGGCCCACGACAGGATGGCCGCATGGGCGCGGGCGGCCGATCCGACCCGTCCCCTCTACCACCAGCCCAACAACCCCGACGGCGACGCCCCGTTCGCCGACGTCTGGGGCCCCCGCTACCCGACCCCGGCCAAACTCGCCCAGCAGGCCGCCTCCACCAAGAAGCCCATCATCATGGGGGAGTACGCCCACGCCATGGGCAACAGCCTGGGCAACTTCCGGGAGTTCTGGGAGGTCGTACGGCGCAACCCCCAGGTGCAGGGCGGCTTCATCTGGGACTGGGCCGAGGCCAACATCCGGCACCCGCTCATCACCACACCCGACGCCTCGGGCAACGACATCCCGGCCTGGCTCCAGGGCATGCCCAGAACGGTCGACGGCCACCGGGGCAAGGCCCTCTACTTCTCCGGCCTGGACGACTTCGTCGAGGTCTACCGCGATCGCAGGCTCGACCTCACCGGCAAGGCCGTCACCCTGGACGCCCGGGTCAAACCCGCACGCCCCTGGACGGGCGACTTCACCATCATGACCAAGGGCGACCACCAGTACGGCCTCAAGATGTCCGACGAGACGACGCTGGAGTTCTACATCTACAGCGGCGGGGCCTGGCGCACCGTGCGGGCGCCCGTGCCGTCCGACTGGTACGACACCTGGCACCGCGTCACCGGCGCCTACGACGGCACGGCCCTCCGCCTCTACGTCGACGGCCGCGAGGCCGCCCGGGTCCCCTACACGGGGAACATCGACTGGTCGTCGGGGGACGTCAACATCGGCCGCAACTCCGGGACGATGCAGGACAACTACAAGGGCCGCATGGCCAAGGGCACCATCGACGACGTCCGTATCTACGGACGCGCCCTGACCCCGGCCGAACTGACGTCCGGCGCGGACCCGTCCAAGGAAGCCCTGCTCGCCCTCGACTTCGACGACTTCACCCGCAAGGGCACGTTCCTCTCCAACGGCCAGAGCCTCTCCGGTGTGGACGGCCTGGTCGGAACGGACCGCTCCCTCCAGCCCGAACTGGCCCAGCTCTCCTGGGTCCATTCACCGATCCGCGTCACCCGCGCGGGGGACGCCGTCACGGTCACCAGCGAACGCGCCTTCACCGGCACCCGCGACCTGGAACTGCGCTGGCGCCACATCGAGGGCCGCCGCACGATCCGTTCCGGCGTGCAACCGCTCGACCTGGGACCCGGCGGCTCGACCCAGGTGACGATCCCGCCCGCCCCCTCCGGGAACGAACGCTGGCTGAACGTCGACGTCGTCCTCAAGAACAAGACCTGGTACGCCCCAGCCGGGCACGTCGTCGGCTTCGGCCAGTTCCCTTCCGGAGGCTCCACCGTCCCCGGCATCAGGAAGAAGCCCACCGGCACGGTCAAGACCACGCAGAAGGACAACGACATCATCATCACCGGCCGCGACTTCCGCTACGTCTTCGACCGCACCAACGGCACCCTCACCTCGATGCGCCACAACGGCACCGAGCTCATCCGCACCGGCCCCGAACTGGACGTGTGGCGCCCGCCCATCAGCAACGAGACCTACACCTGGGGCCGGGCCGAGGGCGAAGACTGGCGCAAGGCGGGCCTGGACCGCCTCACCACCACCCCCGGCCGCATCACCGTCACACCGGACGGCCCCACAGTGAAAGTCGAGATCCCCAGCCGGGTCACCGGCACGAACAACGCCTACTTCGACCAGACCACCACCTACGCCATCGACGGCTCCGGCCAAGTGCAGTTGACCCACCAGGTCGTCCCCCAGGGCGGCGCCCGCTCCCTGCCCTACCTCGCCCGCATGGGCTACACGGTCAAGATGCCCGACCGCTTCTCAACACTCTCCTGGTACGGACGCGGCCCGGTGGAGAACTACAACGACCGCAAGGACGGCACCCGCATGGGCGTCTGGTCCTCCTCCCTGGACGACCAGTACGTCTCCTACTACCGCCCCCAGGATCACGGCAACCATGACGACGTCCGCTGGGCCATGCTCACCGACGGCCGCGCAGGCCTCCTCGTAGGCGGAGACCTGGAAGTGAGCGCCACCCAGTACGACGACCTGGACCGCGCCCTGTACCCCTTCGCCCGCCAACGCAACAAGGGCTGGAACACCCTGCACGTGAACCACGCCGTCACAGGAGTGGGCGACACCCCCAACCCGGTACGCCCCGAATACCAGGTGAGCCCCGCCCGCGCCTACTCCTACACGACCGTCCTCCGCCCCCTAACCCCCACAGAAGCCCGAACCACAACCCCCGGCTGACCCCACCGCGCCCCCGGCCCGCCTCTCACAGCGGGCTGGCGGCGTTAACGGTGGCGTCGTGACGAGGAACTGTCGGTCACCGGCCCTATCGTTTGGGGTAGGTCCAGACGCCGGACTACGCTCGAAGGGAACCGGATGTGACCGCACAGCATGAGTCGCCCGACGTGTTCGTTTCCCCGATTCCCCGAACGATCAACGCCATCGGTCCGGCGCTGACCGAGGGGAAACGAGCGGAATTCAGCCGCGAGGTGCTCGCGGCCGAGCAGGGGGCGCAGCTCGACGAAGTGATGAACCGCTGGTGGATGGAGGCCATGCTCGACCGAGCCCCCGGTCGCGAGAGGCGCGGACGTGATGCCCGCGCAGGACGTGGTCTCGTGCCTCTACCTGGGCGTGTGGAGGACGGTGGATGACCGGGCCTGTGCGAGGTTGACCGTCTACTGCACGGAGGATGCGGCGGAGACGATCGAGATGTTGCCGGGCCCGTCCGGAATGCGATCGTCGACTTTCTCATCGACCGCTGGGCCGCCACCTGCCGCGTCCACCTGGGCCCTCAACGGGGTCGAACGGTCGTTCCTGGACGCGGCCGCGGGGCTGGCCAGGCGCCGCGGCAGGTTGCGCGGTCTGCTCACCGCCGCTGAGGCGTCGGGGCAGGCCCGATACGCCGCCTCAGTCGCAAGCCGGCCCCACCCTCCAGGCAGCGTGAGGGCTGTTTCTCGGCGGGGTGCCGGGGAGCGTCCCAGCCGGATCACGTCTCGGACCCGGTCCGGGCTGGTGAACGTCACCTCGGCGATCCGCGCCGTGTCCATGCCCTGCGCAGACAGCAGCACCATCTGAGCCTGCCGCCAGGTCACCGGATGATCCGCAGCAGCCGCTGTCCCTCGTCGTCATCGATCTCACGGACCCGCACCCGTTCAGCCATGCCCGCAGTCTGAGGCGAACCCGCCCGGCCGGACGGGAATCCCGGCGGGCGTGTCCCACGATTGGTGGCGGACGTCTGTAAGCGCTGGTGGTCGGTCTTGAAAGTGCTGGTCCGGAAGGACACGCAAAGGGCTGGGCGGCTCAGCCGGATTCTGCGAGCAGGTGAACGACGCCGGCCGGGTTCTTGATCCAGTGGGTTCTGGATTCGATGTTGTGCAGTGGTTCGACCTCGTCACACGGGCGGATGCCGGCGCCGGCCAGTGTGGCCGTCGCCGCGTCCAGGTCATCGGTGTGGAGCTGCAACCACAGGTCGGGCTGGCTGTAGTTGTCGACGCAGTCCAGCCACAGCGTGTTAGGACCGAACCGCACCGAATGAGTTCTTGAGACGGTCGGGGCGTAGGAAACGTCCTCCTCTTTGACGTCGAAGCCCAGGGTGTCGTGGTAGAAGGCCACGGTGGCCTCGTACTGCGCCTTGGGGATCTTCATGGCGATGTTCAGGCCGGCGGTGAACTCAGGCCGGTTCATTGTCAGGTGGCTCCCTGGTCGGGTGTCGGGGTGGCGTCCAGTGCGCGTTCCAGCGCGGTCAGCCGGTCATCCCAGCTGTTGGCGAGCGCGGCCAGCCATATCTGGGCCGCGCGGATGGGCGCTGGTTCCAACCGGTAGGGGTGGCGGCGGCCGGCCGGTTCACCGGAGCAGATCAGGCCCGCTTCGGCGAGCTGATCGAGGTGCTTGGCCACTGCCTGTCGGCTGATCGGCAGCCGCCGCGCCAGATCGGTGACGGTCGCGGGTCCGGCGCGGGCGAGTTCGTCCAGCAGCGCCCGCCGGGTCGGATCGGTGAGCGCCGCGAACACCGCGACGGCCTGCTCCTGTGAATCAGGCGGCCGCATCGAGGTAGGTCTCCAGGTCGCCGAGTTCTGCGGCCCATCCATGGCTGTTGGCCCGGTGGGCGCACCGGGCAAGGTGGTCGGCGGCCTGGGTGAACCCGCTCTCCACCAGACGCAGCCGGGTCCCATCGGCAACGGGCTCCAGGGTGAACGTCACCAGCGTCAGAGGCGCGTCGTCCCCCAGCCAGCCCTCGATCGGCCACCTGAACGCCAAACGGTGTGGTGGATCGACGATCGTGATCGTGGCGACGGATTCTTCGTCGAGGTCATCCCAGCGGAAATACGCTCGCCCGCCGGGCCGTAGATCGATCTCGGCCACCGAGCCGAACCATTGCGACAGCCCTTCTGCGGTGGTCAGCGCGGCCCACACCCGCTCGGCGGGGTGCCGCAGCACCGTCTCGCGTTCGATCCTGTCCGGAACCACACCCATACTCCTTCGCAACCCTTGAGTTGCCATCATGATGGCAACCTAATGGTTGCAATGGGCATCCCGCAAGCCCGGCCCGGAACGCGCGATCGCTCCACGACATGCCGACCGTCCGCCGTGACTCATCCACCACAGCTCGAGCCGCGACCGGCACTTTCCCTGGCCGCGTGTCGGCACCCGCTGTTCGTACATCTGTCCGACTACCGGCACTTCTGGGTGTCCACGAGCACGATCAAGGCCGGGCGAACATTGCCTGATGCGGCACTAGTTCAGCTAGGTCAGAAGAGCGGGTTTGCGGGCGCTGCCCCGCGCGGGCGTGCGGGGACCGGTCCGGATCTTGGCCGGGGACTTCAACGCCGGCGCTGACCGGATCCGGCTCTGGGATGTGGCGACCGCGCAGCCGGTCGGCCTGCCCATCACCGGCCACACCCATGAGGTGCACGGGCTCGCCTTCACCCCGGATCGCAGGTCTCTCCATCGGCATGGACGGCAGGATCCGCCAGCATCGGCTCACGCCGGAAGGGCTCGTCTCCGAGCTGTGCGGAAAGGCGGGCGGGCTGACGCGCGCGGAGTGGGACCGGCACGCGGGGCAGGTCCCGTACCGCGAGACCTGCCCCTGACGCGCCTCGGCCTCAGGCGACGATGAGGAGGGGGTTCTCCAGGAGTTCGGCGAGGCGGGCGAGGAAGGCCGCGCCGGTGGCGCCGTCGCAGGCGCGGTGGTCCACCGACAGCGTCACCGACAGGCGCGTGCCCGGGACGACCTGGCCGTCGCGGACGACCGGCTCGTCGCGGACCGCGCCGACCGCCAGGATCGCCGCCTCCGGCGGGTTGATCACCGCGGAGAAGCCGGCGATGCCGTACATGCCGAGGTTGCTGACGCTGAACGTGCCGCCGCTCATCTCCTGGGCCGACAGCTTGCCGTCGCGGGCCTTTCCGGCCAGCTCGCGGGTCTCGGCGCCGATCTGCGAGACGCTCTTGCGGTCGGCGTCCTTGACCACGGGGACGAGCAGGCCGTCCTCGACGGCGACGGCGACGCCCACGTTCACCCGCTTGTGGAAGAGCAGCTCCTCCTCGGTGTAGGAGACGTTCACCGCGGGATGCTCGCGCAGCGCGGTCGCGCACGCTTTCACGATCAGGTCGTTCACGCTGACCTTCGCGGGCGCGAGCGCGGTGTTGAGCGTGGCCCGGAACGCCAGCAGCGCCTCGGCGTCGACCTCGCGCGTGAGGTAGAAGTGCGGGGCGTTCCGCTTGCTCTCGGTGAGGCGGCGGGCCGCGACCTTGCGGAAGCGGGTAAGTGGGACGCGCTCCACGTCGGCGTCGTCGACCTTCGGAGCGGGCGTCTGGGGCGCGGGCAGTTGCGGGGCCGGGCCGGAGGCGCGCACGGCGGCCTCGATGTCGGCCCGCACGATGCGGCCGCCGGGGCCGCTGCCGGTCAGCGTGGCCAGGTCGATGCCGTGATCGCGGGCCAGGCGCCGCGCCAGCGGGGACGACGGCGGACGCGTCCCGCGCGAAGGAGCGGGCGAGGTCGTGGCGGGGGGCGCGGCAGCGGGTGGGGCCGGGGCGGGAGCCGGGGCCGCGGCAGGGACGGTGGCCGCGGCCTTCTCCTTGGGGGCGACCGTGGAACCGGCCGGGACGACCACCGCGATGGGGGCGCCGATGGGGGCCGACTCGCCCTCCGCGACGAGGATCTCGCCGAGCACGCCGTCCTCGTAGGCCTCGTACTCCATGACGGCCTTGTCGGTCTCGATGTCGACGATCACGTCGCCCACGGCGATCGCGTCTCCCGGCTTCTTCTGCCAGGAGCTGATGACGCCCTCCTCCATGGTGTCGGAGAGGCGGGGCATGAGGATCTCGGTCATGAGGCGGTCGTCTCCAGTGCGGGTACGCGTCCGGTCGCGCGGAGCGTGTCGCGGACGGCGGTGAGGAGGGAGTCGGCGGAGGGCAGCGCGGCCAGCTCCAGCGACTTGGCGTACGGCAGCGGCACCTCGGCCATCGCCACCCGGCGCACCGGGGCGTCCAGCCAGTCGAAGGCGCCCTCCTGGATCGTCGCGGCGATCTCGGCGCCGATGCCGTAGGTCAGCCAGTCGTCCTCGGCGACCACGGCGCAGCCGGTGCGGCGCACCGACGCGACGACGGTCTCGCGGTCCAGCGGGCGCAGGCTGCGCAGGTCGACGACCTCGGCGGAGATCCCCTCGGCGGCGAGGGTCTCGGCGACCTCGGCGGCGACCCGCGCCATCCGCGAGTAGCCGATGATCGTGATGTCGGTGCCGGGACGGGTCACGGCGGCGCGGCCGATCTCGGCGGGCTCGATCTCGGCGACGTCGGCGGGGAGTTCGCCCTTGGTGTTGTAGAGGGCGAGGTTCTCCAGGAACAGCACCGGGTCGTCGTCGCGGATCGCGGCCTTGAGCATGGCCGACGCCTCGGCGGGCGTGCTCGGCGCCACGACCTTCAGGCCGGGGATGAACGAGTAGAACAGCTCGACGTTCTGCGAGTGGGTGGCGCCGAGCTGCTGGCCGCCGCCGCCCGGGGTGCGGATGACCATGGGGACGCTGCACTGCCCGCCGAACATCCCGTAGATCTTGGCGGCGTGGTTGACGATCTGGTCCAGCGCCAGCAGCGAGAAGTTGATCGTCATGATCTCGACCACCGGGCGCAGCCCCAGCATGGCGGCGCCGATGGCCGCGCCGACGAAGCCCTCCTCGGCGATGGGGGTGTCGCGGACGCGGCGCGGGCCGAACTCCTTGAGCAGCCCCTCGGTGATCTTGTAGGAGCCCTCGAAGAGCCCGATCTCCTCGCCCATCAGGAGGACGTTCTCGTCGCGCAGCATCTCCGCGCGGAGCGTGTCCCGGAGGGCCTGGCGGTAGGTGACAAGTGCCATGGGACGACTCCTCAGGAACGGAAGACCGGGTCGGCGGGCAGCCGGCGCTGCTCGCCGGGGACCGGGGTGGCGTAGGTGTGGTCGAAGAGGGTGGACGGGTCGGGCGCCGGGCTCCGGTCGGCGAACGCGGCGGCGGCCTCGACCTCGGCCATGACCTCGGCCTCGACGGCGGCGCGGTCGGCCTCCGGCAGCACGCCGTCCTTCTCCAGGCGGGCGGCGAAGGCGGTGAGCGGATCCTGCTCGAGCAGCGCCTGCCGCTCCTCCTTGCTGCGGTAGCGGGCCGGGTCGACGACCGAGTGGCCGCGCAGCCGGGGGCTGACGGCCTCCAGCAGGTAGGGGCGGCTCTCGGTGCGGGCGCGCTCGACGGCGAGGCGGGCGGCGTCGCGGACGGCGAGCACGTCGGTGCCGTCGACCCGGGCGCTCTCCATGCGGTACGCGGCGCCGCGCCGGTACAGCTCGGGCTCGGCGGCGGACGCCTCGACGGTGGTGCCCATCCCCAGCCCGTTGTTGATCACGACGAAGACGGCGGGCAGGTCCCAGAGCGCGGCGATGTTCAGCGACTCGTGGAAGGCGCCGATGGCGGCGGTGCCGTCGCCCATCTGGCACATGACGACCTCGTCGCCGCCCTTGTACGACACCGCGAGCGCGGCGCCGGTGGCCAGCGGGAGCTGCCCGCCGACGATGCCGTACCCGCCCAGCAGCCGGGCCTCGGCGTCGAACAGGTGCATGGACCCGCCCCAGCCCTTGGACACCCCGGTGGAGCGGCCGTACAGCTCGGCCATCACGCGGTCGGCGGAGATGCCCTTGGCGAGGGCGTAGCCGTGCTCGCGGTAGTTGGTGAACAGGTAGTCGGTGGGGCGCAGCGCGGCCATCAGCCCGACGACGGTGGCCTCCTCGCCGAGGTTGAGGTGGCAGTAGCCGCCGATCTTGGCCTCGGTGTAGGCGCGGGCGGCGCGTTCCTCGAACCGGCGGATCAGCAGCATCAGCCGGTAGTGGGCGACCAGCTCGTCCCGGTCGGCGGGGGCCGCCTGCGCGGTGCCGGTGGCGGTTCGGCCGCCGGCCTTGGTCCGGGGACGGGTTGCCGCGCCCCGCGCTTTGGTGGTCTCGGCCATCGGCGTTCTCCTCAGGGCTCGGGAGCGCGCCGCGGGGTCGCCGCGGGACTCCACCCGATCATCATTGATCAATGATCGATCATATCTCCTCAAGGGTCAGTATGCACTGATCCGCACGTTACCGGCCGGTCACCGGGGCGATCCCTCCTGACCTCTACCATTGTGCGCGTGAACGTCTCCGCTCAACTGCTGCGCACCGGCCTGGCCGACCAGATCCGGGAGTTCATCGTCGAGGGGATCAGTTCGGGCCGCTGGGAGCCGGGCGAGCGCATCGTGGAGCGCCGGATCGCCACCGAGCTGGGCGTCAGCCAGGGCCCGGTCCGCGAGGCGCTGCGCCAGCTGGAGGCGCTGCGGCTGGTGGAGAGCCTGCCCAACCGCGGGGCCCGGGTGCGGGCGTTCACCGAGGAGGACCTGGGCGAGATCTTCCCCGTCCGGGCGGGCCTGGAGCGCACCGCCGCCGAGCTGGCGCTGCCCCGCCTGGCCGAGCGGGTGGACGCGCTGGAGCGGCACAACGCGCTGCTGGCCGAGGCCGCCGAGACCGGCGACCTGCACGCGCAGATGCGGCTGAGCATCGAGTTCCACCGCGAGGTGGTGGAGACGGCCGGCAACCGGCTGCTGATGTCGGTGTGGGAGTCGCTGGGCATCGAGTTGTGGACGACGCTGTCGCTGCGCCTGCACCAGACGGAGATCTACTCCAAGTCCGCCGAGCACGCCCTGCTGATCGAGGCGTTCCGCCGCCAGGACCCCGAGGCCCCGCGGATGCTGCACGACCACGTGATGAACTACGCCCCCTGAGCACCCCCGCGGTGATCCATTGTGTGATGGCTCACAGCGGTTTAGGCTGCACACGGCCGAGAAACTTTCGAAACGTTTCGACGGCCGCCGTTCCGCGGAGCCGAGGAGGGGCAGTGCTGGTCGCCGGGATCGATTCCTCGACGCAGTCGGTCAAGGTCCTGCTGTGCCGGGCGGAGGACGGGACGGTGGTCGACGCGGCCTCCGCGCCGCACCCCGACGGTACCGAATGCCATCCGCGGCACTGGTGGGACGCCCTGCAGCGGACACGTGACCTGCTGGAACGGGCCGACGCGGTGGCGGTGGCCGCCCAGCAGCACGGCATGGTCGCGCTGGACGAGGACGGCACCGTGGTCCGCCCCGCGCTGCTGTGGAACGACACCCGCTCCGCCCCGCAGGCCCGCGCGCTGGTGGAGGAGCTGGGCGGCGCCAAGACCTGGGCCGGGCGCGCCGGGAGCGTCCCGCTCGCCTCGTTCACCGTTTCCAAGCTGCGCTGGATGGCCGAGCACGAGCCGGAGAACGCCCGCCGCACCGCGACCGTCCTGCTGCCGCACGACTGGCTGACCCTGCGGCTGGGCGCGGCCGGGCCGGTCACCGACCGCGGCGACGCGTCCGGCACCGGCTACTGGTCGCCCGGCGACGGCCGCTACCTGCCGGAGTTCGTGCGGGCGGCGCTCGGGCACGAGCCGGTGCTGCCGCGCGTGGCGGGCCCCGCCGAGACGGTCGGCGAGACCCCGTGGGGCGGGCGGCTGGCGCCGGGCACCGGCGACAACATGGGCGCGGCGCTCGGCCTGGGCCTCGCGGAGGGCGACATGGTGGTGTCGATCGGCACCTCCGGCACCGTCTTCGCGGTCGCGCCGCGTCCGGCCGCCGACCCGTCCGGGCTGGTCGCCGGGTTCGCCGACGCGACCGGGCGCTACCTGCCGCTGGTCTGCACGCTGAACGCGGCGCGCGTGCTCACCTCGGCGGCCGCGCTGGTGGGCGCCGACCTGGACGGCCTGTCGGAGCTGGCGCTGGCCGCCGAGCCGGGCGCCGGGGGCCTGACCCTGCTGCCCTACCTGGACGGCGAGCGCACCCCCGACCGCCCGGACGCGACCGGGACGCTGGCCGGGCTGATCACGTCCAACGCCACCCGGGAGAACCTGGCCCGCGCGGCGGTCGAGGCGCTGCTGTGCTCGCTGGCCGACGCCGCCGGCCATCTGGTCGCGCAGGGCGCCCGGCCGCGCCGCACCCTGCTGATCGGGGGCGGGGCCCGGTCGGCCGCGGTCCGGGCACTGGCCCCCGCGATCCTGGGTACGCCGGTGACCGTGCCCGAACCCGCCGAGTACGTGGCGCTCGGCGCCGCCCGCCAGGCCGCGTGGGCGCTGGCGGGGACGCCCGCGCCGCCGGAGTGGCCGGCGCCGCCCGCCACCGAGCACACCGCCGGCACCGCCGCGGCCGCGGCGGTGGAGGAGATCCGCGGCCGGTACGCCCTGCTCCGGGACGCCGGGCGGCCGCGCGACACCACTGGAGGACAGGGATCGTGAGTGACGACCGTTTCACGCCGCGGCCGGAGGACCGGTTCTCGTTCGGCATCTGGACGGTGGGCTGGCAGGGGGTCGACGTGTTCGGCCCCGGCACCCGCCCGCCGATGCCCGCCGACCGCGCCGTGCGCAAGCTGGCCGAGCTGGGCGCCTACGGCGTGAACTTCCACGACAACGACGTGTTCGACTTCGACGCGACCGCCGCCGAGCGGGACGAGCGGGTCGGCGCGTTCCGCAAGGCGCTGGACGAGACCGGGCTGGTGGTGACGACCGCGACCACCAACCTGTTCTCGCATCCGGTGTTCAAGGACGGCGCGTTCACCGCCAACGACCGGGACGTGCGCCGGTTCGCGCTGCGCAAGGTGATGGACAACCTGGACCTGGCCGCCGAGCTGGGCGCCCGCACCTACGTGTGCTGGGGCGGCCGCGAGGGCGCCGAGTCGGGGGCGTCCAAGGACGTGCGGACGGCGTTGGACCGCTACAAGGAGGCGTTCGACACCCTGGCCTCCTACGTCGTCGACAAGGGCTACGACCTGCGGTTCGCGATCGAGCCCAAGCCGAACGAGCCGCGCGGCGACATCCTGCTGCCGACCGTCGGGCACGCGCTGGCGTTCATCGGCGCGCTGGAGCGTCCCGACCTGGTGGGCCTCAACCCCGAGGTCGGGCACGAGGAGATGGCCGGGCTCAACTACGCGCACGGCCTGGCGCAGGCGCTGTGGCACGGCAAGCTGTTCCACATCGACCTGAACGGCCAGAACGGCCCGCGCTACGACCAGGACCTGCGGTTCGGCGCGGGGAACGCGCGCGGCGCGTTCTGGGTGGTCGACCTGGTCGAGAACAGCGACTACGACGGCCCGGTCCACTTCGACTTCAAGCCGCCGCGCACCGAGGACGACGAGGGCGTGTGGGAATCGGCGCGCGGTTGCATGCGCAACTGGCTGATCCTGCGCGAGAAAGTGCGGGCGTTCCGCGCCGACCCCGAGGTGGGGGAGGCGCTGCGCGCGGCGCGGGTGGACGAGCTGGCCGTGCCGACCCTGGCCGAGGGCGAGGACTGGCGGGCGGTGCGCGACTTCACGCCCGACATCGAGGGGCTGGCCAAGCGCGGCGCGGCGTTCGAGCGCCTCGACCAGCTCGCCCTGGAGCATCTCTACGGCACCCGCTGACGGGCCCGCGGCCACGGGCGGCGGTCCGCCGTCCGTGGCCAAATGTGGGAGCGCTCCCATATAGCGTCGCAGGTCAGCGGCCCGCGCCGATTTTGATGCGGCCGGACGTATTGTGTCGCAGCTCACGTGCGGCATACGATCCCCGCACGATTGGCAGTCGAAGCGCTTCGATTGAGCGGGCCCTCGAGACCACCCCCCGGAGGAAACCCATGATCAAGGCACCCCGGAGCGCGGCGCTGGCGGCCGTGCTCGCCGCGGGATCCCTGGTGCTGGCCGCGTGCGGAGGCGGCGGCGAGTCCGACCCGAACGAGCTGCGCCTGTGGCACTACGAGGCCCCCGAGAGCGCGATGGGCGTGGCCTGGAGCCAGGCGATCGAGGAGTTCAAGAAGACCCACCCGGGCGTCACGGTGAAGTTCGAGGAGAAGGGCTTCGAGCAGATCCAGAAGACCGCGCCGATGGTGCTCAACTCCAAGGACGCCCCCGACGTCATGGAGTACAACAAGGGCAACGCCACCGCGGGCATGCTGTCGCGGCAGGGCCTCCTGGAGGACATGACCTCCGAGGTGACCAGGCGCGGCTGGGACAGGCTGCTCAGCCCCAACGTCCAGGTCACGGCCAAGTACAACGCCAAGGGCACGATGGGCGGCGACAAGTGGTTCGGCGTCCCCAACTACGCCGAGTACCTGCAGGTCTACTACAACAAGGACCTGTTCGAGCAGCACGGCGTCAAGGTGCCCGCCACCTACGCCGAACTGGTCGCCGCCATGGACGCCTTCGTCAAGAAGAACGTCGTCCCCCTGACCAACGCGGGCGCCGAGTACATGGCGCACCAGTTCGTCTACCAGCTCGCCCTGGACAGGGCCGACCGCCCCTGGGTGGACGCCTTCCAGCGCTACACGTCCAAGGCGAACCTCACCGACCCCGCCTGGACCTACGGAGCCGCCACGTTCGCCGACTGGGTGAAGAAGGGCTACGTCTCCAGGAGCTCGGTGGGCATCAAGGCCGAGGACGCCGGGGTCGCGTTCATGAGCGGCAAGTTCCCGATGATGTTCTCGGGCAGCTGGTGGTTCGGCCGCGTGGCCAAGGAGGCCAAGTTCGAGTGGGAGACCTCCGTGTGGCCCGGGGCCAAGCTGACCCCCGGCTCGGGCGGCAACCTGTGGGTCGTCCCCAAGGGGTCGAAGAACAAGAAGCTCGCCTACGACTTCATCGACATCACGATGAAGAAGCACATCCAGAACACGCTGGGCAACGCGGGCGGCATCCCGGTCGCGGCCGACGCCGCGGCCATCACCAACCCCAAGGCCAAGAAGCTCATCGAGGACTTCAACACCCTCGCCCGGAACAACTCCCTGGCCTACTACCCCGACTGGCCGGTGGCCGCGTTCTATGACAGGTGGGTCGCCGAGGTGCAGAAGCTCATGAACGGCTCGGCCACGCCCGCCCAGGCCCTCGGCGCCGTCCAGCGCGCCTACGACGACGGCCTGCCCAATTGACCTCCGCGCCTTCCAGGGAGGCGCGGCGGGAGCGGTTGGCGTACCTGCCGTACCTGGTCCCCGGCCTGGTCCTGTTCACCGGTGTCATCGGTGTGCCGTTCCTGATGAACGTCGGCACGAGCTTCACCGAGTGGAGCGGTGTCGGCACCCCCGAATGGGCCGGCCTGGCCAACTACCGGGAACTGGCGGGCGACGCGGAGTTCTGGTCCTCGTTCCGCAACAACGCGCTGGTCATCGTGGCGATGGCGATCGCGCCGACCGCGATCGGGCTGGTGCTGGCGGCGCTGCTGACCGACCTGGTGGACCGCCACTTCGGACCGCGTGCCGCCAGCTTCCTGCGCGCCTGCGTCTACCTGCCGCAGGTGCTGCCGATGGTCATCGCGGGCGTGGTGTGGAGCTGGCTGCTCAACCCCGACAGCGGCGCGGTGAACGAGGTGCTGCGCGCGCTCGGCCTGGACGCGCTGGCCCGCGACTGGCTCGGCGACCCCGGCACCGCGCTGTGGGCCGTGATGGCCGTCATGGTGTGGGTGCAGATCGGGTTCCCGCTGGTGGTGTTCATGTCCGGGCTGCAGCGCGTGGACCCGTCCCTGTACGAGGCCGCGGAGATCGACGGGGCCGGCTGGTGGCGGCGGTTCCGGCACGTCACCGTGCCGCAGATCCGGCCGGAGATCTTCGTGGTGCTGCTGTGGACGACCATCGCGTCCCTGAAGGTGTTCGCCCCGATCTACGTCCTCACCAAGGGCGGCCCCGGCGGCGCGACCAACGTGCCGTCCTACTACTCGTACCAGAACTTCTTCGACAAGACCGAGGTCGGCTACGGCTCGGCGATCACCACCGTGCTGACGCTGATCATCGTGGCGCTGACCGTGGTGTTCCTGCGCCTGCAGGGCCGGGGCCCCGAGGGGGAGCGATGACCACCGCCCTCACCGGATCGGCGACCGGCGCCCGCGCGAAGCGCGGCCGGGCGCGCCGGCGCCGCCGCGGCCCCTCCGCCTACCTGGTCCTGGCGGCGCTGCTCGTCCTGGCCGGGATCATGCTGGTCCCGTTCGGCGTGGTGGTGCTGAACGCGCTGAAGACGCCGCAGGAGTACTCCTCCAACGGCCCGCTGGCGCTGCCCGAAGGGTTCCATTTCGACGGCGTCACCGCGTTCTGGGAACGGGTCGGCTTCGGCCAGGTGCTGCTGAACAGCGCGCTCATCAGCGGTTCGGTGGCGGTCCTGGCGGTGCTGCTGTCGGTGCTGAACGCCTACGCGCTCGGCATCGGCCGGATCCGGGGCCGGATGTGGATCCTGGTGCTCCTGCTGCTGGCCAACACGCTGCCGCAGGAGGCGCTGGTCTACCCCCTGTACCACCTGTCCAAGCAGGTCGGCCTGTACGACACCCGGCTGGCCGTGATCATCGTGTTCACGGTGATTCAGAGTGCGTTCGGCACCTACCTGCTGGCGTCGGTGCTGTCGGCGTTCCCGCGCCCGCTGCTGGAGGCGGCGCGGATCGACGGGGCGAGCCGGTGGCAGGTGCTGTGGCGGGTGGTCGTCCCGGTGATCCGGCCGACCATGGCGGTGCTGGCGGTCTTCTTCTTCGTCTGGACCTGGAACGAGTTCCTCATCCCGCTGGTCTTCCTGGTGAGCAACGACAACCAGACCGTCTCGGTGGCGCTGGGCGTGCTGCAGGGGCAGCGGCTGATGGACGCCACCATGTCCAGCGCCGCCTCGCTGCTCGGGCTCCTGCCCACCGTGGTCTTCTTTCTCATCTTCCAGCGCACGCTGTCCCGCGGCCTCACGGCAGGAGCGATCAAGTAGATGAAGTTCAGTGATGGCTACTGGATGATGCGGGAGGGCGTGCGTGCCGTGCACCCGGTCGAGGTCCTCGACTGCACGGCGTCCCCCGGCGCCTCGCTGGTCGTCCACGCGCCCGTCCAGCGCGTCCGGCATCGCGGCGACCTGCTGAAGGGGCCGCTGGTCACGTTCGAGTGCTCGGCGCCGATGCCGGACGTCATCGGCGTGACGATCACCCACTTCGCCGGTGAGGAGCCGCGCGGCCCGGCGTTCGCGCTGGCCACCGACCCGCCCGCGGACGCCCTCGCGGAGGTGGCCGAGGACGCGGCCACCCTCACCTCGGGGGAGCTGACCGTGCGGTTCGCCCGCGGCGGCGAGTGGGCGGTGGACTTCCTGGCCGGGGGCCGCCGCCTGACCGGCACCCGGCCCAAGGCGACCGCGGTCATCGATACCGACGACGGCCGGCACTACGTCCGCGAGCAGCTCGACCTCGGCGTCGACCACTTTGTGTACGGGCTCGGCGAGCGGTTCGGGCCGCTGGTGAAGAACGGCCAGTCGGTGGACGTGTGGAACGCCGACGGCGGCACCGCCAGCGAGCAGGCGTACAAGAACGTGCCGTTCTTCCTCACCAACGCCGGCTACGGGGTGTTCGTCGACCATCCCGGGAAGGTGTCGTTCGAGGTCGCGTCGGAGGCGGTGGCGCGGGCGCAGTTCAGCGTCGAGGGCCAGTCGATGCGGTACTTCCTCATCTACGGGCCCACGCCCAAGGACATCCTGCGCAAGTACACGGCGCTGACGGGACGGCCCGCGCGCGTCCCGGACTGGTCGTTCGGGCTGTGGCTGTCCACCTCGTTCACCACCTCCTACGACGAGGAGACCGTTTCCTCGTTCATCGACGGGATGGCCGAGCGGGACCTGCCGCTGAGCGTGTTCCACTTCGACTGCTTCTGGATGCGCGAGTTCCAGTGGTGCGACTTCGAGTGGGACCCCCGGGTGTTCCCCGACCCGCCGGGGATGCTGCGCCGCCTCAAGGAGCGCGGCCTGCGGATCTCGGTGTGGATCAACCCCTACATCGCGCAGCGCTCGCCGCTCTTCGCCGAGGCGAAGGAGCGCGGCTACCTGCTCAGGCGCCCCAACGGCGACGTGTGGCAGTGGGACCTGTGGCAGCCGGGCCTGGCGGTGGTCGACTTCACCAACCCCGAGGCCCGCGAATGGTACGCGGCGAAACTGGACGCGCTGATGGAGATGGGCGTCGACTGCTTCAAGACCGACTTCGGGGAACGCATCCCCACCGACGTCGTCTACTTCGACGGCTCCGATCCTGAGCGCGCCCACAACTACTACACCTACCTCTATAACCAGACGGTCTTCGAGTTGCTGCGCAAGCGGCGCGGCGAGGGGGAGGCGGTCGTGTTCGCCCGTTCCGCCACCGTGGGCGGGCAGCGCTTCCCCGTCCACTGGGGCGGGGACTGTGAATCGACCTTCGAGGCCATGGGGGAGAGCCTGCGCGGGGGCCTCTCTCTGGGGATGTCGGGGTTCGGCTACTGGAGCCATGACATCGGCGGTTTCGAGGGGACGCCCGACGCGGGCCTGTTCAAGAGGTGGATCGCGTTCGGGTTGCTGTCGTCGCACAGCCGCCTGCACGGCAGCCACTCCTACCGGGTGCCGTGGCTGTTCGACGAGGAGTCGGTGGACGTCCTGCGGCACTTCACCCGCCTGAAGATGCGCCTGATGCCCTACATGGCGGGCGCGGCGCGGCAGGTGTACGAGGAGGGCCTGCCGATGATGCGGGCGATGGTCCTGAACTTCCCGGACGACCCCGCGTGCACCCATCTGGAACGCCAGTACATGCTGGGCGACGACCTGCTCATGGCCCCGGTCTTCTCTGCGGGCGACGAGATCGCCTACTACGTCCCCGACGGCGTGTGGACGCACTACCTCACCGGTGAGCGCGTGCACGGGGGCCGTTGGGTGCGGGAACGGCACGGCTACGGCAGCGTGCCGCTGCTGGTGCGGCCCGGCGCGGTCGTCCCCGAGGGCGCGGTCGAGGACCGGCCTGACTACGACCACGCGGAGGGCGTGACCCTGCGCGTGTACGAGCTGAGGGACGGCGCGGCCGCCACCACCCGGATCGGCGCGGCGTCGTTCACCACCTCCCGGAACGGCGCCGCGCTCACGGCCTCCGCCACGGGCGGGGGCGCGTGGAGCCTGCTGCTGGTCAACGTCGATCCGGCGGGTATCAGGGTCGACGGCGGCGCCGTGACCGGGCACGAACAGGGGGCCCTCGTCCGCGCCACCGCGAGAGAGGTCGTCGTCGACATGGAGGGGGCCGGCCGATGAGCCTGCCGGACGGTTTCCTGTGGGGCGCCGCCACCGCCGCGTACCAGATCGAGGGTGCGGCGGACGAGGACGGCCGCGCGCCCTCCATCTGGGACACCTTCAGCCGCACCCCGGGGAAGACGCTGAACGGCGACACCGGCGACGTGGCGACCGACCACTACCACCGCTGGCGCGAGGACGTCGCGGCCATGGCCGACCTGGGCATCTCGGCCTACCGCTTCTCCATCTCCTGGCCGCGCGTGATGCCGGGGGGCACGGTCAACCGGAAGGGCGTCGACTTCTATTCGCGGCTGGTGGACGCGCTGCTCGACAACGGGATCGCGCCCGTCGCCACCCTCTACCACTGGGACCTCCCGCAGGAGTTGGAGGACGCGGGCGGCTGGCCGGAGCGGTCGACGGCGTTCCGGTTCGCCGAGTACGCCGTCCAGATGGGGAAGGCCCTGGGCGACCGGGTGCACACCTGGACGACGCTGAACGAGCCGTGGTGCTCGGCGTTCCTCGGCTACGCCGCGGGGGTGCACGCGCCCGGCCGCACCGACCCGGTGGCCGCGCTCACCGCCGCCCACCACCTCAACCTCGCGCACGGCCTCGCCTCCCGCGCGCTGCGCGAGGAGGCCGTCCCGTCGGCCCTGCACTCGATCACGCTCAACCTGCACCACCTGCGCGGGGAGCCGGAGGCGGTGCGCCGCGTCGGCGCCGTCTCCAACCGGGTCTTCCTCGACCCGCTGACCGGCCGCGGCTACCCCGCCGACCTGCTGGACGACACGGCCGCGCTCACCGACTGGGCGTTCGTGCGGGACGGCGACGAGAAGACCGCGGCCGCGCCGCTGGACGTCCTGGGCGTCAACTACTACTCGCCCACCCTCGTCCGGACCTGGGACGGCGTGTCGCCCCGCGCCAACGCCGACGGGCACAAGCAGGGCGCCGCCACGCCGTTCGTGGGCTGCGAGGGGATCGACTTCCTCGACCAGCCCGGCCCGCACACGGCGATGGGCTGGCCGGTGGACGCGACCGGCCTGGAGGAGATGCTGCTGGGCCTGCGCCGCGACCGTCCCGGCCTGCCGCTGATGATCACCGAGAACGGTGCCGCGTTCGCCGACGAGCCCGGCCCCGACGGCCGGATCCGCGACCGCGACCGGATCGCCTACCTGCGCGACCACCTGGCGGCGATGCGCCGCGCGATCGAGGCGGGCGGGGTGGACGTGCGCGGCTACTTCGCCTGGTCGCTGCTCGACAACTTCGAATGGGCCTACGGTTACGACCGCCGCTTCGGGCTGATCCATGTCGACTACGCCACCGGGGAGCGCCGCTGGAAGGACAGCGCGCACTTCTACAAGGACGCGATCTCCCGCGGCGGCGACCCGCCGTGACCGCCGCGCCCGGGTTCGAGAAGGAAGTGGAGACACCTGGTGGTCAAGATCACTGATGTGGCCCGGCATGCCGGGGTCTCGCCCAGCACGGTCTCCTACGTGCTGAGCGGCAAGCGCTCGATCTCGCCGGAGACCCGCGAGCGCGTGCTGGCCAGCATCGCGGTCCTCGGCTACCGGCCGCACGCGGGCGCCCGCGCGCTGGCCAGCAGCCGGTCCAACGTGCTGGCGCTGATGGTCCCGCTGCGCAGCGGCATCCACGTCCCGGTGGTCATGCAGATCGCCGTCGCCGCGGTGGCCGAGGCCCGCCGGCACGACCACGACGTGCTGCTGCTCACCCAGGAGGAGGGCGTGGAGGGGCTGCGCCGGGTGGCCGACAGCGCGCTGGTGGACGCGCTGATCGTGATGGACGTCCAGATGCGCGACCCGCGGCTGCCGATGCTGCGCACGCTGGACCGGCCCAGCGTGCTGATCGGGTTCCCGGCCGAGGCCGCCGACCTCACCTGCATCGACCTGGACTTCCGGGCGGCGGGCCGGGCGTGCGCGGAGCGGCTGGCCGAGCTCGGGCACCGCCGGATCGCGCTGGTCGGCTCGCCGCCGGAGGTGTACGCGCGGCAGACCGGCTACGCGCAGCGGGTCGCCGAGGGGTTCCGCACGGCGGTGGAGCGGCGCGGCCTGGACGGCGAGGTGTACCCGTGCGAGTCCGGTGCCGAGGCCGCCCGCGCCCTGGTGGACCGGCTGCTGGCGGAGCGGCCTGGGCTCACCGGGGTCGTGGTGCACAACGAGCCGGTCATGGAGCCGCTGGTGCGGGCGTTCCGCGCGGCCGGGCGGCGGGTCCCCGAGGACCTGTCGGTGGTCGCGATCTGCCCGGAGGACCTGGCCGAGCGCGCCGATCCGCCGCTGACCTCGGTCGCCATCCCGGCCGATGAGGTGGGCCGCCGCTCGGTGGAACTGCTGATGGCCAAGCTCGGCGGCGCGCGGGTGCCCGCCGCCACGCTGCTGCCGCCCCGCCTCACGGCGCGCGCCAGCGACCGCCGGACGGCGTGAGACGTGCGGCGGCCGTGAACGCTCACGGCCGCCGCACGTCCCCTGACCGCCGTCAGCCGGCGAGGCGCCGGTGCAGCTCGCGCATCCGCTCGGTGAACTGCTCGACGGGCCCTTCCACGACCACGCCGGGCGCCACCTCCCGCGCCGGCAGCGCGACGACCGGCGACGCGGGCACGCCCCACTCCGCCCGCCACTCCGAGAGCCGGGCCGAGGAGACCGCGTACACGATCCGTCCCAGCCCCACCCAGCCGTGGGCGGCCGAGCACATCGGGCAGTGCTCGCCGGAGGTGTAGACGGTGGCGGCCGCCCGCTCGGCCTCGGTCATGTTCGCCGCCGCCCACCGGGCCAGCTCGAACTCCGGGTGCGCGGTCGGGTCGCCGGTCGAGGTGATCCGGTTGTGGTCCTCGGCCAGGACCGTCCCGTCCCCGCCGACCAGGACGGACCCGAACGGCTCCTCCCCGGCGTCGAGGGCCTGTTCCGCCAGTTCGGCGCACCGTTCCAGATGCCGGAGCGCAACCTCATCGATCATGAGCACCGTCCTACCACACGCCGCGGCGGTCAGAAGGCCGTCGTGAAGTGCGTGGTCGCGGACGGGACCGTCAGGACGGCGTCGAACGCCTCCGGGACGGGCGTCACCATCTCGGAGCTCTGGCTGCGGATGCCGCCGAGCAGAGCGTCCCCGTCCGCGGCGCGCGGGGCGTGCCGCAGACCGGTGAGCGTGATGGCGGAGCCCAGACCGGCGTCGAGGAGGGCGCCCTCGACGCTGCCCGGCCGGGCCGGGGCCGCGGCCGTGTCGACGAGCGAGAAGCCGACCTCGCCGCTCCCGTCGGGGTTCATCTCGGGGACGCTGTCGGCGGTGTGCGTCATGGCGATCGCCCGGTAGTCGCCGCCGAGCGCGCCGGCCAGGTAGTGGCCCATGACGTACCCGAACAGCTCGCCGTCGTAGTGGACGGCCGTCTTCTGGATGTGGTTGTTGTGGGCGGCCAGCACGACGCGCTCGCCCGGCTCCGCGCGGTCGAGATGCCAGAGCAGGCTGCCGGCCATGAAGTGGTCCCGCACGGAGGTGTCGAGCGGGAGGCCGGTGCCGGTGAAGACGCCGTTCAGGGCGCCGACCATGTAGTCGGCGTGCCAGGCCGCCTCGATCCGGCGCAGCGCGGTCTCGTAGCGCTCCCGGCCGCCGCGTTCGACGTAGCGCGGCTCGAGCGCGCGGGCGCGCAGGACGACGCGGCCCAGCGCCGCGGTCAGGGCGTCCTGGTCGGCGCGGTCGAGCCCGGCCCACACGGGCGCGGCCGCGGCCACCGATCCGCCGGCGAACCGGTCGGAGATCTCCAGGGCCCGCTCCACGAACGGGAGCGCGTCCGGGTCGACCTCCCGCAGGTAGCCGGCCACCGGCTCCAGCGCGGGACGCAGCGTCCCGCCCGCCTGCGGCACGTCGATCCCCAGGAACCGCAGCGGGCGGGCGGCGGTCGCGTTGTACCGGCGGAGCCAGCGCGCCAGCTCCCCGGTCACGCCGGAGGCGGTCGTGCCGCCGAGCGCGGCGAGGTCGTCCTCCCCGCCCTCGCCCCGCAGCCAGCGGTCGAGGGCCGGGCCCTCGGCGAAGCCGAACTCGAACGCCAGCGCGGTGAACCCGCAGCGTTCGGCGAGGAACCGCAGGAGGCGGCGGCGGGCGGTGGTGAACTCGCGGACGAAGTGGCAGCCCTCGCCCAGGGCGACGACGCGGGCGTCGCCGATGATGTCGCGCAGCGGCTCCAGGTCGTCCAGCGGCGCGTCGGGGTCCAGGGTGTCGAGGGTCGCGGCGTTCTCGCGGATCCAGCCGGCGAGGCGGGCGCGGTCGTGCTCGGGCATGACGGTGTTCTCGGGCATGACGAAATCGCTCCATGGTGAGACTGGTCGTTGTCACCGGGGGAGCGCGGCTGCGTGGTGTCGCGCGGCGCTCCTGGAGCGCGTCAGAGGAAGAGGCTGCCCACTGCCATGCGTCACACGCTACCAGCGTCGCGGCGGCGGTAGCCCGCGGTCAGCTGCGCCTCGGCGTCGTCGAGGTAGGACAGCAGCTCGCGCTCGGCGGCGCCGACCTCGCCGCGCGCCATCAGGTCGGCCAGCAGCCGGTTGCGGGCCAGGTACGGCTCGTGGAACTCGCGCGGCGAGCCCATCTCGTGGAACACCAGCCGCAGCTCGGCCAGCAGGTTGCGCATCGCCTCGTCCACCCGGGGGCTGCCGCACAGCGCACCGACCGCCTGGTGGAAGCGGATGTCGGCGGTGCCGACCTGCGGCCAGCGGCCGTCCCGGGCGGCGCGTTCGCCCTCGGCGACGGCGGCCTCGATCCGCTCCAGGGCCTCCGGCGGGGCGGCGGCGGCCTCCCGCACGCCCGCGCATTCCAGGATCCGCCGCACCCGGTAGACGTCGGCGAGGTCGTCCACGCTCAGCCGGCGGACGAACACGCCGCTGTTGAAGCGGTGCTCCAGCAGCCGTTCCTGCACCAGCAGCCGGAACGCCTCGCGCAGCGTGTTGCGCGAGACGCGGGCGGCGCTGCACAGCTCGGCCTCGGGAAGCCGCTCGCCGGGGGCGAGCAGGCCGTCGGTGATCTGCTCGCGCAGCAGCCCGGCGACGCGGGCGGCGGTGCTCGACCGGTCGAGCTCGCCGCGGGCCGCCTCGATTCTGCCGATCCAGGTCTCCTGCGCGGGCATCGGTCTCCCTTCACTCATGAAACATGACCGTCACATCAGAGTATCGCTCAATCCATCAATTCAAGGATTGCAGGATTGTTGAACAATCCTTACGCTGCTGGGAAGCGTACCCTCCACAAGAGGAGCGACATGACCGACCGCACCACGCTCGACAGGCAGGGGGCGTCAGCGGCCGCGCCTCACCGCGGCGCGCTGCTCGGCGCCATGTTCCTCATGGCCACCAGCGCCATCGGACCGGGCTTCATCACCCAGACCACGGTCTTCACCGCCCAGCTCGGCGCCGCGTTCGCGTTCGCGATCCTCGTCTCGGTCCTGGTGGACATCGCGATCCAGCTGAACGTCTGGCGCGTCGTCGGCGTCTCCGGCCGCCGCGCCCAGGACCTCGGCAACCGCGTCTTCCCCGGCGCCGGCTACCTGCTGGCCGGGCTGGACGTCGCCGGCGGCCTCATCTTCAACATCGGCAACGTGGCCGGCACCGCGCTCGGCCTCAACGCCCTCCTCGGCCTGGACGTCAGGATCGGCGGCACGATCTCCGCGCTGGTCGCCGTGGCCGTCTTCCTCAGCCGCCGCGCCGGGGTCGCGATGGACCGCATCGTCGTCGTGCTCGGCCTCGTCATGATCGTGATGACGCTGTACGTCGCGATCGTCTCCTCGCCCCCGATCGGCGACGCCCTGGTCCAGACCGTCGCGCCCGAACAGGTGGAGTTCCTGACCATCACCACCCTGATCGGCGGCACCGTCGGCGGCTACATCACCTACGCCGGCGCGCACCGCATGATCGAGTCCGGGCTCACCGGCGCGGAGAACGTCAAGGGCATCACCCGCAGCTCCGTCTCCGGCATCCTCATCACCGGCCTGATGCGGGCGCTGCTGTTCCTGGCCGTCCTGGGCGTGGTCGCGGGCGGCGCGAAGCTGGCCGCCGACAACCCCGCGCCCTCCGCGTTCGAGCACGCCGCCGGCGAGGCCGGGCTGCGCGTCTTCGGCCTCATCATGTGGTCGGCCGCGATCACCTCGGTCATCGGGGCGTCCTACACCTCGGTGTCGTTCCTGGTGTCGTTCTCCTCCTGGATCGAGACCCACCGCAACCGGCTGGTCGTCGCCTTCATCGCCCTGTCGACCGTCCTGTACCTCTCGCTCGGCACCACCCCGGTCAACCTGCTCGTCCTCGCCGGCGCGCTGAACGGCCTCATCCTGCCCGTCGGCCTCGGCGTGGTGCTGTGGGTCGCCTGGCGCCGCCGCGACCTGCTCGGCGGCTACCGCTACCCGGCCTGGCTGGCCTCGCTCGGCACCGCGGCCTGGGTCCTCACCCTCTACCTCAGCTGGAACTCACTGACCAAGATCCCGAACCTCTGGAACTAGGTGACTCCATGAGCGCCATGCCCACCGACCCCATCGACCCGGCCGCACTGACGCCCGACCAGGCCCGCGCGCTCTTCAGGGCCGGGCTGCGCGTCCCGACCGCGGGCTGGTGCGCGGGCCGCACCCAGGCGAACCTGATCGCCGTGCCGCGCGAGCACGCCTACGACTTCCTGCTGTTCGCCCAGCGCAACCCCAAGCCGTGCCCGGTCCTGGACGTCACCGAGCCCGGCCAGACCTCCGCCCGGCTGTTCTCCGGCGACATGCGCACCGACCTGCCCGGCTACGTCGTGTACGAGCACGGCGAACCGGTCGCGCAGGTCTCCGACGCCACCGAGTACTGGCGGGACGACCTGGTCTCCTTCCTCATCGGCTGCAGCTTCACCTTCGAGAACGCCCTGCTGGAGGCGGGCGTCCCGGTGCGGCACATCGAGCAGCGGCGCAACGTCCCCATGTACCGGACGAGCCGCCTGTGCCGCCGCGCCGGCGACCTGGGCGGCCCGCTGGTGGTGTCCATGCGCCCGATCCCGGCCGAGCAGGTCGGCGACGCCGTCCGCGTCACGGCCCGCTACCCGTCGGTGCACGGCGCGCCCGTCCATGTCGGCGACCCGGCCGAACTGGGCATCGCCGACCTCGACGCGCCCGACTTCGGCGACCCGGTCGACCTGCGGCTCGGCGAGGTGCCCGTCTTCTGGGCCTGCGGCGTCACCCCGCAGGCCGCCGTGATGGCCTCCCGCCCCAAGTTCGCGATCGGGCACGCGCCCGGTCACATGGCCATCACCGACGCCCGCGACTCCGACTACATCGTGCCCTGACCGGGGGCCGGCATGGCCCCCCGAGGGGAAGGGGCCATGCCGGGGCTCTCAGTGCCGGGCGGCGTAGACGATGATGTTGTCCCGGTAACCGCCCCTGGCGCGGTCGAACGTTCCGCCGCAGGTGACGAGGCGGAGCTCCGGGCCGGCCGCGGGCCGGTAGACCGCGTCCGGCACCCCGTTCTTGCTGTGGCGGACGACCCGCGTCACCCGGAACCGGGCGGTGCTGCCGTCGGCCCGGTCGACCTCGACCCGGTCGCCGGCCCTCAGCTCGCGCAGCCGGTAGAACACCGCCGGGCCGGTGCGGGAGTCGACGTGCCCCGCGATGACGGCGGTGCCGCGCTCGCCGGGTTCGGGTCCCGCCTCGTTCCAGCCCGCGACGTCGTAGCCCTCCGGCGCGGCGAGCGTCCCGGAGCGGTCGATCGCCAGGGGGACGATCCCGGCCGAGACCTTGATGGACGGGATGCGCACCCGGGACGGCGCCGCGGCCTGCGCGTCGGCGGCCATCGCCCTCGCGGGCTCCGGCGCGTCGGCGGCCATCGCCCTCGCGGGCTCCGGCGCCGCCGGCGTCCTTGGCCGCTCCGGCGGATGCGACCGCGGCACGGCGGCCTCGCCCGTGCA
>NZ_JBHSON010000032.1:0-104431 GCF_042656285.1 Actinomadura rugatobispora | reverse complement strand
GCCGGGGCGGCCTGAGTCTCTACAAGATTCTCAAACAGCTCCAAGTGCTGCTCGCCACCTGGAGCGGCCGATGCCCCACATGCCACCAGCACCCACCATGACGAACTAACAAAGCCCTACTAGATCGTTGATGGGTTATTGCTGAACCGGCCGCAAGCATGGTGAAGGGCGCCCAGGATCGGTGTGTGAAGACAGATCTAGACGCCCTTCTGACCGCACTCTACGTGCACCTGGACGACGATGTCCTGCCATCGCGGCGGCTCGGGCCGGGCAGGCCCCGCCTGCTGACCGACGCCGAGCTGATCTGTGTGGCCACCGCCCAGGTCCTGCTGCGCTGTGATGACGAACGCCACTGGCTGCGGCTGGCCCCCGCCCGGATCGGGCACCTGTTCCCGCGGCTGCCGCGTCAGTCGCAGTACAACCGACAGTTGCGGGATCTGGGCCCGGTGCTGCAGGTGGTGGCGCTGTGGCTGGCCCGCGCGGTCCCGACCTGGTACGACAACCTGCGGCTGATGGACGGCACCCCGGTGCCGTGCGGCGCCTCCCGAGTCACGGTGAACCGCTCGGCGCTGGGGGAGATCGCCGGCTACGGCCGCGACACCTCCCACCACGCCTTCTACCGGGGTGCCAAGCTGATGCTCATCACCACCGCCGAGGGAACGGTCTCGTCCTTCAGCCTGGCTCACCCCAAAGAACTCGACGAGCGCAAGCAGGCCCTGCACCTGCTGCACGTCCGCCCGATCGCCGACGGCCCCTGCCCCATCGTGTGCGACAAGGGCTTCGCCGGAGCCGGGATCGAGAAGGCCGCCGCCGACCTGGGGCATGTGCTGATCCGTCCGGTGCGCGATGACGAGCCCGAACCGGCGGTGAAGGTGTTCCCGCCCTGGCTGCGCCAGCGGATCGAGGGCATCATCTGGACCCTGAAGAACCAGCTCGGACTGGAACGCCACAACGCGCGCACCACCGAAGGGCTGTGGGCCCGCGTCGGCCAGCGCGTTCTCGCGCTCAACGCCGCCATCTGGCACAACTGGCTCATCGGCGCACCGGTGAAACGCTCACTGACCGCCTACGACCACTGACCAGCACACACATTTCCCATCAACGATCTAGGACCCGCCGTGCCTGGCCGTAACCGGGCTCGGTCCCGAACTACGGCGGGCATCGCCGACTGGGCGTAGTCCCGCCCGTCGCGTCCGGGCTACCCGCGGGGAACTCCCGCACCCAGCGACTGTTGCTACGCGCAAATGGCCGGATCGGCCGGCGGCTTCGACCGGGCCGCTTTTGCTGCGTCTTCGTAACCAGAGGGGGCTCAGGATGTCTCTGAGGCATGGGAGCTGACATTGTGCTCCCAAACGCGCGGCGGACCAGGTGGCCGTCCAGGTCTATTGTGCGTCCAGCCAAGGAGGCGCGGTGAAATTTGGGATACTGGGTCCGCTGACGGTGTGGCGCGAGGGTGAACAGCTCGATCTCGGCACGCCCAAGGAGCGTGTGCTGCTGGCGGTTCTGCTGTGCCGAGCGGGTAACCCTGTTTCTGAGGATCAACTGGCCGTGGCCCTGTGGGGGAGCACCCCACCGAAGAGCGCCACCAAGAATGTGCAGACCTACGCGCACCGGCTCCGGCGGCACCTGGGCGACCCGGCTCGCGTGGTGCGGCAGGGCTCCGGCTATCTGATGCCGGTGGTCCGGGACGAGCTGGATGCGGCGAGGTTCGAGCACCTGGCCGCCTCAGGGCAGGCGGCGGAGGCCGCCGGTGACCAGGCGGAGGCCGGCCACCGCCTGCACGAGGCGCTGAGTCTCTGGCGCGGGGCCGTGTTCGCCGGCATGACCGACGTCGCGATGCTGGCCGCGGAGGCCGCGCGGCTGGACGAGGTCCGCCTGTCGGTCTTGCAGTCGCGGATCGCCGTGGACCTGAGACTCGGGCGCCACGCCGGGCTGCTGGGCGAGCTGACCGCGCTCACCAACGAGTACCCATTGCTGGAGCGGCTGCGGGCGCAGCTGATGTTGGCGCTGTACCGCTGCGGCCGGCGGGCGGATGCGCTTGCTGAATACACGCGTGCCCGCATGACTCTGATCGAAGAGACCGGGCTGGACCCGACCGAAGAACTGCAGGACATGCATCGGAGCATCCTCACTCAGGACCCCTCACTCGACCTCGTTCTTCCCGTCAGGGCGACGATCACGGGCCCCGCTGGGGGATCGGGCCCGTACAGCGCGGCGGAAACCCGACGGGCCTACCATGCACTCGCTGCGCGCATGTCGGACGAGCTGGGCATCGAGCCGAGCGAGAATGTGCACCTTGCGCATGTCCATGTCCTGGCGGCCGACCGTCCGGTGCTTGCCACGGCGCCGCCGATGCCTGAAAGCCGGGCGGCTCCGACCCCGGCCGAACTGCCGCCGGATATCGCGGATTTCACGGGCCGGGACGGCGAGGTGGCGCACCTCACCGAGGTCCTTACCGAGCCACGGCCGGCCACTGTCGCCATGGCCGGCATCGCTGGTCTGGGCGGCCTGGGTAAGACCACGCTCGCCGTGCACGTCGCGCACCGGATCGCGGGTTCCTTTCCCGACGGCCAGCTCTATGCGGACCTGCGCGGCGCCTCCGCCGACCCCACCCGCCCAGAGGACGTGCTCAGCCGGTTCCTGTTCGCACTGGGCATCAGCGGCACCGGCATACCCGAATCCCTGGAAGAGCGCGTGGCGCTTTACCGGAGCTGTGTGGCCGGACGCAGAATCCTCGTTCTGCTCGACAACGTCGCCGGGGAGGAGCAGGTGCGGCCGCTCCTGCCCGGGGCCCCCGGCACGGCCGTGATCCTCACCGGACGCGTCCGCCTGATCGGTCTGGAGGGCGCGAGCCTGCTGGAACTCGACGTCCTGTCGTCGGCCCAGGCGATGGACCTGTTGAGAAGGATCGTCGGCGACGAACGCGTCCAGGACGACCCGGACACGGCTCTGGAGATCGTCCGGCTGTGCGGCCGGGTCCCGCTGGCGGTGCGCATCGCGGCGGCCAGGCTGCTCGGCAGACGGCACTGGAGTCTGTCCCATCTCGCCGGCGTCCTCGGGGAGGAACGGCACCGGCTGGACGAACTCGTGGCGGGCGACCTCGACGTCCGCGCGGGATTCGAGATGAGCTACCGGACGCTTCCCGCCGGCGCACAGCGGGCGTTCCGGCTGGCCGGGCTGCTGGACGCGCCCGATTTCGCGTCCTGGCCTGTGGCGGCCCTGCTGGATGTGCCGGTGCGGCAGGCGGAACGCGAGATCGAGATCCTGGTCGACGCTCATCTGCTGAACCCCACCGGGACGGACGAGACGGGCGCGCTCAGATATCGGTTCCACGATCTGATCCGGTTGTACGCGCGTGAGCGCGCCCTGCGCGAGGATTCCGAACCCGAGCGCCAGGCCGCGCTCGAGCGGGCCCTGGGTGCGTGGCTGGCGCTGGCGGAGGTCGCGGCGGAACACGTCCCGGGGCCCTGCTACGCACCCATGCACAGCTGTGCGCCGCGCCGGTGGCTGCCCGCGGCGGTCTCCGACCGGCTGCTGGCCGACCCGATGGCCTGGTTCGGCGCGGAGCACGCCGCGCTGATGGCGGGGGTCGCGCAAGCGTGCGAGGCGCGCCTGACCCAATTCGCATGGGATCTTGCGGGGTCCACCGAGACGTACCTCAACGTGCGCGGTTTGTACGACGGCTGGCAGCGCATGCACGAGCAGGCGCTCGCGCTCTGCCGTGAGACCGGCGACAAGCGGGGCGAGGCCGTGCTGATGCGCGGCCTCTTGGAGGTCACCACCTGGACTTCACCGGCGGGCCCCGGACCGGCGATGACACGGATGCGGGCCGGCGCTTCGCAGCTCCTCGACCTGTTCACCACGCTGGACGATCCGGTCGGAATGGCCGACGCTCTGGCGACCCTGGCCTGGGGCACGACGGCGGACGGGAACGGTTCGCAAGCGCTCGCCCTGGCGGAGCGCGCCCTGCGGATGGCCGCCGACGCGGACTACCTCGGCGGCCAGGCGCGGGCCTTACACGTGATGGCGATCATCCACGGCGAGGACGACCCTCAGGGGGCGGTCACCGTCCTGGAGCGGGCGATGCAGGTCGCCGAGGCGCTCGGGAACGCTCACTACACCACGACGATCACCCAGTTCCTCGGCGCGGCGAAATCGTTCTGCGGTGACATCACGGGCGGCCGGGAACTGCTGGAGAGGTCTCTGGGAATGGCACGGCGGTTGAACGACCGCTATCTGGAGACGTTCTCACTGCTCTACCTCTCGAAGCTGTTCGTCGCGGTCGGGGACGAGCGGGCCAGGGCGACCGTCGAACTGACGCTGGCCCACAGCGAGAACGGCAACTTCGGCCATCATCTCGCCGACGCGCTCAGCGTTCTCGGGCAGTTGAACCTGGCCGAAGGAGATCTGCCCGCCGCCATCGCCGCCCTCGAACGCTCAGTCCAGGTCTGGCGAACCCGCGGCTGGATCCCTTACCTCGCGCGGACGCTCCGCTCCCTCGGCGACGCCCACGAGGGCGCCGGCGACCACCGCGCGGCCAGGGACGTCTGGGAAGAGGCCCGCGAACTGTTCCGCGGGATCGCGGACGAGAACGGCACGCGAACGCTGGACGCCCGGTTCGCGCGCGCAGGGCGGCCAGGCTCTTCGGCGACACGTCGCCGTGGACGACCGCCATCTGACGGCCGGCGGTCATAGTTCCGCACCCGATGCTCGAACGTGCCGGCCTGCGATCCATCCGGCGAAGACCCGTGGCCGCAGGCGCGATCACGAATACCAGCACGCCGTACAACGCCGGCTCGGGCAGCAAAGTATGAGTGAGTCGTGCGGGGCGACATCACCGCCTGCTTCGACGAAATCTCGCACCCGGCCTTGATGAGGTACCCGGGCAGAAGCCGAGGGCCCTGCGGGCGATCGCCTGTTACGGCGATCGGCGCGGGGCGCGATCGGCACGCCTTACAAGCGGAAAAGCCGTAGGTTGGGCAGACTCGAGAGGATGTGCAACCGGCACCACACCCAGGTCTGCGCCGCCGGAGCCCCGCGCGGGTGCGCGGGGCCGGCACGTGGGTGGCGGGGTCGGTCTACGGCGTCAGAAGCACTGGCTGGCGGACCAGGTCCTGCTCGGGTCGTTGGCCACGTGGGCGTGATCGCCGTGCCCGGGGTAGCCAGGGCCGAGGATCTCCTCGAACCCGTGGTATCGCGCTTGCCGCACGATCGCGCAGAGCGATGGGGTGCCGGTGAAGTCGGCGGCGTCGCCGTACAGGTGCCGACTGTAGGTGTCACTTGCATCAGGGTTGCAGGCGACGCTCCGGAAGGCGCTGGAGACGACCATCCGCCGGTCGCCGAGGGCGTGGCGCAGCGCCTCCAACTGCCACATGACCCGCAGCGCGTTCGACCGGGCCTGGGCGGCGGAGACCAGCCCGCCCGACCACGTGCTGTTGCACTGGTTCATCTCGCCGTAGGTGAAGTGGATCGGGGTGCAGTCGTCGTCCTGGAGGGCGTAGATGCGGTTGAAGGTCTGCGACCCGGCGACGCCGTTGGCGGTGAGCCCATAGGCGGACTGGAAGCGCCGTACAGCCGCCTCGGTCGCGTCGCCGAAGACGCCGTCGATGACGAGGTTGGAGTTGTAGCCGGGATAACCGGCCACCCGGATCTGGAGTTGGGTCACGGCAGCGCCACGGCTGCCGTTGCGGAGTTCGCCGCTCCACGTGTAGCAGCCATCGGCCGAGGCGGGAGCGGCCGTGGTCAGCACGGTGACGCCGGTTGCGGCGACGGCGAGCATGAGGGTGGCGAGAGCACGTGCAAGTAGGCGCGACATAATTGCCTTTCATTGAATTTGTTCCGCAGCGGGTGCCTGGTCGCTGAGGCCTCCCGCGTGGTTGCCGAGTGCCGGGCAAGCCCTATCGGCGCCGCCCAGACTCGGCAATCATCGAATAAGCCAAAAGCTTGCTGTCATTTATCGACATGGATCTCGGGAACATGAGGGGCTCGGCCGCCGTTCGCGTCCGAGTGGCGTGTCATCGCACCCGACCACCACAACCAAGGTGCCTCCGATCAGGAGCCGTGACCTCGAGTTGGGTGCCATGCCCGGTTGCTTCGCCTCGCATCCGTCCCACATCACCCGATGATCACCAATGCGATCACAAAGGCTGCAAGCCCGAGATCTTCCTGGATCTGCTGTCGGCCGGCATGCTTGTCGGATGCCGGCTCCCCGTAATGCCGCGCGGGTGGTGGCCGGGGAGCCCGCCTTGTCGGGGTCAGTCAGGTGGTGAAGAGGAACACCCCACGTATCGGGGTTCCTCGCCCTTCCCAATAGCTCCGGTATTCGGCCTGGTAGGTGACGTTCTCGGGAATGTCGAGGAGCCTGCAGGTGGCGCCCGGGTGATCGACGTTGTGGTCCCTGATGATGACGGGCACTCCGCCTCCGCCCTGGCGGGACATGGCCACTTCCACCCAGGCTGTCCCCAGGGTGTTGTCCGCCTGGAGGCACATCTGATTGGTGTCGTCGGTGTAGCGAACTGTCCCGTCGCCGATGTCTCGGATAAAATTAACAGCGAAGGCCGGTGGCGCGAGAACGACACTCGCCGCTGCAACGCCAATGCCGATGGTGACCGCTTTGGTCAGGTTCTTCATTGCTCCTCATCTGGAAAGAGAACGGTTCCCCGTACACCGCTCGGTATAGGATGGCTTGTTCAGGGACTTTCCGTCCCTTTCGGACCGGATCTTTCCGCTGGTGGATTGCTCTAAAGCCGAGTGCGAGTTCTGATGCGAGCGGCAATGCCAGCCGTCGCGATAACACGCTCTCCGCCGTCGCGGATCACCTCGCTCGCGCGGCCGTTTCTCGCAACTGGATCCTTGCATGCGCCGGTGGAAGCGTGGAATATGCCGGGAATACCCCGTGGTCGCTGAGCCTTCCCGGTCTCTGAGGGTGTCCGTGCCGGAAGTGTGTCACCTCATGCGACCTGCGAGTACTCATGGATGAGTTCACCGACTCGATCACGGCGTAGGACTCGAATGTCGCCGGGCGGAGGCGGTTGTCCGCGTCCGTTGGGCGGTTGCCGGTTCAGGCTGCGGTGGGGCCGGCGGGCGCTGTAATGATCGGCATACTCCGCCTGGATGGCGACGGCCGGCCCTCCGGATGCACGCTGCTGATCACCACTGAGCCTCGCTCATCCTTTGAGGATGCAGACGAGGCGGGCTTCCCGCTGCGCTTGGGTCACACCGATGCCGCGGAGGAAGCCGATCAGTCCGGACTCGCCTGCAAGGCCGAGCTCGGCCATGGCCCCGTCCTTCTGATGCGAAACGGGCGAGAGGGAGCGGTGAGCTTCCAGGGATGGTCTAGGGAATCGGGTATTCGTCTTAACCCCGTAGCTGTCGGCTGACGGGGTGACCCAGATGATCGCAAGCCAGGAGGCAATGGGTTCGGTCGGGTGTACCGGCGGCCGCACGCACGCCTGCGCGCCCGAGGCGTCGCCGTCGGTGACGTCGTCCAGGAGGGTGTCGGCCCTGGGACGGTCCGGTCACACGTTCTTGGGCTGCGGTCCCGAAAGCGGAGACTGGTCGACCGCACCGGCAAGGAGCAGCCCGTCGATGAGGTCCCGTGTGAACGCCACGCCCGTGACCTCGGCCGCCACCGCGAAAGCGCGCGCGACCCGATCCTCGTAGATTCGGCGCCAGGACGCCTCCCGTGCCGCATCGTCCAGATCCTCGGTCGGAAATCCGAACTTGTTCAGCGCCTCGTTGAGCGCGTCCGGGGCACGGCCCCATCGGCGGGTTGATTTGTTCGGAATGAAGCCGGTGAGGAGTTCGCCGTCGATCGCGTGCACGAAGTGGTCCTCGGCGTAGTCGTGCCGCGAAACCGCAACCATCTCGCACCCGCGGGAGAGCTTGGCCCCGAACTCGGTCAGCGAGGCGTACCAGCCCAGCGGCTCGACGGCCACGCTCCACCCGTCGGCTTGAAGGGCCCCGACGTACCCGCCGCCGTTGCCCGCTCGGGTGAGGTGGGTGAACTCTGCAACCAGGTCCCAGAGTTCCCGCATGCTCATAGCCCGGCTCGTCGCGTCCTCGGGCCCGAAGCGCCGCAAGACCTCGACAGGTGACAGGCCACGGAACAACGAGACACAGAAGATCTCTCCCAGGGCGGAGCGCCCGCTGAGCCAGCGGAAGGGGGATATCGCGTCGGTCATGGTGGGAATTGTGCCCGCCGACTCGGACAGGCCTGCGAGGAGGATCGGAACGGCCGGCAGCGACTCGCCGCCAAGCCCACGAAGCAGGAAGGGCGGCCCTACGATACTGCCGGGACTTCGCCCGCACCGGCTGCGCCGCACCTAGGCCATCCGGCGGCGCCGACTCCGCGCAGGTGAGCTGCCCCGGGTTCGAGGAGGGACTTCAAGCCAGGCTTTTTGCGTTACTGAGACGCCGGAGTCCCTCGGCCTCAGCGGGCTCGGTTCTGTGGTGCTTTGAACATGGCGGCGGCGTTTTGTTGCGCACAGATGAGCTCATGGGTAGAGCGAGGCGTGCCGGTGGGGTCGATCGGCAATGCGGCTGCGAAGATGTGCTGTCGGACCAGCCATCGGCGCAGCTCAGGTATGTCGTAGGCCTTGTCGGCATGGAGTTTGCCGATGCGTCGGGCTCGGCCCTTCTCATTGGCCCGTCTCATTTGGGCTCCGATCCTCGGCTTGAGGCGTGGCTGTCGTGGCCGTTCCCGGCCGAGACGGCGACCAGAAGGGGCAGGCCGTTGCGGTCGGACGGGATGTGCAGCTTGGAACCGGGTTTACCCCGGTCCACGGGACTGGGGCCGGTGTGCTCGCCCCCGTTTTGGCTCGCACGTGTGCCGAGTCGAGGATCGCGCGTCTGCGCGTCGACATCGGCGACACGACATACGGCTTCCAGGGGCTGGCGTTCCCGGTGTCGGTCCTTGTCGCGACGCTGTTCACCGCTGCGCGTGCGCGGCCTGCTGCTCGCGGTCAGCACCTTTGCCTTTGGTATCGCGTGCGAGCCGTACCTGTACGGCCGCGATATCTTCCAGGGCGAGGGCTACACCGCCGCGTCCTTCCAGTGGGATCGACGTCTCCAGCTAGCGCGCCTATTACTACGTGGTGCTGGGATACAGCAGCAACCTGCGGCGATGCCGTCCCTAAGACCCCTCCAGAAAGTCGCTCCCGCAAACCCCAACGGCACCGGCGCCACCCTCGCAAGCAAGTCGCTACTGCCGTTCCGCCCTCCCCAGGGGCTGATGGCCAGCCTGCCCGCGAGCGCCTCAGCATGATTGCCTGACTCGACGCCGGCTCCGCGCGCGGCTCGGCTGCTCATTCGGCCGGGTGCGGGCCCCGGCGGCGTGCTCATGGGCTTGAGCGATCGTGGAGTCAACGTTCACCTGCCAGCCGATCAGCCCGGCCGCATCGGCCCGAGCCTGCAGGGTGGTGAGGACCCGAGCCCACACTCCCTCCCGTTGCCAGCGGCGAAACAACAACTACACCGCATGCCAGGAGCCGTGGCACTCGGGCACATTCCGCCAGGGCGCCCCTACTCGCACCCGCCATCGATGAACTGCCGCTTGGTCCACTTCGAGGGTCGACCCGGCCGCCTGGGCAGCGGCAACGGTGTTTCCAGCACCACCCATTGAGCGTCGGTCAGGGCGAACCGCCTCGTCACCGCGAGGGTGGCCACGAGGTCTCCGGTGTCCGGTTCTTCTTGGTCGATGAACCCTCTGCCCGAGACCTCTCTGTTTCGGCTCAGACACGCCGCTGTTCAGCTCACTTCGGGACACGATCTAGGCGGCGGCGGAGACGGCCGCCGTGTGCGCACGGAGGGCGAAGCTGTAACGCCTGAGGAGGAGTAGGGCGGTGGTGGCCAGGCCGATGAGCAGGCCGAGCCAGATGCCGAGTGTCTCCAGTTGGAGCGCGTAGGCAAGGAGCCAGGCGGTGGGGAGGCCGACGGCCCAGTAACCGATCAGGGTGATCCGGAATCCGCTCTTGGTGTCCTCCAGGCCGCGCAGCAGCCCGACGCCGATGTTCTGCGAGCAGTCGAAGAACTGCAGGACGGCGGTGACCATGAGCAGGTGGGTGGCGATGCTGAGGGCCTGCTCGGACTGGGGGGCGCCGGCGTCCAGGAACGGGCGCAGGACGAGGTGCGGCACCGTCAGGTAGAGGATCCCGACGCAGGTCATGACGGCGGCGGCGCAGGCGAGCGCGGTGTTCTTGATGCGCAGGGCGCGATCGGTCCGGCCCAGGGCCAGCTCGCGGCTGACGTTGATGGACGCGGCGTGGGACAGGCCCACGGCGACCTGGAAGACGATGTAGACGAGCTGGTTGACGGCGGTGTGCGCAGCCAAGGCTGCGGGGCCGAACGACCCGGCCATCAGCGCGGTGACGGAGAAGAACCCCGCCTCCGAGCCGTAGGTCGCCGCGATCGGCACGCCGAGCGCGATGATGCGCCTGACGGTGGCGGGGTCGGCCTTGGCGATGTTCAGCGACAGCAGCGGCGCCAGCCGTGAGTCCCTCTTCGCCGACACGTACAGGGCGAGGAAGGACAGGAGATACACGGTGGAGGTGGCGACGCCGATGCCGGTCAGGCCCAGTTGGGGCAGCCCCCAGGTGCCGTGGACGAGAACCCAGTTCAGGCCGGCGTTGACGGCGACCGAGACGATGGTGATCTGTAGCAGCGCCTGGGGGCGGCGCATCCCGACGGTGAACTGCCGGACGGCCTGGAACCACAGGCAGGGCAGCAGCCCGGGGGCCAGGGCGAGCAGCATGGTCTGGGTGGATTCCACGACGGCGGCGTCCTGGCCGAGCCAGGTCAGCGCCTGGCCGATGCCGATCATCAGCACGGCTCCGGCGATGCCGGCCAGCGTCGCCACGGCCAGGCTCGCGCGGACGATCGCGCGGACCTCCGCCGAGCTCTCCCGCGAGCCCTCTCCCTCCCCGCCGGCGGCCTGCTCGACCCGGGCCGCGGCGGCGGCGATCTGGTTGCCGACCGCCGTGACCAGGCCGACCCCCATGGTGCGCAGCTGGTTGAAGATGACGATGGCCAGGCCGCCCGCGGCCAGCTCCTGGGTTCCGAGCAGCCCCATCATCACGGTGTCGGTCGTGGTCAGGGCGACCTGGGCGAGTTGGGTGAGGATGAGCGGGACCGCCAGGGCGGCGAGGGCGCGGCCGTCGCTCAGCAGCAGGGCCGCCTTGGCGGTGGGCAGGGGGGTGGGCATGTGGGTCACCGGCTCCCGCGCAGTTTGGCGAGCAGTTCTTCGATCTCTTCCTCGGTTTCGGGCGAGAGGAGATCGCGGGCCCGCATCCAGTCGTCGTTGAAGACCGTGTCCATGTACTTCTCTCCGCCGTCGTTGACCAGGGCGACCATAGTGGTCCGCGGCGGGAGCCCGGGCAGGCGGGTCAGCGCCTGGTGGACGACCCCGCCGGCGGAGCCGCCGATGAGCAGCCCCGTTCGGGCGAGGGCGCGGCAGGTCGCGAAGGCCTCGACGTCGCCGACCTTGACGCCCTCGTCGATGAGGTCGAAGTCGACCAGGGCGCCGATCTCGGCTCCTTCGGGAGTGCCGGTGCCGGACTGGTGGTAGTCGTGGGCGGGCCCGCCGAAGGCGGTGGACCCCTTGGGCTCCACCCCGATGGTGGTGAGACGGGGGACGCGTCTGCGCAGCTCGCGGGTGGTGCCGCAGAGCGCGCCGCCGGTGCCGACGGCGCCGATGAGCACGTCGATGTCCTCGTCGAGGGCGTCGGCGAGCTCGTGGGCGAGGGGGACGTAGCCGACGCCGTTGCTGGGGTTGTTGTGCTGCTCGGTGAAGACGGTGTTGTCCTGGCCGCGGGCCATCCGCTCGGCGAGTTCCTCGCGTGCGGCGGTGGCCAGGCTTCCGGTGCCGTCGTCGGTGACGTACACCAGTTCGGCGCCGAGGGCCTTCATGCCGCGCAGCTTGTCCGGGCAGGAGTGGCCGTCGACGACGGCGGTGAAGGTGTAGCCGCGTTCGGCGGCGATGACCGCCAGCCCCAGACCGGTGTTGCCGGAGGTGGATTCGACGATGCGCCCGCCGGGGCGCAGCCGTCCCTGGGCTTCGGCGTCGGCGACCATCTGCCGGGCCATGCGGATCTTGGCGGTGCCGGTGGGGTTGAACATCTCCAGCTTCAGCAGCAGCCGGCCGCCGGTTTCGGTGGTGGCCAGCTCCAGGAGGGGCGTGTGGCCGATGAGATCGGAGACGCGGGTGACCACGGCGGGCCGCTGGGGTGATCCGGGCATCGGTGACTCCTGAGGGGGCGCCGGGGCGGGTCAGGTGAAGTGGCGGTCCAGCCGCCAGCGCGGACGCGGGCGCCCGGTGCCGTCGATGACGACCTTCGGGGGGAGGGGCAGGTCGTGGAAGGAGGATTCGTTGGAGTCCATCTGGTAGCCGGCGGTGTTGGGGTAGACCAGCAGGTCGCCGGGACGGGGACGGCGAGTGAAGGGGATCTTCCGCCAGGTGAGCATGTCCGATTCCAGGCAGGTCGCCGCTCCGATGCTGGCCGGATGGACGCCGCCGCGACTTCGAGGGTCCCGGGGCAGTAGGAAGGGGTCGGGCAGGTACTCGCTGCCGAACCACTGCTCGGACAGGCTCAGGCTGGTGCCGTCGACCGTGACGATCTGGTAGCCCTGGCGGTCCTTGACGCCCTGGACGGCGAACACGGTCGCGCCGGCCTTGTCCAGCAGCGCCCGTCCGGGCTCCAGCACCAGTTCGGTACCGGAGTCCCGGAGCACTTCGCGGAGGGGCCGGTCGCCTCCCGAGGGCCGGGCCTCCAGCAGGGCGCGCAGTGCCCCGCCCCCGGCGGCGGGGGAGTGGTAGGGGTAGAAGTCGTCGGCGGTGAAGGTCCGGCCGGCGTGGTAGTGGTCGCCTCTCTGCTCGGCGAGGAAGGTCCGCCAGCTGGCGGCGTCGGTGTAGCTGACGGCCAGGCCGCCGCCGACGCTGATCCGCCGGGCGTGCAGTCCCGCGGCGCGGGCCTTGAGACATCGGGCGACGAGCCGTCCGGCGAGGTCGGTGCGGGGCTGGACGGCATAGCCCGCCAGGTGGAAGCTGAACCCCTCCATCCGGACGGTGACGCCGGCCTGGACGCAGCGTTCGAGCGCGGTGGCCAGTTCGGCGTCGTCCATGCCGAAGCGGCTGTGGGGCTGGCCGGGTGGCAGGCAGCGCAGCAGCAGCCGGGCCGGGCGCCCGGGTCCGGTCGCCGCCACGGTGATCAGCGCGTCGAGTTCGCCGAGTTCGTCGACGGCGATCAGGGCGCCCTGCCGGACCGCCAGGCCGAGCAGGGCACGGCTCTTGGCCGGTCCGGTGACCATGAGGTCCTCGCCGCGGACGCCGTGCCCCAGTGCTTCACGGAGTTCACCGGCCGAGGACACGTCGACGCCGGCGCCACCGGCGGCGCATCGCTCGACCCACACCGCCGCCTTGTTGGCCTTCTTGGCGAAGTACACCGACCCGTCCACGCCCGCCCGGGTCAGCGCGGCGCGCAGCGCCCGCAGGTTGGCGTCGAAGGCGTCGGGAAGCAGGAAATGGAAGGGCCCTCCGAACGCGTAGGCGAGTTCCTCCAGCAGGCCGCTGCCGAGGATCGCGTCCGTTGCGGGGTCGGGCAGGACGGGCAGGGTCGGCCATGCCGGTGCGCTCACCGCCATAGCGCGACCTCGGTGCCCAGGCCCTGGGCGATGGCCAGCTGCGCGAAATGGTGTCCCAGGGCGATGTCGGTGACGACCAGGCCGCTGTTGTAGGCGAACACCCGTTCCTCGGGGGAGCGGCGCCCGGCTGCGGTGCCGGCGATCACGGGCGCCAGCTCGGCGTCGACGGGCCGGAGGTTGCCGTCCGCGTCGGCCATGTCGGTCCCGGTGATGTTCATCTGCGCCTCGCTGGTGGCCACGACCCGGTCGGCCGCGCCCAGTGCGGAGGGCGCCAGCCCGTGCCCGACCAGGATCGACAGCGCGCCGGGTTTGAGGTGGGCGGCCTCGATCGCGGCGGGTGTGCGGGGGCCGGCGGTGGCGATGACGACGTCGGCGTCGCCGGCGGCGGCCCGCCAATCGGTGACGATGTCGACGTCCCGGTCAGGGAAGTGCTCGGCCAGCCGCGCGCGGACCGCGGCGACGCCGTCGGGATGGGTGCCGAAGAGCATGAGCCGATCCAGCCGCGGCAGTGTGGTGAGCAGGAACGGCAGCGCGAGGCGGCCCTGCGTCCCGGTGCCGACGACCAGGGCGGTGCGGGCCGCGGGTGCGGCGCACTCGCGCGCCAGCAGCGCCGAGACGGCCGGGGTGCGCAGGGAGCCGATGCGCGAGCAGTCCATCATCGCGACCGGCAGGCCGGTGACGTCGTCATAGATGGTCAGGGCCGTGTAGTAGTGCTGGTCGTCACGGCCCCGGTCCACGCCGTGCTTGTAGGAGGTCTTGATCGCGACGACCTCGCGGGAGCCGTCGCGGCCCAGCATCGCGTAGGCCACCGAGTGCCCGTCCGGTGGCTTGACGGTCAGCTTGCGGGGGTTGTCGGACCGGCCTGCGTGCAGGGTGCGGTAGGCGCCCTCCACTGTGGCGACGACCTGGTCCAGGGAGATGTCGAGTCCGGCCAGGTCGCTGGTGGACAGGATCCGCAGGTGCTTGCCGTCGCCGGTCACCGGGCCGCCGGGAAGGGGGGAGGTCATGGGGACTCCTCAGAGCTTGGGGGTTCGTGCGCGACCGGGGCGGGCAGTGAGGACGGCCTGCCCGTATCCGTGTTCGCCGGCTTCGGACGGCGGGCGCGTGCGGCGGCCGGGGACACGGATCGAGGCGCGCTTGAGCCAGCGGTCGGTGCCGTCGTAGCGGGGCTGGAACGGCACCCGTCCATGCACGGCCAGGTCGTTGTCGACGACGAGGGTCTCGCCGGGCTCCAGGATCACCGCGACCGAGACGCGGGCGAGCTCGGCATGGAGGCGCCGGTAGGCGTGCTGGTAGGGGACGTCGGCGTCACGCAGCGGGGTGTAGGCCGGGTCGAACCGTAGTGTCAGGCCGTCCTCGGCGGCGAACAAGGTGGGCACGGCCGGGGACGGCTGCCGGGCGTAGCCCTGCGCCTGGGTGTAGGCGTCGTCGGGGAGGATCGGCACGGTGGCCCGCGTCAGGGCCTGGACGTCCTGTTCGGCCAGGTGCGTTTTGCGGACGCTGGCCGCCGTGGTGGCGATCCGGTCGTGATTGCGCATGCAGCCGAGCATCAGCAGATGGGCCCGGCCAGGGTGGAAGGCGTCTTCGGTGTGCGGGCTGAGCAGGACGGTGCTGCTCGCGCCGGTCTGCTCGGTCTCGTGCCCCGGCGAGGGCACGATGTTGTGCACGAACCGGCCTTCCTGCTGGCCTTCCCAAGCGATGGGGTGGCCCATCACGCTCGCCAGGAGCAGCAGCATGATGTCGTGGACGGCTCCGTTGTCTCCGGCGGTGGCCCAGCCGGTGGGCGTCGCGCCGAGGTCGTCGGCGTCGACCCGCAGACCTCGCAGGACGAACAGTCCGTCCGCGGTGTCGATGGGGCGGCAGTGGTGACGCAGGCGGCCGCTGGACTCGCCTGCGGCGCGGGCGAGGTTGTCGAACAGCCGCGGTGACGCGGCCGAGGTTCCGCACGCGTTGAGGATCTGCTCTGCCGACCGCCGGAGCCAGCGGACGGAGGCGTCATCGAGGTGGCGGACCGGTACGGGTGCCGTGGGCATGGCGAAGAGCTCCGTTCCGTGGGGGGGCGGGAGACAGGCGTGGTGCGGGCCGCGCCGAGAGGGTCGCGGCGGGTCGAAAGGCCAGGTCATGCGGCTGCGGGCCGCGCCGACGTCCGATCGGAGGGAGGGCGGTGGCGCCAATGCATTTACACGCTTGTAGAAGTTAGCATAGCCTTGCCTAACCATCTAGATCATCCGTTGGCGGCCGATCCGGAAGGCAGGTGCGCGGCGCGATGGCGCAGCGGAAACGCAGCGGAATCGCGAGCACCTTGCGGAACGGGGTTCCGTTAGGGTAGGCAAACCTAAATAAATATCCGATATCTGGCCTATTGAAGGGCGCGTGCACGTGAGAAGGCGTCAAGTTCTGGCAGCCGGCGGAACCGCGCTGGCCGCCGTCGCGGTGTCGGCGGCATGCTCAGGCGGAGGTATCGACGATCAGACGGCCGGAGCGGGTACCAAGCCCAAGAAGGGCGGGACGCTGCGGATCGGCGCCCTCGGCCGGGCCAACGCCATCACCCGCGACCCGCACGGCACCCAGGGCAACGAGAGCGACTACCTCATCCTCGCCCTGATCTACGACACGCTCACCAGGCCCGGCGCCGACAAGAACACCGTCGGGCGGCTGGCGGCGTCCTGGGAACCTTCCAGCGACCTCAAGACCTGGCGTTTCACGCTCGCCGAGAACGCGACCTTCCACGACGGCACGCCCGTCACCCCCGAGGACGTGGTCTGGTCCCTGCGGAGGCTGCGGGGCACCCCGTCGGGCGAGGCCCGGCTGCCGGGAATCCAGGCGCGCAACATCACCGCCGACGGCACCCGCACCGTCGTCCTCGCCTCCGACTACGCCAACGCCGAACTCCCCCTCCTCACCCGCCTGACGACGTTCGTCCTGAAGAAGGACACCCCCGACCAGGCGCTGGAGAAGGCTCCGGGCACCGGCCCGTTCAAGCTCGAGTGGTACCGCGGCGGCAACGCCCGCCTGGTGCGCAACGAGAAGTGGTACGGCGGGGCGGCGCACCTCGACGCGATCGAGGTGACCATGTTCGAAACGCCGCAGGCGATGGCCAACGCCGTGCTCGCCGGGCAGATCGACGTGGCCTCCAACGTCGGCGCAATCGCCGCCCGCACCGCCGGTGCCCGCAAGGGCCTGAAAGTCCTGCGCCGCCCCAACGACATGTCCATGCCCATCGTCATGCGCACCGCGAGCGGGCCGTTCGCCGACGTCCGTGTACGGGAGGCGATGCGCCTGGCCGTGGACCGCCAGGCGATGGTCAGGCAGGTCCTGTCGGGGTACGGGACCGTCGCCAACGACATCATGGGCACCGGTGACCCCGCCTACGCCAAGGACATCCCGCAGCGCGCTCGCGACCTCGCCAGGGCCAGGCAGTTGCTGGCCGAGGCCCGGTTCGACCTGTCCAAGACCTACGAGCTCATCACCACCGAGGACATCTCCGGCCTCGCCGAGTCCGCGACCCTGTTCGCCTCCCAGGCCCAGGAGGCCGGGATCAAGATCAAGGTCGTGAAGCAGGAGTCGGGCCTCTTCTATGAGAAGACCTGGCTCAAGGGCGACCTCTACACCAACTACTGGGGCACCAACGACTCGGTGGTGTTCTTCGCCTCCAAGACGATGGTGAGCGAGGGCGGCCAGAACGAGTCGGGCTGGTCCGACAAGGACTTCGACGCCGCGTACCGCAAGGTCCTGGGCACCGCCGACGAGAAGGCGCGCGCACAGGCGCTGCGGGAGGTGCAGCGGCTCCAGCACGAGCGCTCCGGTTACCTGCTGTGGGGCATGGCCGACGGCATCGACCTGGCCCAGTCCAAGGTGCAGGGACTGCCCACGCTCCCCGGCTACGGCCGGGTCCAGCTCGAGAACGTGTGGCTCACTTGAGCCCGACCGCCCAGGACCACAAAGTCACAGAGCGTACGGTGACCGCCGAGAAGGGAGCGCTCACCGTGCGCGGGCGGGCCGCGGCGGCGGCCGTGGCCGTGGCCGGTGCGCTCGCGCGCCGTGCGTTGATGCTCGCCGTGCTGCTCGCCCTGGTGTTCGGCGCCGTGGAACTACTGCCGGGCGACGCCGCCACCGCGACCGCCGAACGCGGAGAGAGCGCCGCTGACCTGCAGGCCCGACGGCACCTGCTGGGCCTGGACCGCCCGGTGTGGGAGCGCTTCTGGGACTGGATGACGGCGCTTCCCACCGGCGACCTGGGTACCTCGGCCCACGGGCAGCCCGTCACCGGCATGCTGGCCGACCCGTTTCCCAACACCCTGCTCCTCGGTCTGAGCGCGTTCGTCCTGACCGTGGCCGCCTCGCTGGCCCTGGGTTGCTGGGCCGCCGCCCGCCCCGGCCGCCTGACCGACCGGATCATCGGGCACACCGCCACCTCGGCGTTCGCGCTGCCCGAGTTCGTGGTCGCGGTCGCCCTGCTGTTGCTGCTGTCGCTGTGGACCGGCTGGCTGCCCGCCGTCACCGTCACCGGCGCCGACGGCGCCCCCGCCTCGTGGACGATGCTGATCATGCCGGTGCTGGCGCTGGCCATACCGCAGACGGGCTGGAACACCCGGATCGTGCGCGGCGCACTCGCCGACCAGGACGCGGCACCGCACGTCGAAGCCGCCCGCCTGGACGGTCTGCCCACCCGCAGAGTGGTGCTCCGCCACGCCCTGCCGGGCGCGGTCCCCGCCATCGCCGCCGGCGTCGCGACCTCCACCGGCATGCTGCTGGGCGGCGCCGTGGTGGTGGAGGCGCTGTTCAACTACCCCGGTATCGGCAACCTCCTGGCCGGTGCCGTCGCCGACCGCGACACCTCGCTCATCGCCGGGGTCGTCACCTGCGCCGGCGCCGCGATCAGCATGGTGCTCCTCGGCTCCGACCTCATCCGCGCCCGCGTCCTGGGACGGCGCCCGTGACCTCCGCGGCGGCGTCCCGCAGGCGGCCGCAAGCCCGTGCCCTCCGGCGGATCGCCCCCGGCCTGCTCCTGATCCTGGCGGCCCTGGCCGGGCCCTTCCTGGCCCCCCACCCCATCGACACCCCGGTCGCCATCCCCTTCGCGCCACCCGGCGGGGACGCCCTGCTCGGCGGGGACCAACTGGGACGCGACGTCCTCAGCCGCCTGATGAGCGGCGGCGTCGCCCTCATCGGCAGCGCCCTGACCGTCGCCGTGATCGTCACCACTGTCGCCGTGTGGCTCGGCTGCCTGGCCGCTCTGAGCCCCGTCGCGGGACGGTTCGTCGAACGCGCCGCCGACATCGCCGTCCTCCTGCCGCCCGTCCTGGGCATCATGCTGATAGCCCTCGCCTGGCCCGGCGGCGGGCGGTTCGCGGTCATCCTCGCCACCATCGTCCTGGGCGTCCCCTACACCACCCGCGTCGTCGCCGGCGCGGCGGCGCCGCTGGTGACGGCCGGGTACATCGAGGCCGCCATCGCCAGCGGGGAGAGACTCACCTACGTGACGGCGCGCGAACTGCTCCCGAACCTGCGCTCCACGCTCCTGGCACTGTTCGGGCTGCGCTTCGTCGAAGCCGTCTACATCATCTCGATGGCCGGCTTCCTGCAGATCGGGCCGCAGCCCCCGGCGGCGGACTGGGCCCTGATGATCCGCGAGAACGCCGGCGGCATCCTGCTCAACCCGTGGGCCGTCCTCGCACCGAGCGTGGCCATCGCCGTCCTGGCCATCAGCGTCAATCTCGCCTCCGGTTCCCTCGCCCGACGACAGGGGGCGGTACGCCCATGACCTCCACCACCGCGCTGCTGACCTGCACCGGCCTCGAGGTGTCCCTTCCCAGCGGGCCGATTCTGCTGCCCAAGACGAGCCTGACCGTGCACGCCGGGCAGATCACCGCCCTCACCGGTGCCTCCGGCTCGGGCAAGACCACACTGCTGCGCGCGTTCCTCGGCCACCTGCCCGCCGGTGCCCAGGTCACCGGTGGCACCCTTGACGTGCTGGGCCAGGACATCCTGGCCCTGCCACCCCGGGCACTGCGGGAACTGCGCCGTACCCGCATCGGCTATGTCGGCCAGGACCCGGGATCGGCCCTCAATCCCCGCATGAAGATCGGCCGCCTCATCGCCGAGACCGCGGTCGACAGGAGCCGCGAGGCGATCGAGGGCCTGCTGGAGGAATGCCGCCTGCCCTGTGGTGACGGCCTGCCCGACCGGCGCCCCACCGCCGTGTCCGGTGGCCAGCAACGCCGTGTCGCCCTCGCCCGCGCGCTCGCCCGCAAACCCCAGATCCTGCTCCTGGATGAGCCCACCGCCGGACTCGACCGCGCCCTCCGGGACGACATCGCCGACCTGCTGCGCAACCTCGCGGCCAAACGGAATCTGGCCATCGTGATGGCCTGCCACGACCCCGAACTGGTGCACGCCTGCGCCGACACCACCATCGGCCTCACCACTCCTGCGGCCAAGGGCAAGGCCCCAAGGCCGCGGTCCGCCCCGCCGCCGCGCGTGTCCGTGGAGCCGACGAGGCCGGGACTGGTGGCGCAGGGAATCAGTGTCACCTTCCCCAACGGATCGACCACCCAACGGGCCCTCGAAGCCGTGGACATCACCGCGCCGCCGGGCTCGGCCGTCGGCCTGGTCGGCCCGTCCGGCTCGGGCAAGACCACTCTGCTGAGAGTCCTGGCCGGCCTGCAACCCCCTTCGACGGGCTTCCTCACCCTCGATGGCGCGCCCCTCGCACCCCGCGCCCGCCGCCGCCCGCATGAGGCACAGCGACGCATACAGCTCGTGCCACAGAATCCGCTCGACGCACTGAACCCCATGCGAACGGTGGGGGCGGCCCTCCGCCGGCCTCTCCTCCGGCTGAGCAAGCTGAGCAAGGAGGAACTCGACGCACGAATCATTGAACTCCTGGAAGAGGTCGGCCTACCGGCCGATCTCACGGGCCGTTACCCCGCCGAACTCTCCGGAGGTCAGCGGCAGCGCATCTCCATAGCCCGTGCCTTGGCGGCGGACCCCGACTTCCTGCTCTGTGACGAGATCACCTCGGCCTTGGACCCCGGCACCACCGCGGACATCATGGCCATGCTGGACCGGCTGCGCACCGAACGTGAAATGGCACTGGTCGTGGTCAGCCACGAGACTCACCTGATCCGCGCCCATACCGACACGGTGCACCTGCTCGACGAAGGCAGAATCATCGACCACGGCGGAGTTCCCGCACGGATCTGAGCCCGGCGTACAACGGTGTTGACGGCCACGTTGGCTTGGGTCTCGGCGACCCGGCCACACCGTTCCCCGCCCCTTCGCCGACCTCCTGTGTTCACCCGGAGCGCGGGGCGGGGCGGGGCCGAGGACGAAGGGGATCCGGCCCGGCGGATCGTGGAGGGCCTACGCCGCCGCCTTGGACGGCGCCCCACGGCGGGAGACAACACCGTTGCCTGGCGGCTGGCGTCGTCGAGCTGTTGAACGAGCGGTTCGGGTTGCTGGTCGAAGATCAGCACGCTTGCCGATCTGCTCGCGTGATTCAGGAGTACCTTCGCAGGTCCTCGGTGGAGGAGAGGCGGCGGGCGGCGTGCAGGGTGAGGGCTCCGGCGCCGATCAGCGCGGCCAGGGCCAGGGCCCCGAGGGCGGTCAGGTAGCCCCAGGGGATGGCGGGGGCGGCGGGTGGCGGGTCGAACACCCCGGTCAGCAGCTTGATCAGCATGGTGGACAGGAGCCATCCGAATGAGGCGCCGAGGGCGGCGGCGCCGAGGGCGAGGGCGGTGATCTCGGGCCAGACGAAGGCTCCGAGCTGTCGGGGCCGGGCGCCGAGGGCCCGGATCAGGGCGAAGGTGCGGCGGCGCTCGGTGAAGCCGAGGCCGAGCAGCAGCCCGGTCGAGGCGATGGTGAGGGCCAGGGCGTAGCCGAGTTCGATGCGGGTCAGGCCGTTCAGGTCCACGGCGGTCAGGCTGGTGCCCACCACGTGCCGGGCGGAGTTGATGTCGGTCACCTGTGCCCCTGGGCCCAGATTCTTCCGCAGTGCCGACGCGACCTGGCCCGGGGAGTGCCCGGGGGTGGAGACCAGGAACGAGCCCACGGTGTCGCTGCCGGTCTGGGAGGCGATGTAGTCGGCGTTGGCGACGATGAAGCTGTCGCGGGGGGCGGTGGGGAACTCCTTGACGATGCCCGCGTAGTGGAAGGCGACCGTGCGGTACTGCTTGGTGCGGCCGTTCTGGAGGCGCAGGCGGAGCAGGTCTCCTGGGTGCAGTTGGAAGTCGTGGACGGTTTCCTGGCTGACCAGGACCGCGTCGGGTGTCCTGGCGAGCCTTGCGAGCAGCGAGCGGGCGGTGCCGCCGCTGAAGTAGGCGTCGGGCAGGTTGACGGCCGTGCGCATGCTCGACGGGTGAATCCCGTACAGGTCCTGCAGGTCGGCGCCCACGTAGGCGAAGCGGTGCTGGAGCGGCTCCACGCGTGAGGCGCCGGGCACGGCGGCGATCCGGTGCTGCTCGGAGGGCGGTACGTAGGCGCCGGGGGATTCGGTGACGGTCACGTCGGCGCCGTTGGTGAGCTGGGCGTCCACGGACGCCTGGGTGCGGTAGGTGGCGGCGAAGACCGAGGTGGAGACGGCGAACATCATGGTGAGCGCGGCCAGCGCCACGGTGCGGGCGATCGGCCCGCGCTGCCGCGACAGGGAGGCGGCGACGGTGTCGGACAGGCTTCCGGCGAACGGCCGGGCGAGGCGGCGGACGAGGGGCCGTCCGCGTCCCAGCAGGGCGTGGGTGAGCCGCAGGCACAGCAGCCCGGCGGCGATCCAGGCCAGGGCGGGGGCGGCGAAGGCCCAGTAGCTGACCGAGAGGGTGGGCAGTCCTTCGGGTACCAGCACGATCTTGTACCCGTTCCTGCCGGCGGCCCAGAACACCAAGGCCGCGGCGAGGGCGAACCAGGCGTCCAGCCACCAGCGCATCCACAGGGGCGCGCTGCGGGCGGGCCCGACGGCGCGGCTCGCGGTGGTGACGGTGAGCTGCCGGGCGTCGCGGGCGGCCGGGGCCAGGACCGCGGCGGCGGCGATGGCCAGCCCTGTCGCGGCGGCGCCGCCCCACCACAGGGCGGTGGCCGTCGGGGCGGCGCCGAAGCCCGCCGTGCCGAAGGTGATCCAGCCGGTGAGCGCGGCGAGCCCGAGCCCGGCCAGGGCCCCGGCGGCGCCGACGATGGCGGCTTCGGCGCCGGCCAGGGTGAGCAGGTGGCGCAGCGTCGCGCCGCGGGTGCGCAGCAGGGCCTGTTCGGCGCGGCGGCGGGGGGCGCCGGACGCGCTGACGAAGGCGGTGATCAGTCCGGCGAGGATGGCTCCCGGCGCGCCCAGGAAGAGGAAGAGCGCCTGGGCGTAGAGGGCGTCCTCGCGTGCCGCGCCCAGAGCGGCGCCGAGGTTGTCGCCCACCCGGCCGACGCCCGCGAGGCGAACCTCCAGATTGCGGGCGTGACCGGTGACGGAGCTGTAGGCGGCGGCGGGGTCGGCGGGCAGGCGGTGGTCCAGCCGTACGTGGAACTGGGTGCGGACCTGGTCGGGCCGGGCTGCCGCGACCGGGTTGAACAGCCGGTGCCATTGGGCCGACGGCAGCAGCAGCACGTTGTCGGGGGGAGCCGAGGGCTGGGCGCCGGGCGGGGCGCCGACCGTCTGGAACAGCGAGTCGGCGGCCGGGAGGTCGACCACACCCGCCACGGTGACCTTGGCGTCGGGCCGGCCCGCCCGGTGGACGGTCACGCTGGAGCCGGGGGCGGCGTGCAGGTTGGCCGCGGTCTGCTGCGCCAGCAGGACGCCGTCGGTCCCGCCCGCGCCCAGCAGGGGCCGCAGCTCGCCGGGGAAGGTGGCGGCGTAGCCGGAGGGCAGCCCGAGCACCTGCCCGGCGCCTGTGGTCAGGGTCTGGCCGGAGGCCCGCACCTGGAACCCGGGGGTGGCGGCGAAGTCGACCCGCTGCCACTGCTTGACGCGCGGGTCGGTGCGCAGCGTCCCGGCGATGCCCGGGTCGCCCTGCACCTGCCAGTCCACCGGGACCCGGTCGATGGAGCGGTGCGTCATGGTCGACTTGGCCGCTGCCAGGAACGTGCCGAGGGACGCCAGCAGCGCGACCGCCGCGGCGATGGCGGCCGCGGTCGCCGCGAGCCTGGCGGTACGGCGCGCCACGAGCCCGCGCGACCAGAGCAGGGTGATCATGCTGTCACCTCGTTCAGGGTGCCGTCCCGCATCTCCCAGCACCGGTCGAGGCGCTCGGCCATCCGGGGGTCGTGGGTGGCCAGCAGCAGGGTGGCGCCGAGTTCGCCGGCGGCGCGGACGAGCAGGTCGACCACGGCCAGGGCGTGGCGGGTGTCCAGCCGCCCGGTCGGTTCGTCGGCGGCGATCAGCCGCGGTGCGGGCGCCAGCGCCCGGGCCACGGCGACGCGCTGCGCCTGGCCGCCCGACAGCTCCTCGGGGAGCCGCTGGGCCAGCTCGGCGATCTCCGCCTGCTCCAGTGCGGCGCGGGCCCGCGTGACGGCCTCGCCGTAGGGGCGGTCGGCCAGCAGCAGGGGGAGCGCGACGTTCTCCAGCACGTCCAGCGCGGGCAGCAGGCTCGCCCCTTGGAACACCAGGCCCACCTCGCCTGGATGGTCGAGGGGGTTCCCGCCGAACTCGGGCCAGCGGACCTCGCCCGCGGTCGGCTTGTCGAGGCCGGCGATCAGATGCAGCAGGGTGGTCTTGCCCGATCCGGAGGGCCCGGTGATCGCGATCCGGTCGCCCTGCAGGACCGTGCAGCCGACCTCGTGGAGGGCGACCATGGCGGCCCGCCCGCGCCCGAACGTTCGGGCGACCTGGCGCAACTCCACCAAGGGCGTTTCGACCGGCTGCCTTCCCGCCAGGTGCGTCATCGCCGCGGCTCCCCGGAGGTCATGATCCGGCCATCGCGCAGGTGGACGGTGCGGTCGGCGGCCAGGGCCACGGCCGGGCTGTGGGAGGCGACGACCACGCCGACGCCCGACTCGGCCAAGCCGCTCAGCAGGGCCAGGACCTCGCTCTCGGTGTGCGCGTCCAGTTCCCCTGTGGGCTCGTCGGCCAGCACCACCGGGGGACGGGTGGCCAGCGCGACGGCCAGCGCGGCGCGGGCGGCCTCCCCACCCGACAGCGCGGCGGGCTCGGCCCCGCCCCGGGCCGTCAGCCCCAGCTCTCTCAGCAGTTCCTCGCGCCAGGCCCGGTCGGGCCTGGCGCCGATGCGCTGGGCCAGGTCGATGTTGCGCCGGACGGTGAGGTGGTCGATGAGGTTCCCGGTCTGCGTCACGACCCCGACCAGGCGTGCGCGCAGTCGCGCCCGTTCCCGTTCGGGCCGGTGGCTGATCGGGGTGCCGTCGAGCCGGACCGTGCCACCGTCGGGCTCGTCCAGCCCCGCCAGGCACGACATCAGGGTGGACTTGCCGGAGCCCGAGGGGCCGGTGACGGCGATGAACCCTCCGGCCTCCAGCGTCAGGGAGACGCCGCGCAGGGCGATCGTCTCCTCGCCCTCGGCGGCCCGGTAGAAGCGGTAGAGCTCGTCGGCCTCCAGGACCGTGGCGGCCACTGGAGTCATGGCAGCCACCGGAACGAGTCCGACACGGTGTGCCAGGGGTCGACGTTGTCGGCTCCCACCGGCCCGCCCAGCGTCAGGACGGCCTCGTGCCCGGCCCGGTAGAACTCATACCGCTCGAACCGGTCGCGGACGACCTTGCCGGTGACGGGATCGGCCGGGCTGTCGGCGTCGTAGACGATCCGGACGGCCTGGCCGCCGCCCCGCGAGATCATCTCCACGCCGCGCAAGGCGAACTTGGCCGTCGTGGACTGGAGCGCGGGCACCTCTGTGGCGCGGGTCGAGGCGATCGTGGGGGCGGTGCGCGCCGGAACCACCTCGACGCGGATGGTGTTGAGCTTGTCGGTCAGGCTCGCCCCCGTCGGCAGATCCGACCGGGCCCACCCCTCGGGAACCTTCACCTGGTAACCGTGCGCCCGGTAGGCCACGAACTGGGTGTTGTCGGGGATGTCGCCCGGCGGGTTGGACTCGGTCGGCACCGGTCCCGGACGCGACCCGGACGAGGCCGACGGTGGCGCGGCCCCGCCCCCGGACGGCGCGGACTGGGGCGACGACCCACACCCGCCGACGACGGCCCCACTGAGGGTGAGTGCCCCGACAACCGCCAGGGTGTAGGGGAGGACATTCATGCGCCTGCCTCCTGCTCTCCTTAGGCGCCAGTGAATGCCCACCGTAGAAAGCCCCTGGTGAGCGATGGATTAGTGGCGGGTTACCGCCCCGCTTACCTCCTTCCTGTCTCGTCCATTTGTCTGGGAGCCCGCCACAAGTTCACCCGCACCCTCGCGATCGAGTGGGCCCACCCGGCACTCGGCCTGGACAGTCGGCCACGCATCACCCGCCTGGCACCGGGATCATGTGTACGCCTCGCTCGCGGAGCCGGGCAGCAGCAGGGTGAAGGTGGTGGGCGCCGAGCCGCGCAGTACCAGCCGTCCTCCCTCGGCCTCGGCCAGCGACCTGGCCAGGGCGAGGCCGATGCCGTGCCCTTCGCCTCCGGCGGAGCGCCGTTCGAAGACCGACTCGGCGTCGAGGGGGCCGGTGCCCTCGTCGGTGACGTCGATGGCCAGGGCCCCGCCGATGTCGGAGGCCAGCACGGTGATCCGGCCTCGGCCGTGCCGGGTGGCGTTGTCCACCAGCACCTCCAGGATGTGCTGGACCGCCGACGCGGCGGCCGCGACCTCCGGTAGCGGCTCCTCGGCCTCGACCGTCAGCGGACGCCCCTCGGCCGCCAAGCGTCCGTGCCATTGCGCCTCAAGGTCGGCCAGCAATCCCGCGACATCGAGAGGGCCGCGCTCGGGACCGGCGTCGCGGGCCAGCAGCAGCAGATCGTCGATGATCTCCTCCAGGCGCCGGCCGCGCTCCAGCGCGGTGCGCAGGGCGGCCGAGTGGTCCGCGCCGGGCCGCTGCAGGGCGCCCTCCAGCCCCAGCAGCAAACCCGTCAGCGGCGTCCGCAACTGGTGTGAGACGTCGGCGCTGAACGCCCGTTCCCGGTCGAGCATCTGCCCGAGCCGCCGCCCGGTCGCCTCCAGCGCCACGCCGGCCGTGTCGGCCTCCCGGATCCCCGAATGCCGGGTCCGGACGCTGAAATCGCCCTCGCCGAGCGCCTGCGCCGCCTGGGTGAGACGCTCCAGTGGAGTGGCGAGCCGGCTGGCCTGGCGTCGTGCCAGCCCCACCGCCAGGGCCAGCACCGCAACGGCCAGGCCGGCCATGGTCAGCCAGGCGCGTTCGACGCGGTCGTGGACCTTGTCGACGGGCATGCTCACCCGCACGGCCAGCGCCACCCCTTGGTCGGAGGGGACCGGTGCCACCACCGCCAGGTCCACGCCCTCGACGGCTTCATGCAGCCGGCCGTCGGCGGCGTGAGTGGCCAGCGCTGAGCCCACCGGGCCGCTTCCGGCCAGCCGCTGCCCGCCCGTGCGGTAGACCCCCACATCCAGTCCCGATCGCAGCCCTGCGGGCGGCCGCACGGAACGGGGCCGGCTCAGCACGTCATCGGGCGTCGCCGCTGCGACCACGGTCGCGTCGCGCTCCAACTCGGTGACCGCCTCGTTGCGGTAGAGCCGCTGCACGGCGACGCCCAGCGGCAAGGCGAACAACATGATCGTCACGGCGGCGATGCCCGCGATCGCCACGAGCAACCGCCGCCTCAGGGGCGTGGACTCCATCTCCCCAGCCTTCCACCGCCTTCGCACCGAACCCGGCGTTGACCCGGTGCCGTCTACGATCGAGGGCATGCTGACGGCATTCGTGCTGGTCATCGAGGACGACCCGACCATCGGGGAGGAGCTCGTCGAGGCGTTGACCGGGCAGGGCTACCAATCGGAATGGGCTACCACCGGAGCCCAGGCCCTGGAGTACGTGCAGGAGAGAGCACCCGACCTGGTCCTGCTCGACCTCGGCCTGCCCGACATGGACGGCGTGGTGCTGTGCCGACGCCTGCGCTCGATCTCCCGCGAGACGGTGATCGTCGTCCTGACCGCACGCACCCGGGAGTTCGAAGTGATCGTCGCGCTGGACGCGGGCGCCGACGACTACCTCACCAAACCCTTCCGGCTCACCGAACTGATGGCCCGGCTGCGCGCCCACCTGCGGCGCAGCGCCGCCCAGCCCGATGAAGACCGCTACCTGACGGTCGGCCGCCTGCGCTTGGACCTGGCCGCCCGGCGCGCGACGATCGCCGACACCGAAATCTCCCTGCGTCCCAAAGAGTTCGATCTGCTCGCCTACCTGGCCGGCCGCGCCGGACAGGTCGTGACGCGCGAAGACCTGATCGACGAAGTCTGGGACATCAACTGGTTCGGCCCCACCAAGACCCTCGACGTGCACGTCTCGGCACTGCGCCGGAAACTCGCCCAGCACGGTGACAACCCCCGCCGCATCACCACGCTGCGCGGCCGCGGCTACCGCTACGAGATCGAACCGTAGGTAAACCTCATGCTTACCTTCGCTTAGCCGGCGTTAAGGCATTCGTCCATAGCCTTCCGGAGAACCCAAGGTCAAGACCATCGCTGGAAGGAAGGTGAACCGGGAGTTGTGCGGGCCCCGCGCCGGGGCGCCGTCGGCGGTCACCGTTCTGGTCCTCAGCAGCCGGCCCCGGATCGCGCTCTGCGCCAAAGGGGGCCGGCACATTGGTCGCTGCTCCTCGCCGACGGGCCTGCGGCGCCTTCCCGGACTTCCGGTGCACTCCCGGTGGCCCCAGCCATGAACCCTGACCCGCCCGCCGACACCGACCGCTGACCCGAGGAGCCGTCCATGTCCGTGCTCGCAGCCGTGAACCCGCTGGACGCCGGCTCGCTACTGGCCACCTTCGGCACGGTCGGAATCGCCGCGGTGCTGTTCGCCGAAACCGGGCTCCTGGTGGGCTTCTTCCTGCCAGGCGACTCGCTGCTGTTCACCGCGGGCCTGCTGTGCACGGTGCACGGGGCCGACCGGCTCTCGCTGCCCTGGGTCCTGCTGGCCTCGGCCATCGGGGCACTGGTGGGAGCCCAGTGCGGCTTCCTCCTGGGGCGCCGTGGCGGCGCGGCCCTGCTCGCCCGCACCCGGAACGATCACCTGCTGCGCGGCGCGGTACGAGCTGAAGAGATCCTCGCCCGCTACGGCCACGGCAAAGCCATCGTTCTGGCGCGATTCGTGCCGGTCATCCGCACCGTCCTCAACCCCCTCGCCGGGGCGGTCGGAGTGCCCGCCCGGACGTTCGCGATCTGGCAGATCGCAGGCGGCCTGATCTGGACTACGGGGCTGGTGGTCGCCGGCTACCTCCTGGGTTCCACGGTCCCGAACATCGACCACTACCTGCTGCCCGCCATAGCGGTGATCGTGGCTTTGTCCCTCCTGCCCTTCGCCTCCAAGGCCCTTCGGTTGCGGCGCCAAACGAGTTCAGACCAGTGACAGCACCAGGGGCCGGGAAGGCGGGTCGGTTCGGCCCTAAAGGTGGCAGACCACCGCGTCCGGGCCGACCGAGTTCGGCGGCGAAAACGTACCGGCGCCCTTGAGGACCTCATCGGCCCGATTTACGCTTCCGCGCCCTGCGTTTGCGACACGGTTACTCGGTTTAGTTTTCCGCTAACCCGGCCTTCATACCCTCTTGACATGCGATTTCATCAACGTCTCGGCGGTCGCGCATGGCGGCGGGTCCTCGGACCGCCGGCCTGGGCTGCGGTTCTGTCGGTCATGGTGGGGGCGGGGGAACTGGGCGAGTCGGCCATACCCTCATCGCACATGCTGGTGCCGTTGCTGGGCGGGCTGGTGGCGGCGACCACGGGACTGGTGCGCCAACGTCCGCCGGCACTGCTCAGCCGTGGTTCGCAGTCGCTGCTGGGCGTACTGATGGGGACCTACCTGAGCACGTCCGCGCTGGGCGGTGTGGCCGGTTCGGCCGCGCCTCTGATCGTGGTGACCGTGGCCACGCTCCTCATCTGCCAAGGGGCCGCCTGGGTCATGGTCCGGTTCAGCGGTGTGGACCGGGCCACCGCCACCCTCGGCATGATCGCCGGAGGATCGGCCGCCGCGGTGGCCTCCGCCGAAGATCTCGGCGCCGACAGCCGCGTGGTGGCGTTCATGCAGTACCTGAGGTTGGGCCTGGTCGTGGCGAGTACGCCGTTGCTGCTGAACTGGGTCCTTTCCCGGCCGCGGGACGGCGCGGGCCCCTCGGTCGCCGCCGGTCCCTGGCATCTGGTCAGCGGTCACGATCAGCCGGGCGGCCTGGTCACGCTCGCGATCGTCGCATCGGCGGGCCTGATGGCGGGGTCCCGAATGAGGCTGCCCAGTCCGGCCATGATGGGCCCGATGCTGGTCTCCGCAGCGCTCACCGCGACCGGCGCGGTGCACGGGTTCGCCCCCAGCGGGACGCTGCGGACCCTGCTGTTCACGATGATCGGGCTCGATGTCGGCCTGCGGTTCTCCCGCCAGACCCTGTGGCGGCTGCGCCGGATCCTTCCGCTCGCCCTGGTCGGCAGCGTGACCGTCAGTGCGGCCTGTGGAGCGTCGGCATGGGCCATCTCTGCCGTCACCCGCATACCGTTCGCTGACACCTACCTGGCCACGACGCCCGGCGGGATCAACGCGGTGGTGGCGACGGCCACCTCCACACATGCGAACCTGCCCCTGATCTCAAGCGTGCAGAGCCTTCGGCTCTTCGGGATGGCCTTCCTGGCCCCACTGCTGATCCGACTGACGCTCGGTAGACCATCGCGCGACCCGTCGGCGACGCCGTGACAGCGGCCCGGACCATCTCAGCGGAAACGGCCTCATACGTGGGCCTTGGACGACCCGATCATCGCCCAGATCGCCGCCGGCCACGCGCCAGGCGGCGAAGTGGTGCCGGGAAGCCGGCCGCTGTCGATGAGGTCCTGCCTGCGCCACACGTAGATGCGCCGCCTGCCTGCCCTCTCTTTCCTGTCCCGAACTGACGCATCTGCCAAAGCCCGTCGCCACCGAACGCCAGCGGCTCCGCCGAATCGCCCGCCGCACCGAGCCGCCCGCCACCTGGGCGCGGGCCGCGACTCCGACCGCCTGAGGCTGTTCACCGGCTTGGGCGCCGACGAGGTCGTGTCCTTGAACGGAGAGGACGCCGACATCGCCCACGGCCTCGGCAAGGCCGCAGCCGACTTCGACGTCGACTACCTGTGGGGGCGTCCGGCCGAGCAGGCGATGCCCGCCCTGGCCAAAGCCGGCACCGACCGGGCCAGGCGCCTGACCTGGATCCAGATCGGCTCCGTCGCCGGCCCCGACATCGACCTTCCGTCATACCTGCTACGAGCCGCGAACCTGCAGATCATGGGCAGCGGGCAGGGATCGATCACCACCGCAGGGTTCCTCGCCCAACTCCCCGCCCTGGCCACTCAGATCTCCAGCGGCGCCCTCACCATCGAACCACTACCAATGCCCCAGGCGAAGGTCGAACAGGGCTGGACCGCGCCCACCGGACCCGGCCGGCGCCTTGTCCTCACCACGTGAGATGTGGCTGATGTCGTTGTCGGTGGCCATCAGTGGCTCGGCCTGCCATGCCGGGCAGGATCGTCGGTCGCGTCTGAATCAGCTGCGACTGAGCCGGGCACGGAACCAGTCGCCGACGAACTCCGTGCGTTCGGCGGAATGGTTGTAGATGGTGTGCTCGCCGTCGTCCCAGACGCGCAGCGAGGACTGGGACGACAGCCCCAGGAACGCCTTCTGCTGGTCGAGCGTGATCAGGGGGTCGTCGGCGCCATGCAGCACCAGCAAGGCCGCTGACATCCGGTCGACGTAGGGGTCGAGCCAGAGCGTGCGAAAGATGGTCGCGACGTCCTCGTCGCTGCCGACGCCCAGGAGCGCCCGCGACTGCTCGCCGGCCGTGCGGAACGGTGCCGGCACCGGTCGTGCGGGCGCTCCGTTGACGCAGCAGGCACCGAAGCGGCTGTCGTGAACCGCGGCGCGCGCGGCCATCAGGCCTCCGAAGCTGTTTCCCCAAACGCCGAACGGGCCATCGAAACCGGTGCGCTTCTGCACGAGGTCGAGCGTTGCGCTGAAGGCACCGTCGGAGTGCTTGTCGAAATGAAGACCGTTGACGATTCGCGTCTCGCCCTGACCGGGGGCCTCGAGTAGCACGGTGGACATTCCGCGTCGGGCGAGCGCCTCGGCCTGGCGGTGGTAGGCCGGGCCCCATCCGCTCTGACCTCCCACGATGACGACCGTGGGTTCCGGACCCTCCGTCCTGGGGCGGACGAGCCAGGCGTTGCAGTGGCTTGTGCCGAACGGCACCGCTAGGCGTTCGACACGCAGGTCGGTGTCGAGTTCGGCCGCGTCCTGGTAGGCGCGGGAGAGTCGCTCGTACAGCGAACGCTTCTCGGCAGTGTCGTGGTTGTAGGCCATCTGTGCGAAGACCAGGGCTGCGGTCGCCCGACGGTAGCAGCTGACCGCGGTTTCGACGTCGCCTCGCGCGGCGGCCGCTTGCGCCCGCTCGAGCTGGGTGTCGGCCAGCAGGGCCGCGGCCTCGTCCCAGGCCTGGGACGCCGGGGCGCCGGTCAGCTCGGTGGCGTCCCAATGATCCATGCCGTAGTCCAGCATTCGTGTCAGGGGCATGGATCGGAGCAGAGCGGCGCGCTGCTTGGCCGCGTCCTCCATCTCATCAGGGGTGCCCATCAGGACGTCATCCGGCTCGGTGACACGCACGAAAACTCCTAGGGTTGGCGAGGAATAGCATGTGCTCCGTTGCATCGGCGGAGCAGCGCATCGACGCGCTGCGCTTCCGCTCGACCTCCAAGGGCCGGCGACCTATGCCGACTAGCCGAAGCTGTTGCCAGCCGAGCTCGATCCTGTACGAAACCATCGTCGGCGGCCGCCGGTCTTCGCAGGCGGGACTGGCACGGACGGTCGAGGGACGAGGCTGCCTGGGAGTCGCTCCAACGTGGTCATGCGCTGCAGGCCGCTGGTGCGCCCTGCACTACGAGCGGGAGTGCCGGACGGGGCGCGCGAGAATGCGATCCTGGCCGTCGCGGCGCAGCGGGACGCCGACTTCGAGCGGTTCGCTCACGAGCCCATCGCCCGTTCGGTCGGCTTGACCGGAGGGCAGCTCTTCGACATCCGCGTCGGCGATTGCTCTCTGAACGCCCATGAGGCCCTTGTGGCGGACGCCGTGCGCAGGGCGGACGACGGGGACCTGCCGGTCCTGACATTCGACGAGCTCCACCGCACCATCGGCCTCGCGCGGCTGTTCGAGCTCACCACCTTGGTGGGGCACTACATCCTCCTCGCGCTCCAACTGCGCGTCCTCCAAGCCCCCGCTCGCGGCCAGGTCGAGCCGAGCCACCACTAGGGACGGTCCAGCGGATGCACAGGGTCGGCGTCGACGATCGTGTTGCGCAGGCTTCCGAGTCCTTCGATGGTCGCGACCACCTCGTCACCCGGCTTCAGCCACGGGTACTTCTCCTCGCCGTGCGTCCGCGACAGCTCGAGGATGCATCCTGTGCCGCACGTGCCCGAGCCGATGACATCCCCCGGCCGGACCTCGGTTCCGCGTGCGGCGTACGCGACCATCTGCGGGAAGGACCAGTGGACATCGGACCAGTTCGCCTCGGCGTACAGACGCCCGTTGACCGTCAGGGTCATGGCGCGGTCGAAGCCGGTGGCGGTGGCGTACGGGGCGAGCTCGTCCTTTGTCACCAGGTACGGGCCTAGGCCTGTCGCGGTGTCCTTGCCCTTGACCGGGCCCAGTGACAACGTCATCTCGCGATGCTGAACGTCACGGCCGCTCCAGTCGTTCAGCACGCAATAGCCGATGATGTGGTCCTCGGCCTCCTCGACGGTGAGATTCGAACCAGCCTTGCCGACGATGGCGGCCACCTCCAGTTCGAAGTCGAACTTCGACGCTCCCGGGGGCATCGGAATGTCACCGTCCGCCCGGAAGGCGTAGGGGTTCGAGAAGTAGAAGACGGGGATCTGGTACCACGTCGGGTCCATCTCCAGTCCGCGCCAGGCCCTGCCCGCGCGAACGTGCTGCTCGAACGCATAGAAATCACGGAAGGTAGGTGGGGTTGCGAGCGGCGAGAGGATCTGCGTCTCCGCCGGGTCGACCTCCTCACCGGCCTTCTCGGCCGCGCGGCCTGCGTCCAGGAGCGCGCTTTCGCCGGACTCGATCAGCGGGAGCAGGTCTTCGACGCCGGCGAGGACGCGGAAGCGGTCCCTTACAACGACTGCCACCTGGATCCGGTCGTCAGGACCGGAGAATCGGACGAACTTCACTTGGTTGTCTCCAATGTGGTGACGACATCGATCTGGCCTGCCTGGTCACGTGTCCAACGCACGTAGCTCTCCTCGGTGAAGCCGCTCGCACCGAACTTCTCGACCGAGGCACGGATGGCGTCCATCAGCTGGTCTGCCGGGGTCTCGATGTCGATGTTCTCGATGAACGGCTGGCGCGCGACGAGCCCTGTCCGCCAGTAGACCTCGGCCCGGTTGCCTTCCGGGTCGAAGAAGTACACCCCGACGGCATTGCCGTGAGACACGATCATGTCGAACGTCGCCCCATACTCCTTCAACTGGCGGTACAGGCCGACAACGTCCTCGAAGGTCTCACAGCGGAAGGAGATCTGCTGGAGAAGCAGGCCGTCCGGAGCGACGTCACGCCCCTTCGCCAGCAGGAGTTCGTGGTGCTCGGCGTCAGGACGAGCGGAGAGGAAGTAGTTGCCGAGGGCGGGGTCGCGATCGGTGACGACCAGTCCCAGGACCTCGGTGTAGAACTCGAGTTGCTTCTCTACGTCGAAGCATCGAAGGCCGACGTGGCCGAGTTCGGCGACCTTCCGCCGGACGGAGCTTGCGGTCTTGTTCATGCCACTGGCGTCCTTCCGCCATCGATCCTGCTGGTGCGCTGGGTGCTACGGCGATGGGCCGGTCGGGCTGGCGAGCTGAACCTCAGAACGCTGCGGCTCGGCATTGCCGGTACGCCACGGCTGAGCTCTGTCGATATTCTGTCCTACGGTCTATGTTCTTCGCAACAGAACTTCCTGCGCGCGTTTCGCAGGTGCCGGGCCGCGTCGTCCTGCCGCGAAAGACCCACGGGCTCGGCGCCACGGCCGTCTCCGCCGGCCGGACAGCGCTCTGCGCCTGCGTCAGATTCCGAAGCCGATCGTCCCCTCAGGCATATCCTCAAAGGTCGGCACGAGCGTCCGTCAGGTCTGCCCCATAGACAGGTCGGCCAGACGAAGTTCTGCAGTGCGGAACGAATCGGCCGTCTCGTGATACTCTGGTGCGGCCACCGCGTCCGTGGCGTTCCTTCTTCACGACCAGGGGGCCCCATGTCGGCGCCGGCGAACTATCCGATCGAGTCGGTCGAGAACGCCGCACGTGTTCTGTTGATGCTTCGCGATAGGCGCGACCTGCGGGTGGCCGAGGTCGCTGTGGAACTGGGCATCGCGCGATCCAGCGCCCACCGCATGTTGACGACGCTTCAGTCCCAGGGACTGCTGCAGCAGAAGCCCACGCGTGTTTACGCGGCGGGCCCGCAGCTCGTCCAGATCGGCGTGGCGGTCATCGGCGCGACCGACCTGCGGGCCGTTGCGCGACCCACGCTCGAGCGGCTCCGCCAGCACCTGGGCGAGACCATCCACCTCATCATCCTGGACGGCTCGACGATTGTGTTCCTGGACGGCGTGGAGGGCACCTTCGCCATCCGGGCCGCGGAACGCACTGGTGATCGAGCGCCCGCGCACCCGTCCGCCGCCGGGAAGGTTCTGCTCGCGGCGCTGACCCGCGAGCAGCTACGGGAGCGCTACCCGAGCAGCCGGATCCGCGGAGGCACGACCGCGGCCAAAAAGAGCCGGCGCATGCTGGAGGACGAGCTCGAGATCGTCCGGAGTCAGGGTTATGCCATGAACCTCGGCGAGAGCGAGATCGGATTGCACGCCCTAGCCGTTCCGGTGCGCGATGCCGCCGGCAACGCGCGTGCCGCCGTCAGCATCTCCGGACCGTCGGTGCGCCTGACAGAGGACAAGCTCGCCGAGCATGTGCCAGTGCTGCTGCAGGCCGCCGACCAGCTAGGCGCGTCACTGAGTTAGATCGTTGCAGGCCGCCGGCACGGAGTCGAAGCAGACGGTGCCGGCCATGGGTCGAACTGGTCCGTGGCGAAGTCCGGTCGGCGGATTCTCAGGTCAGTGACAGCGCTGGACGGAGAGACGCGAGCAGGTCGGGCAGTTCATCGGCCTCGGTCGCGGTGCCGTAGACGTAGAAGTCCGGACGGACCAGCACGGCCACGACGCCGGCCTCCTTCATCCAGCCGCTGAGCGCTTCGCCCTCCTCCTGAAGGCCCCGCACGGTGCCGACGACCGCCGTCCGCAGCCCGATCGCGTCTTCCAGCCCGGCGGCCAGGGCCCTCGTTGCCTCGTCGAGATCCACGAGGCTGAACAGGGTGAACCCAGTCCCCAAGACGTCGTCAGCCCGCTTGATCGTACCGTCGTCCGTGTGCAGGAGCGGCTGGACGCCCAGGCGCCCCGCCAGCGCCTGCCCGGCGATGAAACCCGCCCCGACGGGCGGCTCGAACGGGGGCGGGAGCTCGGTGGCCGACTGCAGGGACTTGCGACGCTCCGCCGCGCGGACGGGGTCCGTCTCGCAGACGACCGTCCCGATCCGCACCGACTCCTCGATGTAGGCCGTGACCTGCGGCCGCCGGGAGGCCGTGTACAGGTCGAGTAGCCGCGGGGCCGCGGAACCGCTCAGCACGAGATCGAACATCCACGCGAGGGCCGCGGCATCGCGGATGCCGGAACTCATGCCCTGCCCGAGGAAGGGCGGCATGACATGCGCGGCATCACCGGCCAGCAGTACCGATCCGGCGCGGAACGTGTCGGCCACGACGGACCTGAACTGGTAGACGGTCTGGCGGATCAGCTCTCCCTCGTCCGGACCGATCCACCGTTCGAGCAGCTTCCAGACGTGCTGCGCCGTCACCACCTCGGCGGGGTCGTCGCCGTCGACGAGCATGAACTCCCAGCGGAAGTAGCGCTGCGCGACACGGCCCATGTGGTTCGGCCTGGCCGGGTTCAGAACCTGGCCCGTGTGCGGGATGTCCAGTGGGCGGGCGCCCGGCCGCGGGCGGACGTCGACGACCAGCCAGTCGCCCCGGAAGCCGAGGTCCTCGGTGCGGATCTCGCAAAGGCGGCGGACCGTGCTGTTGGCGCCGTCCGCGCCGACGACGTAACGCGCGGTGACGACCGCACCGTCCTCCAGGGTCGCTGCCACGTGGTCGGTCTCCTGGCGGAGATCGACCACCGCTGCACCGAAACGCACGTCCACCGTGGGAATCTCGCGGATGGCCGCATCCAGGATCTCCTCGAGTTCCGGCTGGTAGAAGTGGTATGACGCGTCCCATCCGGACGGAGCGTCCCACTCGCGCGGCAGGCGCGCGAGCACCTCTCCGCCGGGGTCGAGGAACTCATACAGCCGCGCCGGGTCGGCGATGCGTTCGACCTGGTGGGCGATGTGCAGGGACTGGAAGATGCGCATGATCTCGTGATCGAAGTGGCCCGCGCGGGGGGTCTCATAGCGGCCCTGTCGTCGTTCGCACACGATGACGCGATGTCCGGACGTCCCAAGGAGGCCGGCCAGTGTCTGGCCCACGGGGCCGAACCCCACGATGAGCACGTCGGCGTCCGCGTGGGGGGACACATGGGTGCCGGAGTCCCCGGGGAAGGTCATGTCCGCAGCCTTTCGCCTTGCCGTCCATCGACTGAACCCGCAACCGATGGGCCGCGGCGAGCTTGCGCCACGAGGTCCTCGGGCTAAGCAGCATTGATTCTGTTCAACAGACTTTGTTCTGTCAAGCAGATCGCCCGGCCATGACACACGGCCCAGGGGTGAACGACCTGGAAGGCTTGTGTCATCCTAGGGTAGTGATCTACGTTACAGATCACGTTCTGGAGAGCAGACCGGTGACCCACAATTTCGGGTGCATCGAACGGTGCTCGGTCGCGGGACTTCCGCGTCCCTGAGGACCAAGGAGCGGCGCTGAGAACGCAGCGACGACGCTGCTACGGGAACCGGCGGTGCTGATGGCCTCTGCGGCGCCGGACTCGTTGAAGTCGCGTCGGCCACCCTGGTCCGATCCCGATCCACCTCGACCCAGTAGTGCTACGACGAATACAGCCACGTGACCGCGACGATGAACAGGATGGAGCCCACGATGGGCAGTGCAGTGCGAAGCGCGATCGACGAGGCGCTCTCCAGCGGCGAGGTGGGTTTGCAGGTCGCCGTGTATCACCGCGGTGAACTGGTCCTCGATGTCAGTGTCGGTGAGATGTCGGTGGGCGGGCGAAAGGTCGACTCCGACACGATCTTCTGGGTCGCGTCCGCGGGCAAGGTGTCGACGGCCACCGCGCTCCATGTGCAGGTCGAGCGCGGCCTGATCGACTACGACCAGACCATCGCGTCGATCTGGCCGGAGTTCGGCGCGCAGGGCAAGGATTCGTTCACGGTTCGCGACGCCCTTACGCATCGCGTCGGTCTGGCCGGGCTCCCCGGCGACGCCACTCCTGAGCTCTTGGGTGACTGGGAGTGGATGGCGGACCGGTTGGCGCGCTCAGCGCCGAGCGACGATCCGGCCCAGCGCAGCACTTATCACGCACGAACGTGGGGCTACGTCGTCGGAGAGATCGCCCGCCGGGTGGACCCGGCGGGCCGGTCGTTCGAAGATCTCGTGCGCGACGAGGTCCACGAGCCCCTTGGCGTCTCGGGGGTGTGGCACCGGCTTCCCGGCGGTGTGGAGCATCGCCTCGCCGTCATGCGGGGCGACATTCTCAGCGGCGAGCCGATGACGTTCACGGTCACGGCGGATCACGAGATCAATACCCCCGAGTACCGGGATCGGATCGACCCGAGCGGTGCGTGGGTGACCGCACGAGAGGCTGCGCGATTGTGGGCCGCGTACGCCCAGGGCGGTGAGCTCGCCGGAACGCGTCTGCTGGCCGCCGACCGCATTGCGACGTTCCTCGATCGTCGGGCGTGTACCTTCGAAGCCGGATCGATCGCCGGTCCGCGAGCGGTGATCGGGGCCGGCGGACTCATGGTGGGCGGATCGGTTCCCGCCTACCGCGAGGTCCTGGGGTTCGGAGGCGGCCGCGTCCTTTGGCACCCCGGAGCCGGGGGAGCTCTCGGCTTCGCCGACCTGGACGCGGAACTCGCCGTCATGATCTGCCACAACGAGTTCTTCGACGAACGCCACCACAGCCAGCACCCGTTCGCGCCGCTCGTCCGTGCGGTCTATGCCGATGTCGCCGGGTGACGGCTGCGTCGAGGCGAATCGTGACGATGGCTCCTCAAGGTCCCTGCGGACCAGCGAAGGAGGGCCTGCACCTCAAGGAGCGCACTCATGACCAACGACCGAGCCAACAGCGGTAGTAACACCCAAAAGGATTTCGAGACCGAGCAATCGCCCACGAACTGAAAAGAGCCGTCCGGTCGCTGAACCGGGCCGTCGGTGAACCAGGCGGCTTCACCGGTGGCGACCGTCCACCCGGTGTTGGACGCCGTCTCGGCAGCCGCCTCCGGCCTTGATCAACCCTACGCAAATCGAGCGCTTCCTGGCGTGCCAGCACGCGGACGGGCGCCTCGTCCATGACCCTGGCGCGAATCTCGAGGAGTCGCTCGGCGCCTTCAGCCGCTGCATCCTTCACGCTCGTCTGTGGCGAAGCGGTCAACCAAGCGCGAAGCGCGATCGACCATGTCCGCGGCGCGGGCCTGCCGCTGGCGGCCGGTGCACCGCCGTCCCGCAACATCGCCGGCGAAACGGCACCCACGGCCTCGGGCAGAGGGCGAGATGGTTCAACAGCCTAAGGAAGGGGGTCTGAGCCATGAAGCAGATGAGCCAGGAGGAGCTTCTCGCCCTTCCCACCACGATCAGCCTCGAGACCGCCGCGCGTGCCATCGGGCTTGGTCGAGATCGACCCGGGGCCGCGACCGGCGTTGCCGGCCCGGGTGGAACTGGACATGCGCGGGGACCCGATGTCGCCGCTTCGCTGGACGACGCTGTCGTTGGCCAGGGCATTGACCGACCAAGGCCACCAGGTCTGCGCGGACAGGGTCGTTGACCTGCTGCGGGAAGAGGGGTTCAGTCTCCAGAGCAGCGTCAAGACCTTGGAGGGCAAGCAGAACCCGGACCGGGACGCTCAGTTCCGTTACCTCAACGAGCAGGTCAACGACCACCAGAGGGCGGGGCAGCCGGTCATCAGCGTGGACACCCAGAAGAAGGAACTGGTCGAGGTGTTCACGACCGCGGGCCGCCAGTGGCGTCCTGCGGGTCGGGCGAAGAGATCAGCCGGCTGGTTTGGGATCGGCAGTCGTGGTCTCAAGTTTGATGACGTGGAGAATCTCTTGGTGGAAGCGGTCCATGGCGGTGTCGACGCTGCGGACGAAGCCGGTCTCTTCGATGCCGCGCTTGGTGCCCATGCCGGTTGCGAGAGTCAACCGGAAGGAATCGATCTGTTCGGCGTCTTCGGGGACGAGCAGGCCTGGTTCGGCGATGAGGTTCTTCAGCAGGTCGCAGGGGCCGGTTCTGTGACCAGGGGTGAGGGCTTCGACGCGGAGCTCGGGTGGGGCGTCGTTCAGCTGACGTAGCAGCCACTGGACGCGGGTGAGGGAGCGGGCGCGTTCAGCCGCGGGGATCTCGACGGTGGTCTCGATATGACCGGTGCGCAGGTCGGCTTCCAACAGGACGGGGCCGCCGGCGTTGGGGATGCGAATCTCGGCGCTCATCCTCCCGTTCTCCACCAGGGAGGTGACGGTCTGCAGACGGCGGACCGAGGCGTCTCCATCGCGTCGTTTGCGCAGGACCGGGGCGATGGCCAGGCCGGTCTGCCCGCTGAGGCGCAGGCACAGCTGGCGGATCAGCTTCTCCCAGCTCTCGGCCACGTGCAGGGCGCGCCGGTCACCCAGCCGTAGGGTGTTGGAGGTGACGGCGTTGCGGACCGGGACCCAGGCGGCGCCCATGTCGCGGAAGCCCTGACAGCCGGCGTTGTCCTGGCGCAGGTAGTACAGCAGTTCGCTCAGCAGCCAGGCGTGGACGGGGTTGGCGACGCCGTCGTGGAGGCAGAGCATCTCGGCCTCGTGGGCGACCTCGGCCCACGACAGGTGGCGTAGGGACACCTTGCGCAGCAGCTTCTTGTCGACCTTGAGCGGGTGCTCGTTGTCCAGGGCCAGGTCGTTGGACAGGGTGATCACGGTCTCGTAGCCGTGCCGGGCCGCCACCTCCAGATACGCCTCGACCTGGTCGGCCTTGAGGGGGTTGCCACCGGTCTTGGTCTCGATCAGCGCGGTCCAGATCCGGCCGGCCCGTGCCACGCGCAGCACGCCGTCGGGCCGTACCTTGCCATCGCCGTGCTTGAAGGAGGCTTCGGCGAAGGTTTGGATCGTCCCGGCGGGAGCGTTGAAGCGGGCGGTGAGACGGCGGCCGAACTCGGGCACCTGTGCCATCACCGCCAGCAGCGTTGCGGTGGCGCGCGCCTCGCGTTCCTGATCGTTGCGCAGCCCGGTGACCGGGAACAGACGGGCGTGCTGCCAGGAAGGGTGCTCGGCCAGGTTGACTTTGGCGGCCTTGGGGACGGTGGTCTTCCTTTTCTTGGTCGTCCGCACCCGCTGGGGGCGCTGCTCGACCGTGACCGGCGCTTGAGGGATGGGCGCGGCCGCTTCTGCCGTAGGAGTCGGGGGCTGAGGCTGGTCGGTGTCGGGTGTGGCGGGTGGCCGGGGCTGTGCCTGGGGTGCGTCTTCCTCGTCGCTGTCGTCGACGTTGATGCCGAAGTCGCCGGCCAGGCCGGCCAGGCCGGACCCGTAGCCCTGGCCGATCGCCCGGAACTTCCAGCGCTCGCCCCGGCGGTACAACTCCCCGAAGATGAATGCGGTCTCGGCGTCGGCGTCCTTGATATCGAAGGCCAGCAGCGCTTCTCCGGTGCTGTCGGAGACGGCCAGGCGCAGATCGTCGAGGCCGCCGAAGGTCGCTGCGGCGTAGCGGCTTGCGGCGATGACCACGCGCTGCACCTCGGGCCGCACACTGGTCAGGTCGACCAGGATGCGATCCTCACTGCCGGTGGCAGTAGGCGTCTTGCCCAGCAGCCGCACCGACTCATCGAGGGTCGCCGGCTGGTTGTAGAAGACGAAGTCGGCGTCGCTGCCGACCCTGCCGTCGGCGCCGACCAGCAGCACCGACACATCGGCCTCGCCCTCACCGGAAGGATCGGTCCAGCTCAACGCCACGGTGAACGGTCCTGAAGCCGTGGTCAGGCCGGACAGGTCGATGTTGGCGCCCTTGGACATCTGCTGCACTACCAGGCTCCTCGGCTCGTGACGACCTCACGCACAGGGGGAGCGATGACCAGCCACAGGACCGCACGTTCACGGCAGGTGGTGCCGAGCGACGGACAGCGATCATCTGAACGCGGAATGCCAGCGTACGATGAGCACCTCCTGTAGGGGACCGTTCGTATGCGAGGGGCCACACTCGGCCACCGGCCACGAGGGAGCCGAGCCGTATCGCGGGCCTGGTGGTGCCGGATCAGTTGCAGACGCCGTGTTCCTTCCGCCGCTCCCGGCAACTTTCCCGGGTACGGCATCCGGATCGAGCGTGGCGCCGTGTCCGTCGCCGCTGGAAGTCACCCCGGCGATGAAGGCCGACCAGGCCCGGGTGTTCGTGCGGCACCGGGCGATCTGTGGCTCGGCGATGGGCCGGGTCCCGGGCGAACTGGCGCGCCGGACCTGGTCCGCCCGGTCCCTCCACCCGCGGGTCGATTCGGTGCACTCGAGCGAACCTCCGGCAAGGTCGCCGTCGTGCCGTGAGAGGGGCGGGTTCCGGTCCCGGTGGTGTCGGCCGCCTCAGCGCGGCTCACCGCCGGGTAGCGGCGTCCAACGGCGGCCGTCTCCTTCTTGACCAGCGTTTTCTTCGTGCAATCGGCCCGAAGGCGCACTGGAGAGTCCGGCGTGGGAGACGTTTCACCTGCCATGTGCCGAGCAGGGCGAGCGATCTGCCCTACCAAACGGTTGTCTGGGCGGGTAGACTCCGAGCCGGCAGGACCGGAGCGCGATCGGATGAGAGGCGTTGGCAGTGGACTTCGAGCTCAGTGAGCAGCAACAGCTCTTTCGCAAGACCGTGGACGAGTGGGTCGACCAGGAGGTCCCCAAGGAGTGGGCGCGGGAGTTGGAGAAGGACGAGCACAATTTCCCTCACGCCCTGTGGGACAAGTTCACCCAGGCGGGCTTCCACGGCATCGGGCTGCCGGAGGAGTATGGAGGCCAGGGGGGTGACATCCTGACGCAGATGATCCTGGCGAGGGGGCTGGCCCGGTCGCTGGCCGGTCTGACCTGGGTCTGGGGGATCACCTCGTTCGCCGGTGGCAAGTCCGTCGGCATCTATGGCACCGATGAGCAGAAGCGCACGCATCTCACCGCCATCGCCGAGGGGCGAGAGAAATGGGCGATCGGGTTCACCGAGCCCGGCGGTGGGACGGACCTGCTCGGCGGGATGCGCACCCGTGCGAAGAAGGTCGAGGGCGGCTGGGTGGTCAACGGACAGAAGACGTGGAGTTCGATGTCTCACGTCGCCGACTACATTCTGCTGCTGGCCCGGACCGACGAGTACACCGCGAAACGTCACCAGGGCGTTTCGCTCTTCATCCTTCCCGCGAAGAGCGAGGGCGTGACGATCCGGGAGATCCCCAAGGTCGGCATGCGGGCCCTGGGCTCGTGCGACGTGTATCTCGACGACGTCTTCATCCCGGAGGAGAACCTGCTGGGGGAGGAGAACAAAGCCTGGTACATGCTGCTGCCGACGCTGAACAACGAACGGATCATGCTCTCTTCCTTCTGCGTCGGGATCATGGACGGCGTCCTGGAGGACGCGCTGCGCTATGTGATGGAACGTGAGGCCTTCGGAGGCCCGATCGGCCGGTTCCAGGCGTTGCAGCACCACATCGCCGACATAGCCATGTGGCGTGACCAGGCCGAACTGATGGTCAACCGTGCTGCCTGGCTGCAGTCGCTGGGCCGGGACTGCGGGCAGGAGGCGAACATGGCCAAGGTGGTGGCCTCCGAGCTCGGCGGGCAGGCGGCGGATCTCGGCCTGCAGATCCTCGGCGGCATGGGGTACTCGGCGGAGACGGACATGCAGCGCTACTGGCGGGATGTCCGCCTGTTCCGGATCGGGCCGGTCACGAACGAGATGGCCCGTAATGGCATTGCCGAGGGCCTCGGCCTGCCCCGGTCGTTCTCATGAGCGCTCCCGCCGCCGCGCATCCCCTGGCGCACCTTGTGGGGAAAACGATCCCGGACGGTGTGTGGCGCCTCGCCGACTACGAGAACTGGCTGGGGCACGATGCGCTCTATTCGACGCCGGAGGAGGCGCCGCACCCGGTGATGGCATTCGTCGCGGCCCAGCGTGGACTGGGGGTGAGCGTCGCCGAGCTGTTCCGGATGTGGGGGACGGAGATGTCCGACGGACCGATGCTCACCGAGTCGACTCTGGAGTTCCCGGGCGAGTTCGAGGCCGAGCTGGAGTACCGGGTGACCGGCACGGTCGAATCGGTGGTGCGCAAGTCGGGGAGGACGATGGGGGAGTTCGACCTGCTCACCGCGCGGTTCGAACTCGTTCGGCCGGGGGGCGGCACGGATGCGGTGGTCCGCAACGTCTACGCCTTGCCGAGGCGAGGAGAGGGTGGATGACTCCAGAGACCGAAGAGCTGCCGGACTGGGTGCTTGCCGAGGTCGACGCGGAGAAGATGAAGGTCCTGGCCCTGCTGCTGGCCGACCCGAATCCGCTGCACTTCGATCCGGAGGTCGCGCCGCGGCTGGGCATCGCACAGCGCCAGGTCAACCAGGGGCCGTCGACGATGGCGATGCTGGCGAATCTCGTGCGGACCGCGTTTCCCGATGGACGGCTGATCCGGCTGTACGTGCGGCTGAGTGGAAGCGTCGTCGCAGGGCAGAGCGTCCGCGCACACGGGCGGGTCACCGGACGGGAACGTGGCGCGGCGGGGGAGAAGGTCCGGTGCGAGGTCACCCTGGAGGCGGAGGGGCGCGTCGTCGTGGAGGGCGACGCAGAGGTCCTCTTGTCGGCCTGAGCGGGCGACTCGACAAGGTTTGAGCGGGAGACGTGATCATGCAGGACACCGTTCTGACGGTTCCGGGGCTCATCGAGCGAGCGGCACGGGAGCACCCGGACAACGACAGCTTGATATTCCCGGAAGCTCGGCAGGACTATCGCGGGCTTGAGGAGTCGGCCACCATGGTGGCCCGCGCGCTCACCGCGCTCGGGATCGGGCGGGGTGACGCGGTCGGCACCCTGATGCCCAACGGCCTGGACTTCGTCCACACGATGCTCGGTACCGCCATGGTCGGCGCGCTGTTCGTGCCGATCAACGCGCGGCTGGCGCCACGGGAGATCGCGCGCGTGGTTCCGGACTCGGGGATGAAGGTGCTGTTCACCACGGATGCGGTGGACGAGCACGTCGATTACGTGGGTCGGCTCCATCAGGCGTTCGCCGGACTCGCGGCGGGTGAAGCGGGCCGTACGCCACGGCTCGACGGCGCGCCTCAGTTGCGGTGCGCCGTCGTGCTCGGAACGCGCTCGGCGCGCGGTTTCCTGACCCGCGAGTCGTTCCTGGCCCTCGGCCGTGACGTCGACGCCGAGTCGGTGCGGGCGGCCGCCAGGTCGGTGACCCCGGACATGCCTTACATCATGATGTACACGTCGGGCACCACGACGGCCCCCAAGGGCTGCCCGCTCACACATGAATCCGTGGTGCGCCTGGGGAAGGCGGTCGGCGAGGAGGTCTTCCAGGTCACCGAGGCCGACCGGATGTGGAATCCGCTGCCGATGTTCCACGTGAGCGCGCAGGCGCCCATGATCGGAGTCTTCAACGCGGCCGCGGCATGGGTGTCGATGACCCACTTCGAGCCGGATGCGGCGCTGGACATGATCGAGCGGGAGAAGGTCACCCTCCTCTACCCGGCCTATCCCACGCTGACCGGCCCGCTGCTCAACCACCCCCGCTACACTCCGGACACCTTCCGCCGGGTACGCGCCATGCTCACGGTCGGCCCGCCTGACCAGCTGCGCGTCTTCCAGGAGAAGCTGCCCCACACCACCCATGTCAGCTGCTACGGCTCCACGGAGTTGGGCGGTGTCGCCATCATGGGCCGCCTTGACGACCCGCTGGAGGAACGGATCACCTCGGGCAAGCCGTTCACCGGTGTCGAGGCCCAGGTCCGCGACCCGCTCACCGACCGGGAAGTCCCGCCAGGGGACGTGGGTGTGATTCACGTACGCGGGTTCAACCTCTTCCAGGGCTATCACAACGACCCCGAGAAGACCGCCGCGAGCATTGACGGCGAAGGCTGGTTCAACACCGGCGACCTCGCCTCCATCGATCACAACGGCAATCTGACCTTCCGCGGACGGACGAAGGACATGCTGAAGGTCGGCGGGGAGAACGTGGGCTGCCTGGAGGTGGAGGCATATCTGACCACGCACCCCGACATCCAGGTCGCTTCGGTCGTCGGTGTGCCGGATCCGAAGTACGACGAGGTGCCGGCGGCCTTCGTGGAGGTGCGCACGGGGGCGAGCCTGACCGAGGAAGCGGTCATCGAGTTCTGCGGCCAGGGCCTGGCCAAATACAAGGTGCCCCGGCATGTGCGCTTCATCGAAGAGTGGCCGATGTCCGCCACGAAGATCCAGAAGTTCCGGCTCAGAGACCGGTTGATGGAGGAACTGGGGACCGCCGGAAGTTCGGGACCGGCTGTCACGACCGTGGGTTGACCATGGCGGCCGTCAGCGGCGTCCGCTCCGACCGCGACCGGTGGCGGGAGCTCGTCGGGCGCCTGGTCGCGCCCCTGGAGATCAACGCCGATCGGGAGGCGCCGCGATCGGTGCGAGCGCGGTGGACGACATCCCCTCATGCGGATCGTGTCGGTTGCAGAGCGGGTACGGCTGCCGGCAGGCGCGCTCCGGCGTGATCGAATTCTTGTCCAGCACAGCGGACGCGCCACCATCGATCAGCAGGACGGACGCACGATCCTTCCACCACGTGCCCTGACCGTCTACGGCACCGCCCGGCCCTACGGCGTGATCGAGCACGGGGACTTCATGGCGGACGTGGGTCTCGTGCCACGCGAGCGGCCGCCGCTCGGCGCAGAGGAGGTCGCGCCGAGCCCGGTGAGCATCGAACGGGGGCCGGGCGCACTGTTCCGAGCGGAGTTCAGGCCGACGCCGAGCGTGCCCGGTGCCGAACCAGGGGACCGGGACCGCCACCCGCGGTACGTGCGTGCCTGCCGCGCCGGTGCGGCCATGCCCGGAAAGGCAAGATATCGGACGCGCAAATCCAACTGTTCTGTGAGTCAGCTCTCATAGCATCGGTAACAACGTCCCGTTGCGAGGCATATCGACGTACATAGACGGCGCAGAGGAGCGTATCCGTGACGGCGAGCTCACTGGAACCCGTGATTCGGAGACTCAACCGTTTCCACCTTGGAGGGGAGTGGGCCGCTCCACGTGGCGACGGTCGGATCGACGTCGTGTCCCCCAGCACCGAAGAGGTCGTCGCGCAGGTCCCCGCTCCCACGACCGCCGACATCGACGCGGCCGTCGCGGCGGCCCGCAGAGCGTTCGAGGGGCCACGGAGGTCCACCACACGTCGGGCGCGGTCTACACCCGCGATCCCGGGGTGGCCGAGCGCGTGGTCCGGGAGGTCCGGACGGGTCAGATCTTCGTGAACGACGCCTCGATGTGCGTCACCCAGCCCTTCGGTGGGTTCAGTCAGCCCGGGATGGGGCGTGAGGGCGGCCCCGAGGGATCGCGGGCTACTTCGAGACCAAGATGGTCACGTTCGGTGAGGAGTCGACGATGGCGCTGAAGACCAAGGGGGCTCTGCTGTGGGAGCCCGGGACCCGGTCGGGATGGACCGTGGAGGAGATCGAGCTCGATCCGCCGAAGCCGGAGGAGGTCTTGATCAAACTCGCGGCCTCGGGTCTGTGTCATTCCGATGCCCACCTCGACACCGGCGACATCCCGCTGCCCTGGGCTCCGGTCCTGGGCGGTCATGAGGGCGCGGGGGTGATCCAGGAGGTCGGCTCCGAGGTCCACGGGCTGGAGGTCGGCGACCACGTGGTCACGACCTTCCTGCCCTCGTGCGGCACCTGCCGCTGGTGCTCGGCCGGGATGTGCAGCCTGTGCGATGTGGGTGCGGGCGTGCTCGGGGGCAAGGCGCCCGATGGCACCAACCGGATCCACGCGCGGGGCAAGCCGGTGGGCGCCATGTCCTTCCTGGGTACCTTCGCCCCCTACGTGGTCGCGCCGCGCACGGCCGTGATCAAGATCGACAGGGACATCCCGCTGGAGAAGGCGGCGCTGATCGGCTGCGGCGTCCCGACCGGGTGGGGCTCGGCGGTGCACGCCGCCGGGACCGAGGTCGGGGACACCGTCGTGGTCGTGGGTACCGGCGGTGTCGGGGTCAACGCGGTGCAGGGTGCTCGCCTGGCCGGGGCCAGTGTGATCGTGGCGGTGGACCCGGTGCCGTTCAAGCGAGAGACCGCCGAGCGGCTCGGAGCCACCCACTCCGCGAAGGACTTCGACGAGGCCACGGAACTCGTCCGCACCTTGACCAAAGGCGTCATGGCCGACCGGGTCATCCTCACCGCCGGGGTGGGGTACGGGAACCTCGTCGGCCCCTGCGGGGTGCTCACCCGCAAAGGCGGCACGCTCGTGGTCACCTCGGCGGCGCCCGCGCTTCAGGAGCACATCGATCTGAACCTGCTCGACTTCGTGATGTCCGGCAAGCGGTTGCAGGGCTCCCTCTACGGCACCTGCAACGCCCGGGTGGATGTGCCCAAGCTGCTCGGACTGTACAAGCGGGGCGATCTGCGTCTCGACGAACTCCTCACCCGCACCTACGCCCTGGAAGAGATCAACCAGGGATTCGCGGACATGGACGCGGGCCGCAACATCCGCGGCGTCATCATCTACGACTGACCGCTCGTCCTCGGTCTCCGGGCGCGCCGCCCGGGCACCCCAGTGATGAGGCGCTCCGCGTGCGCCGTACCGGTCAGCCGCCCCCCACCGCCGGGACCCGGCCGCGCTCCCTATGACCGCACCACGAGGCCGACCCTTGGGCGTTGGCGGGCGGCTGTTCCGCCCTGCTCGCACCATTCATGCCTTCCCCTCGGCCCCGTGATCGAAAGGCGGCCCATGGCCCTGACGAAGCGACCACCGCACTGTTGACCGAGCCGGCTCAGAGCGGAACGAAGCCGATCCATGAGATGACTCCGCAGGAGGCTCGCGGGCTCACCGCCGCACTCGCGGGGATGCGTGCCGGCGCCGGGCGGGCACGCGGCCACGGTGAGGCTCCTGGTGCCCGACGAGCGGCCACGCGGTGTGCTGGTCCGTCTCCACGGCCGGTGGTCGGGTGAACGGCTACCTTAACCGCCGGCCTGATCGACGCCGACGGATGGCTGCACACCGGCGACATCGGCGAACTGGACCCGGACGGCTTCCTGAAGATCGTCGACCGCAAGAAGGAGATCATCATCACCGCGGGTGGCGAGAACGTCGCCCGCTCGATGATCGAGAACCTGCTGAAGGAGCGTCCACTGGTCGGGCAGGCCCTGGCGTACGGGGACAAACGGCCCCACGTCGTTGCGCTCATCACGCTCGACGGCGGGGCGGCACCGGTCTGGGCAACGGAATGGAGCGCGAGTGGCTCCGGACGCGGGCGGCGACGCAGGAGCCCCTGACCGGATCGTGTCTGCCGCATGCCCCGTGCCCCTTGAGAAGGGAGTATCGCGATGTCCCTCACGGCGCCGTGTCGCCCTGACCCGGATCGACGGAGGGGGAGGGGTGGCGGCCCTCGGCGGCCACCACGCGGGTCAGACCTGACACCCGACTTCGGAGACATCGGCGGTCTCGACGCCGAACTGGTGGACAGGCGCGCCGATCGCGGCTTCGGCACGCCGCCCACCTGGTCGGCGCACCCGGGGGGACACCCGGGCCTCTGCCCCTGACCTTCACGCGGGCTTGGCGGCGAGCCGGTCGGTGATGGCCCGCCATGCGAAGACATGGCGGCGCAGCAATGCGGCGAACGGGTGCAGGCCGTCGACCGATTTCATGGGTGTCCTCCTCCGCTCCTGGCAGGCGCCCAACCAATCGTTGGGTAATCTACACGGTGTGGAGACCTCGGCGATGCGCGACGATACTGAGGCGGGGCACGTGGTGAACAGGAGGCGGACTCCACGCACGGACACTGCCCCGCCCTTCCGGGCGGACGGCGGACGCTGGCCCGAACTGCTTGAGATCGCCGCGTGCATCTTCGCCCGCAAGGGCTACAAGTCCACCCGGCTTCAGGACATCGCCGACGAATTCGGCGTGCTCAAGGGCAGCCTCTACCACTACATACGCAGCAAGGACGATCTTCTCTTCGAGGTCATCCGCTCCGTCTTCGTCCAGGGGCTGGGCAGCCTCGGCGGTCTCGCCGAAGCGGACCTCGATCCCCTCGACCGGTTGCGCGCCGTGGTGCGCGGGCACGTGCTCTACCTGATCGACAACCTGGCGGAGACCACGGTGCTCCTGCACGAGTTCGACCAGCTCTCCGACGAGCACCGCGCCGCTCTGCCGATCCGCGAGTACCAGACGATCATTGCCGACCTGATCGCCGATGCGAAGGCCGACGCACGGGTCAAGCCGGAGGTCGACCCCAAGCTCGCCGCCCTCGCGGTGCTCGGCGCGGCGAACTGGGTGCACCGCTGGTACCGCCCTGGCGTCCGGGCGCCGGAGGAGGTCGCGGACCAGTATGCAGACCTGCTGGTCGGCGGAATGCTCGCGTGCACCGAACGCTCGGCTCAGGTTTCCTCGCGGGGCGGGGTGAGGAGGAAGTCCACCGACTCCTCGGCGTAGGCGCCCGCATTCTGGGCTCGAGTGCCTGGGGGATCGTCACGACGCCTCCGCAGCGGGCGTCGGACAGGAGCGTGACCGAGGTGTCCTTCGGCACCTCACCCCATGCCCCGCCGCACCATGGCTCGCGCGGCCGGCACCTGCGACTCTCTCAGCTGTTCCCAGTGCCGCCGGATCTCCGGAATGCGCCGCGCCTCCACATCCAGGCGCAGCACGGCCTCATGCCGGTCCCCGAGGTAGAGGTCCATGATCTGGCGGGCGAGCCGGACGAGGTCCCCGCGCAAAGATCCCGCGTCGGCGATCGTCGCTGCCCGGGCCTCCAGAACGTCGGCCAGCGGCTCCTCCGCCGGCGCAGGTAGATCGACTGCTTCCCGACGCCGGAGGCGCGGGCGACCGCGTCGACGCTATCGAAGCGGCGGTGTGGATGGCGGGTTCGACGTCCAGCAGCGCCGGAACCCCGGCGGGCGACGTTCGCCGCGAACTCGGTCATCATCGCGCCCTCGGCGTCTGGGCATACCGTGGCGGCGCAACGGTTCCGCCAGGCCCCCCCTGTGCCGCTCGGGGATCTGGGCCCGCGGGCTTGCGATGAGACTGGCCGGGTCACCCGCCATGGTCTTGCCAGTACCAGGTCGGCTGGGCGTCGGGTTCGGCCGGCGCGCAGGCTCGCTCGCGGGCCAGGCGCCCTCTGAACGATCGGGAACTGACGCCGGGGGAGGGGGCTGCCGCGAAGTACAGGCGACCGAGTCGCAAGGGCCGCACTGATCGCGGTTGCCGTCCCTCGACATCCGCCTGTCCGCCGTTCTCGAAGCGCGTCGGCGGAGACCAGCGGCTGTCAGGGCACGACGACGATCTTGCCGAACGTGCTGCCCGACGTCAGTCTCGTGAACGCGGCGGGTGCCTGCTCCAGCGGGAACACCGAGTCGATGTGCGGCCGGACGCCTCGGGCGTCGCAAAGGGCGAGGAGGTCGACGAGTTCCTCGCGCCTGCCCATGGAGGAGCCGTGGATGGTGATGTGCTGCAGGAACACCTTGAAGAGGTCGGTGGTGACGGAGGCGCCTGCCGTCGCTCCGGCGACCACGACGGTACCGCCCGGCCGCACCGAGCGCAGGGAGTGCTCCCAGGTCGCCTCGCCGACGGTGTCGACGACGAGATCGACCCGCTCCGGGAGGCGCGCGCCGGTGGCGAAGCCGGCGTCGGCGCCGAGGGCACGGGCCTTCTCGAGCTTCTCGGGGGTACGGCCGGTGACCCATACCCGCAACCCCGAGGCCCGGGCGAGAGCGATCGCGGCGGTCGCGACGCCTCCGCTCGCCCCCTGCACCAGCACTGTCCGTCCCGGACGCCCGGCGCCCCGGACGAACAGCATGCGGTAGGCGGTCAGCCAGGCGGTGGGCAGGCAGGCCGCCTCCTCGAAGCTCAGTGATGCGGGCTTGTCGACGAGGTTGCGCTCGGGCACCGCGACTCGCTCCGCCAGCCCGCCCCGCAGGGCGTCGGCGAGCATGCCCCGCCGCGGATCGAGCAGCTCATCGCCACCGCCCCGAGCGGGGTCGGCCACGAGCGCGTGCACGATCACCTCCCGGCCATCGTCGGTGACGCCGGCGACGTCCGAACCGAGGATCATCGGCAACCGGTCCTCACGTACTCCGACCCCGCGCAGGCTCCACAGGTCGTGGTGGTTCAACGAGGCGGCCTTCACCGTGACGAGCACCTGCCCGGTCGCGGGCGTCGGCTCGTCGAGGTCGACGACCTCCACCGCGGATGCGGAGGCGTCCTGGGAGAACTTGGTGGCGACTGCGGCACGCACGGAGGCGGTCCCCTCTCGGTCGGGTGTGTCAGCGGTGTGGACGGCGAGGGGGAGGGCTGGCGGGGCGTCCGTACGCACCGTCAACGCCTTCGCCCAGGTAGATCATCCCACGATAACAACCATACGGTAGTTTGGGCGCTCTGGCCAGAGGCGTCACGTGGTGTCCCCAAAGGTCATGAGCGCGTTGCGCCGGGGCTCAGGTCCGGGCCGCCGCGGCTCGGACCGGAAGAATGCGGATCGGTTGACGGCGGACGTTCAGCGGCGGACGCCGTGCGCTGCGGGCGGCGGGTGCTCGTTGCAGACCAGCATCCCGTCGACCAGGAACTCCGCGTAGAAATCGGCGATCTCGACCGCCGTGTGCCTGCCGTCCGGCCGGAACCAGCGATAGATCCAGTTGGCCGTGCCGAGCACCGCGAGCGCGGTGAGCTCGGGATCGATGTCGGGCTTGACCCGGGGGTCGGATTTCGCCTCGGCGATCAGGTGCGCGAAGATCGTTTGGTATTCGCGGATCGCCAGCTTGGTCTGCCGAGCGTCGGAGAGCTGGTCGAACTCGTGGAGCAGGACGGTGGTCTCGTCCAGGTTGTCGACCAGGTGCAGGACGTGGCCCCGCACGGCCTCACGCAGTCGCTCGACGGGATCGAGATCCGCTTCGGCGAGCGTCCGCAGGTTCTGCAGCCCGTCGCCGAACACCGACTTGATGACCTCGAACAGCAGGTCGTCCTTGCTGCGGATGTAGTGGTAGAGACTGCCCTTGAGCACGCCGAACTCGTCGGCGATGTCCTGCAGCGTCGTTGACCGGTACCCCTTGCGTGCGAAGATGCGGGCGGATATCTCCAGCAGTTCCTGCCAGCGCCCGTCGTCCGCCCGGAACGGCGGGGCGGTGTCCGTACGCGGGGCTCGCCTCCTGTTCACCACGCGCCCAACCTTACATTCGGTTGCCCTCGGGTGATGCGACCGGCCCGGGCGGTGGTGGCGGGCGAGCCGGCGGATCCGGGCCGGCGCGGCCGTCCATCCGCAGGCCAGGGGCGCGCGCCGCCCGGGTTGCGCAGGTCGTGGTACCGGCCGGCCGGGAGGCCGCGCGGGCCTCCGGGAACACCACGGGCACTGACCGGCGCTTGTCCTCCGACCTTCAGGACCGCATTCGGCGCGACAGGCTCGGGAAGTCCGCGTCGTGCCGGCCGTCGATCGCCGACGCGCGCGGCTCCACCCGTGCCGGGACGCCGAGCGGCGGGGCCATCCTGCCGGTCACGCGTCGTCCCGGCCGCGCCCCGACAGGCCGAGGAAGGCCCGCTCGAGCCGGGGGTCGGCTTTGAGGTCCGCGGCGGGACCGGACAAGACCACCCGGCTCCGCTCCAGGACGGACGCCTCGTCGGCGATCTCCAGCGCCGTCGCGTTCTGCTCCACCATCGCCACCGCGATGCCCCGGTCGGCGATCCGGCGCACCGCGTCCATCACGGTGTCCACCATGATCGGGGCCAGACCCATGGACGGCTCGTCGAGGAGGATGACGCGCGGGTCGGCCATCAGGGCCCGGCCGAACGCCAGCATCTGCTGCTCTCCGCCGCTGAGCAGGCCGCCAGGGGAGCTCCGGCGGGTCGCGAGCACCGGGAACATCTCGTAGACCTCGGCCAGGGTGCGGGCGCGGTGCGCGGCCGAGCGGTTCGGGTACCCGCCCAGCAGCAGGTTCTCCTCGACCGACAGCGGTGCCACGATCCGGCGCCCCTCCGGCACCAGGACCATCCCCGCCCGGGCGATGCGCCAGGCCGGGCGTCCCGTGACGTCCTTCCCGTCGAGCAGCACGCGCCCGCCCGCCGGGCGCACGCTGCCGCACGTCGCGAGCATCGCCGAACTCTTGCCGGCGCCGTTCGAGCCGAGCACCACGTGCACGCGGCCGGATCGTGCGGTCAGGCCGATCCCGTCAACCGCCGTCACGCCCCCGTAGCGCACCACCAGCTCCGTGATCTGCAGCCGGATCGTGTCGTCGGCCAAGGTAGGCCTCCCTCACTCGGTCGTCGCGAACCGTGGTGGCGGGGTCGCCGTCAGCGATGACGCGGCCGAAGTCCACCACCACGAGGTGGTCGGTGAGACGGGTGACCATCTCCAGGTCGTGCTCGACGAGGAGCTGGGTCATCCCGTCGTCGCGGAGGCTCGTGAGAAGATCACCGATCTCGGTGCGCTCGACGGGCGACATCCCCGCGACGGGCTCGTCGAGCAGGAGCAGGCGCGGCCGGGCGGCCAGCGCCCGCGCGATCTCCACCCGGCGCTGGTGGCCGTAGGGCAGTGCGCCGGGCAGGCTCTTCTCCAGCCCCGTCAGGCCGACCCGGGCCAGCGCCTCCCGGGCGCGGTCCCGGGACTCGCGGTCGGCCCGCGCCGCTCGCCGCGGGCGGACGAGCCCGTCGAGCAACCGGCGCCCGTCGTCGGCACCGAGCATCACGTTCTGCAGCACGGTCAGTCCGGGGACCAGCCGGATCGCCTGGTAGGTGCGGCGGATCCCCGACCTGGCGATGTGCGGGACCGCGCGGCCGGAGACGGCCTCGCCGCCGGCGGTGATCCGGCCGCGGGTCAGCGGGACGAGGCCGGAGATCGCGTTGAGCAGCGTGGTCTTGCCGGAGCCGTTCGGGCCGACGAGCCCGCAGAGACTTCCCGCCCGGACGGTGAACTCGACGCCGTCGACGGCCTTGACCCCGCCGAAGTGCACGGCGACGTCCTCGCATCGCAGCGCCGTCATGCCACACCTTCCGAAGTCGATGCCGGAGCGTTCCCCGGGCGCCGGCCCCTGGTCCGCCACCGCCCTGCCATCCCGATCAGTCCGGACGGGGCGAACAGCGCCATGAGGATGACCAGGGCGCCGTAGACGACGTCGCGCCACTCCTCCACGAAGCGCAGCAGCTCGGGCAGCACCGTCACGACCAGCGCGCCGACGGCGGGCCCGACCCAGGACCCGGATCCGCCGATCACCACGATGGTCAGGCCCAGCACGACCAGCGAGAAGCCGCTGTCACCGGGGCCCAGAATGCCGAAGGTCAGCGGGATGAGCGCGCCCGCCAGGGCCCCGAGGACGGCGCTGAGCACGCTCATCGAGACCCGCAGCCGCCCGGTTTCGATGCCGAGTGATCGGGCGAGCGGTTCGTCTGTGCGGAGCGCGTCGACGAAGCGGCCGCCGGCCCATGACTGCACGAGGGCGACGGCCAGTGTCGCGAGCCCGGCGAAAGCACCGATCAGCCATGGGGTGGTGGCGCGCGGGATCCCGTAGAGCCCGAGCGCACCGCCGGTGAGTGAGTCCCATCCGAACGCCAGGGACACCACGAGCAGGTCGAACGCGATGGTGGCCATGCCCAGGTACAGTCCGCGCAGCCGGCCCAGCGCCACGGCCAGGACCAGGGCCAGCACGGCGGCCAGGAGCAGGGCGAGCAGGACGGCGACGGGCCAGCCGAGGTCCTGGACGGTCAGCGCGGTCGTGTAGGCGCCGATGCCCCAGAATCCGGCCGCGGCCAGGGAGAACACCCCGCTGCGCAGCACCACCTGGAACGCCAGGCCCACGATGTAGTAGATCAGTCCGGTCATCAGCAGCGTCTCGTCCATCAGGCACGCTGCCAGGCGGTGCGTGAGACCAGGCCCTCTGGGCGCAGGACCAGGACGAGCAGGATGAGGGCGAACGCGATGATGTCGCGGGCGTCGCCGGACACGTAGGCGACGGCGAACGTCTCGGCGAACGCCAGGACGAACGCCCCGACCGCCGCCCCGGCGATGCTCCCCACCCCGCCGAGGACGATCACGGCGAATGCCTTGAGCAGCAGCCCGTCGCCCATGTGCGGCTCGATGGCGTTGGCGTTGGCCGCGAGCAGCAGCCCGCCGCCGCCGGCCAGCGCCCCGCTGATCGCCATCGTGAGAAGCGACAGCCGCTCGACGGGGATCCCCAGCAGGTCGGCCGTCGGGGGATCGAAGGCGATCGTCCGGAGCGCCCGGCCGGATCTCGTCCGCGCGATCCACCAGGCCAGGGCGCCCGCGAGGAGCACCGCGAGGACGACGATTCCGATCTGCAGCGTCGTGATCCTGATCGGGCCCAGAGTGTGCACCGCGGTGCGGGCGACGTCCCCGGGCAGGTTCACCACCTCGGCGTCGGCCAGGTTCAGCGCGACGGCGACCGGGATCAGGCTGGCCCCGATGCTGGCGATCAGCACGCCGAGCTCGGCCTGCCCGCGCGAGTCCGCGCGGCGTCTCAGCGGCCCGAAGACGAGGAGCTGCAGGACGGCGGACAGCAGCGCGCCCACCGCCGCCGCGAAAAGTGCCAGCACCGGCAGCGCGAGCACCATCCCGCTGTCGCGGATCAGGACGTAGGCGCTGAACGCGCCGAACATGAAGATCGAACCGTGGGCCAGGTTGAGGATGTCCAGGACGCCCCACGACAGGGTCAGCCCCGCGGAGAAGAGCAGGTAGATGCCCCCGAGCACGACGGCGTTGACCACTTGGGAGAGCAGCATGTCAGGACCCGTTCGCGGCGTCCGCGAGCTGCTCGCGCCCGTTCCGCCAGGTGATCACCAGGCCGGGCACCCGCGCGTCGCGGCCCTCGAACCGGATCCGTCCGACGGCGCCCTCGACCCCGGCGCCCGCGGCGGTCTGCAGCCCGGTGCGCACTCCCGCCCGGTCCACCTTCGGCGCCGCTTTGACTCCGGCGGCGAGCAGCATCATCGAGTCCCATGCCTGGGCCGCGAAGGTCGACGGCTCGGCGCGGTTGACCGAACGGTAGTAGTCGACGAAGGCCCGGGTGGACGGCGACTTCCCGGCGGTGTTGAAGTCCGACGCCCACAGCGCGCCGTCGGCGAGCCCGCCGAGCGGCGCGAGAACGCCGCCCTCGAAGCTCTGCGAGCCGACGACGGTGCCGCGGAAGCCGGCCTGGCGCAGCTGGGTGATCACCGTGACGTTGGGCGTGCCCTGGCCGAGCATGATCACCGCGTCGGGCGACCGGCCCGCGACCCTCGACGCCAAGGCCGCGAAGTCGAACCCGGCACCCTGGAACTTCTCCCGTGCGATGACCGAGATGCCCGCGTTCGCCAGGAGCGAGGGGTAGATCTTCTCGCCCATCGTCACCAGTGTGGCGTTGTCGCTCTGGTACACGATCGCGGCCGACTTCACGCCCCGGGGGACGAGCTTGTCCACGACCAGCTTCTGGTAGCTCGACTGCGGCGCCGTCGAGCGGAAGACGTAGTCTCCCGCCTCGAGCACACCTGGAGCCCCGGACTGCATCGCGACGAACGGGATCTTCGACTGCTGCGCCACCGGCGCCACGGCGAGGGCCACCTGGCTGGCGCAGCCGAAGGTGACCGCGACCGCGTCATCACCCGCTATCCGGCTCATCGCCGACGCCGCCTGGCGCGGGTTGGTCGCCGTGTCCTTGACCGTGAGCGCGAGCTTGGTGCCGGGACCCGCGAGCCCGTCGTTGTTGATCTTCTTGACGGCGGTCTCGGCGCCCGTCCGGGCGGCCTTGCCGCAGAAGGACGCCCCACCTGTGAGGTCGGCCAGCATGGCGATCTTCACCGTGGACGGGCGCTTGCCGCCGCCGGCGTCGCCTTCGCTCTGGCCGCTGCAACCCGTCGCGACGAGTGCGATCAGGGTGGCGAGCGCGATTTTGCTCCTGGTCTGGCTCACGACGATCCCTTCAAGCAACCATACGTTGGTTTGGGCGCGTTAAGCATGGCAGGAGCGCCTGTCACCGTCAATGCGCTGGTCAATTTAATAAAATGGTTTCGACTTCAAAGTGGGGCCGCGGCCGGAGACGGCGACGAGCTGAAGGATCTTCTCTGCGGGCATGGCCGCGCGCCTGAAGGCGGCGTCGGGATGATGCGAACGTTGGACGACGGAACCTCGCAACGCCTGGGACGCCTTGCCGGCCGGGTTCGGCCATCCCCTGGCGGCCCCCGACGACCTGCGGGAGACGGCGGTGCTCGCGAGAAGGCGGGGGTGCGGATGATCGGTTGAGAGCCCGGCTTCGCGCCGTCCCGGCGGAGTCGCCTGGCACGGCCCTGGTCGAGCCCCGGCGACCGAGCCGCCACCGCGATCGTGCGCGAGGTCGTCAGGCGGAGCGTGTGGCATAATGCATTGACGTCAATGTATCTTGGTGGTCGTCTCTCGGGTGGCGGGGTCGGTGATGGGGTCGGATGCGGAGCCCGCGGACGGTGCCGGCGATGCCCGGGATCCGGTCGCCGACGCGTACGAGCAATGGGTCGCGCACGGATGGGCCGACGCCGCGCCGGGAATGTCGGCGGTCACCTCGCTCATCCGCGCGCATCGCATGGTCCTCGCACTGATCGACGAGCAGATCAGGGATCTCGACCTGACCTTCGCGCGGTACGAGATTCTCGTGCTGCTCTACTTCGCCCGCTCCGGGCGTCTCTCGATCTCGACGATCTGCACGCAACTCGAGGTGCACCAGACCACCGCGAGCGCCGTGGTCACACGTCTCGAACAGCAGGGGTTCGTCACACGCGAACGCAATCCGGACGATGGCCGGTCGTGGCTGATCCTGCTCACCGACGAGGGGTCCCGTGCCGTCCTGACCGCCACCGCCCGTCTCAATTCCACCGTGTTCAGCCGTGACCTGTTCCCGGCCGAGCAGGTCAACGACCTCCGCATGCTCCGTCGGTCGGCGGTCGCGGACCGCCGCCGCCCCGGAGGCTGAGGCGAGCGACGACCGCGGCCGCGCGAAACGGTGCTCGTCAGCGGGTGTCCCGCTCAGATGACGAGATCGACGCCCTCCAGAGATTCCGGGAGCGCTCAGAGTCCCGTTCGATGGCGTGGCAGCTCGGAGAACGTCCCGCCGCGGCGCTCGAGCTCGGGTAGTTGCCCGCCCGGGGGGAAGGCGCGTGGATCGAGTCCGCGCATGGCGTCGAGGACGACGCCGGCGCCTCGTGAGTCGGCCCAGTGGAAGGGGCCGCCGAGCAGGCGCGGGAACCCGATGCCGAGGACCGCCCCGACGTCGCCTTCGTCGGGATGCTCGATGATCTGGTCGTCCCAGCACAGCCATGCCTCGGTGAGGAAGGCGAACAGCATCCGCTCGGCGGCGCCGTCCGGCGGCTCAGGTGGGACACCGGGGGCACCGAAGGCACCGGGGGCACCGCGGCGGCCGTCGGCATCGTAGGCATAGAAGCCCTTCCGTTCCGCGCGCCCTCCGGCACCGTCCTCGACCATTCGCCGCAGGAACACCTCGATCGCTTCGACGTCGAGACGGTCGGCGAACAGCTTGCGTGCCACCTGCCCGATGCTGGCCTGGAGAACGAGGCGCAGGCCGGCCTGGTCGATGGCGCGCAGCGGGCCGACCGGGAACCCGGCCTCCACGGCCGCGGCGTCCACGGCCTCGACCGGCATGCCCTCCAGGACGAGCCGGACGCCCTCCACCAGCCAGCGAGCGTAAACGCGGGAGGTGTAGAACCCTGGACTGTCGGTGACCACGATCGGCGTCTTGCCGAGGACGCCGGCGAGTGCGCGGGCGCGGGCGAGCGTGTCGGCGGAGGTTCCGGGGTGCGCCACGAGTTCGACGAGCGGCATCCGCTCGACCGGGCTGAAGAAGTGCATCCCCAGGAATCGGTGCGGTTCCCGGGCCGCCTGGGCGAGTCCGGTCACGCTCAGGGCGGAGGTGTTGGTGGCCACCAGCGCCCGCGGGGTGACGGCCTGCTCGATTCCGGCGAGGATCTCGTGCTTCAGCGATTCGAGTTCGAACACGGCCTCGATCACGGCGTCGGCGGAATCGAAGCCGTCCCAGGCGGTCGTGACGGTGAACGTCCCGGGACTGCCGTTCGGGCCGCCGGTGAGCCGGTCGCGCCGTTCGGCGGCGGCCCGCAGACGGCTCTCGTCGACGTCGCGGAGCACGACGCCCAGGCCGCGTGCCGAGGCGACCGCCGCGATTCCCGCTCCCATCTGCCCGGCGCCGACGACGCCCAGAGCGGCCACCGGCGGGCTCGCGGAACCCTGTTTCGCCGCCGAGCGGATGGCGCGTTCGGCCGACCGGAGATGTCGCGCCGCTCGGAATTCGGGCCCGGAGAGGAGTTCGATGAAGACGCGGCGCTCCTCCTGGAGCCCCGCCTCCAGGCCGCCGTCAATGCCGGCCACCAGCGCGGCACGCGCCCCGCGCCGGGCCTCGCCGAGGTGACCGGCGGCCCGGTCGGCGGGGAGCGGCGTCCTGTCGCCTTCCACCGGCCTTGGGGCGGCGCCTGCGAGAGAGCGCGCGAGATCGGTGGCGCGGTCGATCAGATCGTCCTCGGACGTACTGAGCGCGGCCAGCAGCCCGATCTCGAGCGCCTGCTCGGCGCGCAGGACGCGCCCGCCGACGAGCATCCGCTCGGCCTCCGCCGTGGAGACGAAGCGTCGCAGCAGCTGGGTTCCGCCTCCCCCGGGGATGAGCCCGAGGCCGGTCTCCGGCAGGCCGACTCTGACGCCGGGGTGCGCGACGATGGCGGTCGCGCCGAGCGCCAGTTCGAAGGCTCCGCCGAGGGCGGGGCCGTTCAGGGCGGCGACGATCGGCTTGCCCGACCGCGCCATCGCCGTCATGGCCGCGTGGTTGCGGGCCAGGAACGCCTCCACGTCAGGGCGCCGCGCGAGCTGCGGCAGCCAGTCGATGTCGGCGCCGGTGCCGAAGCTCCCGGGCTTCCCCGACGCGATCACCATGCCCACCGCGCGCCGGTCGGCCTCGAAGGTGCGAAGGCATTCGGCGAAACTCTCCAGTAGTTCCTCGCCGACGACATTGACCGGCCGGTCGGGATCGTCGACGACGGCGACGACGATGCCGTCGTGCCGCCGAATCTTGATCAAGTCAGCCACGGGGGTCCTCCCTGAGCCCGAGCGAGGTGCCGATCATGTCCTTGAGGATCTCGGTCGTGCCGGCGTAGATGGTCTGCACCCGGCTGTCGACCCAGGCCCGCGCGACCGGGTACTCCCGCATGTAGCCGTAGCCCCCGAAGAGCTGGACGGCGCGGTCGACGACGCGCTTGCACAGCTCCGTCATCCACCACTTGGCCTGCGCCGCGTCGATGTGGTCGAGCCGGCCCGAGGTGTGCTGCGGGATCAGGCGTTCCAGGTAGGCGCGCGCGATGTCGAGCTCGGTCTTGATCTCGGCGAGGACGAACTTGTTGTGCTGGAACGCGCCGATCGACCTGCCGAACGCGCGCCGCTCGCGGGCGTGCTCGAGCGCCAGCTGGAACGCGCGCTCGGCCTGCGCCAGGCCGTGGACGGCGACGATCAGACGCTCCTGGGTCAGATGCCGCTTGATGATCCGCAGGCCCCCGCCCTCCTCTCCGAGGCGGTCGGCGACCGGGACGCGCACGTCCTCGAAGAAGATCTCGCAGGTGTCGGCCCCGGACTGGCCCACCTTCGGCAGCGGGCCGCCCTTGGTGAGGCCGGGCGCCGATCCCGGGACGGCGAGCAGGCTGAGGTGCTTCCCCGGGCCCGTCCGCACCGCGGTGACGATCAGGTCGGCGTTGCCGGCGTTGGTGATGAAGGTCTTGGAACCGTTGACGACGTAGTCGTCGCCGTCCCGCACGGCGCTGGTCTGCACCGCGCCGACGTCGGATCCGCCACCCGGTTCCGTCATGGCGATCGCGACGATCGAGGTTCCGGCGATCGCGCCGGGCAGCCACCGAGCCCGCTGCTCGTCGGATGTGGAGTGGACGAGGTAGGGCATGGCGATGTCCGCCTGCATGCTCAGGCAGAGCCCGGCGGCCAGGGCGTCCTGCTCGGCGAGGCACTCCGAGAAGATGGCGTTGAACCTGAAGTCCGTGAAACCGGCGCCTCCGAACTCCTCCGGCGCTCCGAACCCGAACACGCCGAGCGTCCCGGCCTTCTCGAAGAGCGACCGGTCCGGGCGGTGCTGCTCCTCCCAGCGCTCGCGGTGGGGGACGATGTGGGCGGCGACGAACCGTCGCGCCGAGTCACGGTAGTGCAGGTGCTCCGGGCTGAGCGGTTCGCGCAGATCCGCGCTCATCGCAGGGTCCCCCATCCTCCGTCGACGGGCAGCACGACCCCCGTGACCCAGCCCGCGGCGGGTGAGGCGAGATACAGTGCCGCCCCGGCGATGTCGTCGGCCTCGCCGAGCCTTCCGAGCGGGGTCGCGCCGACGATTTCGGCGCTCTCACCGTCGGTGAAGGCGCGGCCGGTCATCCTGCTGGGGAACACACCGGGCGCCACGGCGTTGACGGTGATCTGTTCCGGGGCCAGCCGCTTCGCCAGATGCCGGGTCAGGTGGTGCATCGCCGCCTTGGAGCTGGAGTAGGCGTAGGACTCCCAGCGCGGTACGAGCAGTCCGTCGACGGAACCGATGTTGATCACGCTCGCCCGGCCGCGCCGCCGCACGGCGCGGCGCAACGCGGGCAGGCACGCGACCGTGAGCTTGAAGGGGGCCTTCAGGTTCAGGCCGATCACCCGGTCCCAGGCGTGATCCGGATACTCCTCGAGCGGGGCGCCCCAGGTGACACCCGCGTTGTTCACGAGGACGTCGAGCGGGCGTTCGGCGATCCGGGCGGCGAGGGCGTCGGCCCCGTCGTCGGCGGAGAGATCGACCGCGACCGCCTCGGCTCCTTCACCGAGCGCTTCGGCCAGGGCCGTGCAGTCGCTCTCCGTGCGGCTGGTCACCGTCACGGCGGCGCCCCTCCCGGCGAACCCCTCGGCGATCATCCGCCCGATTCCCTGGGTGGCGCCGGTCACCAGGACGTGCAGCCCCGCGACGTCGAACAGGTCCCGGCTCACGCGACGCGCTCCACGATGGTCGCGTTCGCCATGCCGCCGCCCTCGCAGATCGTCTGCAACCCCCACCGCCCGCCGCGCTCGTCCAGAGCCGCGAGCAAGGAGGACATCAGCTTGGCCCCGGAGGCGCCGAGAGGATGGCCGTTGGCGATCGCGCCGCCGTGGACGTTGACGCGCTCCAGGTCGGCCCCGGTCTCCTGCTGCCAGGCCAGGACGACAGGCGCGAAAGCCTCGTTCACCTCGAACACGTCGATGTCGTCGATGGTGAGACCGGCGGAGGCGAGGACCTTCCTGGTCGCCGGGATCACTCCGGTGAGCATCAGGGTCGGGTCGTCCCCGACGACCGAGAACGCGCGGACGATCGCTCGAACCGGGACTCCGAGCCGCTCCGCCGTCGCCCGCTCCATGACCAGCAGCGCGGCCGCGCCGTCGGAGATCTGCGATGAGGTGGCCGCCGTGATCTTCCAGTCGAGTTCGGGGAAGCGCCGGGCGAGTTCGTCGGTCCGGAACGCCGGACGCAGACGGGAGATGCCCTCGGCGGTGGTCTCCGGCCGGACACCCTCGTCGAGGGTGGTGAACTCGCCGTGACGACCGTCCCCGCGGTCCATCTCGACGGGCAGGACCTCACCGGACGGTCCGGCCTTGGCCGCCAGCCGGTGAGAGCGTTCGGCGAACGCGTCCAGAGCGCCCCGGCTCAGTCCCCAGCGTTGCGCGATCAGTTCCGCCGACACCCCCTGCTGGACGAGGCTGTCGCCGAAGCGGGCGGCCACCATGGTCCCGTTGGGGTCGGCGTCGCCGCGCGAGGAGAACATCGGCACCCGCGACATCGACTCCACACCAGCGGCGATGACCACGTCGTAGGCTCCGGCGATCACGCCCTGGGCCGCGAAGTGCAGTGCCTGCTGCGACGATCCGCACTGTCGATCGACCGTGGTCGCGGGCACCGACACGGGGAACCCCGCGCCCAGCACACCGCCCCTGGCGATGTTGAACGACTGCTCGCCCACCTGCGACACGCATCCCACGATGACGTCGTCCACGGTCGCCGGATCGATGCCCTGCCGGTCGACGACCGCGGCAAGGGTCGTGGCGAGCAGGTCGACCGGATGCCAACCGGACAAGATTCCCCCCGGCCGGCCGCGGCCGAACGGTGTACGCACAGCGTCGACGAGTACTGCTTCACGCACCTTGAACCCTCCGTCATGTTGATGCGCCGTAAATTACATTGATGTCCATGTATATACAACCGCCCCCCTCACGTCGCGAACGCGATCGGGCCCTGGACGAGGCATGACGTCTACCGGCTCAGGGGGCGGCATGCCCTGCGCCTGCCGCTCAAGGTCGAGCCGTGCCTCAGGACGGGCTGTGGCGGAGTGGCCACGTGCGTCGCGCGAGCGGGCCGCAGGGTGGAGCGCTTTCCCGCCGATCTGCGGCCTGGCCGGGTGCTCGGCGGGAGGCGAAGCGCATGAGTTCGCCGCGCGCCGACCTGACGGCGGTTCACGACAGAGAGCCCGCGGTCGCCCCCATGCGATGCGGGCCGCACCCCGCCGTAGAGGTGCGCAGGGCTAACGCCGGCTCCGTGATCCCGTGCACAGAGGCTACCCAACGATTGGTTGGGCGCGATAGCGTTGCCGGTCATGAAATCAGTCGACGGTCTGCACCCGCTAGCCGCGCTGCTGCGCCGGTATGCCTTCGCGTACACCGCCGCGCACGACTTCTCGGTGTGCAAGGAGATCATGGTCGACGACTACCTGCTGCGCATGGGCGAATTCGAGATTCGGGGCCGGGACGACCAGTACATCCCCGCGACGCAGAGGCAGTACCGCCAGTACCCCGGCCTCGGATTCACCGTGCACGAACTCGTACTCGGCGAGGACCGCGCAGCGCTCCACTTCACCGAGCACGGGTGGTCCGCGCTGCACGGAGGCTACGCGTCGTGGCAGGGAGTCAGTCTTTACCGGTGGGACGGAAAGCGCCTGCGGGAGTGCCGTGTCGAGCAGGACTACCACGGCCGGCGCACACAGCAACGTCGTGGGGAGGCCTATCCCGTCCGCCCGGCAGGGCTGGACCCGTGGACGGGACGACCCGCGGCGCCGGACACCGATGCCGAGACGATCGCCAGGCGGTGGCTCACCGGCGGAGGCGTGCTCGACGCCCCGGTAGGGAGCCTGGACGACGAACACGACGCCGCCCCGCAGCGCGTGATGCTGAACGCGCCCCGCACGCGGGTTCTCAGTCTGTTCACCGCGGGCGAGCGCGTTGCCTTCCACGTCGTGGTTCAAGGGTCGTACGCAGGCGGGCTCGACGAGTGCGACCGCCTGCTGGACCGCCCCGCCAGCCTGTACGTGTCCGGCCTGCTCACGGTCCGCGACGGGGTGGTGAGCGAGGTGCGGGCCATCACGGATCGGCTCGCCGCCGAGCGCAGGCTCACCGCCGGGGCGTCCTGACCCGATCCGTCCGCCGGCACTGACGCCAGGGCACCGTCGCCCGTAACGACCGCGGCCTTGGACTCGTGATCGAACGCCGCGGTGACGACGCGATCGCGGACCGGTGACCGCGGGAGTCCCGATGCGGACGGCCGGGCGTGGTGGGTGGAGCGACGTTCAGACGAGCGTCGCTCCCAGCGCGACCGGCAATGCGATACCGGTGACCGTGCGGGAATCGTCCGAAGCAAGCCACAGCACCGCGTCGGTGATGTCCGAAGGCGCGGCCATCGGCGGCTCGGTGAGCACCTGGCCGAAGGACTTCAGGTAGCTCTCGTTGTTTCTCAGCAGTTCGCCCAGCGCCGTATCGGTGGCCATGTCGGTCTCCACGGTCCAGGGATGGACTGAGTTCGCACGGATGCCGTACTCGCCCAGTTCCAGGGCGGCGGCCCTGGTCAGGCCGACCACACCGTGCTTGGAGGCGCCGTAGTGGGCCTGCGCGGGCAGCGGCTTGAGCGCCGCCATCGAGCTGATCGTGATGATCGATCCTCCGTTGCCCGCCTTGATCATCAACGGCGCGGCCGCCTTCAGGGTGTGCCAGGTCCCGGTGAGGTTGGTGTCCAGTACCGCGCGCCACTGGTCGGGTGTGATCTCCCAGAGCCGTCCCCACGCGCTGATCCCCGCGTTGGCGACGACGACGTCCAACCGTCCCAGCTCGGCGGCGCCCCGCTCGACCGCCTGCTGGAGCGCGTCCAGATCACGCACGTCGGCGACGGCCGTGACGACGCGGGCACCCGCCTTCTCCGCGGCGCCGGCGGTCTCGTCGAGATCGTCCGGGCTCGCCGGCGGGTAGCCGAGGTCGGTGACCGGTGCGCACACGTCCACGAGGATCACGTCCGCTCCCTCGCGGGCGAAGCGCACCGCGTGGCTGCGCCCCTGTCCGCGGGCGGCGCCGGTCACGAGGGCCACCCTGCCCGCCAGCTTGCCGTTGGTCATCCAGGCCTCCTCAGAAGCGGTCTTCTCTCCCGACGCAAGGAAACTACCAGACGTATGGTTGGGCGCCAGACATTTGTCTGCTAGTGTCCGGGTACCGCCATGCGATGCCAGCGTGACGTGGCGATCCGCCGGGCCGAGGTTGGCCGGGTGCGAGGAGGGTCGGCACATGTTGAAGGTCAGTACTGTCACCGCGGATGTCGACCAGTATCGCGAGCTCATCGGGAAAGCCGCCGTACCGCTGCAGGCAGAGGTGAACCGGCCGGAGTCCTTCCGCGCCGCCGTCGAGGCGTGCGAAGTCGACGAGGTCACGGTGATGCGTGTCGCGTCGGTGGAGCAGCTGGTGCGCCGGACTCCGACGGGATGCCGCTCCGATCCCGCCGATCTGTTCAAGATCCTCGTCCAGCGAAGCGGCCGGTCGAGTCTCGAGCAACAGGACCGGAGGTCGTTCCTCGCGCCGCGCATGGTCACCGTGTACCACACCGGAGCGCCTTACCGGGTCGCCCAGCTCTCCGACTTCGTCGCGGACGCGGTGCTGATTCCGCGGAGCCGCCTGCCGATGGGCGACGACGTGCTGGACTCCTTGCAGCGCCATCCACTGTCGGTGGACCGCGGAGCCGGTGCCCTCTTCTCCTCGTACCTGGCCGATCTGCCGGTGCGCCTCGGAGAGTGTTCCGAGGAAAGCGCCTCGCGGTGTGTGAACCTGCTGCTTGAGCTCCTGGAGGTGGTGCTGGCCGATACGCCGCCTCCGGCCCGATCAGGTTCCGCGCTGCGGCTGTCGATTCTGAACTGGATCAACCGGCATCTCGGCGACGAGGACCTCCGGCCCGCCACGATCGCGGCGGTGTACGGCATATCGGTCCGCTACCTGCACCGGCTCTTCGAGGGCACTGGAACCAGCGTCTCGGGCTATATCCGCGGCCAGCGGCTTCGTCAGGTCCGGCGGGACCTGACCGATCCCGGCAACCGTGACCGCACCATCGCCGCGATCGGGGCGTGCTGGGGTTTCTCCGATCCCGCCCATCTCTCCCGTCTGTTCCGCGTGGAGTTCGGCCTGACGCCCAGTGATGTCCGGCATGCCGCGCTCCCGCAGGCCCCGGACCGATGCGAGGCCGGGGCCGAGTTCCCGGGTGCGCAAGAGCTCGTGCGCGCGGATCCAACCGGTCGATGAGGGCGTGCCCTAACTTTCCGGAAGGAGCCCTTCCAGCCCAGAGGGCGCCTCCACCACCGCCTCCTACTTGGCTCTGAGCTGCACAAGGAGTGATGTCGTGACGTCCACGCCAACGGCACCGGCCATCCGTGGTTTCGATCGGTTCTACATGGGGGGCGAGTGGGTCGCTCCCCAGGGCACCGGCCGTATCGATGTCATTTCCCCCAGCACAGAAGAAGTGATCGCTCAGGTTCCCGAGCCGACCACCGCCGATGTCGACGCGGCGGTGGCGATGGCGCGCCGGGCGTTCGAAGGGCCGTGGCGGAACACCACCCCGGCCGAGCGCGGGGCCCTGCTCGCGCGCATCGCCGACGAGGTCGAGAAGAGGATTCCCGAGTTCGCCCGGGTCTTCGCGGCCGAGGTCGGAGCCCCGGTCGCCGTCGGCGAGACATTCCACGGCCTGGCCACGGCCATGCTGCGCCAGTTCGCGACGCTGCACGAGAGCATGCGGTTCACCGAGGAGCGCTTGGACGGCGGTGCGAAGATGCGGATCGTCCGCGAGCCGGTCGGCGTCGTCGGTGCGATCATCCCGTGGAACGGTCCGGTGGCCGCCGCGGCCTTCAAGGTCGGGCCGGCCTTGGCCGCCGGGTGCACCGTGGTCCTCAAGCCGGCGCCCGAGGGCCCGTTGACCAACTACCTGTTCGCGGAGTGCCTTGAGGCGGCCGGCGTCCCCGAGGGGGTCATCGGCATCCTGCCCGGCGGCCGGGAGATCGGCGAGCACCTGGTCCGGCATCCGGACGTGGACAAGATCGCCTTTACCGGCAGCACCGCCGCGGGCCGGCGGATCGCCTCTCTGTGCGGCCAGCGGATCGCCCGGTTCACCCTGGAACTGGGTGGCAAGTCCGCCGGGCTGGTCGCCGAGGACGCCGACCTGTCCGAGGTGCTCCCCTCGCTCGTCCCCGCCGGGATCGGGCACACAGGCCAGGTGTGCGCCGCGATCACACGCGTGCTGGTGCCGAGGGCGCGGGAAGCGGAGTGGGCCGACGCCATGGCGGCCGCGCTCGGCTCGGTCGTGGTGGGGGATCCCTTCGATCCCGCGACCGCTCTCGGTCCGCTCGCCGCCGAGCGCCAGCGCGAGCGCGTGGAGGGCTACATCGCCATCGGCAGGCGGGAAGGGGCGCGCGTCGCGAGCGGCGGCGGCCGCCCGGCAGGGCTCGACAAGGGCTGGTACGTCGAGCCGACCCTGTTCACCGGGGTGCGCAACGAGATGCGCATCGCTCAGGAGGAGATCTTCGGCCCGGTGATCTCCCTCATCCCCTACGACGGGCTCGACGACGCGATCCGGATCGCCAACGACTCGCAGTACGGACTGGCCGGCGCGGTCTACACGAACGATCCCGACATCGCCGAGCGCGTGGTCCGGGAGGTACGGGCCGGTCAGATCTTCGTCAACAACGCGGGCATGTGCGTCACCCAGCCCTTCGGCGGCTTCAAGCAGTCGGGGATCGGGCGTGAAGGCGGTCCCGAGGGAATCGCGGCCTATCTCGAGACCAAGATGATCAACTTCGGCTAGGAGGCCATCGGTGGCCGCCCGCCGCCCAGCGCCCGAGCGCCGGGTCCGTCTCCTCTCATGACGAAAGGAACACCGTGGACGCCCTGGGTGCGATGCGCCGCTATGTGTTTGGATTCGTGAACAGCCATGACTTCGATGTCTGCCGGCGACTCATGAGCGAGGACTACGTCCTGCACATGGGCAGGGACGTCGTCCGGGGCCGGGACGAGAACTACGTGCCCGCGGTACGGCATCAGATGGACCGATTCCCCAACCTGGGCTTCGCCCTGCACGACCTGGTGACGGACGGCGAGTGGACCGCGCTGCTCTTCAGCGAGCACGGAGCCGAAGCCGGTGACCCGCGACGCACGGCCTCATGGCTCGGCGTCAGCATCTACCGGTTCGACGGGCGGAGGCTGACCGAGTGCTGGGTCGAGCAGGACCATTACTCCCGCCGCCGTCAGGTCGCCGGCGAGGGGCAAGCCGTGCCCCCCATCGCCGTGGACCCCTGGTCGGCCGCGGTGATCGATCCCCGACCGGCGACCGCCGAGACCGTCACCGCCTGGATCGAGGGCCTGCGGGCCTGGCCGCCCGAGAGCCCGGACACGGCCATCCGGATCGATCCCGGCCCGTGGTCGGCCGAGCAACCACGGATGCGACTGCACGACAGCCGGATCGACCACATGGTGACCAGCGGTGATCGGGCCGCGTTCCACGCGACCGTCCGCGGTCGCTATCTCGGCGGCCTGCCCGGTTCGCAGACCGATGACCAGGTCGTCGAGGGACACCTCGCGGCCTTCGCGACGGTCGAGGACGGTCGGCTCGTCGCGCTGACCGGCGTCAGCAACCGGGTCGCCCTCCTGCGCCAGCTGCGAGGGCCGGCACGTGGCTGAGCGCCGGCGGGATGTGCGCGTGGGCCTCGGCCTGTGGTCCATGCGTTCGACGGTCTACGCCCCGTCACCGTGGCCACGGTTGTACGCGGACCTGCGCGACGACGCGCGGCTGGCCGAGGAACTCGGGTACGACACCCTCTGGGTGGCCGAACACCACTTCTGGTACGACGGCTGGTGTCCGCAGCCTCTCATCGCGGTCGCGTCGGCGCTCGCCGCGACCTCGTCGCTCCGGGTGGGAACGGCGATGCTGCTCCTGCCGCAACATGACGTGTCGGTGGTCAGCCGCGACGTCGGTACGCTGGTGGCCGCCTACGGCGACCGGCTCGACCTCGGGGTCGGGCTCGGCTACCGCGACGAGGAGTTCGACGGGGTGGGCGTTCGCCGCTCCGAACGCGGCCGCCGCATGGAGGCGGCGCTCACCACTCTTCTCAAAGACCATGCCGGTACCTGGTCCGGCCCTCCACCCGTCTACGTCGGAGGCCTGGCGGAGGCGGCGATCAGACGCGCCGGACGGCACGGTGCCGGCCTGCTGCTTCCGAACTCGCTCACCCCTGATGAGATCGACCTGCGCCGGACCCTCGCATCGCAGGAGGCGGCCGCGGCCGGCCTCACTCCCGGCCGGACAGGGATGCTGGTCGACGTATGGGTGACGAGTGACGGCACACAGGAGAGCAGGGACCGTGTGCTCGACCGGCTGGTGACCCACTACCGCGAGTACGCCGGAGCCTGGTTCCGTCTCCAGGGCAGTCCCGGCTTCACAAGGCCCGACCTGCTGGACAGGCAGTCGCGCCGAACCCGGCGAGCCGCCGTGGTGGGGGACCCGGAGCAGGTGACCGAGAGCCTCCTCGCACTGCGCGCCGCAGGTGTCGACACCTTTCTCATGCAGGTGCGCGGTGACTTCCCGCGGCCCGCCTACCGGCGGGTCATGAACGAGCTGGCGAACACGGTGATCCCTGAACTGCGGAAGGCATGACAGGGGCACACCCAAGGAGCTGAGGTCGATGAGGATCGGAGTCGTTCTGCCCACGGAGGCGGACCCGGACGAACGCACCCGCGCGGCCGCGATCGCCGACGACGTCGGGCTGGACATGGTGGTGATCGAAAGCAGCGAGGAGGCGGACGCCCTGCTGACGGTGTCGTCTCTGGCCGACACCGTCCGCTGGGCGCGGCTGGTCGCCGTCGTCCCCGTGGGCATGCATCCCGTTCACCTCGCGGAACGAATCGGCGTGGCCGACCAAGTACTCGGAGGACGGCTGACCGTCGTGCTGCGGTCGTCCGGAGACCGCGACGAGCTTTCCGAGACACTCGAAGTGCTGGACAAGGCGCTGGCCGCACGTCCGTTCCGTCATCGGGGCGCCCGATGGCGGGTTCCGGCCGACCTGCCGGAGAACGGCGACGCGAACTGGCAGCAGGTGCGTGTCACCCCGGCGCCGGTGCAGCCCCTGGTCCCGATCTGGTTGTCCGGAGAGGGTGCGGGCGATGTCGCCGCCGAGTTCGCGCTGTCGTATCTGCCCCCTGAGGACGTCGACGCCGGCCGGCTCGCATCGTGGTGGGCGGCCGTCGACCAGCGCTGGGGGCCCGCGGCGGCGCGGCTGTCCCGGCCGCTTCTCGCCCCTCCCCTCGAAGAAGGCTCGCCGCCCGACGTGGGAGAACAGGCGGAGCACGTTCTCCAGCAGCAAGCGGCGTGGGGCATGGACAGCGCTCTCCTGCGGTGGAACGTGGGCGTGCCGGAGGCCGCCGCGAGGTTGCGCGCGACCGTGCAGATCGGCGCGCTTCCCCCGGGGCTCCAGTCGTTCTGGGACGAGACGGTGTCGGCGGCCGGCCGGCAGGACGACTGGTAACCGGTCCGGTCACCAGAACCGCGCGTCCAGCGGGCCTCCGGCAGGGTGGTGCGGAGGAATCTACCAATCGTTTGAGAGAGGCGGCACGCCCATGGCCATCCGCGTGACAACACTCGGCGATCTTGTGGACGAGCAGGCAGAGCGGACGGACGGGGACGCCCTCGTCATCCGGGAAGACCGCCTCACGTACCCGGAGCTGGCCGCCGAGACCGACCGCTTCGCCGCCGGCCTGCACGCCCTCGGCATCAGGTACGGCGACAAGGTCGGCATCCTCATGCCGAACTCCCCGGACTACGTCGCGGCCCTCGTCGGCGCCGCGAAACTGGGCGCGGTCGCCGTCCCGATCAACGGCCGTTTCAAGGTGCACGAGCTGGCACACGTGATCAGCCACGCGGACCTGGCGCTGCTGGTCGTCTCCTCCGACCCGGATGGCGTGGACTACACCGCCCTGGTGAGCGAGGTCCTCCCCGGCCTTGCCGACGGCGAACCCGGCCGGCTGACGCTGCCGGAAGTACCCGCGCTACGAGTCGTCGTGGATCTTCAAGGGTCCATGCCCGGCTCGCTCGGCCGTCCGGAATTCGACGCGGCGGCGGCCTCGGTGACCCGCGAAGAGGTCAAGCTTCTCCAGCAGCGGGTGCGGGTGCGCGATGCGGCACTGCTCATGTACACCTCTGGCACGACGGCGCGGCCGAAGGGCTGCCTCCTCAGCCATGAGGCCGTGGTCAGGCAGGCCGAGGCCGTGGCCAGAACACGGTTCATGCTGACACCGGACGACGCCCTCTGGGATCCCCTGCCGATGTTCCACTGCGGTGGGATCGTCCCCATGCTCGGTTGCTTCTCCACCGGGGCGAAGTACTGTCACCCCGGGTTCTTCACGCCAGCCGAAACCCTGAAGAGCATCCAGACCGAGCGGTGCACCGTGCTCTACCCGGCCTTCGAGACGATCTGGCTGGCGGTCCTCGATCACCCGGACTTCCCGTCGACCGACCTGAGCGCGGTCCGCCTGATCCAGAACATCGCCACCCCCGAACGGCTCGCCCAGTTCGAGGCGAGGATGCCGCAGGCACGTCAGGTCTCGTCCTACGGCTCCACCGAGTGCGCCACCAACCTGACGCTCACCTTGCCCGACGATCCTTACGAGATCCGCATGCGGACGCTGGGACGGCCGGTCGGCGGCATGGAGATCAAGATCGTCGACCCGGAGTCACACCGAGATCTTCCCGAGGGCGCGATGGGCGAACTGTGCTTCCGCGGCTACTCGATGTTCGACGGGTACTACAAGGATCCGGAGCAGACCGCCGCCGCGATCGACGCGGAGGGCTGGTTCCACACCGGTGATCGCGCGATGCTCGTCGACGGCGGCAACCTCGTCTACGGGGGCCGCATCAAGGACATGCTCAAGGTCGGCGGCGAGAATGTCGCGGCGGTCGAGATCGAGGACTACCTCGTCAGCCATCCTGCGGTGGGCATCGCGCAGGTCGTCGGTGCGCCGGACGCGCGCTACCAGGAGGTGCCCGCCGCCTTCATCCAACCGGTGCCGGGCGCGAGTCTGACCGAGACCGAGATCGTGCGGTTCTGCCGCGGCTCGATCGCGTCCTACAAGATTCCCCGTTACGTGCGGTTCGTTACGGAATGGCCGATGTCCGGGACCAAGATCCAGAAGTTCGTCCTGCGCGACCGCATCACGAAGGAGCTCGAGGAGCTCGGCATCACCGAAGCCCCGACCGCATCCAAACTCGGCCGCTGACCGAAGCGTCGGCGGCCGGGCCACTCCAAGGAGATGTCCGACGGGACGCTGCAGCTGCGCAACGGCGGTCACGTCCTTCCGTACCTGGCGACCGGCAGCGCCGGAGTGGCGATCGTGGGCGACCGGTTCCTGCGTCACGCGGCGGACGACCGGCTCGCCAACGCCGTTCCGGCGCTCTGCCGCGCCAGCGCTACCGAGTTGTGCATCGGCAGCGGGCTGTTCAACGGAATGGCCGGCCTGATCTACACCCTTCGCCATATGGCGCCCCGACTGGACTGGTCCGACATGGACCAGCAGCTCGACCGGGGCGTCCAGGCGCTCAACCTGTTCTGCCTGGCGGATGAGCCCGGCCTCACCTTTCCCGGTGAGTAGAACCTGCGCGCGTCCGCGGATCTGGCAACCGGCCGCACCTGGAGATCGTGCCGTTCCTGACCGCCCCGTCGATGGAGAGGAGGTGACAACCAACGTCGGACTACGTGCTGGGCCTGCAGGGCATGGCCTCCTCGAAGGGCCTGTATGGAGTTCGGATCTTCATGTGGGCGGGCAGGCTCCGGATCCACAAGATGGTTCCGCGAAGATGGAGACCGGCCAGATGGCTTTCCGGGGTCTTGTCGAAGCGGAAGGCCAGGCCGCGCCACTCCTTGGTCTGGTTGGTTGGGTAGGCCGCGCGGCGAGGTACCTGTTCTGGGCAGGTCCTTTTCCGCACGGCCCCCTCCGAACCCGCCGTACGAGTTTCCCCGTAACGGGCTCTCCAGTAACCTATTTCGTGTCGCTTCAGGTTGGCTTTCCTGAGTGGATCGTGTCGTGGCAGGCAGTGCAGACCACCAGAGTCTTGCGCCGCTTTTTCGCCATGACCGCACGCCACTCAGCAGATGACCCTTCCCTGTCGAGGTCAGCGAGTTTTCGGATGTGGTGCACTCGCACGTCTTCCGATGTCCCGCATAGCTCGCATTTACCCTGCAAGAGCCGGGCAATCAGCTCTTTTCGGGGGTGAGGATTGGCCACTTGACGGTCCATGAGGACCGCCGCCTTCTGTCGCGTGAGTGAGATTCCGCCGAATCGCGCGACCAGTGGCTTCCCGCCTCCGCCGCGGAGGACGCTGGCTTCGAAGCACGTGCGAGGCCCGTATGGTGTCTCGACTTTGGCTTTGTAGCGGGCCGCCATCTTCGACACTGTGGAGCGGTGCTTCGCTGCCAATGTCTTGAGCAACGAGGTCTCCATGGCCCAACGCAGCCGATGTAGTCGGCATACGTTGCCGGCCAGTAGGTAGTACTGGACGATGCCCCGGTATTCGGCCCCGTAGACGTTGACGATGGTGTAGTCGTCCTCGTTGAGAAGTTGGGACCGGTGCGCGGGTTTTCCGCGACTGAAATATAGGGCTGCCTTCTCCCGGATCACCTTTGCTGGCACACGTAGAGCAATCGACCCGTTTGCGGTTCTGCGACCACGAGTTGCCTGCCTGTCATTGTGCTGCACGATGATCTCGTATCCGAGGAACGATGCCGCACCCTTACGAGCGTGGGTGATCAGAGTCTTCTCCGGCGAGAATTCCAACCTGAGGTCTTCACGAAGGAATAACGCGAGAAGCCGTTTGATCTCCTCGGCCTCGGATTTCGGCCCGATGAACCCGAGAAGGGTGTCGTCCGCGTACCGCACGTAGCGCAGCCTTCGGAAGCCTGGATCGTTTGGATCCACGCTCGGGATACTGCGCTGCCGCTTGCGAAGTGACCGGACTTCGGCCCGGTCGCCGCGCCTGCGGGCACGCGCGATCGCGTTGACCACCTCCAGGTAGGCAGGGTTCCGCACCCTGCTCCGCCCCCGGGTGTACTGCGGAATCAGAACCTTCTCGACGAAACTGTCCAGCCGATGCAGGTAGATGTTGGACAGAAGCGGAGAGAGCACGCCGCCCTGGGGTGCCCCACTGAGCGTGGCGCCCCAGGTCCAGTCCTCCATGTACCCGGCCTCAAGCATGTTGCGCACCAGCCGCAGAAACCGGCCATCGTGAATTTTCTCTGCCAACGTGTCGATGACGACTTGATGGTCGATCGATCCGAAGCAGTCAGAGATATCGCCTTCGATGAACCAGGTCGTCCCCGTCCAGGTGTTGCACACCTCCGTCAAAGCGGTGTGGCAACCTTTCGAGGCCGGAACCCGTGGGAGCGGTCGGAGAACTGCGGTTCGTAGTACGCCTCCAGAAGAAGACGCATCACTTCACCGACCAGTTTGTCTGTCCACGTCGGCAGTCCGAGAGGTCGAGACTTCCCGTTCTTTTTGGGAATGCTGACCCGCTTGACGGGACTGAATCGGTAGCGCTCGTGACGCATCGCATCGATGATGCGGCCGATCTTGTCCAGCGACATGCCGTCCACGGTTTCTTGCGTGGCTCCCGGCGTCATCGCCCCTTTGTTGGAGTAGATGCGTCCGTAAGCCACCAAGTACAACTGCGGGTTGAACATTTGTCGATACAGTTCGTTGCACGGCAGTTCTCGTCTGCCGCGCTCACGAAGGATGCCTAATACCGTGTCGGCGTTCTGCATTTCGCATACCTTCCGGTCTCGTTCGCACCCGGTCACCTGTGCCCCTTCGCCCTGCGAGCGGTTTTCCCGCTCTCCTTGGCAGGTCGTTACTCCTGCGACTACTACGGGCACTCCGTCGCCTTAGGGTTCGCACCCCGTAGGCGATCCCACGTTCGTCCTTGCTGTACGTCCTAGCGTGACGTAGGCGCCCCACTCATCTCCTTCAATGTCCTCACTGGACATCGCCCATGTCATCGAGGGTGTGTCGACCATGCATCAAAGCCGTCACAGGACATGGCATCGGTTTCAGTGGCCTTTCCGATGGATGCGAACTTTCATCGACTGGAGATTGGGGTTCAGGCAATCAAGCTTTCGCCATATCACGCGGGCCCCTCAGCGCACCGTCCCTGGCAACTGAGCCCGGTCACTGATTGTCTGGCATGCTCTGGTCCCCATCACCTTTTGGATCCAGGTGAGCCATCAGGCCCAGGAATCTCCCTCCAATTCCTCCCGGTTGAACCGGGGATACAGCAAGGCGCCTCGTGGCGCACATGCAGCGTTCGACGGTGTTGCGGTCGGTGTAGAGCGTGGCGTCGTGCTGGACAGGGCGGCCGCCACGGCGCCCCCTCTTCTTGCGGTTGGCGGCCTGATCCGCCTTCTGTGGGATCACCGCCTTGATACCGCGTCTGCGCAGGTAGGCGCGGTTGGCGCGGGAGGAGTAGGCCTTGTCGCCGGCGGCTGCGCCGGGCCGGGTGCGGGGCCGGCAGCATCTTGATCTTGTCCATGACGGGGATGAAGCGGGGGTTGTCGGCGGCCTGCCCGGGAGTCAGGATGATCGACAGCGGCCGGCAGCGCCGGTCGGCGGCCAGGTGGACCTTGCTGGTCAGCCCGCCCCGGGACCGGCCCAGTGCAGCCGCTTTCAGACGGGCCCGGCGGCGTCGGCGAACCGCGCGGCGCTGTTCTCGCTCGGGGGTCCGGCCCGTCCTGTGGCCCGTGCTCTATGGGGTCGTTCTGTTCCTGTGCCGCAGCCCCTTTTCCTCCGCCACGGCCTTCTCCAGGTCCGCCGGCAGCTCGGGGTCGACCGCCATCCCGGCGGCGTGGTGGTGCGCGCGGGCGACGGTGGAGTCCACACCGACCAGGCCGAGATCGACATCCCCGCGGGCCGCCGCCTCAGCGATCATCGCCTCCATCAGCGCCTGGAAGACCCCGGCGCGCGCCCACAACCGGAACCGGTCGTAGATCGTTGACCAGCCCCCGTAGTCCTCCGGAACGTCCCGCCAGGGGCTACCGGTCCGAAACCTCCACATCACCGCGTTGAAGTAGCTGCGCAGGTCAGGGATCGGCCCGGACACCCCCCAGCGGCAGATGCGGCTCGACCAGCTCCCACTCGGCATCGGTCAGATCACCACGCGTCATGCGACCGTGCTACCGCCCGCCACCACCCTGCGCAGAGCACGTAACCCGATTGTGGTGATCCGAACTACGAACAGGGCCTAGATGATCCTCGGTGAGCACTTGGTGCTCCTCGTCCTCGGTGCCGGCGTCGCGCGCGTGTCGGATCGCCTGGGTGGCCACGATCGCGGCGCGGAGCGTGGTGACTTTCACCGTGGTGAAGTCGGCAGCCGATGGTGGTGGGCGGCGAAGATCGGCCCGTCCCAACTCTGCTTCAGCCACCACTCGCCGGGTTCGTCATCGAAGGGTTGGACCTGGTCCTCGGTTGCCTCATGCGGCTCCTCGTAGAACGGCTCGTCGTAGAGCGGGCCCTCCGGATCGTGTGGCACCCACATCACGCCATCCTCGGCGGCCGTGCCGTGGTTCTCGATGACCGTCAGGAGCGAGTCGGCCGATAGCACCCGGCCCTTGCGGTCGGCCTCCTTGCTGGGCCAGGTATGCGCGACTACCGCTGCGAGGCCGTTGGTGAGGGCCTGGTCGAAGACGCCTTCGGCCCCAACGCTGAGCCGGTCGTGCTGCAGGGCGATGGCGCACAGGGTGTACTGCCGGGCGCGGCCGCGTTGTACGGCCTCGTGCGTCTCGTCCGGGTCCCGGTTGCCGGTCGGCTGGATCATGGTCACTTTCTCTTTGCTTCCTGATGCAGACCGAACTGCTCAACCGTCGGGCTGGAATATCCGCCTCGAACTCGCCAACGCGATCTTCGAATACATCGAAGGCTTCTACCACCGCACCCGCTGCCACTCCGCCCTCGAATGGAAGACGCCACAAGAGTTCGAACAACACCACCAGCTCCAGGCCACCGTCTCCTCGCGCACGTGACCGTAGAACTGGGGGAACATCAAAGGCACGGTCGTCCGGCTGGACATCGAGCACCTGCCCAGCGGCGCGATCCCCAAGCCGGTGTGGCTGTGGTGGTCGGGCACCGGCGCCACACCGGCCGACGTCGATCGTCTCTGGCAGGCGTTCTTGCGCCGTTTCGACATCGAGCACACCTTCCGCCTGCTCAAACAGACCACTTGGATGGATCTGCCCGAAGGTCCGCACCCCGCAGGCGGCCGACCGGTGGACCTGGATCGTGCCGGCCGCCTACACCCAGCTGCGCCTGGCCGTCCCCTGGCCGCCGACCTGCGCCGCCCCTGGGAACGCCCGGCACCACCACAGCGCCTGACCCCTGCCCGGGTCCGCCGCGGGTTTCGGCGCCTGCGCCCGCAACTGTCCTGTCCGGCCGGTGCACCCAAACCCTCCCGGCCCGGCCCAGGACGGCCCGCAGGCACCACGCCGGACGGGTTAAAGATCAAGCTAGGGCCTGTTCCAGAAGGGATCACAGCCGTTCATTGATGGCGGCGATGTGGATGGTGGCCTGGTAACGGACCGCGAGCTTGTCGAACCGGGCCGCGACCGCGCGGTGGCGTTTGAGGCGGTTGATGCCGTACTCCGCAGCGTGGCGGCTGCGGTGGTCAACCGGGTCGAAGGCGGGTGGACGGCCGCCGCGGGAGCGGGCGATGGCCATGCCCTCGCGGGTGCTGATCTTCAGCAGATCGGCTTCGAACACGGCGAGCATGTTGAAGAACATCTTCGACTCGGTTCGAGTTAGGCATCGCGCCGGAACCCGGTTGCCGCGGTGATGGCTGCGAGGCCGGCGAGGATACCGATGGCGGCGAATGCGGTTTGGAAGCCGTCGAGGCCGGTTCCCGCCACGAGGACCGTTGATACCGCGGCGACGCCTGCCGCACCGCCGATCTCGCTCACCGTCTCGATCAAACCCGAGGCGAGTCCCGATTCCGACTCGGTGACGCCGGACAGCGCGCCGATGTGCAGAGAGGGCACGCAGAGCCCGAAGCCGAGTCCGGCGAGCAGGAACGCCGGAAGCAGGTCGGTGAGATAGCCGGCGTCGGCGGGGACCCGCACAAGCCACACCATTCCACCGGCCAAGAGCAGCAAACCGGCTACCAGCAGGCGCCGTACGCCCACAGCGGCTGCGATGCCGCCCGCGGCGAACGGCGCGACGAAGACCGTCAGCGTCGTGGCCAGCCATGCCAGCCCCGTCTTCGTTGGCGAGTAGCCGAGTTCCTGCTGCATCAGCAGCGATGCGAGGAAGATGAACGAGAAGAACGCGCCGAACGCGAACAGGGCGGTGAGGTTGGCCGCGGCGAGTGTACGGTTCCGCAGCGCGCTGGCCGGCACGAGCGGGGCTGGTGAACGCGTCTCGATCCACACGAACACGGTCATCAGCGCGCCGGCCGCGAGGAACCACACCAGGGTCATGGCGGAGGTCCAGCCGTGGGTGGAGCCATGGTGGAGTGCGTAGACGAATGCCAGCAGTCCGCCGGTCACCGTGCCGGCTGCCGCGACGTCGGGTCGCTCGGAGCGGTCACCGGGCTTATCGGCCGCGAGGCAGGCGGCGGCGAGTGCGATGAGCACAAGGCCCGCGGGAACGTTGATGAAGAACGACCACCGCCAGCCCGGACCATCGGCCATGAGCCCGCTCGCGACAACGCCGGCCGTTCCGGCCACTCCGCCAACGGCTCCGAAGATGCCGAGAGCCCGATTGCGCTGCGGCCCTTCGCGGAAGGTGACGGCCAGCAGCGACAAGGCCGCCGGGGTGATGAGCGCGCCCCCCAGTCCCTGGAGCCCGCGCGCCGTGATCAGCAGGCCGGCGTTCTGCGCCACGCCCGCCAGCAGTGATGCGACAGTGAACAAGCCGAGGCCGGCGAGCAGGACGCGGCGCCGTCCCAGCAGGTCGGCCGTCCGGCCACCGGCGAGGAGGAATCCGCCGAGCAGGAGGCCGTACGCGACGACGACCCACTGCAAGCTGCCTTGGCCGACGCCGAGGTCTCGCTGCATTGAGGGCAGGGCCACGTTCACGATGGCGACGTCGAGGCCGACCATTGCCTGGGCGGCGCACACCAGTACCAGCACGAGCCCCTGACGTGGGCGTACCCGCTTGAGGACCGGCAGAGCCGCGGGGGTTTCGGTGACAGACATGGGTTCGGTGCTCCTTCAGCTCGCGGCGGCTCAGTAGTCGTACCTCGCGAAGGGCTGGCCGGCGCCGGTGTTGATCAGCTGCGGCAGGCTCTGGGTGATGTAGTAGGTCCACCCGCGCGAGCACGCCTCGAAGCAGGCGGACTCCTCCGCGGTGAGACCTTCGTGCGTGAAGTGCAGCGTCGTGCCCTGCCCATCGGCGGCGATATCGAAGACGACCTTGGTGCCGGTCCACTCGTCATGGTCGTCGATGAAGCTGAGGTAGGAGTCCACGACGTGCCAGACCACCCGCTGGCCGGGTACGACCTCGCTGACCTGGAACCGGGCGAAGCGGATGCCCTGCTTGGCTTCCTGGGCCGTCTCGCCGGCGTACGCGGTGTCGTCGGTGAAGACGAACTCATCGCCCGGGGCGGTGGAGTGACCGATGAGATTCTGGTTCCACCATCCGCGGACATTGGTGATGGCCTCGAAGACCTCTTCCGGCGTCCGGTCGACGGTCATGGTGGCGGTCAGGTACTCGGTGTTCGGCATCGTTCTCGCCTCTCTTCGCTGGGATCTTTGCCCCACCGACGAAGGAGGCCGCCCGGGATCGACACCGAACGAGAAGAAACTTCGAAAAACTGGGCCGCGATGGTCCTTATGCTGGTCAGAGCCCGGAAACGCGATCCTTCAGATAGCGGCGTTCGGCATCGGTCGGCGCCAGCTTCAGCGCCTCTTCGTACGACGTGGCGGCCTCGGCGAGGCGGCCGGCCCGGCGCAGGAGGTCGGCTCGTGTCGCGGGAAGCAGGTAGTAACCATCGAGCTTTCCGGACTCGGCGAGCTCGTCGACGAGAGCGAGTCCGGCGGAGATGCCGTCGGCCATCGCGATCGCCACGGCGCGGTTGAGATCCACCACGGGAGATGGCGCCAACCGCGCGAGCTCCGTGTAGAGGGCGGCGATCTGTGGCCAGTCGGTAGCCGCGGCATCGGACGCCGTGGCATGACAGGCGGCAATCGCTGCCTGCACCTGATAGGGCCCGGAGCGCCGCATGGCCAACGCTTCGTCAAGCGTCGCGACGCCTTCGGCGATCAGCGCGCGATCCCACCGGGATCGGTCCTGGTGCTCCAACGTGACCAGCACACCGTCGTCGGTGCGACTCGCGCGGCGGGCCTCGAGCAGCAGCATCAACGCCAACAGGCCACGCGTCTCGGGCTCCCGCGGCATCAGGCGGACGAGCACGCGGGCCAGGTGAATCCCCTCAGCCGCCAGGCCCCTGCGCCCGTCGTTCTCGTCATAGCCCTCGTTGAAGATCAGGTACAGCACCGCGAGTACGGCGGTCAGCCGTTGCGGCAAGAGCTCCGCCGGTGGAACCCGGTACGGTATCCCGGCCTCGACGATCTTGCGCTTGGCGCGTACCAGGCGTTGCGCCATCGCCGGCTCGGCGGTCAGGAACGCCTTGGCGATCTCACCCGTGGTCAACCCCGCCAACGTGCGCAACGTCAGGGCGACCCGGGCAGGGAACGGCAGCGCCGGATGGCAGCACGTGAAGATCAGCCGCAACCGCTCGTCAGGAATTTCCTCCGCCGACGGCACAATCGGATCACGCTCCAGCACAGCGACCTGCCGCACTTTCGCCGCCCCTATCGAGTCACGCCGCAGCCGATCAATCGCCCGGTGACGTGCCGTCGTCGTGAGCCACGCACCCGGCCGAGCTGGAACTCCATCGCGCGCCCACGTCGCCAGCGCGGCGGCGAACGCGTCCTGCGCGCAGTCCTCCGCCAGGTCCCAGTCTCCGGTCAGCCCGATCAGCGTGGCGACCACCTGGCCCCACTCGTCCCGATACGCCGCATCAACAGCGGCACGAACCGCCTCCGGCGCGGTCATTCCCACACGGGGCGGACTTCGATGCAGCCCCATCTCGCGTACGGATGCTTCGCCGCGAGCGCGATCGCCTCGTCCAGATCGGCACACTCGACGATGTCAACACCGCCGATGAAGTCCTTCGTCTCCGCGAACGGGCCATCGGACACCAGCGTCTCTCCGTCGCGGACGCGGACCGTCGTCGCATCCGCCACCGGACGCAGCCGCGCGCCCCCGAGGTCGCCTCCCAGCCGATCCACCTCCGCCGCATACGCCTGATACGCCGGGTCCGCCGCGATCTCCTCCATGGACGGCGACACCTTCTCATCGTCGCAGATCAGCAACACATACTTCATGACCCCACTATGGCCTAGCGTCGGGGCGCGGGGGACAGGAACCCCGATGGATCGGCGCCGCTCCGGTGCTCTGTAATCTCCGGACTCAGGAGGTTCAAGGCCTGTCCAGTTAACGGTGTATGTAGTACGACAACGACAGGTCGTAGCATCAGCGCCTGATTCAGCGTTGATCATGGTGTGATGGCGGATGTGGCGTTGGGGTGGTCGACGGGGTTCGAGGCGTCCGTGGGCCGGTTCGCCGGCCGGTTCCCGCGGGTGGAGGCACGTCGTCGCATGGCCTCCTGCGTGCGCGGACTGCTGAGCGAGACCGAGCGCAAGAACGGGTGGACGCTGGCGGAGGCCGCCGGCGAGCCCGGCCCGGTGGGTATGCAGGGCTGCTGAACTTCTATGCGTGGGACACCAGTGGTCTGCGCGACGATGTGCGTGACGTGGTGGTCGAATTCCTGGGTGACGCGCGGCAGGGCGTGCTGATCGTGGACGAGACCGGCTTTCTGAAGAAGGGCGCGAAATCGGCGGGTGTTGCCCGTCAATACTCCGGTACCGCGGGTCGGATCGAGAACTCTCAGATCGGCGTGTTCCTGGCGTGTGCCTCGCCCGAGGGGCGGGCGCTGATCGACCGCGAGTCGTACCTTCCCAAGGGATGGACCGGGGACCGTGAACGGTGCCGGGAGGCCGGTGTGCCCGACGAGGTGGCGTTCGCGACCAAGCCGGCCCTGGCGCAACAGATGATCGAACGGGTGGTGCTGGGCGATGTTCCGTTCGGGTGGGTGACCGCGGATGAGGCCTATGGGCAGGACGCCAAGTTCCGGCTGTGGCTGGAGGCGTGCGATATTCCGCACGTTGTGGCGGTTCCCAAGTCGGCGATGGTGGTGGCGATGAATTTGACCAAGGTGCGGAGCCACCACGTCATCGCCGACCTGCCAGAGGCGGCGTGGAAACGTCTGAACTGCGGTGATGGAGCGCGGGGCCACGAGTGTCGGACTGGGCGGCGACCGAGATCCGCCCCTTGCGGCGGACCGGCTGGGGCCATTGGCGCTGGCCCGTCGCAGCATCAGCGATCCTTCCGACCTGGCCTACTGCATCTGCTTCGCAGGCGCCGACACCCCGATCGAGGAATGCTTCCAGGCCACTAAGAACGAGACCGGACTGGACCACTACCAGGTCCGCGGATATCTGGCCTGGTATCGGCACATCACCCTGTCCATGGCCGCCGCCGCTTTCCTTGTCATCGTCCGCGACGCCGCCAAAAAGAGGGCTCGGACCACACGGCACAGCCCTCATTGATCGCATTGAGCCTGAACGAGATACGCCGACTGTTCAACCGCATTACCGCACCGATCACCCACACCCTCGAACACACCCCCCCATTGGTCGACCTGGCGGCGACATAGTCAGATGCGCCCAGGTCAGCCACTACAAGAGACGCTGCACATAACAACCTGTCGTTGTCGTATTAGAGCGTCTCTCATATGGAGTGAGGCTGGCCTGCGGCACAATCGGTGCTTGTGGCCTCTGATCTCGCGCGGCGGCTGGTGCCTGATGAGTTGTGGGAGCTTGCCGAGCCGTTGATCCCGAAGTTCGTGCCGCGTCGGCAGGGTGGTGGGACGGTGGGAGTCGATGATCGTGCGGTGTTCACGGCGATCGTGTACGTGCTGGCCAGCGGGTGCGCGTGGCGGCATCTGCCTGCGGAGTTCGGGGTGAGTGTGCCGACCGCGCATCGTCGCTTCACCGCCTGGACCAAGGCCGGGCTGTGGCCCCGGCTGCACCATGCGGTGCTGGACGAGCTGGGTGCGCGTGGGCAACTGGACTGGGCTTCGGCGATCGTGGACGCCGCCGCCGTCCGCGTGGAAAAGAGGGCACGCTGACCGGCCCGAATCCGGTCGATCGGGGCAAGAAGGGCAGCAAAGTGCACGTGTTGACCGATGCCGCCGGGCTGCCGCTGGTGGTCGCGGTCTCGGCGGCCAACGTGCACGACAGCCAGGTGCTCAAGCCGCTGCTGATGGCCTTACCCGCGCTGCGTTCACGGCGCGGACCGCGCCGGCGGCGGCCGGAGAAGGTCCGTGCCGACAAGGCCTACAACTCAGCCGAGTATCGGGCCTGGCTGCGTGAACGAGGGATCGTGCCCCGCATCGCCAGGGCCGGCGTCGAATCCAGCGAACGTCTGGGACGCCACCGCTGGAAGATCGAACGCACCCTGTCCTGGCTGTTCGGATACCGGCGGCTGACCGTCCGCTACGAACGCCACGGCCATCTGTTCAACGCATTCCTCGTCCTCGCCGCCACCCTTACCTGCTACAAGAGACTCGCCAGGTTGGCCACATGAGACACGCTCTTACAAGATCATTTTTCGCACTGAGCGGATACCCCCGCCTCAGACAGTCCGGTATCAATGCGGGGCCTGGGACGCCGATCAGTGTGATCCCCGGCAGTAGGAGTTAGCGGGACGCTTGCCCTTGTCGCCGGGCAGTGCGGCCTGGGTGAATCGATAAGCGATCCGCGCGGTCTCCTGGACGTACTGGTTGACCTGGGCCTGGGAAAGGCCGGAGTAGGCGGTCGTGGTGGTGAGCGCGATTTCCCGGCCAGGCAGGGTGATGACCCCCGAGTCGTGGGAGACGTCGGCGAGTTCACCGGTCTTGTTCGCCAGGTGCTCGCGCGGGATCACAGCCCCGTACTTGGTGTTGACGAGTTGGCCATGCATCAGGTCCAGGATGTAGTCGCTGGACGATCGGGACACCAGCGTTCCGTCCCACAACTCCACGATGAGTTCGGTGACCTCGCCGGCGGTGATGTAGTTCTCCTGCAGCGGCGGCGTGGCGGGGTGGATCATCTTGCGGCCCAGCCACAGGCTCTCGTAACCGGCGGCGGCCAGGAACGAGTTGACGACGCCGAACCCTCCGGCCACGTCGATCAGGACGTTCGTGGCGGTGTTATCGGAAACCTGCACCATCAGCCGCATCAGCTCGTCGACGGTGATGTCGAGCGGGAACTCGCGGTTGCGCAGGGTGCCCGAGCCGCCCACGATGTTGCTCGACCCCTCCGGAATGTGCACGGACGTGTTCAGATCGAGTGAACCGCGGTCGACCGTGTCCATCAGCGTGGCCAGCAGCCCCAGCTTGATGACGCTGGCGGCCTTGACCCGCTCGTCGCCGCCCACCTTCAGGCTCGCGCCGCAGTAGCGTCCGGACAGGTCGGTGGCCGCGACCGACAACGTGATCCCCGTGTCGGCGGCGGCGTCGACAACGGCCTCCAGGTTGCTGCGCAACCGCTGCCAGGCACCTTCCTGCGGCGGGTCGGCGGCGGCCGGTGCCGCGAAGGAGATGACGAGCGTCCCGGCGAGGGCGGCGACGGCGAGGCTGTGGCGCATGCGATTCCTGCTCTCGTGACGGAAATGTGAGGTCTACGAGGGCACTTCATCGCTTCGGGGTTACCGCCGTGTTTCCAGGGATGACCTGCTCAGTTTCACCATGTCCAGGCGATACGGAGGGGTCTCGCCGGGGGACGGGCCCTTGACGTCGCGACCGTGAACCGCACGCTTCCGGTCACGGTGTGACCGGCGCGGTCGGTGATGGTCACGGTGAGCTCGTGCTCACCCGCGCCCGGCCATGACAGCGGGATCGGGGCGCCCAAGGTGGAGTTCAAGGTCGTGCCGCTCGTCTGCCACGACACCAGCACTCCGCCGAGCCGGCTCAAACTGCCACGGTTCCATCCGCTCGGCCCGGCGACCAACCGTCGGCAACTCTCCTCAACGAGCCCAGAACGGCGGGAAGGAAGTCCGGCTCTAGGAACGGAGGAGCGCATGTCGCGTCGCGTCCCAGCGCTGGCCAACCGCCGGTACTGCCCTCAGGCTGAATCACACGTGGCCGCCTGTGCGTCCCACCAAGGGGTTCGAATGCGTGGCGCAGGGGGGGACGTGGGCAGGCGTCCGAGCTCGGTCGGCGGCAGTGCTGCGACGGCTGACCGTCTGCAGGGCGGTCGCCGACGGCCGTGCCCTGGATGCCGGCCGCCGCGGCGGCCATCTGGATCACCACGGCATGCCTGTTGGGCGCCGCCGATGCCGCCTGGCCCGGGACCGGCCGAGCACGGGTGCGCGTGGAGGCGGTGTGCACCGGCTTGACCGCCGGCGCCGGAGCAGGCGCCGCCATCGCCCTGCTGCCGGCCTTCCGCTGCCAGGTACACCAGGAATCCGACACCGTCCGGCCCTGGTTCCAGGGCGGTGCCCGGCCAGCGCGCAGCGCGTTCTTGATCGGTCTGTTTCTAGGGCTCCTCGTTGGCGCGAGGCGCTGGCCACGCGGGACACGGGCAATGAGCAGGCCATGTAGAGAATGGCGGCGGAGAAGTCGCCGATCCGGCGCGCCTACTTCAGGGACGCGACGACTTCGGCGCGTTCCTCCGGGGTCTGCTGGTCCCTGATCAGACACCAGCACTGCCGGGTCTGGTCATCACCGGGGGACGCCTCCTTGATCTGGGTGAGGCGTGCGCGCAGGTCGGCCCGGGTGGTGTGGTTGGTGACCTCGACAGTTCCCGCATCCCACAGCGCGCAGGCAGTCCATGTTCAGGGTCTCGATGGGACCATCCCCACGTGCGCGGGGAGCAGACTCGCTGACCTGGTGTCCTGCCGGTCCGTGGTGTCGAGCTGTTCACAAAGGACTGATCACTGTGAAGCCTGGGCGCAGCACCACGCCCGATGTTGTGGTGCGCCGCGAATTTCCTGCGGTGCCCGGGCGCGGAGAATGGCATCCACAGCCTTCTCGGACTATGAGGTTGGATGGGAACAGGTGTGGGCCGTCTGGGGCCTCGCCGGTCATGATGCGTCGGAGGAGGGCGGCGGCGCGGCCCATGTCTTCGGCGCGGATGGAGATGCTGGTGAGCGGGGGTTCCCACATGGCGGCGACTTCGACGTCGACGCCGCCGATGATGCGCATGTCCTGGGGTGGGCGGAGCCCGATTTCGCGCAGGGCTCGCATGAGGCCGAACGCGATCGCGTCGCTGTGACACAGGACGCCGTCGGGCATTTCGTGGCCTGTGGTGAGCAGGCGGGCAGCGATGTCGTGGCTTGCGGTGGCGTTGTTGGGGGTGGGCGGGCACCAGTACCTATGACACTCTCGACGGCGTTCGCGCCGCGATCCGCACCGCCCTCCGCGCCAGCGGCCGACCTCCTCAGCGGAATCAGGCTCGACTCCGGAGATCTGGACAGATATTCGTGGAGGAGGCCGCCGAGGCGATCGTGTCGGATGACCTTGGTCTCGGAGTCGGTGGGCTCGGGGAGCGCCCGCAGCGGGCATGCCTGGTTCAGGGTCCGGTGTGGGCGATGCTCGTTGAAGTGGGCTTCGTGCTCGGCCAGGACCTTGCGCAGGTGCGCGGCGTTGAGGATGAGCGTCCGATCGAGTACCTCGTGACGTACGCTGCCGACGCACCGTTCCATGATCGCGTTCATACGCGGTGCCTGCGGCGCCGTGAGCACGATGCGCATGCCTTCGGAGCGGAACACCTCGTCGAACATGCCGGTGAACCTACGGTCGCGGTCCCTGATCAAGAACTTGAACCCGCCGACGCGTTCACCCAGGTCGAGCATGAGGTTGCGGGGGTTGCTGCGTGATCCACGGTCGGGTCGGGTGCGCGGTGACGCCCAGGACATGAAGCCGGCGGGCGGCGTGCTCGACCACGGTGAGCCAGTACAGGCGAGTCAAGGTGATGGTCTCGACCGTGAAGAAGTCGCAGGCCAGCATCCTCTCTGCCTGCGAGCGCGGGAACTGACCCCGGGTCGGTCCGCTGCCGCGCGGTGCGGGGTCGATGTCGGTCTTCTTGAGGATCGCCCACACCGTCGCCGGGGCGATGCGACGGCCGAGCTTGGCTGGCTCTCCGGCGATGCGACGGTATCCCCGCGTCGGATTCTCGGCGGCCATCCGGACCACCGGATCCCGGATGGTCGGGGAGGCAGGGGGGCGTCTCGGCCGTCTGCGTTTGTAGGTCCAGCGTCGTTTCACCAGATCCGCGTGCCAGTGCGGCAGGGTGCCGGGCGTGATGAGCATTCCGGTGCGCCGCCGCGAGGGCAGCGGCCGGACCAATGCCGAGATCAGCGCACGGTCGGCCCAGGAGAAGCGAGGTCGGGGCGTCTGTCGTTGCAGCACCGCCAGTCGGTGGCGCGGCACGAGAATCTCACAACCCCGATGCTGAACGCTCCTGGTGACCATGTCCGGCGAACCGTGAAACCCCAGCTCAACCGCCATGGCCGAGTTTTCGGCACCGACAAGGCTGGGGACCGGAATCTTGCGAGGGACGGCACCCATCGTGAGCAGAGTTGACGGCGATTACGCCGCCGACTCGGACTTGCTGTTCCCCGGTCCGGGCCGGGGAACAGCAACGTCGTCCTCTTCTGTGTTGGAGGAGGGGCGACCTGTGCGGCTGCTGGTGAAGGAGCGTGTTCGACGAGGTTGATGGCTTCTGCGCGGTTTTCGCCGGATCGGCAGCCTCTGAGGCGGCCGAAGACTCAGCGGGCGGCTCGCGGGCAGGGGCTCGAGCGTTGCCGCCCGGGTGGGCCGCGGCCGCCGGGCTCGGTCCTTGCTGTGGGCGGTGGCATGATGGGCGTTCATTAGGGGGAGACGCCGACGCGGGGCCCATGGGAAACCGGGTGCGGATCGTGCCCTTCTTGACGTTCACTGGATCGCCGAATCCAGTGGGCGTCAACTCATGAGGCCTAGTGTTCGCGCGGGAGTTGAATCATCATGGGCTGATTGGGGCGATGTACATGGTCTCCGAGCTGGTCGCGGCAGGTCTGCCCTACGCCCTCGGCGTCGTCATGCTGGGCCTGGGCCTCGGGTTGACCGTTGATGACTTTCTGCGGGTGGGGCGCCATCCGCGCGCGGCCGCTGCCGCGCTGTTGTGCCAGATCGTCGTCCTGCCGGTGATCTGCTTCGGCCTGGTCCTGGCGTTCCGGCTTCCTCCCGAACTGGCGGTGGGTCTGATGCTGGTGGCCGCGTCGCCGGGCGGCCCCACGGCGAACCTGTACAGCCATCTGTTCGGCGGGCACGTCGCGCTGAACGTCACGCTCACCGCGATCAACTCGGTGCTGGTCGTGATCACCTTGCCGATTGTGGTCAACCTGTCGACGGCGTACTTCCTGGCCGGCGGCGCCGAGGTCGGGCTCCAGACCGGCAAGGTGATCCAGGTTCTGACGATCGTGCTCGTGCCGGTCGCGATCGGGATGCTCGTGCGCGCGCGGGCTCCCCGGGTGGCGCGATGGCTGGACCGCCCGGCGCGGGTGCTGTCCATCCTGGTCCTGGTCGTGGTCATCTCCACGGTCCTGTACGGCCAGCGGAACGGCCTCGCCGATTCCTTCGGTTCGGTCGGCCCGGCCGTGCTGGCCTTCAACGTCGTGAGCCTGCTGGTCGGCTATGGTGTGCCCCGCTTCGTCGGAGCCGGTCACCGGGACGCCGCCGCGGCCGGGTTCGAGATCGGCATTCACAACACCGGCTTCGCCATGACGATCGCGCTCGGCCCGACGCTGTTGAACAACGCGGAGATGGCTCTCCCGGCCGTGGTCTACGGCATTGTCATGTTCTTCACAGCGGCCGGGTTCGGACGTCTGATCACGCGCCGTGATGTCCGCGAGCCCGTTCTTGTCGGGCGCACTCCGGTGGAGGAAGCCGGCTGACCCCCTCGGACGATCACTCGCCGTACGGCTGACCCGGCCGTACGGTCAGGCTGGACCCGGTTGTGACGGTCGGCCCATAATGAGTGATCTGTCGTCCATCCGGGGGTCGAACGGCGTGGTCGTGCCCAACCCACCGATCCGAGCCCACGTTGATGCGTCGTCGGGGGCCGGTCCGGTGCGGCTGCGGATCCTCGGCCCGCTGCGCGTATGGCGCGACGGAGCCGAGCAGGACGTCGGCCCACGGCAACAGGCCTATCTGCTGGCGCTGCTCCTCGCCGGCGTCGGCCAGCCGGTCACGACGAGTGAACTGATCGATCTGATCTGGGGTGACGACCCGCCCGCCAGCGCGCTCAACGTCATCCACAAGTACGTCGGCGGCCTGCGCCGTCTGCTCGAACCCGCGATCGGCGCCCGGGGAACCAGCTCCTACCTGCAGCGCAGGGGCAACGCGTATGTGCTCAGCGCCGGTCCCGGCGCCCTGGATCTGGTCGCTTTCAGAGAACTCCTCAAGGCCGCGGCGGCGAGCCTGGCCCACGGGCAGGACGAGCGGGCGCTCGACCACTACGTCGAGGCGCTCGGACTCTGGCGGGGGCCTGCGGGGGACGGATTCGCCCACGCAACGGCCGCGATGGCAGTCTTCTCGGCCATCGACGAGGAGTTCTTTTCGGCCTGCACCGCCGCCGCGGATCTGGCCGTGTCGCTGGGCCGACCGGACCGAGTGCTCCCCGCGCTGCACCTTGCCGCGCGGATGGAGCCGTTCCACGAACCCGTCCAGGCCGCACTCGTCTCGACGCTCGGCGCGGCGGGCCGTCAGGCCGAGGCGCTGTCGGCCTTCGGCGCGTTCCGGGACCGCCTCAGCGAGGAACTCGGCATCGAACCGGGTCCGGCGCTGCGAGCCGCGCACCTGCGCGTGCTCACACAGGCCTCGACGTCCTCCCCGGCGATGAACCGGGCTCCCGAGAGCGGAGGTTCCGGTCTGGTCGGGCGGACCGAGGAGCTCGCGGTGCTGCGGCAGGCCGTGCAGGACGCCCTGAACGGCCGTACCGGGCTCGGCATCGTCGAAGGCGAACCGGGTGTCGGCAAGAGCAGCCTCCTGGAGGAGGCCGCCGCCGACGCCGGACGGCGCGGCGCGCTCGTCGTCTGGGCCGCGTGTCTGGAAGGCGACGGAGCGCCCGCGATGTGGCCGTGGGAACAGACGCTCACCCTCGTGCTCGACATCCTGCCGGCGCAGGCACGCGAGAAGTGGAGGAGCAGCGATCTCGGCGTCCTGCTGGGCTCACCCGACGGCACCCCGCCCGTGCTCACCGGCAGCCGCGGTCAGTTCCGCCTGTTCGAGCAGGTCGTCGGCGTCATCGGTCAGGCCGCCGCCCAGCAGCCTCTGCTGCTCATCGTCGATGACCTCCAGTGGGCCGACGCCACCTCGCTCCAGCTGTTCGGCCATCTGGCCGGCCGTTTGCCGGCCCGTTCCGCGATGATCGGCTCGCTCCGCGACCGGGCGCCCGTACCGGGCTCCGACCTCTCCCGGGTCCTGGCGGCCGTCAGCCGGCTGCCCGGCCACCGCAGGATCGGGCTCGGCCCGCTCGGCCCGGACGACGTCGCCGAGCTGATCCGCCGCGAGACCGGCCGTGAACCGGACGCGGACGTCGCCCGCGACATCCATGCCCGTACCGCCGGCAACCCGTTCTTCGTCCGCGAACTGTCACGGCTTCTCCACGACGACGGCGGCGGGCTCGGCGATGGCACGTCCCGGATCGGGGTGCCGTCCACGGTCCGCGACGTCGTTCGCGATCGGATGGCCGACCTCGACCCCGACGCGGGTGAGCTGCTGCGGATCGCCGCGCTCATCGGCCGCGACGCCGAGCTCCGGCTGCTCGCGAGCGTGGCCGGGATCGACGTCGCGACATGCCTCGAACTCCTCGATCCGTTGCGTGCGCTCGGCATGCTGGAGCCGAGGCCGGATGACCCGTTCTCCTTGCGCTTCTCGCACGACCTGGTCCGCGAGTCCGTCACCGAGACGATGGCGCACCAGCAGGCCATCAGGCTGCACCTGCGCATCGCGGACGCGCTCGAGGACGGCGACGTCGACGATGAGGCCGTCACCGAACGGCTCGCCCACCACCTGGGAGCGGCGGGTCCTCTCGCCGACCCGGTCCGCGCGGCGGAGGCGATGAAGCGTGCGGGCCGGCGGGCGACGGCCAAGTTCGCCTTCGCCGCCGCCGACCGGTACCTGCAGGAGGCCGCCCAGATCGCCCGGACGGCGGGGCTCCCGGAACTGGAGCTGTCGGCGCTCTCGCTGCTCGCCATCGCCCCGCGGCGGCAGGCCGGATACGGCGGGACGACGTTCGACCTGCTGGAGCGGGCGGAACAGCTGGCCCGCCGGCTCGGCCGGGACGCCGAGGCCGCGGGCCTCCTGTTCGCCCGCCTCTTCGGGGCCTACACCTTCTTGGAGTGGAACCGGGAGGACCTGGTCCGCCGGCTGTCCGAGCAGGGCAGGGCGTCCAGCGATCCGGTCGTCCAGGTGTACGGTCGGCAGGCCCTGGGCCTGCACCAGTGGGACGTCGGCGACATCGGCGCGGCCTACCGGTCCTTCGGCGACAACGACCGCGCCATCCGCGAGGGGGCGGCTTCCCCCGAGCGGGACGACACCCCGATCCGGCGCGACGTCTCGGGCGAGTGGCCGGGTTGGCAAGCCGTCGTGACCGCGCTGCACGGCGACGTCGAAGCCGCCGCCGCCATGATCGACAGATGGAACGGCCCGGCCGACGGGTATGCCGTCGCGACGTGGGCCTACTACATGACCATGATCGCTTCCATGGCGGGTGATGCCGCCTGGGTGATCCGGGTGGTCGACCGATGGATCGCCGTGGGCACCGGCCGCCTCGCCATCCAGCAGGAGCACTATGTCAGGCTGGACTGGTACTGGGCGCGTGCCCTCACCGGCGACGACCCGATCGGGATCTCGGAGGAGGCCGAACTGCTCCTGGCCTCGACCCTGACCGACCCGCCGCGCTTCGGCATCGCTTACCACCTCGCGCTGATCGCCGAGATGTGGCTGGCCGCCGGCGTGCCGGACCGGGCCGAGAACGCCCTCGACCGGGCGGACCGGGCTCTGGAGGCCCACGGCCAGCGCTACGCGGAGGGCCTGGTCCGGCTGCTGCGGGCACGCCTGCTCCAGGCCCGCGGCGAACCCGTCCACGTGGTGAGGGCCGCCACCGAAGCCGCCCGCGACTGGTCGGCCGAGCACGAGACCCACCTCTTCGCCCGGCGCGCCCAGGAACTCCTGGACGGTCTCGACCCGGTTCCTGGCCGTCTCACCACGGCGGCGGCTTCGGCGCCCAGCGAGAACCACGGGTAGCGAACAGGACGGCGCGGCCGGCACGATCAGGGCGGCCTGAGGTCAGATCCCGGGTCGGGACGGCCGGTACACCGCCCAGGCATGGAAGCCCAGCCCGACGCCCCAGCCGATCATCGACCACAGCGGCCAGAAGAAGTGTTCCGGGGTGACGAGCCACCACACCACGATCTGGGCCGCGACGCCCACGACGTAGGCGATGAAGTCGGCCCGGAAGCCCCATTTCTGAGCGTTCTTGCTCGGCGTTCGCATGCCCGCAGGTTCCGTGGTTCGCATGGCCCGCACGCTAGGGAACGGCACTGGACGACGAGTGAACCGGCCGTTCAGCGATCGTCAAGTCCGCGGACCGACGATCGTCCTGCGTCCGAGAGACGAACGCGTCGTTCCTGAAAGGCACCTCGATGCCCACTCGCAGATCGGTACTCGCCGGATCCACCGTCGCCGCCACCGGAGCCCTGCTCGCGGCCGCGGCCCCGGCGCAGGCCCGCCCGGCCGGCAAGCCCAAGCCGACCGTGGTCCTCGTCCACGGCGCGTTCGCCGACGCGTCGGGCTGGAACGACGTCGCGGCCCGCCTCATCCACGATGGCCATCCGGTCATCGCGCCCGCGAACCCGCTGCGCGGCGTGTCCTCCGACTCGGCCTACCTCGCCAGCGTCCTGGCGACGCTCAGCGGCCCGATCGTCCTGGCCGCGCACTCCTACGGCGGGATCGTCATCACCAACGCCGCCGCCGGGAACCCCAACGTGAAGGCGCTGGTCTACGTGGCGGCGTTCATGCCCGACGAAGGGGAGACGCTCCTGGGCCTGCAGACCAAGTTCCCCGGGAGCAGGCTCAACGAGGAGGCGCTGGACTTCCGCCCCCACGGCGGCGGCCTGGTCGACGGCTACATCAAGAAGGAGTTCTTCCGCGACGTCTTCGCCGGCGACGTGCCGCGGCGGACCGCGGAGCTGATGCAGGCCGGCCAGCGTCCCGCCGACACCCGGACGCTCGGGGAGCCGTCCGGTGCTCCGGCGTGGAAGACGATCCCGTCCTACTACCTCGTCGCCCGTAAGGACCAGGTGCTCCCCGCCGCCGCACAGCGGTTCATGGCAGAGCGGGCAGGGGCCAAGAGCGTCGAGGTCACCGCCTCGCACGTTGCGATGATCTCCCAGCCCGAGGCCGCCGCCGACCTGATCCGGCGCGCGGCGCGCTGACCCGCGCGCAGTCGGCGACGTCCGAACGGGCCGTCGCCGACATGGTGACCCGGGCCGTCGGCTACTGGAATACCGGCGGCCGGATGACGCTGAAGGAGACGACGTGCATGAACAAGCGTACGGAGGACAGTGCGTCCTGGAGGAGAAACGGCACCGCGCGGACGCGAAACCCAAGGGAAGTCCCAAGGCGGCGCTGGCCGCTCTGGCGCTGGGCACCTTCGCGATCGGCACCGGTGAGTTCGGCAGCAACGGGATCATCCAGCTGTTCGCCTCCGACCTGGACGTGTCACTCCCCGTCGCCACCTACGCCATCACCGCCTACGCCATCGGTGTGGTGGTCGGCTCGCCGGCGATCACCCTGCTCGCCGCCCGGGTCAACCGGCGCACGCTGCTGCTCGGCCTGATCGGCCTCTTTCTCGCCGGCAACGCGCTGTCGGCGCTCGCGCCGAACGTCGCGCTGCTCATCGTCTTCCGGTTCGTCACCGGCGGCGTGCAGGGCGCCTTCTTCGGCGCCGGCGCCGTCGTCGCCGCCTACGTGTACGGCCCCGGCCGGGGCGGCAAGGCGTTCGCCACCGTGATGGGCGGACTCACCATCGCCACCATCGTCGGATCGCCGCTCGGCACCTTCATCGGCCAGCAGGCCGGCTGGCGCGCGATGTACTGGACCGTGGTCGCCGTCGGCCTGGCCGCCGGCGCGGCACTGGTGGCCTGGCTGCCCCGCACCGACGATCTCCGCGGCGGCTCCGTCCGGAACGAGCTGGACGGGCTCCGCCGGCTCAACGTCTGGCTGATGGTCGCCGTCGCGTCGCTCGGGATCTCCAGCATCTTCGCCGTCTACACCTTCATCGGCCCCTTCGTCACCGACGCGGCCAAGCGTGATCCCGCGCTGATCCCGATCGCCCTGGCCGTCTTCGGCCTCGGCATGGCGGCCGGCAACCAGCTCGGCGGGCAGGTGGCCGACCGTTTCGAACACCGTGGCCTGATCTGGGGTTACGGCGGTGCCCTGGCCCTCCTGGTGCTCATCGGAGCCGCCGGGACGCATCTGCTCGTCCTGATGCCATGCCTGTTCGGGGTCGGCGCCACCATGATGTTCGCGATCCCCACCATCCAGGTCCGGCTGACGGCCGCCGCACCGGACGCTCCGACCCTGATGGGGGCGCTCAACCTCGCCGCACTCAACCTGGCCAACTCCCTCGGCGCCATCGGCGGGGCGGTCACCCTCGCCGCCGGCTGGGGAACCCTCTCGACGGTCTGGGCGGGGTTCGTCCTCACCGCCGCCGGCCTGCTCCTCTACACCATGACCGCCGTACGCACGCGGCGGACGTCGCGGCTCGCCGTCGCGGCCTGACCCGAGGAAGGGAGCGCTCATGAACGACGACACGCAGGGCGGGCCCGTCCTGGACGAGGAGCAGTTCCGCTGGCGGGCGGGCCGAGTCCGGCCGGAACCAGTACGCCTCCTACGACTTCTTCCTGCTCTGGACAGTGGTCGTGGATCTGGTCAGGGACGCGACCGCGATCGAGCCGGAGCGCCCGATCTACCAGGGAGGCCCCGGCGACATCCTCGGCGAGCTCAACCTCCTCACCGGCCAGAACGTCTATCTGACCGCGCGGGGGAATCCGCCGGGACGGTCGTCCGGATCAGACCGGCGACGCTGCGCCGTGCCCTCGCCGAGCACGCCGACACCCTGATCGAGGTATTCCGGGAACGGCGCGAGACCATCCGGTCCGCGGGCGGCAGCGCCCTGGAGATCGTCGGCTCACCCGGTACGGGCACTTCGTTGGAACTGCGCGCGTACCTGGAGCAGTTGCTCCTGCCGATCTTCTGGCTCGACGCCACCTCGGTCTCCGGCCTCGCCCTGATGCGGACCGAGGGGCTCGACGAAGACGATCTACCAGCCGCCGTCCTGCACGGCGCGGTGCTGCGCCGCGCGACGCCCGGGACGATCGCGCAGGCCCTCGGTCTCACCTGCCGTTCCGGAGGCCCCAGCCCGCCGCGCTGGCCACCGCCGTCTACGGCGCCTCCGAGGCCCCGCCACCGTGCTGCTAGGCCGCGGCGGGCAGGCCGCCAAGAGCGCCCGGATCGAGAACTACCTCGGCTTCCCGCACGGGATCAGCGGGGAGGCCCTGGCCCGGCCGGCCATGGTGCAGGCGCTCAAGTCCGGCGTGCGGATCCAGCGAGGCCGCGGGCCTCGACCTCGCCGACGGGCGCCGGCCGGCCGTCCTGCTGGACGACGGCACCCGGATCGAGGCCCGCGCGGTGATCGCCGCTACCGGCGCCTCGACGTGCCCCGCTGGGCGGCCTTCGAGAAACGGGGCTGCATCCACCACGCGGCGACCGATCTGGACGTCCGCGGATACGGAGACCATCCGGTCGCGGTCGTCGGCGGCGCCAACTCGGCCGGGCAGGCGGCGCTCTCCCTCGCCCCCGGGATGTCGTCCTACCTGGTCGACCGGATCCGGGCCCCCGGATCCGGCTGCGCACAGGGTCGGGTGGAGGCTCGATTCCCTGAGAGGATCGAGTCATGGCCGTCCGTCCCGTTATCCCCCTGAGCTGCGCAATCGTGCGGTCCGTATGGTTTCCGAGGTTCGGCCGGACTATCCGACCGAGTGGTCGGCGATGAAGGCCGTCGCGGCCAGGCTGGGCGTCAAGCACGGTGCGCAGCTGGGTGCGTAAAGCCGAGGTCGACGCCAGCGCCCGGCCGGGGACCACGACCGGGGAATCAGCGGAGCTCAAGCGGCTCAGCGCGAGAACGCCGAGCTGAAGCGGGCGAACGAGATCCTCAAGGCCGCGGAGGGTTTCTTCGCGGCCGAGCTCGACCGGCCACACAAGTACTGATCGCGTTCAGGAAGGTGTTCGGGGTCGAGCCGATCTGCCGTGTCCTCAGCGCGCACGGCACCAAGATCGCCCCCTCCACCTACTACGCCGCCAAGTCGCGTCCGGCCTCGGCCCGGGCGGTCCGCGACGAGCGGCTCAAGACCGAGATCACACGCATCCACCAGGACAACTACCGGGTCTACGGCGCCCGCAAGGTCTGGCGGCAGCTGCAACGCAAGGCCACCGGGTGGCGCGCTGCACGGTGGAACGCCTGGTGCGCGAACTTGGCCTGCATGGCGCCCGCCGCGGCCGCAAGGTCGGGACCACCGTGCGCGACGACAGGCACCTACGCGCGGCTACGCCCCACCCGACGAATACGAGGCCGACTACTTCAACAACCACACAGAACCGCAGGTCCAGTCACAACCTAGAGTGATGTGCCCCGAGTTCCGTGGTGTCGCGTTACCGGAATCTCATGCCAGTTGCTGGGCTGAGTGGAGTCTTTCGTACTCCACCGGGCTGAGCATCCCGAGCGCGCTGTGGCGGCGTCGGCGGTTGTGGAAGATCTCCAGGTATTCGAAGATCGCATTCGCGAGCTCGATGCGGGTCTTCCAGCGCTGCCGGTTGACGCCGACGGCAATGTGGTCAAGGACCAGGTCTCCGACACCGTCGCCGACGGCGAACCCCGCGTCACCACCTACGACTACGACCTCTACAACCGGGTCGAGAAGGTCACCGACGCCCACGACCACGAGACCGCCTACGACTACGACCGCTTCGGCAACGTGGTCGCGATGGTCGACGCCGCCGACAACCGCTACGAATACGCCTACACCTCGCGCAACTCCCTCGCCGAAGTTCGGCTGCGCGACTTCGACGGAGACCCCGAAGGCGCCCCCGGCACCGGTGACTACCTGGTCGTCAACCGCTACCTCTACGACTACGCCGGCCGCCTGGCCAGTGACATCGACGCCATGGGCCGCAAGGTCGACTACACCTACTACGGCGACGGCCTGCCCAAGAGCACGATCCTGCGCGACTTCCGCAACCCCGACGAAACCAAGCGCGACTACATCCAGGCCACCATCGAGCACGACGGCGCCGTTAACCCCACCAGGCAGACCAGCGCCAACGGTATGACGGTCGTCGAGAACGTGTACGACAGGGTCGGCCGCCTGGAGTCGGCCACACTCGACCCGGGAAGACTGAACCGCCGGCTCGCCTACCGGTACGACGCGGCCGGCAACGTCACCAAGGAGACCCGCTCCGGCAACGCGTCCAACGTGACCTGGGCGACCCCCGCCGTCGGCGACAGCGTCGACTACACCTACGACGGCCCCGGCCGCATGACCACCGCCACCGTCACCGACGGCACCACCAGCAGGGTCACCGGCTACGCCTACGACCAACGCGACCTGCTCACCGCCGTCACCGACCCCCGCGGCAACGCCCCGGGTGCTGACAAGACCGCCTTCACCACCACCTACACCAACGACGAACTCGGCCGTCTCATCAAGACGACCTCCCCACCCGTCGCGGTGGAGAACAACGGCGGCCAGCCCGCCACCGCCCGCCCCGAAACGGTCGCCGGCTACAACGCCTTCGACGAGCAGACCGAGGTCAAGGACCCCAACGGCAATACCAGTCGCACCGAGTACGACCGCCTTGGTCAACCGGTCAAGCAGATCGCCCCCGCCTACAGCCCACCGGGATCCACGACCCAACTCACTCCGACGACGGTCACGCACTACGACCCGCTGGGGCGCGTCAGCAAGGTCGTCGATCCCCGGCAGAACGACGTCCGCTACAGCTATGACCGGCTCGGACGCGTCAACACCGTGGACGAGCCGCACACGTCCAACGACGATCGCGTTCAGTGGAGGTACACCTACACCCGCACCGGCGAGGTCCTGTCCACCATCGACCCCACCGGCGCCCGCACCGAAGCGACCTATGACGACCTCGGGCGTCCTGTGACCAGCACTCGCATCGAGCGACGCCCGACGCCGGCCGCGTACACGAGCCGAGCGGGCTATGACGACGTGGGCAACCTGCTGACCACCACCAGCCCGACCGGTGTCACCACCACCAGCACTTACGACACCCTGGGTCAGCTGACCAAAACCGTTGACGGCGCGGGAGTCACGAGCCAGGTCGGTTACGACCACGCGGGCCGCCAGGTCCGTAGCAGCGATGCCCTCAACCGCACGACAAGGCTGACCTACGACCCGTTCGGTGACCTGGTCCGCACCACCGACCTGAAACCGGACGGCACCGGACTCCGCGAGCGTTCCTCCGCCTACGACCTGTCGGGCAATCCCACCAGGACGACCGATGCGTTCGGCCGCTCGACGACCTTCCAGTACGACTCGCTGAGCCGGTTGGTGAAACAGGTCGAACCCGTTGGCGACACCGAGTCGATCACCACGACGTTCGGTTACGACGCTGCCGGGAACCGAACCAGGTTCACCGACGGCCGCGGCAACTCCACCGTCTACACGGTCAATTCTCTGGGCCTGGCCGAGTCGATCACCGAGCCGGCCACCGCCGCTCATCCGCAGCCGTCCGACCGTACCTGGACCACCTCGTACGACGAGGCCGGCAACCCAGTCAAGATCACAGCCCCGGGCGGAATCATCCGGCGGCGCACTTTCGACCCGGCCCAGCGGCTGCTCACCGAGACTGGCTCCGGCACAGCGTCGCCGACCGCCGAGCGAACCCTCGCCTACGATGCTGCCGGCCGCCTCACCAAGGTCGGTTCAGGGACGGGGACCAATCTCTACAGCTATAGCGACCGGGGCCTGCTCTTGTCGGCCGACGGACCGTCCGGATCGGCGAGTTGGGATTACAACGGCGACGGCCAGATGACCACCCGAACCGACGCGTCCGGCGCGGCGACGTTCGGCTATGCCGGCGGCCGCCTCAGGACCGTCCAGGACGGCATCACCGGAACGACCCAGACGATCGGATACAACCCCGCCGGACAGCCCAACAAGATCGATTATGGTGCGGGCCGACTCCGTACCGCCGGTTACGACGACCTCGGCCGCCCCGTCACCGACACCCTCGAGAACGGCCAGGGGAGCGTCGCCGCCTCGATCACCTACAACTACGACGACAACGATCGCCTCACCGGCAAGACCACTGCCGGACTGGCCGGAGCAGGAGAGAACACTTATGGCTACGACCATGCCGGCCGCCTGACCTCCTGGTCCTACAACGGCACCGAGACCCTTTGCCAATGGGACGCCGCCGGAAACCGCACCAAAGCCGGCGCTGCCAGCGCCACCTATGACGAGCGCAACCGCCGCCTCACCGACGGAAACGCCACCTTCGCCTACACCCCACGCGGAACCCTGGCCACCGGCACCGGCACCGACTACACATTCGACGCCTTCGACCGGCTTCTTGCGGCGGGGAACACCACCTACACCTACGACGCCCTCGACCGGGTCGCCACGCGCAACGACATCGCCCTCTCCTACGCGGGCCTGGAGAAGGACCCCGTACGGGACGGCGTCAACGGTTATGCCCGCGGGCCTTCCGGCGGACTGCTGGCCACCGGCGGCGTCGCCGGCCCGCGCATCACGCTCTCCGACCGGCGTGGCGACGTGATCGGCGGCTTCGCCCCCGACAACACACTCGGCTCGGTGACCGAATCCACCGCCTACGAACCATTCGGGCAGCCCATGGCGAGATCGGGCGGGGCACTGGGGATCGGCTACCAGGGCGACTGGACCGACCCCGGCACCGGCCAGGTCAACATGCACGCCCGCTGGTACGAACCCAAGAGCGGAGCCTTCACCAGCCGCGACGACTGGACACTCGATCCCGCAGGCGGCTCGATCGGCGCCAACCGCTACACCTACGCCAACGGCGACCCGCTGAACATCACCGACCCCACTGGCCACTGGGGCATCCCGCTGGGGGGACTGGTACGCCGCGTCGGCAGGGCCATCAAGAGGATCGTCCAGCATTTCCGGCCGGGCCCGGACAGATGGATCGTCAAGCCCGAACCGCCGAACTATCCGCCCGACGGGTGCGGAGGAAACTGCAACGACCGTCGTGGCAGTGGAGGGGGCAACTCGGGTGGCGGAGGCGGAGGCGGCGGTGTCGGCCACGGACCGTCCCGGAGTGGCTCGTCTGCGGCGGCGGTAGCGGCGGCGCGCCACCGCGCCCAGCAAGCACGTACCGACGCTGCCAAGGGTCGGGAACGCCGGAAGGCGCAGCGCGTCTCGGTTCCCATCCCGCAGAAGGTCCGCGGGCCTGGCTACGCCGACCAGCGCCAGCGGATCAGTACGGGGCCGGGCCGTGCACCCGGCAGGACGGGCGCCTCCCACCATGTCGTCCGCGACACCGAGGGCTCGCTCACCGACCTGCGGAAGCAGGCCGTGGCCGCGGTCGGCGACCCCGTGGGCACGCAAGGCCCCGCCGCACAGGGGCCGCCCGCCGCCGGGGGATCGGGGGCATCCGGCTCAGGGGGCGAAGGTGGCGGTGGAGGCACCCACGGCTTCTTCGGCTGGGGCTCCACCGACGGCCAAGGCAAGCACTCCTGGGAGAAGACGCTCAAACAGGTGACCGAGTTCACCACCGGTTTGTCGCTGGCCTTGATGGGAGCCACCACGCCGCTGGGCCCCATCCTGATGATTCCGGGGGTCAAGGACGCCCTCATGAAGCCCGTGGGCCTGGACGCCGACTCCGGAGCCTTCAAGGCAGGCGAATACGCCTTCGACGCCGTCAGCCTCGTCGCAGGCGGCGGTACCGGCGCGGTGAAGGTCGGCGGGAAGCTCGCCGGCAAGGCCGGCGACTTCCTGGCAGGAGGCCTGCGTCCATGCACCACCAAGAACAGCTTCGTCACCGGCACCCCCGTACTCATGGCCGACGGCAACTACAAATCCATCGAAGACGTCGACGTCGGTGACGAGGTCCTGGCCGCCGACCCCGAGACCGGCAAGGAACAAGGCCGGCGCGTCACCGCCCTCATCCCGGGCGAAGGCACGAAGAACCTCGTCAAGATCACCATCGACACCGACGGCACCCGTGGCGACAAGACCGGCACCATCACCGCCACCGACGAGCACCCCTTCTGGGTCGAAGGCAACCGCGGCTGGACCAAGGCAATAGACCTCAAGCCCGGCATGTGGCTTCGCACCAGCGCCGGCACCCACGTCCAGATCACCGCCACCAAGACCTGGAAGCAATCGCGTCGTGTCCACAACCTCACCGTCGAGATCGATCACACCTACCATGTCCAGGGCGGTGAGAGAAGTGTTCTAGTACACAATTGTGCAGACGATATAGTTGAATTCGTGCACGGTACGCGTGCACGGTTCGCGGACGACATCGAAGTCAATGGGGTCACGGAAGCGGCGCTCAGGAAGAATGATAAAGGGTCGCGCAGGTCTGGAAGTTTTCATACGTTCAAGTTGGATCCGGCGGAGCCAGTAGCAAACATCCAGCAGGCACACTTCTGGGGTCAGCGGGTGAACGTGGGGCAAGGCGAGGTTTGTGTTATCGTTTGTAGACTGCCGCGCTCTGTCGTCGATGAGTTGGAGGAGGGGCGCCTGCTGTTGCCGGGAGGCATAGAAGGCGAATGGGTGTTCAAGCCCGGGGCGTTCGACGTTATCAATCGATACCGAGATGACTGGGAATATATTAGATGGGATAAGTAGTTGAGCAATGGGAGATCGGGGCGGAAGTATTCGCCGGACGATATACCTGTGAGCTTGCTGCCTACGGCGGAGAGTAGAGGTGGGTACTGGTCGTTCTCGTGGAATATCTCGGCCCCTCGGGCGGTCGATCTTCTAGGTTTCAGGCTACCTGTGCCTGCTGTGGAGTTCTTTGAGCCGGTTTTCGTTTCGCTGATCGGAACGGATGGCGGGCTCAGGCTTGAAGTGCTGGAGCCGGGCGACGTCATCTCTCCAGCAGGACTGATCTACGCGTCGCTCGTCGTTAATTCCCTCCGGCGCTTTTATGGTGGCGGCATTGCTGTTGATGGAGACGTCAATAATGCACTGTTCTTCGTCTCTTCGCGTACGGGCGATTGAGTCTCCTCGTCCTGCGGAGTTTGCGCAGAATGCGCCAGTAATCTCGCGGTCGTCCGGGTGTTCGGTTGACCGATCGGGTGAAGGACGCTGAGATTCCGGTATTGCGGCATCAAGTCACGGCGCTGGAGCGCCAACTGGACACGGCGGGGGTGCGGTTCACCGGTCCGGACCGGGCACTGCTCGCGGCGCTGCTGTACCGGTCGTTTCCCGCTTCACTGCGGCGGATGCGCCTCCTGGAACGGCCGGAGACGGTGCTGCAGCTCAGCGGCATCTCGCTGAACCTGGACGAGAGAGACTTGGCCCAGGGGAGCATCGACAGCTTCGATCTGCTTGAGGTCGCGCTCCTGGAACGGCGGTTGGAGGGGTTACGGGTGCCAAAGGTCTCGACGTCACTGCACAGGCGCCTCCTGGTGCTCCAGATGTAGATCGCGATCTTGCTGGTTAAGGGCGTTTGGAAGCAGGACGGCCACCGCGTGATCATCGTTGTTTGTGAGGACAAACGAAAACCGGGCGGTGGCCGCTGGCCACAGCGTAGACCCTGGC
>NZ_JBHSON010000031.1:0-106366 GCF_042656285.1 Actinomadura rugatobispora | reverse complement strand
CTCGGCCACGGCCGGTGTGTCCGGGACGCGGGCCGCGCGGCTGAACAGGGCGACCGCCTGCGCCGGCGGCAGGACGTCCAGGGAGAGGGTGCGGGTGTCGTCCAGGCCGGTCAGGCGGCGCCGGCTGGTGACGATCACGCGGCAGCCCGGCCCGGCGGGCAGCAGCGGGCGGACCTGCTGCTCGTCGGTGGCGTCGTCCAGCACGACCAGGACCCTGCGGTCGGCCAGGACGCCCCGGTACAGCGCGGCGCGGTCGTCGGTGTGGCCGGGGATGTGCTCGCCTGGGACGCCGAGTGCGCGGAGCATGCGGGCGAGCGCTTCGCCCGGCTCGACCGGGGCGGTTCCCTCCGTGTGGCCGTGCAGGTCCATGAAGAGCCGCCCGTCGGGGAACCGGGGGGCGAGCCGGTGGGCGGCGCGCACGGCCAGCGCCGTCTTGCCGGCTCCGGGCATGCCGTCGATGGCGAAGACGTCCGCGGCGTAGGTGCCGTGGCGGGCTTCCAGGGCCGCGAGTTCCCGCTCACGGCCCACGAACGCGGCGATGTCGGCGGGGAGCTGCCGCGGGACGGTCACCGCGGGCTCGTCGCGTCCCGCCGGGCGGCCGTGGGCGACGGCGGCCAGCAGTGCCCGCTGGGCGCCGTCCAGTGCCAGCGCCTCGGCCAGGAGCAGCATGGAGGTGACGCGAGGCTGGAACTCGTTGTTCTCCAGCCGGCGGACCGTCCGGACGTTGAGCCCCGATCGTTCGGCCAGCTGCTCCTGGGTCAGCAGCGCCCGCTCCCGCCATCCGCGCAGCAGCTCGCCCAGCGGGGGCCCTGTGATGTCCGGCGGGGATTCGCTCATGGTCGTCATGGCCGGTCGGCATCCGTTCCTCGGTGTCGGCGGGTTCATCGAAGCGGTGTCCTGCCTGTTCCGGCCACCGGTGGGACGGAAGCGGACGGAATCGGACGACCGTGATTGATCGGCGCGGCGGCGATTGGCCAGAATGAACGCCATGGGCGAGGGCGGCCACCGTCGGCCCCCGGCGGGGGTCCGGCCGCATGCGTGCCCGTACCAGGGCCTCGCGCCGTTCGAGGCCGGGACGAGCGGGCTGTTCTTCGGGCGTGCGCGGGCCGTCCAGAACCTCGTTGGACGCCTGGCGCCGCGGCTGGAGGGCCGTGGATCGATCCTGCTGGTGTCGGGCGCCTCGGGGGTGGGCAAGTCGTCGCTGCTGCGGGCGGGGCTGCTGCCCGCGCTGGCGCAGGGGACGCTGCCGGTCGAGGGTTCGCGTGACTGGCCGCGGCTGCTCATGACGCCGACCGCCGAGCCGTTGCGCACCCTGGCCGAGGTCTTGGCGCAGGAGTTCGGCGGCGATGCCGGAACCGTGCTGGAGGAGCTGCGGCACGCCCGCCCGCCGGGCGGCCGGCTCGTCCTGGTGGTCGACCAGTTCGAGGAACTGTTCACGCTGGTGACCGACGAGCGGGAGCGGCAGGCGTTCGTGCGGGCGCTGCACGCGATGGCCGAAGCGTCGGCCGCGGTGGTCATGGGTGTGCGCGCCGACTACTGGGACCGGTGCGCGGCCTACCCGCAGTTCGCCGAGGCCATCCAGGACGGCCAGGTCATCGTGGAGCCGATGGCGGAGCCGGATCTGCGGCTGGCCATCACCGGTCCGGCGGCGGCCGCGGGGTTGGAGATCGAGCCGGGCCTGGTGGAGACCATCCTGGACGAACTGGACGCCGGCGACCGGCACGGGGCGCTGCCGCTGCTGTCGCAGGCCCTGCTCAACACCTGGGAGCGGCGCGAGGACGGCCGGCTGACCGTGCGGGGGTACGAGGAGTCCGGCCGGGTCCGCGACTCGGTGCGGCGCACGGCCGACGAGGTGCTCGGGCGGCTGCCGGCGGAGGACCGCAAGACGGCGTTCAGGATCTTCCGGCGGCTGACGCTGATCACGGCGGGCGGGCGGGTGGCGCGGCGGCGGGCCACGCGGGCCGAGGTGCACGCCGCCGCGCCGGCGCGTTCGGCGGAGGACCGGGCCCGGGTCGAGGCGCTGCTGTCGGCGTTCGCGGAGCAGCGGCTGCTCACCCTGCACGAGGACGCCGTCGAGATCTCCCATGACGCGCTGCTGGGCGCCTGGCCGGCCCTCCGGCAGTGGCTGGAGCCCGATCTGACCGCGCACGGGGTGTACGACCGGCTGATCGAGGACGCCGCGCAGTGGGCCGAGCACCACCGCGACGCCGCGTTCCTCTACCGCGGCGCCCGGTTGCTGGCGGTGCAGGACAGCCGGCCCCGCTGGGAGCGCGATCCCGACAGCTTCCCGCCGCCCGGCCCCACGGTGGAGGCGTTCGTCGCGGCGTCGGCGCGGGCGGCCCGGCAGGCGGGGCGCCGCCGCGGTCTCGTCATGGCCGGCCTGGCGGTGCTGTCGGTGGTCGCCCTGGTCGCGGCCGGCGCCGCCGTCGACGCGGCGGGTGACGCGGGGCGGCAGCGCGATCTCGCGGTCTCGCGGCAGCTGGCGGCGCAGAGCGAGGTGGCCGGCGACCCGACGGTCTCCGCGCTGCTGGCCGTGGCCGCGTGGCGGGTCGCGCCCACGCCGGAGGCGCGCCACCGGATGCTGGACGTGGCGACGCGGCCCGGCCGGGGCGCTCTCCGCGGGCCCGGCCCCGTCACCGAGCTGGCGTTCAGCCCGGACGGCTCGCTGATCGCCACCGGAGGCGGCGACGGCGTGGTGCGGCTGTGGGACACCGCGGCCCGCCGGGAGTCCGGCGCCCCGATCGCCGCCGCGCAGGGGGTGCTGTCGTCCTGCTCCGCGGGGTTCGACATGGCCTTCAGCCCCGATGGGAAGGTGCTGGCCACGGCGTGCTTCCGGAGCGTCCGGTTCTGGGACGTGGCCACCCGCCGGCCGCTGGGCGGCGCGCTGGACCCCGGTAGCCCCGCGGACCCGATCGGTTCCGTGCAGGCGATGGCGTTCAGCCCGGACGGCAGGACGCTGGCGACCTCGGGCTACGAGGGCACCACCCAGCTCTGGGACGTGGCCGCGCGGCGCAGGAGCGGCGCCGCCCTGGGCCGCCCCGACACCCGGACCGGTGACCGGGCCGTCAACGCGGTCGCCTTCACCCCCGACGGGAAACGCCTGGTCACCGCCGGGAACGACGACGCCGCGCGGCTCTGGGACATCGCCACCCGCCGCCAGGTCGGCGGCGCCCTCACCGGGCACACCGCCGACGTCGAAGACCTCTCCGTCGCCCCGGACGGGACGACCCTCGCGACCGCGAGCACGGACGGGACCGTCCGGTTGTGGAACCTCGCCACGCGGGACCAGATCGGCGGCCCGCTGCGGGACCCGGACGGCCAGGGGCATTTCCGCGGTTTCCAGGGCGTCGCCTTCTCGCCCGACGGTCAGCGGCTCGTGACCGCCGGGGCCACCGGTTTCACCCGGTTGTGGGACACCGCCGCCCGCCGGCCGGTGGGCCCGCCGCTCGCCGACAAGCGGCAGCCCGTCCAGAAGGCGGCGTTCAGCCCGGACGGGCGGCTCCTCGCGGCGGCCGGGGAGGACGGCGCGGTGTGGCTGTGGGACCCGGTGTCCCACCGGCAGGCCGGTACCGCGATGCCCGCGCTGAGCGATGTCCGCTTCAGCCCGGACGGGAGGACGCTGGCCGCCCCCGGCCCTCGGGCGGAGCCGGGGTCGGAGGGCGCCGACCGTGCGGCCGGGCTCTGGGACGTCGCCACCCAGCGCCGGATCGGGCCCGCCCTGCGCCCCGGGGACATCCGCGCCCCGGGCGACGACATCCTCTACAAGGTCCGGTTCGGCCCGGACGGGCGGACCCTCGCCACGGCGAGCGCCCGCGGCAACGTCCGGGTGTGGGACACCGCCGCCCAGCGCCAGATCGGCCCGCCCCTCGCCACCGACAGGGACGCCCCGCCGGTGGAGTTCAGCCCCGACGGCCGGTTCCTCGCCACCGGGGGGAAGGACCACTCCATCGGGTTCTGGGACGTCGCGGGCCGCCGCGAGCACGGCCCCCGCATCACCGTCCCCGGCGACGCCTCCCTCCGGGCGATGGCGTTCAGCCCCGACGGCGCCACCCTCGCCGCCGTGGGCGGCGACCGCGCCCTGCGGTTCTTCGACGTGGCCGCGCGCCGCCAGATCGGGGCACCGCTGACCGGCACCACCGACGGCATCGCCCAAGACCTGGCGTTCAGCCCCGACGGAAGGACGCTGGCGGCGACCGCCGCGAACGGTGGCGTGCAGCTGTGGGACGTGGCGCGGCGCCGCCCCGTCGGGGCCGCCCTGACCGGCCACACCGACGCCGTCGCCGCCATCGCGTTCAGCCCGGACGGCCGCACCCTCGCCACCGGCTCGGCGGACCGCACCGTCCGGCTGTGGGACCTGGCGACCCGCCGCCAGATCGGGCCGCCGCTGACCGGCCACGCCGGAACGGTGGCCGCGATCGCCTACGCCCCGGACGGGACCACCCTCGCCACCGTCGGCAACGACCGCACGGCGCGGCTGTGGAACGTCGCCGTGCCCGCCGACCCCGCCGCCACCACCTGCGCCAACGCGGGCCGCTCGTTCACCCGGGCCGAATGGGAGCACTATGTACCGGGCGAGAGATTCCGGCGGACGTGCACGTGACCGGACGGACGAACCGACGGACGGGCTGGCGAGGGATGTTCCTGCGAGGTTTCCGGCGGCGGACGGGCAGGCCCGTCCCGGAGCTGTCCGCGACCTTCCGGTCGATCGTCGACGGCGGCCGGGACGTCCACCCGATGGCGTCCGGCTTCCTGGAGCACTTCCTGGACGGCGCCGGGGAGTCGCGGACGCTGCCGACGCGCTGGCTGCGCTCGTTCCGGGTGATCAGGAAGGCCGAGGCCAAGAACCGGCGCAGGTTCGAGCGGCAGCTAGCGCGGGAGGCCGGCCGGTTGCGGGACGGCGCGTCGACCTGGCTCGGCGACCACTGGGACGCCCGGATCAACGCGTTCATCGGGACGGAGCTGTTCTACGTCAGCAGGATGAGCCTGCTGCGCTCGCAGGGATCGTTCGTCCTGACCCGGTCCGGGGCGGAGGTGCGGGTGTCCGGCACGGTCCGCCACCACTGGCTGGACCCGTATGACTGGGATCGCGGCCGATGGGTCTACATCCCGCGGCACGGGTTCGTTCCCATCGCGGTCGGCCGGGATCTGGTCGAGGCCGACGAGGCGCGCAACTTCCTGATGGAATCACGCCATGTCCAGACGATCGAGGGCACGTTCCGGGACGGCGGCCGGTGGCCCAGGCGCGGCCGGGCGACGCTGGAGTGGTCGCTGGTGAGAAGGGGGGACCGATGACTCCGGACCGTCCCTCCCCGCCCGATCCCACGGGGGCCGGCAGCGCGGCGGAGTTCGTCGCGTCGCTGGTACGGCTCAGGCAGTGGGCGGGCGAGCCGTCCCTGAGCAGGCTGCGGTCCCTCGGCGGCCAGACGGTGACCGCGGACGGCGCCACGGTCGACGCGCTGCCCAAGAGCACGGTCTCGAACGTGCTCCGGCGGCCGGACAGCCTGCCGCGCTGGGATTTCGTGAAGGCGTTCGTCACCGCGTGCCTGCGCTACGGCGACCATCCGGCCGGGCTGATCCCCGGTGAGCTCGAACGCTGGCGGGCGGCGCGGGAGGCGCTGGCCGTGTCGGGAGGACGGCCGTCCCCGGCGATGACGGCCGCGGCCGCGGCGGGGCCGTCTTCCGCGGTGGACGTGGCAGTGGAGGTGGTGGAGGCGCCCGCGGAGGACGGGCAGGCGGCCCTCGACCATGACCACGCGCACGACCACGCGGTCGAGCTGCTCGTCCGGCGCGTGGCCGGGGAGGAGGACCGGGCGCGCAAGGGCCTGCTCGGCGGGTACAGCCTCGCCCCCGTCTCCTACGGGCCCGACACCGGCGACGGCAAGGGCGAGGGCGCCGCCCCCGGAGACGACCTGTACTCGATCGGCCGGTTCTTCGGCGACCTGAGCCCGCGGCGCCTGCTGGTCGTGGGCGAGGCGGGAGCGGGCAAAACGGTCCTCGCGATCGAGCTGGTGCTCCAACTGCTCGACCCCTTCCTGACCCCTGGCGGACGGCCCCCCGATCACCACGAGCCGGTGCCGGTACGCCTGAACGCGGCCCGCTGGACGCTGGGGAGCCGGTTCGAACCGTGGCTGGCCGAACAGCTCGTCCAGGACTTCGGTCTCGCGTCCGCCGACGCGCTGCGGCTGGTGCGGGACCGCCGGGTGCTGCCGGTCCTGGACGGCCTGGACGAACTGGACCCCGAGCCGTCCACGGGCCCGCCCCGCCGGGCGATCGGGCTGCTGGCCGAGCTCAACCGGTACAGCGACCCGTCCGGGCGGCGGCCGGGGGCGGTCGTGGTGACCTGCCGGGCCGACCGCCACGCCGAGCTGCGCGCGGCCCGCGCCGGGCTGGACGGCGCCACCCGGATCCACCTGCGCGAGATGACCCTCGACCAGATCGGCACCTACCTGCACGCCCGTTGGCCGGACGGGCATCCGTGCGGCGCGCACCGGGACGCGGTGCTCGCGGCCCTGTCCGGGCCGTCGGGCGCGGCCGTCCACGCCGCCCTGGCCACGCCGTGGCGGCTGCTGCTGACCGTGACCGCGGTGGAGTCGGGCGCGGACCCCGCCGAGCTGCTCGGCGCCGACCCGGACGACGATCCCCGCGCGGCGGCGGCCCGGATCGCCCGGAGGCTGCTGGACACCTACGTCCCGGCCGCGACGGAGCTCGCCCCCCGCACCGCGCACGGCACCCCCTACGACCCCGGGCAGGTGCGGGCGTGGCTGGTGGCGCTGGCCGAGCATCTGCGGTGGCAGGCCGCGCACGCCGCCGCGACCGGACGTCCGCCGCCCGGTCTGACGGCGATCGACATCGTCCCGCACCTGGTGTGGCCGATCGGCGGGCGGCGCCTGGTCCGGGTGCTGCACTGCGCGTGCTGCGCGGTGTTCGCGGTCATCGCCATGCTGGCGTTCTGGAAGGGCTCGGCGGTCGACGATCCGGGCGGGCTGCGCGACGGGCTCACCCCGGAAGGCGGCCTCACCGTGGCGCTCATGGCGGGCTGGGTGGGCATCGCCACGGGCCTGTCGCTGTCGCCGTGGCCGTCCGCGGCCGGCGGGCGGAGCGGCGTCCCGCGCAGGCGGCGCGTGGTCGGCGGCCTGCTCGGCGGCCTGGCGGGCGCCCCGGCCGGGGCGCTCGGCGGCCTGGCCGGGCTGGCGCTGACCGGCGGCAGGGTCTTCGGGCCCGGGTTCGCGGTCGCCGCGGGGGCGGCCGGGGGCCTGGTGCTCGGAGCGGTCATCGGGCTGACCGCGGCCGGGCGGCGCGGCGCCGAGCGCATGACCATGTCCGGGGCGATCCGTGCCGAGCCCGTCACCCTGCTGGGCTTCGGGCTGTGCGGCGCGATCACCGGGCTGCCGCCGCTGCGGCTCGCCGGGGCGGGTCCCGTCCCGCTGGCCGCGGGGGCCGCGGGCGCGTTCGTCCTGGCCTTCGCGCTCGGGACCGTCTTCAAGGTCGCCACGGGCGGGTGGAGCATGGACGCGGAGCTGGCGCACCCGCGGGAGGCCCTCCGCCGCAACCCGGCGATCGGGGTGGCCTTCGGCCTCACCGGCGGCGTCGCCGCATTCCTGGTGTTCGTCCTGAACCAGGACGCCGTCACGTCGCTGGCGTGCGCGCTGGTCGGCGGCGTGGCCTTCGGTCTCGCGTTCGGGGCGGTCGCGTGGTCTCGCGCGATGATCGGCCTGGCCGTCGCGGCCGCCCGCGGGCTGCTCCCACTGCGGCTGTGGACGTTCCTCGACTGGGCCTGCGAGGCGCGCCTGCTCCGCGTCAACGGCGCCACGTACCAGTTCCGGCACCGCGAGCTCCAGGACCATCTGACCCCGTCCGGGAGCACCGCGGTGGACGGCCGCTGACGGGTCAGGTCACCCGGGTCCCGTCGGTCCCGTACTCGCGGTCCAGCGGGGCTCCGTACTCACGGTCCAGCGGGATGCCGTACTCGCGGTCCAAGGGAGCCGCGACCGCGGCGTTCCCGGTTCCGGCCCTCCAGTGGTTGTCCTCGGCGGCGACGGCGACGCCCCCGACCAGCGTCAGGGAAAGGGCCCCCAGCACGGCGGTCGACATGACGCGAACGATCCGCATTCTCGTTCCTCCTCTCGCGAACGGCGCGCACGGCCTTGGATAATGGATCGCCGTGCACCCCTGCGTCCGCACAGTCTCGATCGGCGAACGCGACGGGACCAGGCACGCGACCGGGCATTCACCGGGCATCCGAGGAGGCCGCCGATGAGGCCGGGACGGTGGGCGGCCGCACGGCTGGTCCGGCGGGCGGCGGACGAGGGCGGGCCGCACCTGGCCGCGCTGGAACGCCGGGCCGGCGCGGGCGGCCCCGCACGCGCCCTGGTGGTCGAGCTGGCCACCGCGGAAAGGCATCTCGACCACCCGCTGCGCGCCTGGTCGCGGGATTGGATCGCGCGGGCGTGGGCGCGCGACCGCGATCCCGGCCTCCGCGCCGTCGTCCGGGAGCACGGCCTGATCGCCGCCGGGGGCGGCGCGCGCTGGACGACCGCCGCCCTGCACGGCCGCCTCCTCGCCCGCTGGGACGCCGAGGCCGGGCCCGCCGTGCCCGCGCTGCTCGCCGACGCCGACGAGGAGGTGTGCGAGGGGGCGCGGCGGGCATGCGCGGACGCCGTCGAACCCGCGCTGGGCGCCCTCTGGCTGGAGGTCGAGAAGTCCCCGGGGCCCGAGCACAAGACGCTGCTGGACGCGCTGCTGCGCAACCCCCATCCCCTCGACGACCTCACGGTGGCCTGGGCGTGGTCGTCCTGGATCCGCGCACCGTCCCCGAGGCTGTGGGCGTTCCTCCGTGACCGCGGCCAGGCCGCGCCCCGGAGCGGCGGCGTCCCGGCGTGGCGCCTCAGCCGGCTCGCGCTCGGGACGGCTCCGCCGGAAGAGCTGTGCCAGGGCGTGCTCGCCGACGGCACCCCCGAGCATGTGCGGCAGATCGCCGTCCGCATCTGCGTGGAGCGCGGGCTCGTCCCGGCCGATCCGGTCGTCCGGGCGGCGTTCCTCTTGATCGTCAAGCGGTACGGGGAGTACCGGGCGCACGACCCGGACGGGACGCTCCTGGCCGCCGCCTACGCGGGCGCCTCGGCCGGGCTGCGCGCCCGGGTGCGCTCGGCGGTCGCGGCGGCGGGCGAGCTCGACCTGGTACGCGTCCTGATCGGCACCGCCCCGGCGCGGGCGATGAGCGTCCGGGAGCGCGGCTTCCTGGCCGACCGGCTGGCCGCCGAGCAGGCGTGGCCCGAGTTGTGGCGGCTCGCCCGCGATCTCCCGCTCGCCGAGGCGCTCAACGCACTGCGGCCGGTCGGCGGGTGGTGCCCGCCCGGCCTCCCGCCGGAGGAGTTCGCGCGGCTGCGCAGCATGCCGCCGGACCGCGTCGCCGCCGCGCTCGCCTCCCTCGACGTGCGCGGTCCCGTCCTGCCCGAGTCCGGGCTCCGGGTGTCGGCCTGCGCCCTGTCTCCGGACGGGACGCGCCTGGCCGCCGCGGGCCGGGCCGAGGACGCCGCCGTGATCGTCGAGTACGCCCTGCCCGAGCGGGAGGTCATCGCCCGCCACCAGGTGGACCCCTTCGACGGCCGGGGCACGCCGGTGCACACCGGCGACGCCGTGATCGTGATCGAGGGCTCCACCGAGTCCCTGACGGGCCGCGTCATCGGGAAGCCGGTCCGGTACGGCGGCGGCGGCGGCGAACGCACGATCCTCTTCGGCGACACGATCCAGGGGCTGGCCGCGGCGCCGGACGGCGGCCTGGTCGCGGTGGGCCCGGACCGCCTCCACCTTCTCGCGCCGCCGTACCAGGCGCCCCGCCGCACCGTCCGCTTCACCGACCTGGGGTTGGCGTCGGTGGCGCCGTTCGCGGTCGTGGTGGAGTGGTCGACCGGAATGATCGCGCTCGGGGGCACGGAACCGGCGGTGCTGGACGCGGCGGCCGGAACGGTGATCGCGCGCGGGAGCGCGGCTCCCGGACGGGCCGTGCAGGTGGCCTTCGCGTCACCGTCCCGGCTGGTCACGGTGGACACGGACGGCTCGGTCACCGGTTGGCGGCTCGCGGACGGCACGCTGCGTCCGGAGCGAACCGTCAAGCACGGCCGGTACGGCGAAGGCTTGGCCGTACTGCCCGGGCAGGGCCGCGTCTGGGCCGGCCAGGGCACCCACTTCCTCGACCTGAGCACTCTGGAGAAGACAGGGCCGCCGCCCGGGTTCCCCGCGAAACCGCACTCGGTCTGGGCCGCGCCGCGGGGCGGCCACTTCGCCGTCCAGCACCGCGCGCACCCGTCCGAGGAGGAGTACGTCGAGGTGCACGGGACCTACCGCGATTCCGCCGGGCGGATGCTCGACCGGCCGCTCGGCGACGCCGTCCCGGACGACCTGGCACGGCTCGACACGCTCCTCGCCTCCGGAAGATACGCGGGCGACGTGGCCGAACTGCTGGCCCTGCTCCGCATCCTCCTGGAGCAGCGCTACGGCTCCGAGGTCGCCCTGGGCGCGGCCGTGTTCCTCGGCGACGAGACCGACATCGCTATTCGAAGTCGATGAGGCCCAGGGCCGGTTCGGCGAGTTCGGGCGGTGCCGTCTTGGGAGTGCCCGCCTGGAACGGGGGCTCCGGGGCGTACTCGATGGCCAGTTGCACCGTCTGCGCCGTCGTCTCGCCGGCCGCCTCGCCGACGAGGCTCAGGGCCATGTCGATGCCCGCGGAGACCCCGGCGGCCGTCACGATCCTGCCGTCGGTGACGACGCGTTCGCCGACGGGACGGGCGCCCACCCCGGACAACTGCTCCAGCCATCCCCAGTGCGTGGTGGCGTCGCGCCCCTTCAGGAGTCCGGCGGCGCCGAGCACGAACGAGCCCGAGCAGACCGAGGTCGTCCACCGCGTGTGCTCGTGCGCCTCGCGGACCCAGTTCAGGAGGGGTTCGTCGAACACGGCCTGGAGGGTGCCCGGACCACCGGGGACGACGATCACGTCCGGGCGCGGCAGATCGGCGTAGGTGGCGGCGGCGACGAGGGAGAGCCCGCCCTTGTCGTCCAGGACGGGTCCGGTCTCGGCGCCGACGAAGGTGACCGTCCAGCCGGGCGTGAAGGCCATCACCGTGTACGGGCCGACGGCGTCCAGCGCGGTGAACCGGGGATAGAGGGGGATCGCGACCTGCATGTTGAGCGCTCCAAGGGGGTTGCGGTGGCGGCGGAAGGCGCGGCTTCATGCTGGTCAGCGCCGAGCCATGGGGTCAATGACACAGACCTGACATTGCACGCCGTCAGCGGCGGTCCAGCCATGCGGGGAGGGGCTCGCGGAAGCCGAGCCATTCGGGCGGAATGCAGGCGTCCCCGGTTCCGGCCGCGATGACGCCGCCGGCGATCGCGGCGGTGGTGTCCATGTCGCCGCCGACCGTGACGCAGGCGCGCATCCCGGCCGGGTAGTCGTCCAGGTGCCGGGCGGCGGCCCAGAGGGCGAACGGCACGGTGTCCTGGGCGGTGATCCGGGACCCGTTGCCCAGGACCTGCGCCGCCTCCTCCGGTGTCGCCTTCCGGAGGCCGAGGGCTCGCCGGAGGCCCCGCCGCACATAGGTGCCGCGGGTGTGGTCGAGCGCCGCCTCCAGCAGCGCCTCGGTGCCGTCGGCGGCGACGGAGGCCGCGACGGCGACGGCGACCGCGCCCGCGATCCCCTCCTCGTGGGCGTGGGTGATCTCGGCCTGCAGGGCGGCTTCGGCGGCGGCGCGTGCCGGGTCACCGCCGAAGTAGGCGCCCAGCGGAGCGGCGCGCATGGCGGCGCCGTTGCCGTAGGAGCCGTTGCCGCCGAACGACTCGGCCGACACGACCCGCCAGGGCCGCCCGTCGCGGACGCCTTCCAGGAGTTCCAGGGCTCCCGCGCCGTAGCGGCGGCCCGTGTCCATGCGGGTGGCGAACGCGGTGGCCAGGGCGTCCTGGACGATGCGCCCGTGGCCGTGCAGGCAGTCGACGACCGAGCAGGCCATCTCGGTGTCGTCGCTCCACTCCCACGGCGGCGGCGGGAGGTCCGCGGCGGTCAGGTGGCGGTTGGCGTGCAGGAAGAACTGGTCGCCGAAGGCGTCGCCGACCGACAGTCCCGCCAGGGAGGCGTGCATGCGCGCGACGCGCTGATCGTCGTTCATGAGGGTGTCCCCTCTCAGGGGGTCCGGAGGACGGCGGCGATGGTGGTGGTCACCATCGTGTGGACGGTATCGGGCTCCGGCGGCGGGCCGGTGCGGTCGGCGAACAGCAGGTGCGCGGCGCCGATCAGGGTCGGGGCGAGGATGTCGATGTCGGCGCCGGGCGCGACGCGGCCCAGGTCGCGTTCCGCGGCGAGGTAGGCGGCGAGCATGGCCGTGGCCTCCGCGAGGAGCGGGACGCCGGTCGGGCGGGTCCGGCGCAGCCGGGCGCGCAGGCCGTCGCGGAAGGTGATGAGGGGGACGATCGCCACGGCGACCGGCCCGAAGAGGCCGGTCAGCGCGGCGGTGAGGTTGCCGGCGACGGTGCCGGTCCCGGCGGAGTCGCGCAGGTCGGCGGCCTGGGCGTCGACGCGGGCGATGCGGTCCTCCACGAGTTCGGCGAGGAAGTCGTCGAAGTCGGCGAAGTGGCGGTGCAGGACGCCCTTGGCGACGCCCGCCTCGGTGGTGACCGCGCGGCTGGTCAGCGCGCTCGGGCCGTCCCGGAGCAGGACGCGTTCGGCCGCGGCGAACAAGTGCGCGCGGACGTCGCGGATGTGCACCCCTGTCGGCACCGGCTCTCCTTTACGAGTGGGCATGTGCCCACTAGAGTGGGCGCATGCCCACTCTACCTTCCAGACCCGAACCCCATCGGCACCGGCAGGTCGCGGAGTCCTTCGGGGTGGACGCCGAACGCTACGACCGGACCCGGCCCCCCTACCCCGACGCCCTGGTGGAGCGGATCGCCGCCGCCGCACCCGGACGCGCCGTCCTCGACGTCGGCTGCGGCACCGGCATCGCGGCCCGGCAGCTCCGGGCGGCCGGCTGCGCCGTGCTCGGAGTCGAACCCGACGCGCGGATGGCCGAGTACGCCCGCCGCGGCGGGGTCGAGGTCGAGGTGGCGACGTTCGAGGACTGGGACCCGGCGGGCCGGGAGTTCGACGCGGCCGTCGCCGCGACGGCCTGGCACTGGGTCGACCCGGTCGCGGGCGCGGCCAAGGCGGCGCGGGTGCTGCGGCCCGGCGGCCTGCTGGCGGCGTTCTGGCACGCGTTCGACCTTCCCGACGCCGTGGCCGAGGGCTTCGCCGCCGCCTACGAGCGGGCGGTGCCCGACTCGCCGTTCGACTTCCGGGCGGCGCGGCAGACCCGGGACTCCTACCAGCAGATGATGGACATGGCCGCCGGCGGGATCCGGGAGGCGGGCGGGTTCGGCGACCCCGAGCAGTGGCGGTTCGACTGGGAGCGGACCTACACGCGGGACGAATGGCTCGACCAGCTGCCGACGTCCGGCGCCTTCACACGACTGCCGCAGGAGCAGCTGGCGCAGGTGCTGGAGGGCGTCGGGGAGGCCATCGACGCGATCGGCGGCAGGTTCACGATGCCCTACGCCACGGTGGCGGTCGCCGCCGTCGCCTCCGGCTGACGGTCAGGGCATCACGGGGACGCCGTCGCGCGGGGCCGGTTCGGGGCCGCCCATGTCCAGCCGGAACGGCGGGTAGCGGTCGGTCATCAGCAGGGCGTACGCCGCGACCCGCAGGCCCCACCGGTCCATGCCCAGGACGAACTCGAACAGCCCGTGCGGATAGCGCGCCGTGAACAGCAGCGCGATGACCGCGAACAGCAGGAGCAGGTTGATCAGGCCGGGGATCCACGCCGCCCACAGGTACATGGAGTCGTCGTTCCCGGTGCCGCTCGTGGACGCGCCGGTGAAGACCGCCAGCACGAGGTAGTGCGGGATGGCCAGCAGCCACCACTTGACCAGGACGAGCCCCCGCGACAGCCGCTCCGGGTACTCGATCCGCAGGCGGGCGGGATAGTCCTCGACGTCCCCCAGCGTGAAGGGCGGGTAGCGGTCGGTGGCCAGCGCGCTGTAGCCGTAGACGCCGACGCGCCACGACCAGCGCAGCACCCCCAGCGTGAAGTCGAACATGCCGCGCGGGTAGCGGCCGGTGATGAGGATGGCGAAGAAGCTGATCACCGTGACGACCCAGACCGCGATCCACAGGAAGAACAGCACGATGTAGTGCGGGATCAGCAGGAGCCATTTCACCAGCCACAGCCAGCGTGACAGCGGTTCTTCGAGCCGGGCGTCGACACGCACCGGCAGTGGCCTTCCGTCCATCTCGTCCTCCCTCGCGGCAGCCGGCTCCGGGCCCCCGGGAGGTCGAGGCCGCGGTTGGCGTATTTCCCCCTGATCGACCACGTAATCCCATCGGCCTGCGGAGGTCCGAAGCGTCATGCCAGGTTGGGACGGGTGTCACCGCCCATTCGCCTCCGCAGGCCAGGGTCGGTGATCGTCCGGCGGCCGATCGCGGCCGTCCGCTGTCGAGAGGGAACCCCCCATGCCTCGCACCGCGCGCGCTCTCGGCGCCGTGCTCGCCACGATCGTGCCGCTGGCCGCCTTCACGCTGGCCGCCCCCGCCGCCTCCGCCGCCCCCGGCCCCCGGCCCGCGGTCGACGTGATCGCCCACCGCGGCTCGTCCGGCGCCGCTCCGGAGAACACCCTCGCCGCCGTCAAGCTGGCCATCGCGCACAGGTCGGACGTCGTGGAGAACGACATCCAGCGCACCAAGGACGGCGAGCTGGTGATCATGCACGACACCACGCTCGCCCGCACCACCGACGTCGAGCAGGTCTTCCCCGACCGCGCCCCCTGGAACGTCCGCGACTTCACCCTCGCCGAGATCAAGCGGCTGGACGCGGGCGCGTGGTTCGCGTCCGAGTTCAAGGGCGAGCGGGTGCCCACCCTCGCCGAGTGGGTGAACGCCGTCGGGCGGCAGGCCGGGATGCTCCTCGAGCCGAAGGCGCCCGAGCTCTACCCCGGCATCGAGACCGACCTGGACAAGGAGCTGCGTTCGCTGCCGGTGTTCGACCACGCGCTCAGGTCGGGCCGGGTCGTCGTCCAGTCGTTCAACCACCCGTGGCTGCGCGCCTACAAGGACCTCGCCCCGGACGTGCCGGTCGGGCTGCTGTTCAGCAACAAGCCGACCGAGGCCGACATCGCGGCCGCCGCGACGTGGGCGCAGCAGGTCAACCCGGCGCTCGGCCCGATCGACCAGGCCACCGTGGACCAGGTGCACGCTCGGGGCCTGGAGATCCACGTGTGGACCGTCAACGCCGGGCAGGACATGCGCCGGGCGATCGGCTGGAAGGTCGACGGCGTCATCACCAACTACCCGCAGGTGCTGCGCGACATCCTCCAGCGCGGCTGAGCCCGCGAAGGCACGCGGCGACGACCCGGCCGCGTGCCCCGCGACGCGCTCGTGCCGCACACGACCGGTGGCCCCGGGCGGACGTCCGCCCGGGGCCACCGGCGTTCGGCGGCGGAACTCGTCGCGCGCGGGATGCAACCTCCGGGCGGCCCGGCCCTGTCCCCTCCATGTGAGCGACTCAGCGCCCCCGGCGAACGCGCACGGTCCCGCCTCCCGCGGCGAGCCCGAGCTGGCCGTGGTGATCCCGGCCTACAACGAGGAGCGGCGGCTGGGCCCGACGCTCGACAGGATCGGGCGGTACCTGCGCGCGTCGCCGATCAGCTGGGAGCTCGTCGTCGTCGACGACGGGTCGACCGACGCGACGGCCGCCCTGGTCCGCGCCGCGCGCCGCGCGGACCACCGGGTCCGCCTCATCCGGTCGGGCGCCAACCGCGGCAAGGGCCATGCCGTCCGGACCGGGGTGCTCGCCTCGCGCGGACGGCAGGTGCTGTTCTCCGACGCCGACCTCGCCACCCCCATCAAGGAGCTGGAGCGGCTGCGGGCGGCGCTCGCCGCGGGCGCCGACGCGGCGATCGGGTCGCGGGCGCACCGGGCGGCCGGCGTCCCGGTGGAGCGGAGCGTGCCGCGCCGGGTGCTCGGCCGGGCGGGCAACCGGCTGATCCGGGCGCTGGCCACGCCGGGCATCGCCGACACCCAGTGCGGCTTCAAGCTCTTCGACGGCGCCAAGGCCCGCCGGGCCTTCGGTCTCGCCACGATCGACGGCTGGGGCTTCGACATCGAGATCCTCTCCCTGTTCGCCCGGTCCGGCTGGACGATCGAGGAGGTGCCGGTCCGCTGGACGCACCGGCCCGGCTCCAGGCTGCGGCCGGGCGCCTACCCCAGGGTGGCGGCCGAGCTGATCCGGGTCCGGCGCACCGCGCGGCGGGGGCGGGGCCGATGAGCAGGGCGCGCGTCTCCGAACCGGCGGTCGCCGGGGCGTTCCTGCTGGCGTCCGTCCTGGTGTACGCGCGGCTGTGGGCCGCACCGGGCCGCCGCTACCTCGTCAACGGCGGGCAGGACCAGCACCAGTGGGAGTGGTTCTTCGCCGTGACGGCACGGGCGGTCGTCCACCTGGACGACCCCCTCTTCACCCACCTGCAGAACGCCCCGCTCGGCGTCAACCTCATGGCCAACACGGTGATGCTGGGCGTGTCGATCCCGCTCGCCCCGGTGACCCTGGCGTTCGGGCCGAGCGCGACCTGGGCGGTCGTCCTGACCGGCGGGCTCGCCTCGACCGGGTTCGCCTGGTACCGGCTGCTCCACCGCCGGCTGGGCCGCTCCCGCCCGGCCGCCGCGATCGGCGGCGGGCTGTGCGCCTTCGCCCCGGCGGTCGTCTCGCACGCGAACGCGCACCCCAACTTCGTCGTGCTGGCCGTCATCCCGCTGATCGTCGACCGGCTCCTCGCGCTGTGGCGCGGGGAACGCCCGGTCCGGGACGGGGTGCTCCTCGGGCTGCTCGTCACCTACCAGGTCTTCCTCGGCGAGGAGGCGCTGCTGCTGGCCGCGACCGGGCTGCTGGTCTTCGGGCTCGCGTACGCGGCGGCCCGGCCGGAGGCCCTCCGCGCCGCGGCCCGCCCGCTGCTGACCGGGCTCGGCGTCGCCGCCGCGCTGTCGCTGGCGCTGACGATCCACCCGCTGCTCCAGCAGTTCACCGGGCCGCAGAGCTACCGGAGCCTGCTGCACGGGCCGTCCGGCAACGACCTGATGGCGTTGCCCGCGCTCGCCGAACGGTCCCTGGGCGGCCCGAGCACGGTGGGCCCGGTCGCCGCGAGCACCACCGAGCAGAACGCCTTCTTCGGCTGGCCGCTGCTCGTGCTGGTCGTCGTGCTGGTGATCTGGATGCGCCGGCAGCCGGCCGCGCTCGCGCTCGGCGTGGTCGCCCTGGTGTCCGCCGTGCTCTCGCTCGGGCCGGAGATCATCGTGCGCGGCGAGGGGACCGGGATCGCCGGGCCGTGGCTGCTGCTGTCCAGGCTCCCGCTGTACGAGTCGGTGCTGGAGTCGCGGATGGCCATGATCTGCGTGCCCGCCATGGCGATCCTGATCGCCACCGCCACGGACCAGGTGGCGGGGGTGGCGAGGGCGGCGCCGTGGCGGGCGGCGCCGTGGCGGGCGGCGCCGCTGCGGATGGTCTGGGGGATCGTGCTCGTCCAGGCGCTGCTGCCCATCGCCCCGCGGCCGCTGCTCGCCGAGGACCGTCCCGCGACGCCGGCGTTCTTCACCGAGGGCCACTGGCGGGCGTACGTGGGAGGGGGCGGCGGCTCGGTGCTCGTGGTGCCGCCGCCGGACGCGGCGAACGCCGCCGCGCTGCGCTGGCAGGTGGACGCGGGGCTGGGGTTCCCGATCGTGGAGGGCTACTTCGTCGGCCCGTACGGTCCCGACCGCACGGGCGTCTACGGCGCGGTTCCGCGGCCGACCTCGTCCCTGCTGCGCGAGGTGGCGGACTCGGGCCGCGTCCCGGCGCTCACCGCGGCCGAGCGAGCCACGGCCCGCGCGGACCTGCGGTTCTGGCGGGCGGACGCGGTCGTGCTCGGGCCGCATCCCCGGCGGGAGGCGCTGCGCACCACGGTCGAGGGGCTGCTGGGCCCGGGCCGGGATGTCGGCGGCGTCCGGGCGTGGGACGTGCGGCCCATCACGGGACGGCCGCCCGAGCGGAAGGGCAGCGGGTGAGGACGCGGATGGCGGATACGGCGGTACCCCCTTCACGGCCCCGCCCCCGTCCCGTAAAAGAGATCGGGGCACCGGGAAGGCGGCCGATGAAGGCAGCGGAGGAAGAGGACTTCGTCGCGTACGTGACCGTGTCCCTGCCCCGTCTCCGGCGGATCGCGCACTACCTCTGCAAGGACGCCCACCGGGCCGATGACGTGGTCCAGATGACCCTCACCCGCCTCTACACCCATTGGCGGCGCGCACAGCAGGCGAACGATCTGGACCGCTACGTTGAGAAAATGCTCGTCCGGTGCTTCCTGAACGACCAGCAGCTTGGCTGGTGGTCCCGGGTGAGGCTGTCAGGGGCGCCCAGGGACACGCCCGCGCAAGCGCCCGCGCCCCCGGGCCCGGACGTGGAGACGCGCACCGTGCTGCACACCGCGCTCGCGCGGCTTCCTCCCAAGCAGCGGGCCGTCCTGGTGCTGCGGTTCCTGTGCGACCTGTCGGTCGCCGAAACCGCCGAGATCCTCCAGTGCTCCACCGGCAACGTCAAGAGCCAGACCTCGCGGGGCCTGGCCACGCTGCGCGGCCTGCTGGGCGAGCACATGCCGGCCATCCTCAGGGGGGAGTGAACCGTGGACCGCGAAGAACGCGAAGAAGTGGACGCGCGGCGGCTGCTCGCGCCCCTCCGGGACACCGGACCGGACGCCGCGACCCGCGTCGACATCGCGGCGGCCGTGCGGGCCGGCCGCCGCCGGTCGCGCAACCGCCGCATCGCGGGCGCCGGCACCCTCGTGGCCGCGGTGGCCGCGGTCGCCGTCGCCTCCACGCTGCTGGGGCGGACGATGCCGCCCGACGACGTGCGCCCGGTCGCACCGCCCAGCCAGTTCGACCTCACCCGCCAGCACTTCCGGGTCGGGTCGGCCGGGGGCTTCACACCCGATGACTACGAGACGGGCCGCTACCGGCAGCGCGCCCACCTGCGGCTCGCCGACCGGGACGGCCCGCGCCGCGCCGACGGGCTGGTCACGATGTTCCCGCGGGACCGGCTGGCCGGCCGCGACGGGCGCCCCTGGGTCCCGTCCGGGACCAGGGCGCCGGACGTCAACGGCCGCCGGGCGTTCTGGCCGGACCGTCCCGTGACCCGTCCGGGCGCGGTCGAGGTGGCGTGGGAGTGGGCGCCCGGCGCGTGGGCGTTCGCGTCGGTGCGCGGCGACGGCGCCGACCGCACGGTGGCGCACCGCGTCGCGCAGAGCGTGCTGCCGGACGGGCGCGCCGTGGTCAGGGCGCCCGTCACCGCGCCCGCGTCGATGCTGGGCGAACGGAACCGGCTGATCGGCACCGTCTCCTCGGCGCCCACCCCCGGCACCCGCCCGCGGGTGGCGCTCCGATACGGGCCGCAGGACCCGCCGGCCCGGATCGGAGCCCCCGAACCCGGGTGGATCGCGATCGGGGTCGAGCGGCCGGACCCGGATCTGCGGACCGGCACGACGGTGGGAGGCCGTCCCGCGGCCGTGACCAGCACCAGGGTCACCGTCCGGGAAGGCGCGGACACGGCGCTCTTCGCCGAGGCCGCCGATGAGGCCACGCTCGCCGCCTCCGGCGGGAGCCGGTGGCTGCGCGACCTGGCCGCCGCCGTGGCGCCGGTGCCCGGGGTCGCCTGGTCGCCGCCGGCACCCTCCGCGAGCCCCCGTCCCTGACGCCGCGCGTCAGGGCCCGCCGGTCAGGGGGCGGTCCTCCCTCGCCTGCTCGTAGGCGCTGTCGTGGATTCGCAGGGCCTCCTTGAGCGCCGCGTCCAGGGCGCGGAGGCGTTCGTCGATCTCGTCCATGACGCGCTGGGCGTGGCGCAGCCCGGACGCCTTGGTCAGCGCCCCCATCGCCAACCCCTCGACGAGCGCGCGCTCCGCGTCGCGGTGCAGCGTCAGGGACGGCAGCCGCCGCCCCGCCTCCTCGCGCAGCTCCTCGTGCTCGGCGCCCAGCCGCTCCAGCTCGGCCTGCTCCGCCTTGAGCCGGGCGCGCAGCGACTCCACGTCCGCCTCCGTCCGGGCGCCCTCGTCGATCGCGCGGGCGACCTCCTCCCGCAGCCCGGACAGCTCGGCGGCCGACACCGCCTGCAGTTCCCGGACCGCCCGGCCCAGCCGCTGCTCCTCCTCGGCGACCTGCGCGAGCTCCGCGCGGCGGCGGTCCATCAGCGCGTGCTGGTCCAGGAGCGTGTCGAGCCCGGCGCCCAGCGCCTCCAGGCGCCGCAGCTCGTCCAGCTCGGCGCCGAGTCGCTCCCGCAGCGCGGCCTTGCGGCGCAGCTCCTCGACGAGCGGCCGGACGCGTTCCAGCTCGGCCAGCCGCAGGGCGACCTCCGCCTCCCGCTCCTGCAGCTCCTCGTGCCACTCCTCCAGCCTCCTGCGGCGGGTGCCTCCCAGGTCGGCCGTGTCGGCCAGCTCCGGGACGAGCCGGAGCAGCTCCGGCAGCCGGCGCAGGGCCGCCGACAGGTCGGTCACGAACGCGTACGCGGCGGCGTCGTCGTCGGGCGGGACGGCCCGGGCCGCCACGACCAGCTCGTCCACGGCGCGGCCCAGCGACGCGAACAACTCCTCGGCGCTCAAGCGGGCTCCCAGTCGTCCAGTGGTACCAGCGTGGGCTCGGCGTCCGCGATCAGCGGGCTGAACAGCAGCAGCGCCGACCCGTTGACCGTCGACCTGAGACCGATCCGGCAGGCGACGTCGTTGCGCACGGGGATCGTCCCGGGCGCGCCGCCGACGGTGAGCGGCACCCGGCCGTCCGCCGCGCGCAGCACGATGCCCGGCCCGTCGCCCGCGCGGCTGACCAGCAGCGGTTCCCGCCCGAGGAAGGCGAAGTTCCCCGGGCCCGGGACGAGTTCCACCTCGGCCGTCTCCAGCAGGCCGTTCGCCACGCGGTGGACGGGCAGGCGGACGTCGACGCGGCCGGGGCGCGCCATCGCGAACGTCCCGCGCTCCAGCAGCTCCGCGCCGCGGACGGACGCGTCCGGGCCCAGCCGCAGCGCCGGCCCCGGCAGCGCCCGCTCCACCAGCGGGAACTCGCCGAACCCGCCGCTGACGACGAGCCGGTCGTACGACCAGCCCAGGCTCCGGATCCGCTCGCCCAGCAGCTCCGCCAGCGGCCCGAACCGCTCGATGAGCAGCCCGGCGCTGAACTCGACGCCGTCGATGATGTAGACGGGGTCGTCCAGGTAGCCGTCCGAGGCGCGGGACAGCACGGCGCGCGCCCTGGCCGCCTTGGCGGCCTGCACCCCGGCGAACCGCCGCCGCACCTGGTCGGGCAGGCCCGCCGTCACGGCCTGCGCGTACGCGCCGCCGCCCGCGCGCGGCTCGAACTCGCCCGCCAGCAGTTCGATCATCGGGCCGTCCACGCGGCACAGCCCGAGGCTCGCCCCCGACCAGCCCAGGTCGCAGACGAGGTAGACGCCGGCGCCGTGGTCCCGCGCGGCCAGCGCGGCCACCGCGGGGGAACGGCCGTACCAGGTCAGGTCGGGGAACGGCGCGAGCTCCTGCCGGAACGACTCGTGCTGGACCACGCCCCGGCGGTCGCCGTCCAGCCACCGGTCCGGGACCACGATCGCCAGCGGCCCGGCCGGGACGCCGGCGCCCGCCAGCCGTTCCGCCAGGACCGCCGCGACGCTGCCGTGCGGGGTCGGGTACTCGATCGGGGCGGCCGCCCCCGGCGGCAGGATCCGGGTCCACAGGGCGCCGCATTCGGCCACGGGCTTGCTCATCCGCTACCGCCTGAGGAAGCCGCGCTTGCCGAGCAGGTCACGGATCCAGCCTGCGGCCTCGTTGAGCGCGTCCCTCGCCCGGCCCGTCACCTCCCGCTCGGTGTAGTCCGGCGGTATGGAGGAGGTGACCTCGACCAGCATGAGCTGGAACCACAGCTCCTCCTCGGCCTGCGCGGCCACGGCGTTCCGGAAGCCGTTCGCCACGCCGTACTCGTAGCCCTGGGCCAGCGCCTTGGCCATCTCGACGGCCTTGTCGCCCGCCTGCGTGCGGGACGCGCCCAGCTGGACCAGCGCCCGCCGGGTCTCGATGACGACCTCCAGCATGACCTCGCCGGTGGGCCGCGCCTCCGACTTCGCGATCCAGGCCAGGACCTGCCGGGCGGGCGTCCCCTGCCGCATCGACTCGGCGGCGAGCCGGCCGATCTCCTCGGCGCGCGCGCCGCGCGGCAGCGCCGTCAGACTCGTCATGTACTGCTCCTCCACGACCCGGGGATAAGCTGCCGCGATCTTCCGCCACCACCGCCGGTACTCGGGGGACTCGACCATCTGCGGCTTGATCGCGCGGCCGCGCACGACCGCGCGGGCGAGCTCCGACCAGTCCTGGCCCGGCACGTCGCACAGCGCCTCGGCGACCTGGACGACGGCCCGGACCTGCTCCTCGTCGGCGGCCCAGTTCGACCGGACGAGATGGTCGACCATGCCCGCCCGCGCGTTCGGCAGCGCCGGGCGCATCCACGCCTCGCCCGCGTGCCGGCGGAACGCGCGCAGGTAGGCGTCCCACCCCGGGCCGACGGCCGCCGCCAGGTGGGCCGGGCGGGCGCCGGACCGCAGCAGCAGGACGTCCAGGACGGCCCGGTCCTCGCCGCGGGTGGGGGCGAGCGTGGCGAGCCGGTCGGCCCAGGCGAGGCGGACGGCCTCGGGCCGCGCCACCAGCCAGTCGAGGAACGGCGGGATCACCCGGTCCACCCGCCCCAGATCGGTGGCCAGCCAGAGCAGCGCCGACACGCAGCCCTCGCCGTGCCGGGCGACGCCGGCGAGATCGTCGGCGCCCAGGGGCCGGGCGGGCGCGTTCAGGAGGATCTGGAACGGGCGCAGCAGCTCGCCCGGGACCGTCTTCTCCAGCCTCGCCAGCCATGCCCGCAGCCGGGGCCGCGCGTCGGCGTCGGCGTTCTGCGCGATGATCAGGGCGCAGACGATCAGGGGGTTGGTCCTGAGCGCGGCCAGTGTGCGGGGCCAGGGCTCCGGCCCCGCCGGGTCCACCCAGCGGGCCACCAGCCAGGCCGCGGCCGCCACCCGGCTGTCGTCGACCTCCAGGCCCGGTGCCCCGTTCTGCGGCAGCAGCCGGGCGAGCAGATCGTCGGCGAGGCCCAGGCGGTGGGCCATGCCCACGTAGGCGTCCACCCGCCGGTCCGGGGTGCTGTTCCACAGCAGGGCGCGTGCGCTGTCCCGCAGGGTCGTCCAGATCTGGGTGCGGCCCTCCTGGGACGCGCTCGCGTTGACCGGCCGGTAGACCTTCTCGATGGCGGGCGCGAAGTCCGGGCCGCCGAGCCGCATCAGCTCGCACAGCAGGAACACGTGGTCCTGCTTGCGCGGCAGTTCCTCGTAGCGCCCGCTGTCGAAGAGCGTACGCAGCTCCTCGGGCTCGGCGACGCCGTCGCGGACCCGCTGGAGCACGCTCCCGGGCCAGTCGAACCACTCCAGGATCTCGACGGCGCGGCGCGGCTCCGCCTCGGCGAGCGACTCGGTCTGCGTGCCCAGGAACGCCAGCACCTCCAGCAGGCCGAACCCGCGGCGCTCGACGAGCTCGCCGAGCTCCTTCAGGTAAGGGCCCGCGATGTCGGCGCCCGGCGGCGGGCCCTGCACCGGTTCGGCCCGCCAGTCGAGGTGGAACCCGTTTCCGCGCGAGTGCCGGGCGAAGGCGAGCTGGATGTACGGGCTGCCGCCGCGGAACCAGGTCGAGGCGGTGAAGCGGGTCCGCCATCCGAACGGCAGCAGCGCCGCGACCGCGTCCAGGAACCGGAGCCGCTCGTCGACGTCCAGCCCGCCCGCGCCCGTGATCGTCACCGGTCCTTCGAGCAGCATCGCCGCCGCGACCATGGCCCGCTGGTACCAGCCGTCGCGCATCAGGTCGCGCTCGTGCTCCTCCGGCGCGTACGCGGCCACGTCCGCGCCGTCCGGGCCGAACCCGTCCGGGCCGAGGCGATCGACCGCGGTCGCCAGCTCGCGGTACGACACCGGCGCCCGGGAGAACTGGGGGAAGGGGAAGCAGCCGTACCGGGTCTCGGCGATCGGCCGTCCGGCCCCGTCCGATTCCCCGGTCCAGTTCAGCACCGACACGCCGAGGTAGCTGTGGTCGTCGTCCTGGACCTCGCTCAGCGTGATCCAGGGGAGCGCCTCGTCCCCGGTCTTCTCGGGCGGGGGGTTGCCCAGCGCGTACCGGTCGAGGATCGCGGCATAGTCGGCGGCCGAGAACGCTCCCCCGCACTCCAGGACCGCGTAGTCCTGGAAGCTGCGCGGCGCCTTCCCGTGGCGCGCCCAGCCCGCGGTCACCCGTGCCACGCGACCACCCCCCTTCTCACGACGTCTCTCACGACGGTCCGGTCAGACTCCGTACCAGCCACATGATGGGCTCCAGCACGTTGATCGGGTGGACCTTGCCCTTGAGGTGCATCGTGTCAGTACCGTCGGCGTGGCTGCGCTTGACCAGGTTGCTGTAATCGTCGTCGTCGAACCGCCCGGTGTCGGGGTCCAGGTAGAAGCCCACCGCGGAGGTGACGAAGTAGCGGGTCCGCTCCGGCGAGAAGTGCTGCCGGATCTCCCGGCGGACCGCGTCGGCGTTGCTGACCTTGTCGGCGCGGCACAGCTCCTCGAAGAACAGCTCGGCCAGGTCCTCGTGCACGGTGGGGAAGAGGTGCTCGGGGTGGGAGACCGACTCGAAGCCGTTCTTGCGCGCGATGTCGCGCACCCAGTAGTGGTCGTACTTGGTGATGCAGACGGCGAGGTGGTGCGGCAGGTAGTGGTCGCGCGGGTGCGCCGGGGCCCGCTGGCTGATCTCCAGCACGGTCCGGTTGAAGAACTGGTAGGAGTCGGACGCCTCCTTCTCCCGCGTCGGGTCGAACAGGTAGATCAGGCCGCCGCAGGCGGCGAGGTGGTCGACCAGCCGCTCCCGCAGGTCGCCGCCGCGGTCCGGGGTGGACCCTCCGGACGGGCCGCCGGTCGCGAAGCGCGGGCCGCCGCCGGAGGCCGGCTTGGCGTCGCTCTCGGCCGGCTGGCTGTCGAACAGCCGCCCCGGCGGGTCGACGAAGTCCAGGTAGACGCTGGCGCGAACGGACGCCTTCTTGGCCGGCAGGTACTTCTTGCGCTTCTCCTTGACCTCCCGCATCCCGGTCAGCCGCCACGAGAGCGGTTCCAGGCCCTGCGTGGCGGAGGGGAACACGCGCAGCTCGGCCAGCTGGTGGGTGCTGTCGGCCAGGAAGGTGGTGGACCGGGTGTCGACGCCGTCCAGGCGCCACCCGGTGTCGCCGATGCTCATGGCGGTGCGCAGCGCGGCGAGGAAGGTCGTCTTCCCGCTCTGCGGGGCACCCCAGATCCCGATGTTGCTGCGGCCCGGCGGGGTCTGCTGCTCGGCGGGCCCGGAGGACTCCGGTGCTTCAGAGGACTCCGGGGCCCCGGAGGACGGGCCGGTGCGGCGCCGGCGGGACGGCGCCCCGGACGGCGCCGGCGGCTCGGACGGCCCCGGCGGCCCCGGCGGTTCGGAGGGCCCGTACGGCCCGGACGGCTCGGCTGGTCGTGTCATGCGTGGTCGCCTCTCAGGGGGAACGGAAGGCTCGGGCCCCCGGCCGGCACGAGCCGCAGCGCCTCGGCGAGTTCGCGGGGTCCCAGGTCCTCGACCACCGCGAGGTGGTCGGCGCCGAGCGCCCGCCAGATGTCGTCGCCGGTGTCGGCCGACTTGTCCAGGACGGCGACGAAGCGCACCCCGGCCCGCCGCAGCCGCTCGTACGCCGCCTGCCAGTCGTGCTTGCGCGGGCACGGCTGGGCCAGCTCCCGCCTGCGGTCCTGGCCCTGGCGGCGCGGATGCGGCGGCCGCCCGGCGACGACGAGCAGCGTGCGCGGCACGCCGACCGGCGGCATCCCGGGCGCGCCCGGCGGCCCGAAGCCCGGCCCCGGCATCCCTGGCCAGGGTTCGTGGGCGCCGGGTCCCGGCATGCCCGGCCAGGGCCCGGCCCGGTTCCGGGCGCTGCGCTCCTCGTCGATCCGCTGGACGATCTCCGCCAGCGCGTCCTCCAGCGGCGCGGCGTCGGCCTGCCAGGTGCCCGCCGCGGGCGGGAGCGCGGCGAGCGCGGCGCGCGCCGCCTCCGGCTCGGTGATCCAGACGCCGTCGGTCACCGGCGCCTGCTCCTCGCCCAGCTGGAACGAGTGCTCGTAGTAGCCGTAGACCGCGACCCGCGCCCGGTCCGGCAGGTCCTCGGCGACGAGCTCCAGCGTGCCGGAGACGAGGTCCTTGCGCTTGGCCGCGCGCTCGGGCGGGCCGCCCAGCTCCACCGCGCACATCAGCTCGGCGTACCCGGACGCGACCGCGCTCGCGCGGGTCTGCGCGTACAGCTCCTCCAGGGTGCGCGCCTCGACGCCGATGTCGGCGGGTTCGAGCCAGCGGACCCGGCCGGGGCCGTCCAGGACGGCCCGTACCGTGGTGGTGCCGCGCGGCAGCCCGGCCGACACGATCGACACGGGCTCGTGGTGCGAGCCGGGCGCCGGGCGCCCGCCGCCCCCGGCGCCGACCACGACGGCGAGCGCGATGTCCTGGTCAATGCCGCCCGGCCCCCGGGTGACCGTGGCCCGCGCCTCCTGGCCGGCGACGCTGCCCGCCGGGAACAGCGGGACGGCCACCGGAACCGGGCCCTCCGGCCGCGCCTCGGCGACGATCAGCGCGTACGGGGAGCGCAGCGGCTGCCGGGCGATCGCGCCCGGCAGTTCCTCGGCCACGGGCACGACCGAGGCGGCGGACCGGGCGGTGGGACGCATCCGCCGCAGCAGCCCGACGGCCTGCTCGGGGACGGTCCAGCCGGGGGCCGTGCAGACCATCACGGCCGGCAGGTCGGGGCGGATGCGGGCGACCAGCTCCTTCAGCCAGCCGCCCAGCGCGGCGTTGAGGGCCGCGCGGTCGACCCGGTGGAGCCCGCCCGCGACCTGGAAGCCCAGCTCATCGGGGTCGTCGGAGAGCATGGGCGCGAACTGCCGCCACGGGTGGTGCTCCCGGAACGGCCAGGGGTCGGCGGTGTCCAGGTCGCGGGTGCGGACGTACAGCAGGCTGAGCCCCGACGGATCGACCTCGATCACGGCCATCATGTCGTTCATTTCGCCGAGCGCCTCGGTGAGCGCGCCCTCGGCGCGCGGCCCGTCCGCGACGCCCGGCCCGCCGGCGCCCTGCCCGGTGGCGTCGTGCCCGCCGCCCGGTTGCGGCCGCGGCCCGGCGGGATGCACGAACGCGCCGTCCGGGCGGGCGCCCTGCCGGCGGTTGCCGAGGGCGGCGTAGGCCCGCGTCCACTCCCCGACCTCGCCGTCGCCCTCCTCCCACGGCGTCCCGCCGCCGACACCATCGCTGGCGGCACCGCCCTGATGCGCGGGGACGCCCAGCCGCAGGGCCTCCTGCCGCGCCTGCGTCCACAGCCCCTCGTCCAGGACGCCGCGGACGAACCGCCGCGCGCCGTCCCCCGCCCGCGCCGCCGCCCTCAGGTCATAGGCCATCCGGGCCCCGGCCAGGCTCCGCTCGAAGCCCTCCCGGTCGCCCGGACCGGGCATCCACCCGGTGTGCAGCACCCAGCGGCACCCGGGGTCGGCGCACCTCCCGGCCGCGTCCGCCTCCGCGACCGGCGACCCGCACACCGGGCAGCCCGGCTCACCAAAGCTCATCGGGGACATCCTCCGGCAGGTACGTCCGCAGTGTCGTGTCGTCCAGCACTTTTCCGAAGACCCGCTCGCTGAGGGCGCCGAACATCTGCTCCTCCAGCTTGCGCACGCTCCGCGCGTTGCCGAACCCGTCGGCCGCCCTGGCCCGCGCCAGCAGATCGGCGGCCCTGCGCTCGGTCCCGTCGCCGAGCCGGAACCCGCGCCGGCCCGCGTCCCGCCGCAGGATGGCCAGCAGCTCGGACGGGTCGTAGGCGGGGAACTCCAGCCGCCCCCCGAACCGCGACCGCATCCCCTCGTTGGCGGCCAGGAACCGGTCCATGGGCTCGGAGTAGCCGGCCGCGATCACCACCAGGCGCCCGCGCATGTTCTCCATGTGCTGGTTGATCGCGTTGATCGCCTCCCGGCCGTACGGGTCGGTGCGCCCGTCGTCGGACGAGACGAGCGCGTACGCCTCGTCGACGAACAGCACCCCGCCGGACGCGCGCTCGAAGCAGTCGGCGGTGAGCCGGGCGGTCTCGCCGAGGTAGCGGCCCACCAGGTCCTCCCGGCCCACCTCGACCAGATGCCCCTTGGTGAGCAGGCCGAGCCGGTGGAAGATCCGGGCGATCTCCCGCGCCACCGTCGTCTTGCCCGTCCCCGGCGGGCCCAGGAACAGCAGGTGCGGGGCGGTGACCCGCTCCTCGCCGAGCCGCCGGCTCAGGTCGATCTGCGCCACCAGGCGGCGCAGCGCGTTCTTGACCGAGGCCAGGCCGATCATGTCCTCCAGCGGCCCGAACAGCTCCTCCGGGCTCGGCGGCGCGGGGTCCAGGAACATCCGGTGCCGTTCGGGCAGGTCCTCGACGGCCAGCGGCGCGGACCGCTCGTCGCGGACCCGCCGGGCCCAGCGCCGCCCGATCTCGTCGGCGAGGTTGCGCATGACGCGGGCGTTGCCGAACCGCGCGTCGCGCGCCCCGTGCAGGCCCTCGACGACCTTCCGCAGCGCGGCGCCGAACTCCTCGTCCCAGGTGTGCGGCGGGTCCACCGACGTCAGCCGCGACACCGCGATGTCGTGCAGCGTCGCCGGGTCGTAGTCGGGGAAGTCCAGGTGGCCGGACTCGGGGAAGCGGTCGCGCAGCCCCTGGTTGGCGTCGAGGAAGCGGCGCATGTCGTCCCGGTAGCCGGCGACGACCACGACCAGCCGGCCCCGGTCGTTCTCCATCCGGGCGAGCAGCGTGTCGATGGCCTCCTTGCCGAAGCCGCGCTCCGCCTGCTCGCTCAGCATGTACGCCTCGTCGACGAACAGGACGCCGTCCAGCGCCTCGTTGACCGCCGCGTCCGTCTTCAGCGCGGTGCCGCCGAGATGGTCGGCGACCAGGTCGCCCGCCTTCACGGCCCGGACGTGCCCGCGCCGCAGCACGCCCGCCTCGCGGAGAATCTCCCCGACGAGCATCGCCACCGTCGTCTTGCCCGTGCCGGGGTTCCCGGTGAACACCATGTGGTGCGCGGGCGGCTCGTCCCCCGCGGGCGGCTGCCAGCGCAGCCCCGTCAGATGCTCCTTGACCTGGTCGAGCCCGCGCAGTTCGGCGAGCCGCTGCCACACGTCGCCGGTCTTCACCGCGCTGGTGACCCAGCCGAGGTCGCGCAGCGCCTGGTGGCCCAGCGGAAGGCCCCGCTCGACCAGGACGCGCTCCAGCCGGTCCTCCCAGCGGCGCAGCGGCTCGTTCTCGGCGGCCATGGCCCGGACGACGCCCGGCAGCGCCGTCCAGTCCTCGATCTCCAGGCCCGCGCGGACGCGGGCGCGCTGCACCAGCCGGGTCAGCTCCTCCTCGCGCGGCGCCCCGACCAGGCCCGGACGCGGCGACCGGCGGGCCCGTTCGGCGCTCACCGCCGTCTGCAGCGCGGGAACGGCGTGGTCGGACTCGGCGGACCGGCCCACCTCCTCCAGGTCGTCGCGGGCGAAGACCAGCACGCACGCCTTCCGCACACCCGGCCGGTAGTCGAACCAGCGCTCCAGGGACGACGCCAGGCCCCGCTGCGCCTCGCTGTGCCGCGCGATCACCTCGGCGTGCTCGAACACCACGGCGGTCGGCCGCGGCGGGCCGTCCAGCAGATGGTCCAGCATCTTCAGGGCGTGCGGGTCGCTCATGCCCATGCTCTCGCCCGCCGCGGGCCCCTCCGGCCGGGACGGCGGCGGCGTGACGATCGCCCGCCCCAGCGGCCCCTCGAAGCCCGCGCCCATCCGCGCCTCCTCCGAAGGCCCCGGCTCCTGGCCGGCACCGGACGGCACCAGCCGGGACGCCGCGTCCCGGACCCTCAGCATGCCCCGCAGCGAGAAGAACACGATCCGGGCGAACCCGGCGTCGTGCAGCGTCTCCCACAGCGCCTCGGCGAGCCCGTACCGCCGGTACGCCGCGTCCACGAAGGCGTCCTTCACGCCCGGCCCGTAGACGAGCAGGACGAACTCCCCTTCGCGCGCCGCGTCCCGCAGGGCCTCCAGCCGCTCAGGAACCATGGCCTTGCCGGCCCCTGTCCCGCACCCGCCCCTCGGCCGCCCGCTCCCGGGTCCGCTCGCGCCGGATCCGGTCGAGGTCCCGGTACGACCGGTCGGGCTCCCCGCCCTCGTCGACCGCCTCGCCCACGTCCAGCCCGTCGGTCCGCAGCGCGTCGCCGACCGCGCGCACCCGCTCGCGCCGCTCGTGGTCGGACGGCGCGTTCTCGTACGACAGGATCCGGACCGTCATGTCCTCGTCACCGGACGGCGCGACCTCGACGACGATCTCGCTGTCGTCGGGATGCCGGAGCTTGGCGAAGAACGCGTCGCGGAAGTCCTCGCCCGCGTACGTCGGCCGGTCCGGCCCGGTGCCGACCTGGTACCCGTTGGCCCGCAGCCGGGTCGCGATCTGGTGGGCGACGTTGACGCGGCGCTGCGAGGCGAACAGCCGCCCGGAGGCCCGCTCCACCAGCTCGTCGAGGCGCTCCCCGTACTGCGGCGCGCGCTCCTCGACGATCGCGCGGAGCGTCTCGACCGTGCACGGGCTGTCGGGGGCGGCGGCCTCGCCGGTCAGCCGCTCGATCTCGGCGCGCAGCTCGGTCAGGCCGCCGTCGGTCCAGAAGTCGACGTCGAGGGAGCCGCCGTCCAGCTCGCGCCCCTCCTCGTCCACGACCGGGCGGGTGGCGTTGGCGGCGACGCGTTCGGCGACGGCGCCCAGCGTCGCGACGGCGACGGCCTGCGCGGCGCGCCACTCCTGGTCGAGCCGCGCCACCTCGGCGCGCAGCTCGCTGAGGTCGAGGTAGACGTCCTGCACCTGCGTGAGGGCGAAGCCGGGCGCCTGCGACTCCAGGTTGGCGCGGGCCACGTCGAGCCGCACCCGCAGCCGGTCCAGGCGGCCGGGCGCGAACCGCTCGTGCGGCAGCTCGTCGCGGATCACGTCGTGGACGGTCACCGCGTCCTGGAACGTCGCCAGCGCCGCCTGGGCCGCGCGGTCGCTCTCGTCCCGCAGCTCGCCGACCCGGGAGTCCAGGGCCTTGATCTCGCGGCGGCGGGCCTCGCTCTCGCGGTCGAGCTCGGCGCGCAGCAGGCGGCCCTGCTCGGCGATCGCCGCGTGCGCCTCGTCCCGGACCTCGCTCAGCCGCCGCGCCTGGGCGCGCAGCCGCTCGTCGGTGCGGCGTTCGAGGTCCTTGGTGTGCTGGCTGAGCTTCTTCAGCCTGCCCTCGACGCGGTCCTGGCGGGCCGAGACCTGCGAGTGGACCCGGTTGAGCTCCCGCTCCATCCGGCGCCGCTCGTCGGCCAGCACGGTCGGGAGGTTGGCCTGCACCTGCGCGAGCTGCTGCCGCGCCCGCTGGGCCCGCCGCCATTCGCCCTCGCCGACGGTGATCCGCTTGGCCCCGCTCATGAGAGCTCCTCTCCCAGCGCGTGCCAGGCCGCCGCCACCGCCTTCGGGGGGACGCCCACCATCAGGGCCTCGTCCCCGCGCAGCCGGATCTCGGCGGTGCGCGGGCCGTCGTCGAAAGGGAAGTCCCGCAGCCGCCCGGTCAGGTGGTGGATCCGCTGGTTCGCGCTGCCGCGCAGGCCGCGGTCGTCGTTGCGGGCGTCCACGTAGCGGCCGTCGATGAGCACGTCCACCTCCCGCAGCAGTTCCTCGGGGCCGGGCCTGCCGCGCAGCTCCTCGATGCGGTGGCCGGTGAAGCAGACCAGGGACAGCGGGCGCCGCCGCCGCGCCGCGCGGATCAGCGCGGCCAGCGCGCCGGGCTGGGCCATCGGCTCGCCGCCGGAGAAGGTGAACCCCTCCACGTCCGGGTCGGCGAGGAGTTCGCCGGCCAGGTCGGCGATGTCCACGTGCCGTGCGGGACGGTCGGGGATCCAGTCCGGCGCCAGGCAGCCCCGGCACCGGAACGGGCATCCCTGCACCCAGACCGCCGCGCGCAGACCGGGGCCGAGGGCGCGGGTGGCCCCGCAGGTCTCGGCCACGTTCAGCATCATCGACGGCGCCTTCCGCGACCGAACCTCCGCCGGAACCAGCCGCCGTCCTCGTCCCGCCGGTCGGGGTAGAACCTCAGGTCGTCGCGGGTGGTCCCCGCGTTGCCGCCGCTGCCGTTGCCGCCGTTGTTGTTGGAGCCGATGCCCCGGATGATGCGGGCCTGGATCGGCTCTCCGGGAGGCGGCGGGGGCGAGCCCCAGTGCCCCTTGGGGTCCTGGACGGGCCCGCCGGGTCCGCCCGGGGCGCCCGGCTGAGCGCCCTGCCCGCCCCACGGGTCGCGGCCGCCGGGAAGCGCCCCGCCGCCGCCCCACGGGCCGCCGCCGTCGTAGGGCTGCCCGTAGTGGGCCTGGCCGCCGTGGTCGCCCTGGGTCACCTGCCGCATCTGCTCGCGCTCCCAGCGCTCCAGCTCGGCCTGGTGGACGCGGGTCTCGGCCTCGATGGTCCGTTCGACGAGGTCCTGCCGCATCTCGGCGCGGCGCCGTTCCAGCATCTGCGAGTACGCGATGTGCTCGCTGTTCTCGCGCAGGCCGACGCCCTGCTGCTTGCGTATCTGGTCCTGGAGCAGCAGCCGGTCCTTGGCCCGGTGCCTGGACACGGCGTCGTCGTACGCGCCGGGCGGCCCGAACAGCTGGAGGACCTTCACGATGATCGGCAGGCACTCCAGGACGGTGATGAACAGGAAGAGCAGGAGCCTGGCCCACATGAGCTGGCTCTCGCCCTCCGACGCCCGGTCCAGCGCCTTGAGCCGGATCAGCAGGCCGCCGTTGTCGCTGTTGCGCTCCTCGAAGGCGGCGCGCCGCTCCTGCTGCCGGTCGCGCAGGGTCTTCAGCTCGCCCTGGACGCCGGGCAGCGCCCGCGCGGCCTGCCCCTGGAGGACCTCCTTGTTCTGGGTCGCCTCCGTGCGCAGCGCCTTGGCCTTGTCCTCGATCTGCTGGTTGATCTGGTCGATCTGCCGGCGGAGGTCGTTCCTGCGCTTGTCGAACTTCTGGAAGCGCGGGCCGGAGCCGCTGCGCCCGCTGGTGTCGGTGCAGCGCTCGCCGGTGAGCTCGCAGGTGGCCTTGTCGTCGTTCTCCTTGTACTCCTTCTGCAGCGCCGGGAGCGAGGCGCGCAGCTGCTTGATCTCCGGGTCGTCCTCGGGGTTCACCAGCCCGTTGCCGCTGCGCTGGGCGAGCAGCTTGGCCTCCTGGGCCTCCAGCTCCTTGATGCGCCGGCCGTCGGGGCCGTTGACCAGCTCCTGCTGGAAGTCGCGGGACGCGTCCCCCTGGAGCTCCTTCACGGCGACCTCGACCTCGGCGTCGAACACCTGGAGCACCAGCGGCGTCGAGATGATCACGCCGAACAGCAGGGCCATCAGCACGCGCGGCACCGCGAGCATCAGGGTGTGCATCTTGCGGTCGCTGCGCTGCAGGGAGACGACCAGCCAGCGGTCCAGGTTCAGGATGACCAGGAACCAGACCAGGGAGAGCAGGATCGCGGCCCAGACGGGGGCGCCCATCGCCATGCGCATCGCGAAGAACATGGAGAGGGTGGCGAGCCCGGCCGTGGTCAGGACGGCGCCGCCGATGCCGATGTACTTCGCGCGGTCGGTGGAGGCGTTCCGGAGAATCTGGGGGTCCGCGCCGGAAAGCCAGATCAGTGGATTCTTCATCGCTCCCGCCCGCGTCGGGGAATCTCCCGAACCTCCTAGAGATAGACGCCGCTCGGGCATTTCGGGTTCAGGGCCGCCGCGGAACAATCGGCCCAGCGAGAGCCTCCGCGCGCTGCCCTCGCGCGAGCGCGTCCGGTCTTCGGGCAGATCGGCCGAACGCGGTGGAGAACCTGGGCTCTCGGGCGGGTGTGGTGGCATGGACCGGCCGCGGCCCGGCCCTTGAGACGGCTCGTTCGGACGCGACACCATCGCCCCCCGGTATCCCGATCTCCCCCGGCACCAGGGCGTCCCTGTATCCGCCCGCGCCAACGAGTGGCACAGTAACCGATCCCGGCGGAACAAATCACCTTACCCCGGGCATGAGCCGAAGAAGCGTGATCCGACCGTGACGGAGCGCATGATCGCGGGGACGCCGGGGAACACCCCCTGATCAGGTCGGCGTGTCGGGAAGGGCCGGTACGGGGGCGGCGCCCGACCGGACCGATTGAGGCACGCGATGATCAGGGCGAAGGTAAAGCGGGCGGGTTGGATGGCGAATTACGGCCCTGTTTCAACAGGGCGATTCGCGGACGGGGATTCGCCCAGGGACGGCGGCGCCGAACGGTAGGCGGGCGGGGTCGCCGAGAGGCCGATCGGGTTGCGGGTGAGGCGGGCGACCGTCCCGTCGCCGCGCGGAACCTCGACGATCGGGTCCAGGCCCAGCGACCCGGCCAGGTCGAAGGCCCCGGCGATGTCGTTGACCTGACCGGCCGGCACGCGCGCCTCGGAGAGGGCGGGCACCCAGACGGCGGCGGGTTTGGCGGCGAGGGCGTCCACCAGGATCCGGCGCAGCTCGTCCCGGTGGGCGACGCGGGCGTCGTTGGTGCGGAACCGGTCGTCGGCGGCCACTTCCGGACGGCCGACCGCCTGGGCGAGCGCGGCGAACTGGCGGTCGTTGCCGACGGCCACCACCAGGTCGCCGTCACCGGTGGGCAGCAGCTCGTACGGCGCGACGCTCGGGTGGGCGTTGCCCATCCGCCCGGCGACCTGCCCGGCCAGGGTGTACGCCGAGCCCTGGTTGACGAGGGCGGCCAGCAGGCAGGACAGCAGGTTCACCTCGACCCGCTGCCCCTGGCCCGTGCGGTCGCGGTGCCGGACCGCCGTCAGGACGCCGACGCTCGCGAACAGCCCGCTGATCACGTCGACCAGGGCGACGCCGGCCTTCTGCGGTTCCCCGTCGGGCCTGCCGGTGATGCTCATGAGGCCGCCGAGCGCCTGGATGAGCAGGTCGTACCCGGGCAGCGCGGCCCCGGCCCCGGCGCCGAAACCGGTGATCGAGCAGTAGACCAGGCCCGGATTCGCGGTGCTCAGGGTCTCGTAGCCCAGGCCGAGGCGGTCCATCACGCCCGGCCGGAAGTTCTCCACGACGACGTCCGCCCCGGCGGCCAGTTCCCGGGCGCGGGCGGCGCCCTCGGGGGTGCCCAGGTCGAGGACGACGCTGTCCTTGTTGCGGTTGACGGACTGGTAGTAGGTGGCCTGCCCGGCGTCGTACGGGGGTCCCCAGGCCCGGGTGTCGTCGCCGGTGCCGGGGCGCTCGATCTTGGTCACGGTCGCGCCCAGGTCGGCGAGGATCATCGTCGCCAGCGGTCCGGCGAGCACGCGGGAGAAGTCGACGACGCGGAGGTCGTCCAGGGCATGGGTCATGTGGGCGGCCCTTTGTCAGGTTCGAGGATGATATGCGAGTATCGAGTTTAGATTTTCGAAGATTTTCCCGCAACGAGAGGCGGCGGCGATGAGCGAGCGCGACGACCGGGTCGAGCTGCGGCCCCACGACTTCCTGGACCTCGACCATGCCCTGTCCGACGAGGAGCGCGACATCCGCGCCACCGTCCGGGCCTTCGTCGACGACCGGGTGGTCCCCCACGCCGGCGACTGGTTCGAGGAGGCGCGGATCCCCCGCGAGCTGCCGCGCGAGCTGGGCAAGCTGGGCGTCCTCGGCATGCACCTGGAGGGGTACGGCTGCGCCGGCACCAGCGCCACCGCCTACGGGCTGGCCTGCCTGGAGCTGGAGGCGGGCGACAGCGGCGTGCGCAGCATGGTCTCCGTCCAGGGCTCGCTGGCGATGTACGCGATCTGGCGCTGGGGCTCGGAGGAGCAGAAGACGCGCTGGCTGCCCGGGATGGCGGCCGGCGAGACGATCGGCTGCTTCGGCCTGACCGAGCCCGACGCGGGCTCCGACCCCGGCGCGATGCGCACCCGCGCCCGCCGCGACGGCGACGGCTGGATCCTCGACGGCCGCAAGATGTGGATCACCAACGGGTCCATCGCCGACGTGGCCGTGGTCTGGGCCGCCACCGACGAGGGCGTGCGCGGCTTCCTCGTCCCGGCCGGAACCCCCGGCTTCACCGCCCCGGAGATCCACAAGAAGCTGTCGCTGCGCGCCTCGGTCACCTCGGAGCTGGTGCTGGACGGCGTCCGGCTGCCCGGCGACGCCGTCCTCCCCGAGGTCTCCTCACTGCGCGGCCCGCTGTCCTGCCTGAACGAGGCCCGCTACGGCATCGTCTGGGGCGCGGCCGGCGCCGCCCGCGCCTGCTTCGAGACCGCGCTGCGCTACTCCATGGAGCGCACCGCGTTCGGCCGCCCGATCGGCGCCACCCAGATCCAGCAGCAGAAGCTCGCGCACATGGCGCTGGAGGTCAACCGGGCGACGCTGACGGCCCTGCACCTGGGCCGGCTGAAGGACGCGGGACGGCTGCGTCCCGAGCAGATCAGCATGGGCAAGCTCGGCAACGTCAACGCCGCCCTCGACGTCGCCCGCACCGCCCGCCAGATGCTCGGCGCGAACGGGATCTCGCTGGAGTACCCGGTCATCCGCCACATGACCAACCTGGAGTCGGTCGTCACGTACGAGGGCACGGCCGACGTCCACGCCCTGGTCATCGGCGGCGCCCTGACCGGGGTCCAGGCGTTCCGCTGACCCGGAAAGGGGACGGCTATGCTCTCGCCGGTGAACGGTCCGCAGTCCTCGGTTCCCACCGCCCAGCAGCATGCCGTCGACTCGCTGCGCCGCCTGATGGTGTCGGGCGCGCTGCGTCCAGGGCAGCGGGTCAACCAGGAGGACGTGGCCGCGCAGGCCGGGCTCAGCGTCGCGCCGGTACGGGAGGCGCTGCGCGTGCTGGAGCAGGAGGGCCAGCTCACCTACCGGCCCCGCCGGGGCTACTTCGTCACCGAGCTGCAGTTCGAGGACCTGCGCGAGATCTACGAGCTGCGCCGCGTCCTGGAGGAGCGGGCGGCCCGGCACGCGCTGCCGCTGATGGACGCCGAGGCGCTGGACCGCGTCACCGAGGCGGCCCGCGCCTGCGCCGCGGCGGCCGAGGCCGGCGACGTGGCCACCGAGCTGGCGGCCAACCGCGTCTTCCACTTCGCGATCATGGAGGCGCCGGGGCAGCCGCACGTGCTGCGGCTGATCCGGCTGCTGTGGGACTCCACCGAGGTCTACCGGGCGATGTACTACAACCTGCCCGAGGAGCGGTCGGCGTCGGTGCACGCCCACGACCGGATCATCGAGGCGATCCGGGACGGGGACGCCGACCGGCTCGTCCGGGAGATGGACGACCACCGCGAGCGCGCGCTGAAGGTCCTGCACGGAGTGCTCGCCCGGCCGGGCGGCTGACGCCCTCCGGTTGCCCGCCGGCCCGCGGACCGGTTCACTGACCCGGCGGACTACGCGGGGAGGGTGCGGGTGGGGGGTCGTCTGGGGCGGGACTTCACCCGGCTGTGGGGGGCGTACACCGTCAGCACGGCCGGCACCGCGGTCGCCACCGACGTCTTCGCGATGATCACCGTGCTGGTGCTGGCCGGCAGCGCGCTGCAGGTCTCGCTGCTGTCGGCGCTCGGCGGCGCCGTGGGCGCGCTGCTGGCGCTGCCGCTCGGGCCGTGGATCGAGTTCCGGCGCAAGCGCCCGGTGATGATCGGCGCGGACGTCCTACGGTGCTGCGCGCTGCTGAGCGTGCCGGCCGCGTACCTGGCGGGCGTGCTGACGTACGCGCACCTGGCGGTGGTCGCCGCGCTCGCCGCCGTGTGCCAGATCGTGTTCATCGGGGCGTCCGGCGCGCACCTGAAGTCGCTCGTCCCGCGCGAGCACCTGACCGAGGCGAACGGCCGGTTCGAGAGCGTGCTGTGGACGACCATGGCGGTGGGTCCCCCCGCGGGCGGGCTGATGAGCTCTGTCTTCGGGCCCTTCATCACGGTCACGGCCGACGCCGCGAGCTTCCTGCTGTCCGCGCTGGGCGTCCGGTCGATCCGCGCGCCGGAGCCCGAGCCGGCGGAGCACGCGGAGGGAGGGGCGTGGTGGCGGGGGCTCGGCGAGGGGTGGCGGCACATCTGGTCGGACGCGATGCTGCGGCCGCTGTTCGTCAACACCGTCGCGGTCAGCGCCCTGACCATCGCGATGTCGCCGGTCCTGGCCGTGATGATGCTGCGCGAGATGGGCTTCAGCATGTTCCAGTACGGGCTGTCGCTCGGGATCCCCTGCGCGGCCGGGGTCGTCGGGGCGCGGCTCAGCCGGCGGGTCGCGGCCCGCCAAGGGCTGCCGTTCGTCCTGCTCGGCGGGGGGATCGCACGGGTGCTGTGGCTGCCGTTGCTGCCCTTCGTCGGAGGAGGCTGGGCCGGACTGGCGGCGATCACCGCGATCCACACCGGCACCGTCTTCTTCACGAGCCTCTTCATGCCCGTCTTCGCGACCGCCCGGATCGAGCGGACCCCCGACCACAAGCTCGCCCGCGTCCTGACCTCGTGGACGATCAGCAACAACGTCGCCCGCGCCGGCTGCACCCTCGCCTGGGGGCTCCTGGCCACCCTCACGACGCCGCGGTTCGCCCTCGCCGCCGGGGCCGTGCTGCTGCTGGCGACCTGCGCGTCCCTCCCCTCGCGGGCGACCGGGACGGCGCGGTAGGAGAAACTGGGGTCGTGACCGCCGAGAACGAGCGCCCCGCACCGCCCGTGACCAGCACGTCCATCATCGTGCTCACGCTGGCGCGCCGGGTCGAGACCGAGCTGAGCGCCGCCCTCGCGCCGCTCGACCTCACCGTGAGCAGGCTCGGGCTGCTCGGTCACATCGCGGGCGTGCCGGGGGTGTCGTTCAGCGATCTGGCCCGGATGTCGGGGATCACCGTGCAGAGCGTCCACACGGCGGTGAAGGCGCTCGCGGCGGCCGGGCTGGTGCGCGACACCACCGCGCGGGCCGGGTCCGCGTCGGCCATCGAGGTCACGCCGGAGGGCGCGCGGCTGCTGGAGGCGGCGGAGGCCGCGATCGCGGAGGTCGACGACCGGCTGTTCGGCCCCGACGCCGACCCCGTCCTGCGGCGGATCAACGACACCGTCCGCGCCGCTTTCGGCGGCTCCTGACCCCTTCCCAGGGCGCCCCCGTCGCGGGGCCCCTTCAGCATGCCTGAAGGTCGGTGTTAGCCTTCAGGTGTACTGAAGGTTGCTGAGGGAGCCCCATGGAACACCTGTTGCTGTCGGTCCACGTGCTGGCCGGCATCGTCTTCGTCGGAGGCTCGGCGATCGCGACGAGCCTGTTCCCCCGCTACGCACCGGTCACCGCCGGGACGGGCGACTCCGGGGAGCGGAACCCGGCGGTGGCCGCCGCGCTGCACCGCATCACCCGCGGCTACGGCATCGCCGGGATCGCCGTGCCCGCGGTCGGGATCGCGCTGGCGATCGTCCAGGGCCGGATGTCGGAGATCTGGATCAACGTGGCGATGGTGCTCACCGCCGCCGCGGGCATCCTGCTGGCCGCGCTCATCTACCCGCGCCAGAAGCAGGCGCTCGCCGAGCCCGACGACGGCGCGCGGCTGCGCACGCTGTCCATGCTCGCCGGCTTCTACAACCTGCTCTGGGCGATCGTCGTCATCCTGATGATCGTCCGCCCCGGGGCGGAGTCATGACCGACCTCGACATGGACGCCTTCGACGGCCTGCCCTTCCCCCGCACCGACCTGGCGGTCCGGGCGATGCGCCACGCGCGCCGCATCGAGGACCCGGCGATCTTCAACCACAGCATGCGCACCTACCTGTACGGGCGCTTCCTCGGCGAGCAGGAGGGACTGCGCCCCGGCCGCGACTACGACGACGAACTGCTGTTCCTCGGCTGCGTCCTGCACGACGCCGGGCTCAGCGCCGAAGGCGACGGCGACCAGAGCTTCGAGATCGACGGCGCCGACCTGGCCGCCCGGTTCCTCGCCGGCGAGGGCGTGGCGGACGACCGGATCGCGGTGGTCTGGGATGCGATCGCCCTGCACCTGTGCTTCGCCGTCGCCGCCCGGAAGCGTCCCGAGATCGCGCTGGTGACCGCGGGCGCCGGGTACGACCTCGGCCCGCACGGCCCGGCCCTCCCGGACGGTTACGCCGACCGCGTCCACGCCGTCCTGCCCCGCCTGCACGCCGCGGCGGCGCTCGAAGACGCCATCATCGGCCAGGCCCTCGCCAAACCGCAGAAGGCGCCGCCGTTCAGCATGCCCGGGGAGCTCGTCCGGCAGCGCACGGGCCAGGTCTGGCCCACCTGGGAGCAGTTGATGTCCGAGGCTCCCAGCTGGAACGACTACGACGGCTACCACCGTCCCGGCTAGTGGGCGCTGGTGAGGTTGAGGGTGACGACGCCCGCCACCACCAGCGCGATGCCCGCGACCTTGGCGACCGTGACCGGCTCGTCCAGGAACAGCGTGCCGATCACCGCGATGAGGGTGGTGCCCAGCCCCGCCCACACCGCGTAGCCCACCCCCACCTGCATGCCCCGCTCGATCGCCTGGGCCAGCAGGACGAAGGCCGTGCCGTAGCCCGCCAGGCACGCCAGGGTCGGCCAGAGCTTGGTGAACCCCTCGGTGTTCTTGATCAGGCTGGTCGCCGCGACCTCGGCGATGATCGCCCCGGCCAGCAACAGGTAGGCCATCGTCCACTCCCGCACCTCGGGTACATATGTACAGGGCGAACGTACGCCGTCACCGGCGCGGGGTCGCGGCGGCATAGCGGCGCCCGAGGACGCGGAGCGCGTCGACCAGTTCGGGCGGGTCGGTGACGGTGAAGTCCACCCCGAGGAGCCCCAGGTGGACGGCGAGGGATTCGAGGGTGTCGGATCCGGTGCGGAGCACGCAGGTGTCCTCGTCCACCGCCTCGACCGTGCCCACGGCCGGATTGATCCGCGCGAGGACGGCGTCGGCGGGGGCGTGCACGGTCACCTCCGCGCGGTGGCGCCAAGCGGCCGAGGAGACGCCGCGCGTCACCCGGGCGACGACGTCCTCGGGCGGCTCGCGCGGGGTGAAGCGCGGCCCGGCCGGGGGCCGCGGGACGAGCCGGTCGACGCGGAACGTCCGCCAGTCCGACCGGTCGACGTCCCAGGCCACCAGGTACCAGCGGCGGCCCCACGCCACCAGCCGGGACGGCTCGACCACGCGCCTGCTCTCGGTCCCGTCGTGGTTCCGGTAGTCGAGGCGCAGCCGCTCGTGGTCGCGGCACGCGGCGGTCAGCGTGATCAGGGTGTCGGCGGCGACCTGCGGTCCGGGCCGGTCCGGCGGCACCGGGACGGTGTAGTTCTGCAGCGCGTTCACCCGGCGGCGCAGCCGGTCCGGCATGACCTGTTCGAGCTTGGCGAGGGCGCGCAGGGAGGTCTCCTCGACGCCGGTGATCGAGCCGCCGGCGGCGGTGCGCAGGCCGACGGCGACGGCGACGGCCTCCTCGTCGTCCAGCAGCAGCGGCGGCAGCCGGGTGCCCGCGCCGAGCCGGTAGCCGCCGGCCGAGCCGCGGGTGGCGTGCACGGGGTAGCCGAGGGCGCGCAGGCGCTCCACGTCGTTGCGGACCGTCCTGGTGCTCACCTCCAGGCGGGCGGCCAGCTCCGAGCCGGGCCACTCGCGCGGGGCCTGCAGCAGGGACAGCAGGCGCAGGAGTCGTGCCGAGGTCTCCAACATTCCTCCAGCATCCCAGCCCATTAGGAACGAAGTCTGCCTATAGGGCTCCTATCGTTCGGGACATGACGGAGAACACCGAGATCACGCCGTTCCGCATCGACGTCCCGCAGGCCGACCTGGACGACCTGGCCGCCCGGCTGGCCCGCACCCGCTTCGCCGAGGAACTGCCCGCCGCGGAGGTCACCGACGGGACCGCCAAGGGCCCGGTCCAGCCCGGCTGGGAGTACGGGGTGCCGGGTTCGTTCGTCCGCGAGCTGGTGGAACGCTGGCGCGACTCCTACGACTGGCGGGCCCAGGAGGCGAAGCTCAACGCCTTCCCGCAGTTCACCACCGAGATCGACGGCCAGACGATCCACTTCGTGCACGTCCGCTCACCCGAGCCGGACGCCGTCCCGCTGATCCTCACCCACGGCTGGCCCAACACCTTCGTCGAGTACCTGGACCTGGTCGGACCGCTCACCGACCCGCGCGCGCACGGCGGCGACCCCGCCCACGCCTTCCACGTGGTGATCCCGTCCCTGCCCGGCTTCGGTTTCTCCGGGCACACCCGCACCAAGGGCTGGGACGCCGCGCGCACCGCCGACGCCTGGGCCGAGCTGATGCGGCGGCTCGGGTACGAGCGCTTCTGCGCGCACGGCAACGACGCCGGCGCGATCGTCAGCCCCGAACTGGGACGGCGCCACGGCGACCGGGTGATCGGCGTCCACGTGAACCAGATCTTTTCCTTCCCGAGCGGCGACCCGGCCGAGTTCGAGGGGCTCGCGCCCGAGGAGCTGGAGTACCTGGGCTTCCTACAGGGCTTCGTGGAGCACGCCGTCCACGACCGCGCGCAGCAGGCGCAGCCGCAGACGCTCGCGCACGCCCTCGCCGACTCCCCCGCCGGGCAACTCGCCTGGATCGGGCAGCTCCTCGCCGGGCTGCCGGACCCGGACGTGATCCTGACGAACGCCACCATCTACTGGCTCACCAACACCGCCGCGTCGTCCGCGCGCTTCTACTACGAGAACCACCACGCGGAGCAGGGGCCGTCCGAGCCGACCACGTTCCCCCTGGGACTGGCCTCGTTCGCGTTCGACTTCCGCCCGCTGCGCCGCTTCGCCGAACGGGACCACCGCAACATCGTGTCGTGGAGCGAGTTCGACCGCGGCAGCCACTGGGCCGCCCACGACGCCCCCGACCTGCTCGTCGGCGACCTCCGCCAGTTCTTCGGCGACCTCAAGTAGCGGACGCGGGGCCGCCCCACCGGCCATCGCCCGGCACCCCGCGCCCGGGCGATGGCTGCCCAGCCCGGACGTCATCGTCCACGACATAACCCCGCATTCCCGGACGGTTCCCGGCGCTTCGTGGAAGATGGTGACCATGGAACCGGCCCCCCGCCCCCGGAACGTGACCATCGCCGCGACGATCTGGATCGTCTTCGCCGTGATCCTCGCCCTCGGCGGGCTGAGCTACGCCCTGAACCCCGAGGCCACCAACCTGAACGCGGGCCCGTTCGCCCCGGTCTTCCTCATCGGCCTCGGAGCCGCCTTCGTCATCCTGGCCATCCGCCTGCGGAAGGGCGGGAACGGCGCCCGGATCGCGCTGACCGTGATGGGCGCGCTGCTGCTGGTGGGCGTCTGGACCGTCCTGTTCGTGGTCCCGGCCCTGGTGTTCCAGTTCCTCCCCGACAGCAACGCCTGGTTCAAGGCCCTCACCCCGCCCAAGGAGTGACCGGTCGAATGCCGATCAAGCGTCCTCGCCTTCCGGTGGTGGCAGGTAGGGGCTGAAGTGGTCGGCGACGATGTCGGCGATGGCACCGGCGTCGCGGGATCCGTCGATCTCGATCACACGGATGCCGAGGCGGCGGGCGGAGCGGACGGCGTCGTCGGCGACGAGGCGGTCACGTTCCAGCCGGTTGCGCTGGGCTTGCGCCGGGTCGCTGACGTCATGGCCGATGGCGGCGGCTCGGGTGAGTGCGTCGAGTTGCCGGTCGCGAAACGCCCCGGTGGGCACCATGACGACCATCTGCCGAGGCGAATCGGTGATCGGGGCGACCAGCTCGGGGCGAAGCCCCCAGCCTTCGGCGATGATGGGGCGTCCGGAGACCAGAGCGCGCAGGTCGTCCAGGGCCCATTCGAACCGGGCCGGGAAGCCGGCCAGGGTTTCGGCGGCCATGTCCTGCGGGGTGGTGTTCACCCAGGTGGCGTCGGGATCCGGGTCCGCGGGAGGTTCGCCCAGCTTGACGCGGCGGGCGATCCGGCGGTCATTGTGGCCGCGGGCATCATGGTAGTCGTAGTGGTAGGCGGTCAGCCCGTATCGGACGCCGAGCAGCCGGGCGACAGTGGACTTGCCGGCCCATTGCCCGCCGCCGATCCACAGGACCCGGCGCAGCGTGCCGAAGGGGTCCCACACGTCGTTCCTGTTCACGAGTCTCCTTGTCCGGGTGCTGACGTCGGCGGCGCAGGTTATCCAATCGCCGGACGAGCACAACGATTGATCCCCACGTCCAGGCCGGACTCTGGCCCGAGGCGCCCACGCCCATGCGGCAGATATCCGGAATTCCGGTCAGCACGCGTCCGCTCTTTTACCAATGACCACAACACGCCTCGTCAGCGACCGTCCCTTCTGGCACGCTACGTTGGCTCGTGCTGACAGCCCGCCATGAACCCGCCAGGTCAGACGATTACCCCGCCGGTTGAGCCGCTCGCTCGACGCTCACCGAACCGTCCCTGAGCGTCGGAAGGAGCATTTTGGGCGAGAACAAAGTCGCCACGATCCTGAACCAGCCAGGGACGAACCCCGCACCCCGCCCCACACCCGCTCCCTCACCGGCCCCGCCCGGGGGCGGCGGCCCCACCTCCGGCGCGCCGCCCGCGTCCGGTGGCGGAGGCGGCCACGAGGTCGAATGGGTCGCTTCGAGCATCAAGAAGCTCGGCCACGCCTTCGAGACCGAGGTCGGCGAGATCGTCCGGCAGGCCCGCAACAAACTGAACGTCAAGCCGCGCGACGCCCAGCCCGCCGCGTTCACCACGTTCGGCATCTCCTGCGCGCTGGTCTACACGCAGCTGATCGAGTTCGCCGACCAGGACCTGATCTCCAAGACCGAGAACCTCAAGGAGATCAACGGCAAGCTGCAGAAGACCGCCGCCACCGCCGAGGAAGCCGACCGCAGGTCGGTCATCAAGGAGATCTGATGGGCAACGCACTCGGCCCGGCGGAGAACCTCGCCAAAGCGGCCACGATCGAGGCGATGGTCGCCGCCGTGATCATACCGGCGGCCATTCCCATCGTCCCCATCACCTACCTCGCGCAGGGAAACCCGCAGCAGCTGTGGGACGCCGCCGACGGCTGGAAGGAGACCATCGACGAACTGGAGAAGGCCCAGGCCAAAATCGAGGAGCTCTACCAGCGCAGGCTCAGCGAACAGGAGTGGAAGGGGGACGACCGCACCGCGTTCGAGGCGAAGATGAAGGAATTCGTCAACCAGCTCGACGCCGCCATCGTCATGGCCTGGTGCGCGGCCATCTCACTGTGGGTCCTCGCGGTGCTCGTCGCGGCCTTCATCTACATGGAGTTCGTCATGTGCTCCATTCTCGCCATCTTCGCCGCCGCCATCGCGATCGCCGCGAGCACCGTCGTCGGTGCACCGGCGGCACTCCAGATGGAGGCCCAGGCCAACCAGTTCGCCGCCATGTTCCACCGCGTCCTCAGCATCGGCTCGGAAACGCTCCGCAACATCTTCCACGCCACCGCCGCCATCTTCGGCGCGTTCATGGGCGGGAATATCGTCACCCAGGCGATCAAGGGAAACGGCGATGTGTGGGGCACGTTCGCCCAGTCGTTCGTCAACAGCCTGGACGACATGGCCTTGGGGACGCTCGCCTACGGCGAGCAGAAGCTGACCGCGAACCTCATGGGAGGAGTACCGGTCTACAAATCCGGTCCGGCATGGAAGCCGGCGCTCGGGCTCCCCACGACATCCCGGATCGCGCCCGTGACCGGCATGGAGGCCAATGCCGGGGCCAAGGCTCTTCTCGACACCGCCGAAGGAGGACCCAGCCTCCACAAAAGGGTCAACGACCTCGTGGAGTGGATGCGGGGCGGGCAGCAGTACGGGTCGGACGAGGACGCGAAGCCCGGCGAGAAGCAACCCGGCGTCAAGTACGTCGACAAGACCCACCCGACGCTGGGGCAGCCCTCCTAACTCGGGCGGTCACGCTTTGCCAGCAGACGCGCCTCTTCCTCGGCCACCCATCGGGGCCTCGCGAAGCGCGGCAGCCACCAGAAGCTGACGCACGTGATCATGCCGGGAGGAATGCCGAACAGGAAAATGACCAGCGCGGCATTGGAGGCACCGAGCACTCCGCAGATCGTCGCGACATAGACGATCAGCCCCGTCACTGAGGCCCAGAAGACCGTCAGTGGCGGGGCGATGCCGTGCATGCCGGTGCCGTTGTAGTGCCAGGATCGCCACCGGCCAGTGTAGGCGAACACCCCTTGGGCAATGCCGCAGAGGAGTAGGACGGCGGTGAGGACGGCCGCGAAGATGTTGCCGGCCGATGCCTCCATGCCCGAATCGGCCACCGGGCGCGAGGCGATCAGCACGGGGCTGATCATTTGGCGCCTCCGGGTTGGTCTTTGCCGCCGAGGTGCTGCTGGAGTTGGTCGATCAACGACCGGGCGTCGCGTCCTGCCTTGCTGAACATGCCCTGGACCTCGCTGAGGGTCTGCTGGAGCCGCTCCCCATTGTTGAGGAGGTCGAGGGGGTTGTCGTCGCCGTACTCCTGGGCCGCCAGCTTCTCGACCTGGCGATCGCGGTCGGCGAGGGCGCGTCGGGCGGTCTCCCTGATGGCGGCGGCGAGGTCGTCGGAGGCCATCCGCATCGCCCTCGGATCGATGCGCAGTTCCGCGAGAGGGTCGTCGGCGGTGCACGTCACCTTGATGCGGCCATCGGGCGTCTCGGCGGTTCCGGTCAGGGCGCCGGCCTGCTCCCGCATGCTCGCGATCCTGGCCACCCGCTCCTGCGACTGCCGCACCAGAGCATCGAATTCCGCGCCATCGGCTCCGAACAAAACGAAGACCTTTCCTGGGGAGCGTACGGCGTCCCAAGGTAGACCAAGGCTCCGGAAGGACTCCAACCGAACCGAATTCCGGACCGACCATTACCGGCTCCATGAATTCAACGACAGTCGGCCCGGAAAATCGGTGGGCCCACGGCGGATCGGCCGCTACGATCGCGGCGGCCGGGAAGCGCGGCCCATGACCGTTCAGGGAAGGGTGTCCCGATGATGCGGCCCGACCACCCCGAACCACTGGAGCAGGGCCATCCGTTCCGCCAGTGGAAGACATGGCGGATTCCCGGCGCGGACCTGACCCTCACCGGCTACTCCCGAGCCAACGACAAGACCTTCTTCCACATACCCGAGCTGCGGTGCAGCCTGGACGCCGGTCTCTGCGAGGGCCGGCAGGTGGACACGGTCTTCCTGACCCACACCCACCACGACCACTCCAAGGACCTCGATTTCCTGGCGTCCAACGCCTCCGGCACCGACATCTACCTGCCCGCCGACGCGGTGCCCTACGTGGAGTCCTACCTGCGCGCGTCCGCCGAGCTGAACCACGGACCGACCTTCGACCCGGCCCTCGCGGGCGGCCACCGCCTGCACGGCATGCGCCACGACGACCAATTCGTCTTCGGACGCCGAGGGCACCGTGTCCGGGTGGTGGAGTGCGAGCACAAGGTGCCCTGCGTGGGCTACGCCTTCTCCGAGAGACGCAAGGCACTGCGCCCGGAGTTCGAGGAACTACGACGGTCCCTGGTGAACGAAGGGCGGGGCAGCGATTTCGGCCGCATCATGGCCCAGCACCGCAAGGACGGAACCGAGGTCGACACTCAAGTCGACCGCCCCCTGTTCGCCTTCCTCGGCGACACGCACGTGAACGTGTTCGAGCGGAATCCGTGGCTCTTCGAGTATCCGGTCATCATCACCGAGTGCACGTTCATCGACGACGCCGAGATGGACCGCGCCGATCGAGTCGGGCACACGGTCTGGAGCCGCCTCCGCCCCGTGGTGGAGGCCCACCCGGAGACCCTGTTCGTCCTGACCCATTTCAGCCTGCGCTACTCGGACCGCGAGATCCTCGCGTTCTTCCGCCAAGAGGGGCACCCGGACAACGTCCTGCCGTGGGCGCACCCGGCAAGCCGCCTACCCGAGCAACACCAGCACACCGGCTCCTGAACGGCCGTGCGTTCAGGCGGGCGCACGCTGACGCACGACCGCCACGTCCCACAACCGCACCGTGTGGTCGTCGCTCGCGCTGGCGAAGGTCTTTCCGTCGGGGCTGAACGCCAGGGCGCTGACAGTGTCGGTGTGGCCGGGGAGGGGCCGGCTGAGGGGCCTGCGCGCGGCCACGTCCCACAACCGCACTGTCCGATCTTCGCTCGCGGTGGCCAGGATCCTGCCATCGGGGCTCAACGCCAGCGCGCCGACAGCGTCGCTGGGCACGAGGGGGTCGCCGATGGGTTCGCGGGTGCGGGTGTTCCACAACCGCACCTCCCGATAGTGGCCTGCGGTGGCCAGGGTCCTGCCGTCCGGGGTGAACGCCAGCGCGCCGACGGTGCTGCTGTAACCCTTGAGGCGCCGGAAGACGGGGCTGCGGATCGCCACGTCCCACAACTGCACCTCAGTGCTCGCGGACGCCAAGGTCTTGCCGTCAGGGCTGAACGCCAGCGCGTGGACCCCGTTGGTGTGCACAAGGGGGGCGTCGGGGTGTTCGCGGGTGCCGAGGTCCCACAACCACGCCGTCCCGTCGCCGTCTCCCGTGGCCAGGATCTTGCCGTCGGGGCTGAACGCCACCGCCTCGATCGCTTCGAAGTGGTCGCCGAGGGGCTTGCCGAGAGGGGTACGAGCGACCGCGTCCCACAACCGCACCGTTCTGTCGGCTCCTCCGGTGGCCAGGATCTTGCCATCGGGGCTGAACGCCACCGCCCTGACAGCATCGGTGTGGCCGGTGAGGGGCTGGTTGAGGAGCGTGCGGGCGGCCACGTCCCAGAACCGCACCGTCCGGTCACCACTCGCGGTGGCCACGGTCTTGCCGTCAGGGCTGAACGCCACCGCGCTGACAGGCCCGCCATGGCCGGTGAGGGCCAGACCGAGGGAAATCGGTCCAGACGGAGCGGGAGTGCGGTTCCCACGGGGCCGTTCGGCCTGCCGCTCGTCGGTGAGCAGGTAACCGACGGGGACGGCCAGGGCGAGGGCGGCGGCGCCCATGGTGACGAGGTAGGCGCGCCGCGAGAGCGACGGTGCTGCGGGGCCCAAGCTCACCATGTCCGGTGACGCGACGGCAGGCGGTGGGGCGTCCCCCAATGCGGTCAGTGCAGCTACGGCGGCCTCAGCGGTAGGACGCCGCTGGGGATCACGGTTCAGCAGGTCGCGCAGGATGGGCGCCAGGAGCTGAGCGCGCCGGGTGGGTGCGGGTTCGCCCCGGGAGACGGCCAGGAGCAGCGCCGCGAGGGTGCCGCCGGTGAAGGCGGGACGGCCTTCGACGGCGGCGTACAAGGTGGCGCCCAGGGACCACATGTCGGAGGCGGCGGTGGCTTCGCGGTCGTTGACCTGCTCAGGAGACATGTAGGCGGGGGTGCCCAGCAGGGCGCCGGTGGCGGTGAGGGTGGCCTCTCCGGGGACGGCGGCGATCCCGAAGTCGGTGACCACGACCCGCTCGCCTTCGAGCAGGATGTTGGCGGGTTTGATGTCGCGGTGCACGATCCCCGCCTGGTGCGCGGCGGCCAGCGCCGCGGCGATCTGCGCCCCGATCCGGGCGGCCTCCGCCTCGTCCAGCGGGCCGTTGTCGCCGATGACGGCGGCCAGGGAGCAGCCCCGCACCAGTTCCATCACGATCCAGGGCAGGCCGTCCTCGTCGTGGAACTGGTCATGGACGGTGATGATGCCGGGGTGCTTGAGCATCCCGATCGACCGCGCCTCCCGCTCCATGCGCGCGACCATCTGCTCGCGCACGCCCGTCGCCAGGCTCACGGGGATCTTGAGCTGCTTGAGCGCCACATCGCGGCGCATCCGCTCATCGTGCGCGCGCCAGACGGCGCCCATCCCGCCCTCGCCCAACACCTCCACCAGCCGATACCGGCCGCTCACCACCGTTTTCGCGTCCTCCGCCACAAAGGCACACAATCACGCGACCAAGCGCTCCGGTACCGCCACCGCCCCAATTGTGATCAGTTCGCGGTCGGAAGGAACGCCCGCACGGCCTCGCGCAGCGCGGCGCGGGTCACCAGCAGCACCCCGGCCCGTCCGGTTCCTTGCTGTCACTCGCGGCCACCACACCGGGAAACCCGCCAACTCAACACAGTCACCGCCGTTAGCCATGGTTGGCTGCGCCGCAGCGCAACCCGTCATACAAGATCGTGGCGATGTGCACTGCATCGTCCTTCCAGCCTTCGGCGCGCATCCCGCAGATGCCGCCGAGGGCGCGCAGGACGATGCGCCCGTTGATGCCACTGCGGACGAGACCGGCCGCGATGCCTGCCGCGAGAAGTTCGTCAAGGGCACGGGTCATCTCGTCGCGCGCGTCGTCGAAGACCGGCGAATCGGTTCCCATGATGCACTCCAGCGCCTCGCCCATACCTCTGCCTACTGCCGCGTGCTCCACGAGCAACAGCAGGAAGGTGCGCAGTGCTTCGTCCGGGGCGTGTTGTGCGAGCAGTCGGGCGGGAGTCGAGCAGAGATCGGCGACTTCCTGGCGGTACACCTCCGCGACGAGCGCTTCGCGCGTTTCGAAGTGGCGATAGAGGGTGCCGACAGCCACGCCGGCTCGGCGGGCGATCTCCTCCACATGCGCGTCGTCGTCGGCGAGGAACGCCTCCCGCGCCGCGACCAGAAGCGCGTCGCGGTTGCGGCGGGCATCGGCGCGCAACGGACGTGATGACGGCAACGGCCCTCCGTAAGGTGAATCGGACTCCGGTTGTGTACAGTTTCCGGAGTCGGGTTCATCTTATTGCCGGAGCACCCCCATGACGATCGAGCACAACGGGCTCGTCGGCCTGCGAGCGCTGGTGACCGGCGGTAGCCGAGGGCTCGGGGAGGCGACGGCTCGTCGTCTCGCCGCAGCCGGTGCCACCGTGCTGACGGCCTCACGAACCGCGCCCCCGGGAGACCTGCCCGCCACCTTCATGCCCGCCGACCTGCGATCTGAGAAGGGGGTGGCGGAACTCGGCCCGAGTAGTGGACAGCGTCTGAGGCATCGACGTCCTGGCCGACAACGCCGGAGCCGCAACCGGACCGATGCCGCCCTGGAGCGGTCGTGTTCGTTCTGCCGGGCTTCGTCGTCACCGAGGGGGCGAGCGACCCCCTCCAGCAAATGGCCGACGGCCAGGGCATCGACATCGACGACGTCAAGCAGCAGATCGTGGACCACCTGAAGGCGCCGACGCGGCGCCCAGTTCCGAGTCGGGCCTGAGCCGCACCCCAACACGCAATCCAAGGAGAGACACCATGCCCTTCAGCCTGACGTCACTGATCGTGGACGCCGCAGACCTGGAGAGCGAAAGCTCATTCTGGCACCGGCTGCTCGGCGGCTCGATCACGAGGACGGCAACGCACCACTTTCTGCAGATCGACGGCTTCCCCGTGATCGTGATCCAGCACGCTCCGGGGCAGGTACCGCCGCAGTGGCCCGACGGCGCCTCCCAGCAGATGCACTTCGACCTCGCCACGGACGACGCGGCGACCGCGGACAAGCGGGTGCTCGACGCCGGCGGTCGACGACTACGACCGACTGACGATGTCGTCGTCTCCACTCAGCAGGGCTCCCGGGTGTACGCCAGCCCGGCCGGACATCCGTTCTGTCTTCGGTCGGCCCGCCCCTGAAACCGAGCACGAACCCACGCCAACGCTGTGTCGGCGAATGCACCACACGTCCCGCACGGCAGGGGGCGCAGGCACCGGGCGGCTTCCACCGTCTCGGTCGTGGCCCGCGACCAGACCGGCGCCGGATCGAACCAGCGGTGCTCGGCGAGTTGGCTCATCCAGGCAAGCAGGGACTAGAGCAGCAGGCGGGGCACGAGCCACCCGAGCAGCAGGACCGACACGAACCCCATCGGCGCGTGCGCGGCCGCCTCGGCCGGCAGGTCCCCGATGGCCCCTGGTGTGCACGGCGTGGAGCGACACCTCCTGCAGGTGCCGCATCTTGATCGCCATCGCCACGGCGGCACCGCACCAGCCGACCGGACCGAGGCAGGCGACCAGCCGCCACCCAACGATCTCAACCCAGTGCCCGGCGAGAAGGAGGGTCGGCGTGACGTCGTTCACTCGTTCCCGCTGGACGGCGTTGAGGTCTCGCGGTGTCGTGAGCGCGGGGAGCCGCAGAGGGGGCTGTGGTGCCACCGATCGATCTGCTGCACAGCGATCCCGAAGGCGATGACTCCCAGATAAACCATGGGCGCCCCTCCGAGCGGGCGTCAGCGGCCAGGGAGCCGTTGATTATGATCAACGCCCTGGCGACCAGTCACCCCTCAGGCTGAACCACCGCCCGCACGGCCTCACGCAGCGCGACACGGGTCACCAGCAGCACCGGGCCATTGGTGTCCTTGCTGTCACGCACCGCCACCACGCCAGCATCACCCGCCAGTTCAACGCAGTTGCCACCATTGGAACTGGTGTAGCTGCTCTTACGCCACTTAGCTCCGGTCAGGTCCATCGATCCAGCACCTCGTCACCTCGTCGGGAGGGCCGCCCGGACGGCTTCGCAAAGCGCAGCGGGGTCACCACCAGCACTGGGCCCATCAGGGTCTTTGCTGTCACTGCACGGCCACTGCACCGGGCAGCAGCCAAGCCAACTCGACGCACTCGCCGCCGTTGTTAAGGCTGCGTGCCGCCTTACGCCACTCGGCGCTTGTCAGGTCCACCGCTCCAACACCTCGTCAGGCTGTCGGAAGCGCTGCCTGGACGGCTTCGCGTAGCGCGGCGCGGGTCACCAGCAGCACCGGGCCGTCCGGATCCTTGCTGTCACTCACGGCAACGCCACCCGGGAAATCGGCCACCTCGATGCAGTTACCGCCGTTGGCACTGCTGTAGGTGCTCTTGCGCCACTTGGCGCTCGTCAGGTCCATCGCCCCAGCACCTCGTCAGGCAGTCGAAAGCGCCGCCTGGACGGCCTCGCGCAGCGCGGCGCGGCTCACCAGCAGCACCGGGCCGTCCGGGTCCTTGCTGTCACGCACCGCCACCACGCCAGGGAGTCCGGCAACCTCGACACAATTGCCGCCGTTGGACCCGGTGTAGCTGCTCTTACGCCACTTGGCTCCGGTCAGGTCCATTTCTCCTGGACCACCTTTCTCACCAGTTCGCACGACATCTCTTCTGTGAGCGCCCTTGATCGGAGCGCTACAAGGGTTCGCGACAGAGTGGACAGGTCCTCGGGGTTGTCGGTCGTGATCGGGCGTATGGCCGTCTCGACATACGCGACCTCGCTTCGATCATCCATCGTCGCTACGACAAACGCACCCATGTTGCCGTCATGCTCGCCTCTCGCCAACACTACTTGAACTGTGACATTGGGCAATGAGGTAAGTGCGACCAGGTGCTCCAGTTGCTCCTTCATCGTCTCGGCGGTGCCGACGGGGCGGTGCAGCGCTTGCTCATCCACGAGGAGAACAAGGAACGGCGCCGCCTTCTCTCCATCTCTGGAGGTGATGACCTGACGCGCGAGGCGCGCCTCCACGGCTTCCTTGTTGCCCTTCAGCAGGGCCGAGGCGTAAGCCGGTGTCTGGGCCAGCCCGGCGATCAGCGTGGGTTCCCAAGAGACGAGCATGGCGGCGTCGGCTTCGATCTGGGGCCAGTCGAACCAGATGGGGACGGGGTGGCCGTCCTTGTTCAGGTCTTCCCACAGCGTGATCAGTGAGCCGCCCGCTTCGAGATGGTCATCGACGATCTCGACGTACGCGCGGGTGGCCCGCCGCTTTCCATTCTCGATGCGGCTGACCTGGGCGCCGCTCATCTGGGTGAGCTGAGAGATGGTCTCCTGCTTGACCCCCTTGGCCTCTCGCATCCGGCGCATCTGGCGGCCGAACGCGATGAGCGCAGGGGATTCGCGAGGACGCTGACGCCTGGGGGGCATGGCGCCTTCCTCTCCACGGAACCTACCGACCTCGGCTCACGCCTTACCAGTAGTGACCAATTGACTCCGGTACGTGAATCCTAGACGGGGAAGTGGCTCAATGTGTGCTGTACGCCACACAAAGTGAGGAGAGATCGTGGGCGAGGCAGTGCGTGGGGAGATGGTGGTCAAGCGGGATCTGGTGGCCGTCGCGGAGGCTCGGAGGTTCGTGCGGCTCACGCTGGGGCGCTGGGAGATGGAGGACTACGTGCCGTGCCTGGTGGCCAGCGAGCTGGTCACCAATGCCATGCGGTACGGCAGCACGGCGGACGATGATGTGATCCTGCGTCTGGTTCGGGCGGACGACGGGATGCTGTCGGTGGAGGTGCAGGACGCGACCTGGGAGATGCCTCGGATGCGGATCGTGGATCTGACCAGCGAGTCGGGGCGCGGGCTGTTCGTCGTGGAGACGTTCACCCGGTACTGGGGCGTGCGGCCCCTGGCAGGGAAGGCGGGGAAGGTGGTCTTCGCCGTTCTCTGGCCGTGAGTTATGGGCCTCGGGTGCCGAAGGCTGAGATGAGGGCGAAAGCGCCTACTCCTAGGAGGGCTGCGGTGGTGGTAGTAGGCCCTAGGTCATAGAGGCGGCCCAGCAGGAGGTCGCCTGCGGACGAGAACATGCCCGCGCAGAACGCCAGGACGCCGTAGTACGAGCCGAAGCGTTCGGTCGGGGCGTGGCGGGCGGCGCGTTGGAAGATGGAGGGCTGGATCAGGCCGTTGGCGACGCCGTTGAGGACGGCGGCGACCATCAGCGGGCCGGTCTGGGTGCCGTCCAGCGGGGCCAGGACGAAGAACGCGCCCGCAGCGCACAGCAGGCCCAGGCGTAGCACCCAGGGGCGTTCGCCTCTGCGGTTGGACGCGACGAACGGTTGGGCGGACGCGGCCACGGCGGCCAGCACGCACAGGCAGACGGTCGCGGCGGCGGAGCCGAAGCCCAGGAGCGGCACGGCCGTCATGATGTGGTTGGCGAGCAGCGTCGTGGGCGCGGTCATCAGCGCGAAGAGCACGAACCTGCGGTCGCGGAAGACCGCGCGTATGCCTGTGAAGATGTCCTTGAAGCGTGGGGTTGTTGCTTTGGCGGCCCGGCGCGGCAGCGAAAGGTACAGGACGCCTGCCAGGGCCCACAGGGTTGCGGCCATCACGGCCACAGGGGTGAAGCCGTGGCCCAGGGCGAGGAGGCCCAGTCCTACGGGAGGGCCCGCGATCGTTCCTATGTGCTGGGTGGCGACATAGGCGCCGAAGCCGCCTGAGCGGCGATCTGGGTGGACGCTCGCCAGCAGGCTCTGGGCGGACGGGTTGGACAGCGCGCCGCCCGCGGCGATGGCTACGGCCGCGCATAGGAGTGCGGTTATGTCGTCGGCGGTGCCGAGGAGGGCGAAGCCGACGGCGCGGATGGCGCAGGCGATCATTCCGGTGCGGCGGGCGCCGATCGCGTCCGTGAGCGCGCCGACCGGGAGCAGCAGCGCGAACTGGACCCCCACCCGGATCCCGAGGATCAGCCCGATCGTCCCGGCCAGCAGGCCCACGTCGTGCCGCAGGTGCGCGACCAGGTGGGACATCACCGCGAAGTAGCCCAGGCAGCCGGCGAGCTGGCACGCGACCACCGTCACGATCACCCTGCGGTCGGACGGGGCCGCGGCGGGCGGGGCGGGAGCGGGGGCGGTGATGGTCACCGGCAGAGGACACCAGAAGGATGCCCGGTCGGTCCAATATGGATATGGGTCGGGCTGCCATAGGCGAATCGATATCGGTCAGGTGTGCGGGATGGTCAGGGAGCTGCCGTGCGGCAGGTCGAGCCGGAAGCGGTCCGGGGTGACGACCAGCCGCAGCGTCACCTCGCCGCAGACCGGGCAGCGCATCACCTGGCCGGGCGCCTGAGTGTACAGCGGGGCGCGGACGAGCAGGTCGGAGTGCCCGCAGGTGCCGCACTGCCCGGACGCCAGCGTCATCTCAGGGACGAACAGCAGGCTGAGCGGGCCGGCGAGGGCGTTGCCGTCCAGGTGCCGGTCGTCGGGGTGCCAGCCGTGAACCATGGTCATCCTCCACTGGGGCCGAATCGTTCGGTACGGATCCGCGCCGGGTCGTGCCCCATGCCGGTGAGCAGGGCGCTCATCGCCTCCACGAATCCGGTGGGGCCGCAGACGTAGCAGCGCGGGGCCCGGTCGGGCGGCACGCCGTACTCGGCGACCTCGGCCGGGGTCAGCCGTCCGGGCGGGCGCGCGGAGCCGGGCGGGGCCCGCCGGGTGTAGGCCAGCAGCAGCCCGTCGTCGAGCGCGGACAGTTCGGCCGCGTAGCACAGCAGGTCGCGGGAGCGGAGCGAGTAGAGCAGCCGCAGGGACCCGGGGCCGCCGCCGTCCCGCCAGGCCCGCACCATCGCCATGATCGGGACGATGCCCGCGCCGCCCGCCACCAGCAGCGACGGCGGTTCGGCGGCGGGCCGCCACACGAACCAGCCGCCGACCGGGCCGAGGATCTCGATCGCGGCGCCGACCGGGAGATCGTCCACCAGGTACGGGGACACCTCGCCGTCCGCCACCCGCTGCACCGTCAACTCGACGCGTTCACCGTCGGCGGGCGCGGCGATGGAGTAGCTGCGGCTGGCCTGGTACCCGTCGTCGGCGGTGAGCCGGACGTCGACGTGCTGGCCGGGCAGATGGCCTGACCAGCCGGGAACGCGCAGGACCAGCGTCCGGGTCACGTCGTTCTCCCGCCGGTCGGCGACGAGCAGCGCGGGCCGCCATTCCGGGCGCGGGCGCGGCGGCGGCCGGGTCGCCGCGGGAGCGCCGTCCGCCGTCAGTCCCACGAGTAACGCTGCTCACGCCAGGGGTCGCCGTAGTTGTGGTAGCCGGCCGTCTCCCAGAAGCCCGGCTCGTCGTGGACGAGCAGCCGGAGCCCCTGGATCCACTTGGCGGACTTCCAGAAGTACAGGTGCGGGACCAGCAGCCGCGCGGGGCCGCCGTGCTCTGGCGCGAGCGGGTACCCGTCGAAGGTGTGCGCGATCCACGCCTTCCCGCCGGTGATGTCCTCGAGCGGGACGTTGGTGGTGTAGCCGCCGTAGCAGTACGCCACCGCGTACTCGGCGGCGCCGGTGTCGAGGCCGTCCAGCAGCGTGTCCACCGAGACGCCCCGCCAGGTGGTGTGGAGCTTGGACCAGCGGGTCACGCAGTGGATGTCGACGGTGGGTTCCTCCTGGGGCAGGCCCATGAACTCCTGCCACGTCCACGTCCGCCGCTCGCCGGGCCCGGCCTCCAGGGTGAGGCTCCAGGAGTCCCGCTCGATCGGCGGGGTGGGCCCGGCCGACAGCACGGGGAAGTCCCGCGTGAGGTACTGGCCCGGCGGCAGGCGGACGCCGGTCTCGTCCTCCTGGCGGCGCCGGTGGAATCCGGGTGAGAACGCCCCCATGTCAAGCCCTGCCCTCGCGGTCACTCATCGTTCTCCTCCCGCTCCCGGGCCTCCTGCGCGGCCATCTCCCGCAGCACGGCGCGCACCGCCTCCGGCAGCGTCTCGTCCAGCGCTTCGTCCAGGACGGCGCCGCGGTCGGCGTCCTCGCTGGTGATGGACATCGCGACCTCCTCCGGGCCGCCGTCGGACTCCTCGTCCAGTTCCCGGGCGAGCAGTTCGCCGTCACCGCCGTCCTCGGCGGCCAGGCGTCCGGCGCGCGGCTCGGGCTCGTCGTCGGGCCCGTACCAGTGCGGGTCCGCCTCGTCCTCGGGCGGTTCCTCCTCGGCCAGCAGCTCGTCGAGCGTCTCGCCCTGCTCCAGCTCGTCGGCGGTCGTGCCGTAGCGGACGGCCGCCGACCAGTGCTCGGGAACGGTGATCCCGCGGTCGAGCGGGTCGGCGGTGGGATCCTCGCCCTCCAGCGTCTGGGCCGGGTCGAGCACCCCGTCGTCTTCGACCGGGTCGCACGGCGGCCTGCGGTCACCGCGCCGCTTCATGGCGGCCTCCCACGCACACCACTCCATAGTCATCAAACGACGATCGACCTGGGCAACCCCGGAATGTGCCCCCACCCCTCAAAGATCGGTCAAGCCCGCGTGTCGGAGGGACTCGGTAGCGTCCCGCCCATGCCGGAGATCGACGAGGACGCCTTCGTCATGCCGGACGCCTGGCGCGCCCATCTGCATCCGTGCCGCGGGGGCGCCCCCGGGCCGCCGGTCGAGCCCGACCCCGGGGCGGCCGAGGCCGTACGGGGGTTCACCGAGGAGGCGCGCGACGCGCTCCACCACCTGCTGGACGCCGAGCAGAGCCACCGCGATCTGGTCGAGTCCGCCCGCGCCCATCTGGACGGCGCGCCCGACCCCCGGGGCGCGGGCGTGATCGCGGCGGTGGTCGCGGCCGAGTCGGGCATGATCGACGACATCTTCGCGTCCGTCGACCGCCTGGGCGCGACCTGGAAGTTCGCGGACGCCTGGATCGCCGAGCACGGGCTCGGGTTCGCGGCCGCCGCCACGGCCGAGCTCGGCCGGGTCATCGTCGACGGCTACACCTACCGGGGACGACAGCCGTGGCGGCATCTCCGCGCCTACCGTCCCGGCGAGGAGGAGCCGCCCGTGGACAAGGTGCGGCACTGCCTTCACCTGGTCGCGAAGAGGGTGCGCGCCTCCCTCGCCGCCGCCGGCGAACGCGACTACCGGGAGGCGGTCGAGGCCCTCGCCCACTGCCGCCGTGACGGCGCGCAACGCCTCATCGCCTCGTACCTGGCGCCGACCCGCCTCGACTGGTCGGACGAACTCTGCGCGTCCCTGCCCGGAGAGCCGAGCCACGGCGAGCTGATGCTCCTGCTGCCCGCGATCGGCTCGCTGGAGCAGCTCGAACTGCTCGAACGGCTCGACCACGTCGATCTCTCGCCGCGCACCTGGACACCCGACCCGCTCTACACGGTCGTCGAAGCCGTCGGTTCCGCGATGGCGCCGAGGATCGCCGCGGCCTATGACGACGGCGACCACTTCATCGCCCAGCAGGCACAGGTGCTCGCCGCCCTGCCCACCGACGAGGCGTTCGGGCTCCTGCTCGCACGCCTGGACAAGCCCCAGATGCACGCCGCCGTGCAGGAGGCGGCGCGACGCTTCCCCGCCCGCGCCCTCCGCCTGCTGGGCGACGCCGCCGTCCAGCGGACCGCTTCGTACGCCACGCGCCTTCTCCGCCGCCACGTGCGAGCCCACCCGGCCCTCACCGCGGCGCTCCTGCCCGGCCTGCCCGCCGACGTGCGCCGCGCCGTCGAAACGGCAGGCGAGGGGTGGGCCGAGGAGGCACCGCCCGAGGCGCTGCCGCTCCTACTGGCCGACCCGCCGTGGACGCGCGAGGGCGTCCACGTCAAGTTCATGATCGTCCGGGGCCTGAAGGCGCCGAACGAGCCGGAGACGGCGTGGGAGCCCGGCGAATGGGAGGAATGGTCGTCGTCCCAGAACGTAATGAAGCGCGTCATCGCCAACGACGGAACGGACGCACTGCCCGCCGCGCTGGAGCTGGCCCTGTCGGAGCCTGCGACCGCCACCGAACTGCTGCTGCCGCTGTGCGACGCCCGAGTCGCCGCACTCATGGCCGAGTCGCTCGACCGCCGCCCATGGCTGCATCCAGTCGTGGAGGGCTGGTTCCAGCGGCACGCGTTCGCGGCAGCGCGCGCGCTCATCCCGGCGGCTCTGGGCAAGGCCGGCCGACAGCGACGCGAGGCGGAGGCCGCGCTGCGCTTCCTCGCCTCCAACGGGCACCGCGACGACGTCACCGACGCGGCCCGCGCCCACAGGTCCAAGGCCGCCGCCGCGCTCGAAGCCCTTCTCGCCACCAACGTCCTGAACGTCCTCCCCGAGACCATGCCCGAGATCGACCCCTTCGTCGATCCGCACCTGCTCCCCCAGGTGTTCCTGCGCGACGGACGCGGGGCGCTCCCCGGTGAGGCCGCCGGTCACATCATCACCATGCTCGCCCTGTCCAAGCCCGACCACGCCTACCCGGGCATCGACGTGGTGAAGGAGACCTGCGACCCCGCGTCCCTGGCCGCGTTCGCGTGGGGCCTGTTCGAGCAGTACGGGTTCGCCGGGCGCAGCGGCGGGCCGGGCGACGACGCGTGGGTCCTGAACGCGCTCGGGCTGCTCGGCGACAACGACACCGTGCGCCGCCTCGCCCCGCTCATCCGGACCTGGCCCGGCGCCGGTGGCCACCACCTGGCGGTCGCGGGCCTGGACGCACTCGTCGCCATCGGCACCGACATCGCCCTGACGCATCTGAACGGCATCGCGCGGAACGTCCGGTACAAGGGCCTGAAGGCCAAGGCCCAGCAGCGTATCGCCGCCCTCGCCGCCGACCGAGGGCTCTCCCCCGAACGGCTCGTCCGCGACCTCGGGCTCGACGGCACGGGCCCGCGCCGCTTCACCGTGGGGTTGGACGAGCGGCTCAAGCCGTAACTCATCGGGCGGCGGGCCGCGCTGCCCCGCCGCCCACAAGCACTTCGCCGCATTGAAGAAGGACGTGCGGACGGTGGCGGCCGACCAGATCCTCCGGCTCGAACAGGCCATGGTCACCCAGCGGCGGTGGACGGGGGGAGTTCCAGACCCTGATCGTCCGGCACCCCCTCCTGTGGCACATCGCCCGCCGGCTCGTATGGACCACCGAGGACGCCCGGACGTTCCGCATCGCCGAAGACCACACGCTCGGCGCCTGGCGCCAGGTCTTCGCCGACTACGAGATCGCGCAGCCGTTCCCGCAGCTCGACCGCCCGACCTCCACGCTCACCGAAGACGAGAGCGCGGGCACCGAACTGAAGCGGTTCCACGGCATCACCGTCCCGGTCGGGCGGGTGCTCGGCATGGAACGCCGGGGCACCGCCGAGGACAACGGCTTCCAGACATGGATCAGCCGGGAGATCGCCGGCGGCCGGGCCGTCGTCGCCGACCTCGACCCCGTCACCGCGTCGGAGATCCTCACCGACCTGACCCCTCTGACCTTTCGGACGCCTTTATGACCCGGCTCCTTAGATGATCAAGATTCCGAGGAGGCGATCATGGCATCGAAGGAGTTCGGGCGGCGGCAGGCGCTGCGCGCGTCGCTGACGGGAGCCGCCGCGCTCGGCGCGGCACAGGCCGGGCTCACACCCGCCGAGGCCGCCGAAGGACGCACGCCCCGGCCACCGCGCGGCGCGTACGCCCACAACATGGAGGCGGTCGGGTACAGCGACCTCGACCACCGGCCCGCGTTCAAGATGGCGATCCGCCAGGTCCGCGGCCGCTGGTACCTCTACACCGGGCACTTCTGGGACAGCGGCTGGAGCGTCGTCGACGTCACCGACCCGCGCCGCCCCGAGGTGGTCGCGTTCGTCCCCGGGCCCGCCGACACGTGGACGCTGCAGGTCGACCTGTCGGGGAACACGATGGTCACCGCGCTGGAGAGCGTCTTCCCCAACTTCGGCGGCGACCCGTCCGCCGACTTCGAGGACGGCGTCTACATCTGGGACATCGAGGACCCCGTACGGCCGCGCCGACTCAGCCACTTCCGGACCGGCGGCACCGGCACCCACCGCAACCTCTATCCGGGCGGCCGGTACGTCCACCTCGCCGCGGGCGTCCCCGGCTTCACCGGGAACATCTACATGATCCTGGACATCTCCGACCGGACACGTCCACGCGAGGCGGGCCGCTGGTGGGTCCCCGGCCAACGCGACGGCGAGGCCAAGGAACCCACGACCCGGCAACCGCACTCGCACGGCTTCTGCTGCGGCAACGCGGGCGACGTGTCGCTGCACGGCCCCGCCTACCCGGCCGGCGACCACGTCTACCTGCCGTACGGCGGCGCGGGCATGGTCGTGCTGGACATCTCGGACGTGTCGCGGCCCAAGCGCGTGGGCGGGCTCAGCTTCAGCCCCCCGTTCCACTCCCGGTTCGGCGTGCACGGCGTGCTGCCCGTCCCGGAGCGCGGCATCGCCTTCGCGAACTCCGAGGACGTGTCGTACGGCGCGGGCCCTGCCCCGCACGCCTCGATCATCGACATCTCCGACCCCGCCGAGCCATGGCTGCTGTCCACGCTGCCGTCGCCCGTCCCCCCGGAGAACGCCCCGTACGACGACTTCGCCACTCGCGGCGGCTGGAGCGGCCCGCACAACATCAACCACCACCAGCACCACCCGGACGTGCAACGGCAGGGGAACCTCTTCTACATCGCCCACTTCAACGCGGGACTGCGCGTGTACGACGTGTCGAACGTCCGGCTGCCCCGCGAGGTCGGCTACTTCATCCCACCCGAACCCACCCGCCGCTACGGCCCGATGCCCGAGGGCGACCTGGTCCTGCAAACCGAAGACGTGGTCGTGGACCGCCGCGGCTACATCTACATCTCCGACAAGAACCAGGGCCTATGGATCACCCGCTACACCGGCCCCCGCCCCTAACCCACCCGCCAACTCACGGACGCCACGTCCGACCACGGGCCGCCTGTGCGCCCCCGCCCGCACGGCGGCCCACCGGCCTGCGGGCCCTTCATCGGACCAGACGTCCGACCGCCCCCACGCGCCGGATCACCGAGCCCGGGCCCGACCACCAGCCGCTCGTCCGGATCCGGCGAGTCCAACGATCGGCCCAGCGCCGGGCCAGCAACCCCCGCGTGTGCGACCACCCGTCCGCGCGGCGGCCACCGGTCGACGGGCCCGACCACCAGCCGCACGTCCGATTACCCACGCACCGGAGATCCGGCGCCGCGTCCACCGCTGCCCAGCGCTGGGTCGCCAGCCCGCACATCCGGCCCCGGGCCGCGCGGCCGACCATCGCGACGCCTGTGTGATCTCCAGGTCGCGGATCCGGCCGCTGCCCACACGTCCAACCGCCCACCCACGGGCCGGACCAGCGGGCCGCGGGGTGATTAGTTGTCCGCTTCGGGTTTGGCGCGGGTCTGTGCGGCTTTTACGAGCTGGCTGGCCCTGCTGAAGAGGTGGAGCGCGGTGAGGTCGTCGCCGCGGGCCCGGAACATGAGGGCCAGGTGGTACGTGGCGCCGGGATGCCCGGTACGGGAGGCGCTGCGGTAGTAGGTCTCCGCACCGGTCGGGCGGCCGTCGTCCCGGCGCCACGCGTCGCCGTACCCGGGCAGGGTGAGTTCGTAGGCGAGCTGCGCCGCCAGTCGGGTGCGCCAGACCGGGTCGGCGTGCACGAAGACCTCGGCCACGACGTCACCCGCCGCCGCGGCCGACTCCAGCCAGGCGATGCCCTCGGCGGTCCGCCGCTCGCACAGCAGGAGCAGCCCGAGCCTGCACGCGGCGTCCATGTCCCCCGCCTCGGCGGCGTTGAGGAGGTCGAGGCCGTGGACGCCGAACAGCGCCCGGTAGCGCCGTCCGGTCATGGACTCCAGCGCGCCCCCGGCCGTCCAGTCGTCCACGAGATACGGCCCGCGTCTCGCCTCATCAACGGCCTCGGGTTTGTTCTCTTCACGGGGCGGGAGCCACTTTGCTTCGGCGGTGGGAGGCGGCTGGACGCGGCGATCGCTTCGGCTGCTGGGCGACCGCTCGGTCGGTTTTGCACGTGCAGAATCCTCGCCGGGTTCCGGGCCCGGAAGATCATGAGCCGTCTCCGGTCGGCTCTCGACATCTTCTTCTGCCGAACCGGAATCCAATTCGGCGGTGAGGCTTTCGATCAAGGCCGACATCGATGCGCCGATCAAGGCCTCGTCCAGGACCGCCAGCGGCAGGGTCGCCGCCCGGACGGCGCGGTAGCGCCGGTGCCAGCCCGGCAGGCTGCCGAGGCCCGGGTCCTCCGGCCAGGCCCCGCTGCCCCGCGCGTAGGACTGGCAGGCCAGGACGTAGGAGGCGACCCAGCTCCACGCGGGCGGGCGTTTGCGGCGGCGGGCCAGGACGTCGCTGATCGCGGTGGCCGACAGCTCCTGCAGCCCCGCCAGCTCGTTCGCGTGCCGGGCCTGCGCCTTCCGGGAGAACGACGCCAGGTCGCGCAGGCTCGGTGAACCGCACGCCTCGCGCAGCTCGATGAGGTCCTGGACGAACTCATCGAGCTCGTCGGGAGGGTTATGGATCATCGACGCACCTGACCGATCATCAGCACCGGGCGACCGCTCGCCTGCACGGAGTGAATGGTGTCAAACCGATGACCCGCACGGTATCGACACGGCCTTCCGAATCGTTCCACATCGTCGATCACGACCCGATGACCCCGGATCAGAACGCGGCAGAACGACATAGAAGTGGACTGCGGAGACCGGCTACCATCGAAACCGAATTCGTCTCGGAGTTTTCCACATTAGGGGTGATTGTTGAATTACGTCCGTTTTTATGGGGGAGCCAGGTCCGGACGTACCATCTTGTTCCACTCCGATCCGATACATGGATTCCGCGCCCACTGACCGCCACGGATGTGGCGTACTGGGACGTGGCGGGCCGGCGGCATGCTCCCGAGCCGAGGCCGAGGACACCTACAGAGGTCAGGTGGCGATGAACCTCCCGCACAGCGACGACGAGTACTTGGCCTTCCTGCTGGTGGCGACCTGGTCCTTGCACACCGGCCGGCAACTGCCGCAGGTGCCGGTCGAGGAGCTCACCGCGGAGGAACTGATGGAGTTCTGGAGCGATCCGGCCTGGGAGACCGCGCCCACCCTGGACCGCTCCCCCTGACGGCACCGGGCCGCTCGCGGAGGCGGGCGGCCCGTCCGGCAGACCGCGTCCTCATGGCGGAACCGAGCCGCGAGCGCGTCGGCGCGGGCACGCTCCTGGGACCGCCGGCCGCCTGGGCGCTGCACGACGCCGAGGAGGCTGCCATGCTGCCGCGCTGGGCGCATGCTCTCGTGCCGGAACGGCTCTGGCGGCAGTTGGAGTCGATCGGCGGCGTCCGGTTCGCGGTCGCGGCGGCGGGGATGGGCGTCCTGGTGCCCGTCGGCGGCCGCCGACGGGGGCACCGCACCGGCGGGCGCTCGCCCGCCTACCAGGCCGGTTTGCACGGCGTGGCGCATCCGGCCCAGGCCACCATCGTGCGCGGGTGCGGAGTTGAGACAGCCGTTGGCGCTGAGATGGATTTGAGGGGTTCGCCCTACTCAAAGGGCCGTGACCCTCTGCCACGGACTGCGCAGGCTTCCATTCCGCTCCGTGGCCCGGGTTTCGGCGGCAGGCCGCCGCGGGCGCTCGGGGCCGAACCGGCGCGAGAATCGCCTGCGGAGCGTTGACCTGGGGAGATTCGGTTGAGGGGACCGGACAGCTGATCTGTTCCATCTGGCCCCTGTCCTTGGGGGCGGCCTCCCTGAAGAACCTCGCCCTGAACGACCGCGGGTTCGCATTCGGTGCGAGAACCCCGCACCGGATGCGAACCCGCGACAAGTCGAGCTATCGGGGCCGGAGGTCAGGTCTGGTATTCCAGCAGCCAGCTCGCGGGGATGTCGTCTGCGGTGTCGTTGGGGCCGGCCTTCGCGCGGCCGACGCTGACCTTCTGCGACCCGGCGGGTAGCTGCTCGCCGACGCGCAGGCCGCTGCTGGTGACGGTGATGGTCTTGACGCTGGTCCAGCTGGTGCCGTTGTGGACGGCCATCCTGAGTCGCACGTCGCCGAAGTCGCTGCCGAAGCTGACGTAGCCGTCGCCCAGCCAGTTGCCCTGGTTGGCCTGGGGGATGGCCAGGACGATGGCGTACTTGTAGTGGATGAGGGCGCCGTTCTCGGTGAAGGCGAACCCGTGGGGGATCTGGCCGGTCTGGAAGACGGACATCGTGCTCCTCTCGGTCCGGTGCGGGTGCCGTCGGGGGACGGCGCGCCGGCACCGGGGGAAGGCCGTGGTGATCGGCGGCCGGCCACGGCCCCTCGGCTTCACCCAGCCGCCACAACCAGCGTAATCAAACGGATACGGAAAGCCATCAAATGGCATCTGACCTGGTCTGACATGCCAGGTATCTGTCACCTAGGGGCTGCGCGGCACACGACGCCCGCCGCCGAACCGTCGACCAAGCACCGAACGCCCCGCCGAGAACCCGGAGGGAGGTAGGACGTCACAGACCTCCAGCCGGCCAGGGGCAACACCGCAAGATCGTCCTTGACCGCCAACGGCTGTCCACAGGTCCTCAACCCTGCCGCGCACGGGTCGGTCGCGACGCCGTTGGCGGTCGTCCCGTCCATGCCGTGGGCGCGCCGCCGGCTCCACCGGGCCGGGCTGCTGCGTCCGACGCGGTCCAGAGCCTCGCCCTGGCGGGCGCCGCGCCGGCCCTGACCCACACGGCGGCCCACCACCTCACCCGCCGGCTCCGCACCGCCCCCTGACGCCGAGCCGCTGGTCGGAGGAGTGAGGACGGACACTATTTCCTAGTTAACTGGTAGGCAATATTGACTTAGATGGGATGTCGTGTTTGCATCTATGTGGGCGTGTTCGACTGCTCAGCCCCGGCCCCCATGTCGCGCCCGCCATCCCACCTGCCCGTACGGAGGGACATCACTGTGACCGAGATCCTGCCGAGCCAGGCGGTCGACCCCGCGCGTTACCGCCAGGCGCTGGCCCTGCACGCGGCCGGGGTCGTCATCATCACCGGATCGTCCGAGGGCGAGCCGGTGGGGCTGACGGCGACCTCGTTCTCCTCGGTCAGCCTGGACCCGCCGCTGGTCTCGTTCTATGTGGACCGTTCCTCGACCACCTGGGCGTCCCTCCGCAACGCCGAGCGCTTCGGCGTCAACATCCTGGGGGGCGACCAGGCGGAACTGGCGGCGCGCTTCGCCCGCAAGGGCGTCGACCGGTTCGCCGAGCCCACCGCCTGGCGCCTGGACGAGCACGGCACGCCGCTCCTGGACGACGTCTGCGCACACGTGCTGTGCCTGCCGCACACCACCCTGGAGATCGGCGACCACTTCCTCGTCGTGGGCCTGGTGACCGGCACGGAACTGGTCGCGCCCGGCCGCCCGCTCCTCTACCACCGCGGACGGTTCGGGCGGTTCCTGCCGCACGGATGAAGCGCCCGGGGCGGTCAGCCTGTGGGGAGGCCGGCGGCCTGCCAGGCCTTGAAGCCGCCCGCGAGGTCGGTCGCACGGGTCAGCCCCAGGTCGTGCAGGGAGGCCGCGGCGAGGCTGGAGGTGTAGCCCTCCGAGCAGAAGACGATGACGCGCACGTCGTAGCCGGTGGCCTCGGGGATGCGCGCCTCGGACGCGGGGTCGAAGCGCCATTCCAGCACGTTGCGCTCGATGACGAGCGCGCCGGGGATCTCTCCTTCCGCGGCCCGCTGCGCCGCGGGGCGGATGTCGACCAGCAGCGCGCCGTCGAGCGACTCGGCATGGGCCCGGCCGGGGTCCAGGCGTTCCAGCCGGGAGCGCGCGCCGGCGAGCATCTCGTCGATGGAGCGCGCCCCGGCCGGGCGTCCGGTCACCACTGCTCGGCCTTCTCCTCGACGAGCCGGACCAGCTCGCCGGAGCCGTCGAGCTCGTAGCGGTTCATCGTGCTCAGCGGCGGCGAGTACACGTGGACGCTGACCGCCGGGGCGGTGGAGGTGTTGCGCACCTCGTGAATGTACTCGGCCCCGAACGCCCGGGTCTGCCCCATGGTGACCTGGCGGCTGCCGCCGAGGTCGTGCTCCTCCAGGGCGCCCAGCGCGACCGCGAACGCGCCGCGCGAGCCGCCGTGGTCGTGCAGCCCGGTGGTCTGGCCGGGCAGCCAGCTGATCAGCCAGATCTCGGTCTCGCCGTCGTTGTGCAGCCGCTCGTACCAGCGTCCGTGCGGGCTCAGCCGGACCCGGAGCAGCCAGTCGTCGGGAGCGGCGGCCAGCGCGCTCGCGGTCGTGGCCAGGTCGGTCGCCTTCTCGGCGGGGACGGCCAGGGCGGACGCGGGTGTGCTCAGCGTCATCGGTTCGGGTTCCTTGCCTTCGTCGTTCGTGCGCCTCGTCGTGGGTCTAGGGACGGGCGCGGCGACACAGATCGCTGGCCTGCCGCCGGAAGTCGACGTGCAGGCGTGACCAGAGAGGAAGGCACGGCCGCATGACCGCCAGGATCGCACCTATTCCCTAGTTAGTCAATCTGGATTGTTGGCTAGAAGATCGGTCCACCGGGTCCACTGACCTCCCCTTTTAGGTCATCCCTGACAAAGTCAGGACATGTCATGACTGCTCCGTTCGGGCCGGGCCGCGGTTGCTAACCTGGCCGCGTGCTGGTGGGGCGCGGCCGTGAGCTGGAGCGCATCGCGCTCGCGCTCGCGGACGTCCGCGCGGGGCGCGGCGGCGCGCTGGTGATCCGCGGCGAGGCGGGCATGGGCAAGACGAGCCTGCTGGACCACGCCGCCGCGGGCGGAGCCGGCGAGGGCGTGCGGGTCGTGCGCGGGATGGGGATCGAGTCCGAGACCGAGCTGCCGTTCGGCGGCCTGCACATGATGCTGCACCCGTTCGCCGACCGCTTCGGCACGCTGCCGGCGCAGCAGGCCGCCGCGCTGCGGTCGGCGTTCGGCCTGGCGGAGGCTCCGGTGCACGACCGGTTCCTGATCGGCGCCGCCACCCTCACGCTGCTGTCCGAGCTGGCCGGGGAGCGGCCGCTGCTGTGCCTGGTGGACGACGCGCAGTGGCTGGACCGGGCCTCGGCCGACGCGCTGTTCTTCGCCGCCCGCAGGCTCGGCGCCGCCGACCCCCTCGTGATGATCTTCGCGGTCCGGGACGGCGCGCGGCCGTTCCCCGTCCCGGGCATCGAGGCGCTCCCGCTCGGCGGCCTCGACCGTCCCGCCGCGGCCGAGCTGCTGGACGCGCACGACGCCGGGACGCGGCTGACCGTCCCGGCCCGCGAGCGGCTCCTGGACGAGGCGGGCGGCAACCCGCTGGCCCTCATCGAGCTGGCCGCCGTGCTCGCCGCCGAGGAGGCCGCCGGCCGGACCGACGCGGCCGGCCGGGTGGGGCCGCTGCGGGTCGGCGGCCGGGTCCAGGAGGCGTTCCGGCTGCAGCTCAAGGAGATGCCGCCGGCGACCCGGCTGCTGCTCCTGGTCGTGGCGGCCGACGGCACCGCCGATCTGGGCGTCGTGCTGCGCGCCGCGAGCGTGCTGGGGCTGGCGGCGGCCGACCTCGGACCGGCCGAGGAGGCCCGGCTGGTGGTGCTCGGCGCGTCCGGGGAGGAGGTGCGGTTCCGGCATCCGCTGATCCGCGCCGTCACCTACCAGGACGCCGCGCACCACCAGCGGATCGCCGTCCACGACGCGCTCGCCGCCACGCTGACCGGGCCCGCGCACGCCGACCGGCGGGCCTGGCACCTGGCCGCGGCGGCCGCCGGTCCCGACGAGGCGGTGGCGGCGGAGCTGGAGCGGGCCGCGCGGCGGGCCGGGCAACGGGGCGGGTCGGCCGCGGTCGCCGCCGCGTACGAGCGCGCCGCCCGGCTCAGCGTCGACCGGGAGGGCCGGGCCCGCCGGATCGCCAGCGCGGCGCGGGCCGCCTACGACGCCGGGCAGCCGGACCGGGCGACGCGGCTGGCCGCCGAGGCCGCGTCCCTCACCCGCGAGCCGGCCGTCGCGGCCGAGGCCCTCTATGTCCGCGCCCAGGTGGAGTACGAGCGGACCTCGCCGGCGGCGGACGCCGCGCTGGCGCTGGAGGGCGCCGAGCTGATCGCCTCGTCCGACCCGGAACGGGCGGTGTCGATGCTGACCGAGGCGATGTGGTGCGCCCGGGACGCGTGCGCGCGCGACCTCCTGGGACGCGGCGTCGACCGGCTCGCGTCGGTGGTGCTGCCGCCCGGCTCGGCCCTCGTCCCGGTCGTGGATGGGCTGGTCGCCTACGGGCGGTTCGCCGAGGGCGCGGCGGGCGAGGTGGTCCCGCCGATGCGGGCGCTGGTGGAGGCCGCGCGCGCCGGGACCGTGGACGACCTGGTGCAACGGCTGATCGCCGTGTTGATGGGGCTGCTGGTGGCCGACGACGAGGCCGCGGCGGAGGTGCTGGAGGCGGCGGCCGCCGACGCGCGGGCGGAGGGGGCGCTCGGCTGGCTCCCGTACGCGCTGGAGCCGCTGGCGATCGCGCGGCTGCTGCGCGGCGACTTCCGCGGGGCGGAGGCGGCGCTGGCCGAGGGCGTGTCGCTGGCCACCGACATCGGCATGGACATGCAGGTCACCGTGCTGAAGGGCATCGCGGCCCGGCTGGAGGCGGTGACCGGGGACGCGTGCCGGTGCCGGTCCCTGGCGGGCGAGGTCCTGGAGCACGCCGATCTCCACCCGGTCAACGCCGCGCTCGCGTCCTGGGGCCTGGGCCTGCTCGATCTCGCCGAGGGGCGGGCGGAGGCGGCGCTGGAACGCCTGGGGGCGGTGTGCTCGGGTCCGGCCCGGCACGATCTGCTGGTCCGGGCCGTCCCGGACCAGGTGGAGGCCGCGGTACGGGCGGCGGGCCGGGCGAGCGACCGGGCCCGGACGTACCTGCCCGCGTTCCTGGAGTGGGCGGGCCACGCGGACGGGCCGACCGCCGCCGCCCTGGCGCTGCGCTGCCGCGCCCTGCTCGCCGAGGGCGACGAGCCCGGCGGGCACTACCGCGCCGCGCTGGAACTCCATGAGCAGGCCGGCGGCGACCGCGGGTGCGACGCGGCCCGCACCGGCCTGCTGTACGGGGAGTGGCTGCGGCGGCGGCGGCGCAGGACGGAGGCGCGCGAGCAGCTGACCCGGGCGCGGGACACGTTCGCCCGTCTCGGCGCCGAGCGGTGGGCCGAGCGGGCCGGGGCCGAGCTTGAGGTGCTCGGCGACCGCCCGGTCGCACGGGCGCAGGACGCGGACCTCCTCAAGCGCCTCACCCCGCAGGAGCTCCAGGTCGTCCGGCTCGCCGCGGCCGGTTACAGCAACCGCGAGATCGGCGCGCAGCTCTACCTCAGTCCGCGCACGGTCGGCCACCACCTCTACAAGGCGTTCCCGAAGATCGGTGTCACGCGGCGCATGGAGCTGGGCCGGTTGCGGCTGTGACCGCCGTATCGGTCATCCGTGCGCGCCCCCGCCCGCCGACCTGCGCGGATTCCCCGCGAAACCGCCTCTGACCTGTGCTTTTCCTGGACCCGTCGGTCGTCCGATGCGGGCCCGTCCAGGCCGCGCGTAGCGTCGTGCCAACGACGACGAACGGAGATCGACATGCTTCTGGAGAACAAGACCGCGGTGATCTACGGCGGCGGAGGCGGCATCGGCGGCGCGATGGCACGGGCCTTCGCCGCCGAGGGGGCGCGGGTCTTCCTGGCCGGGCGCACGGCCGAGAAGCTCGACGCCGTCGCCGCCGACATCCGGGACGCGGGCGGGCTGGCCGAGACCGCCGTCGTGGACGCCCTGGACGAGTCCGCCGTCAACACCTGGGTCGACTCGATCGCGGGGATCGCCGGCAGCATCGACATCTCGGTCAATCTGATCTCCCAGGACGCCCTCTTCACGCCGATGATCGAGATGCCGGTCGCCGAGTTCGGCCGGGCGATGGAGAAGGTCGCCCGCTCGTTCCTGCTGACGACGCAGGCCGCGGCCCGGCACATGGTCAAGCAGGGCTCCGGGGTGATCCTGCACTTCGGCGGCTCCGACGCCACCAACTCCGCGCCGGGGATGGGCACCGTCCAGATCGGCTGCGACATGGTCGAGGCGATGCGGCGGCAGTGGGCGTGCGAGCTGGGGCCGCACCAGGTCCGGGTGCTGTCGATGCGCACCGGCGGGATCCCGGACCCCGCCATGCCGGACGAGATCAAGCAGCAGATGGTGGACCACACTCTGCTCAAGCGCACCGCGACGCTGCAGGACGTCGGCGACGTCGCGGTCTTCCTGGCCTCCGACAAGTCCCGGAGCCTGACCTCCACCCAGGTCAACATCTCCTGCGGCGCCCTCGTCGACTGACCCTCCAGCGTTCCTTGCCGCGCACGCCCGCTGCCGGAAGCGTGCGGGGCCCGGCCGCGGATCGTCGCGGCCGGGCCCCGGGCACTCGGACGGTCAGGCCACGTCGTCGTCGGTCACGGTCAGCCGGGCGAAACCGCTGCCGATCAGGGCGCCCTCCGGAGACGAGGCCACGATCTGGTACGACTGCGCGGCCGGCGCCACCGTCGTGTTCCCCTGCAACGGGACCGTGAACGTCGCGGACGACGCCCCGGCCGGGACGACCACCTCGGCGGCGACCTGCCCGATCACCGGCGCGGCCCCGGACGCGATCGACTGGAGGTGGACGGTCACCGCCTCCTTGGCGCGGCGCGACAGCCGCACCGTCACCGCGGCCGTGCCGGGCCCGTCGCCCTCGGCGACGGTGCGGCTCTCCACCGAGACGTGCGGCAGCTCCGCCAGGTCCGCGCGTCCCGCCTCGGCGTCGGAGAAGGCCAGGTCGGCCAGGTAGACGGCGCCCGGCCCGCCCGCGCCGGAGATCCGGACGTCCCGTACCGAGCGCAGGTTCACGCCGGTCAGGGACGACGTCGGGATCCGCACCGTGCGCAGCCAGGTCTTCGGCAGCGGCGAGGCCGTGCCCGGGAAGCGGGTGAGCGCGTCGCCGACCTCCGACACCCGGACCGTCTGGGACCCGCCCTTGGTGTCGGTCACGGTGACGGCCAGGTCGGCGGACGGGGCGGTCTCGTCCAGGGCGGTGCGGAAGGTCAGCGCGTCGTAGCGGCCCAGGTTCTTGGACCCGGCCGGGACGGTGGCCCTGACCTGGCCGGTCTCGTCCGTCCAGGAGAAGCGCAGCACCGGGGTCGAGGGGACGTTGGGCGCGTAGGTGGCCGGGGTCCACGACGGGGCCTGCGAGGTGGTGAGGGTGGTGGCGCACGACGGGAGCCCGCTCTGCGGTGAACGGTCCAGCATGCCCGCGCAGACGGCCCCGGTCGCCGCGCCCTCGATCCGGACGGACGGGGGCAGCGAGGTGAAGGTGGCCACGTCGACCCGGTCGCGGACGGGCGACTGGGCGACGGCGTGCACGACGGTGCGGCCCGCCGAGGCGGCCGTTCCGCCGCTCCCGTCGAACAGCGGCAGCAGCTTGCTCTCCCCGCCCTGGACGAGCCGGAAGAACCCGGCGATGTACGCGGTTCCGGTGGCGTACTGCTCGGCGGCGCTCAGCCGGGACGGCGCCGTGTTCCCGCACACCGGGTCGGCGTTGTTGAACCAGTCGTCATTGGCGGGCGCGTGGGCGACGCCCGGGGTCCACTCGGTGTTGAAGAAGTTGTGGTTGACGCCCATCATCATCAGCGACGACCTGAACGCGGTGTCCTTGGCGTCGGCGTAGCGGGTGTCGTCGTAGAAGTGCTGGCCCTGCTGGTTGGAGACGTCGCCGTCGCAGTACGGCAGGATCACCGCCATCGGCGTGTTGGGCAGCGTTGCGCGGGCGAAGTCGGTGGGTGCGAGCGGCAGCACCGCCCGGATCCCGTAGGGGCGGTCGCGGCCGTCGTTCATCAGCGCGGCCTTGACCACGCCCTCGCCGCCGCGCGAGTGGCCCATCAGGCCGATGTCGTCCATGTCGATGCGGTTCTTGAGCGCGACGGGCAGCGGGCCCTGGCCGCGCGCGGCGGCGGCGAGGAGGTCGAGGTGGCGCATCACGACCTCGCCGCGGGCGAGGGCGCCGCGGTCCTCGCTGTAGGGGTTGTCGGCGGCGTTCACGCCGTTGGCGCTGACGGACACGACCGCGTAGCCGTGGCTGGCCAGCGCCTCGGCGGGCCCGTCGTACCCCTTGAAGCTGTCGATGGGCTGCTGCCCGGTGGGGCAGGGCCACTGGGAGTTGGACGTGGTCCAGGTGGTGGGGTTGAAGCAGGCGGAGTGGCGCCCGTGCAGGAACAGGACGAGCGGCCGCTTCCCCGAGGTCTTCGGCAGGTACGCCTCGGCGCGGATCTCCGCCTTGCGCCCGCCGAGCCCGGCGAGCTCGATGGCGGTGTCGCCGAGGTCGTAGGTGGTGCGCTCGATCTCGTAGGGGCCGCGCGTCCCCGGGTCTACTGGAACGTTCCGGCCGGTGGGCGGCTGCGGCGCCGGGACGGCCTTGGCCGCCGACCTCGGGGTCGTGCCGGGGACCTCGCCGTTCCAGGCCACCTGGACGGACCGCGGCGCGGCGGCGCGCGGGTCGCCGGTGGTGAGGGTGAGCGTCCTGCCGTCCGCGGACTCCTGCGCGGGGCCGAGCGACCTGCCGTCCACGGCCAGTTCGGGGACGGCGTCGCGGACCGGGAGCGGGTCGTCCAGCCGCAGGGTGATGCGGTGGCCGCCGCCCGCGACCTGCTCGACCGTCCAGTCCGGAGCCTGTGCCGGGGCGGCGTGCGCCGCCGGACCGGTGGCCAAGAGCGTGGATATGACCGCCAAGGCCGCGATTCCCGAGGTTCGGCCGCGGATGCCCCGTCCCATGTCGCCTCCGAGCGCCTGCCCAGAAGTCCGGATACGTGTAGTACGTCCTGGACCTGGGCTTTTGTATGATTACGCCGGGAATCACACCGCGCCCACCGGCCCCACGGGTTACGCGCCTGTTGCACGCCTGTAAACGATCAGCAGGGCCGCGGCCGTTCGAGGCCGGCCATCGAGAGAAGCGCCGCGCCAGGTCACACCCCGTGCGGGGACGTATCCTCCGTGACGGGCCGCGGCCATGACGGGACGGCACGGCGCCGCCCGGAACCGGCCGCCTTCCGCCCCGAACCGGCCGCGCTCGCACGGGCCGGACGTCCCCCGCCGCCGAGGAGGCACCGCATGACCGCCCTGACCATCACCGACGCCCTGATCTTCGACGGCTGGTCGGCGGAACTGCGGGAGGGGTCGCTGCACGTCCACGACGGCGTGATCACCGAGATCGGCGACCGGGTGACCCGGGCGGAGCGGGTCATCGAGGCGCGCGGCCGCACCGTCCTGCCCGGACTGATCGACGCGCACTTCCACGCCTACGGCATCTCGCTGAACAGCCTGGAGTTCGACGGCGCCCCGCTCAGCTACCTCGCGCTGGCCGGGGCGCGGCGGCTGGGCCGGGCGCTGCGCCGCGGCTTCACCACCGTCCGGGACGTGGCGGGCGGCGACCCCGGGCTCGCCAAGGCCATCGCCACCGGGCTGATCGCCGCGCCGCGCTACCTGTACACCGGCCCGGCCCTCAGCCAGACCGGCGGGCACGGCGACGGCCGCCCCGCCGACCTGGAGATCTGCCTGTGCGCGCAGCACATGAACGAGGTCGTGGACGGGGTGGACCCGCTGCGCGTCGCGGTGCGGGAACGGTTCCGCCGCGGCGCCCACGCCATCAAGATCATGACCTCCGGCGGCGTGGTGTCGCCGACCGACCCGATCCGGCAGCCGCAGTACTCGCCCGAGGAGATCCAGGCGGTGACCGGCGAGGCCGCCCGCCGCGGCGGCTACGTGGCCGCGCACTCCTACTCGCCCGAGTCGATCCGGCACTCGCTGGTCAACGGGGTGCGCTCCATCGAGCACGGCAACCTGCTGGACGAGCCCACCGCCGAGCTGATGGCCCAGTACAACGCCTACCTCGTGCCGACCCTGGCCACCTACGACGCGATGAACCGGCGCGCGGACGAGGTGGGCCTGTCGGCCGTCGGCCGCGGCAAGAACCAGGAGGTCCTGCACGCGGGGCAGCACGCCGTCGAGCTCGCCCACCGGGCCGGCGTCCCGGTCGGCTTCGGCACCGACCTCATGGGCGACCTGGAGGACGACCAGCTCAGCGGGCTGCGCCTGCAGACCGAGGCCGCCGGGGCACTGGCCTGCCTGCGCTCGGCGACCTCGGTGAACGCCAGCCTCATCAACCGCGCCGACCTGGGCCGGATCGAGATCGGCGCCCGCGCCGACCTGCTGATCGTCCCCGGGAACCCGCTGGAGACGCCCGAGGTGCTGTGGGACGTGGACGGCCCGCGCCAGGTCGTCCAGTCAGGCGTCCCCGTAGAGCAGAACGCCTGACCCGCCGCCGGAGCGCGGAGCGCGGTCAGCAGGTGGAGTGGAAGACGCCGCCGACCGCGTCGCCGTCGCGCGCCAGCCGGTTGTAGAGCTCGACGGCCGCGCCCGTCTCCTCCACGTGTACCGCGACGCCCGCCGCCTCCAGTGCGCGCAGCGCCTCGCCCGTGGTCTGGAGCCGCAGTTCCATGCCCCGGCTGAGCACGACGACCGTGCTGCCCTTGTCGATCAGTTCCCGCACGTCGGCGGCCTGGATGCCGGGGACGTGCCGGGTGCCGGTCTCGTCCCAGTCCCACGGCCGCCCGCCGCCCGGCCAGAGCTTGAAATCCTTGCCGGTGCCGAGGCCCTCGATTTCCATGCGCCCCCACGACAGATGCGTGATGACCGGCGACTTCACATCCTCGTCCATGTCCGTCCCCTCGGCCGCGGCACCCCGCGCGCCTTCCGAACGCGCGCCGCCACCCCATTTTCATGAGGTGCCATTGGCGAAAACAAGTTATGTTGACGTGGACGCCCACTCCGCGTCAATGGCCCGCGAACCCCCGGGCCGCCCCCTGGGCGTCGCATATCCGTGCATTTGCCCGCCCCTTCGAGCCCTCCCCGCCCCACCATGACGGAACCGCGGCACCGCGCCATCTTCTGGGTCGACATCGCCGGCTCCAGCGCCCTGAGCCGTACCGACCTCGACCGCCACAACGCCCGCGCGGGCATGTACCGCGCGCTGCGCAGGGCGTTCCGGCGTGCCAGGCTGCCTTGGTACATCTATGGCAACCGTTTCGGCCGCCACCGGGAGGACCGCGGGGACGGGCTGTTCTGCCTCGTGCCGCCGTCCGTCCCGAAGAACCGGCTGGTGGCCGCTCTTCCCGCGCTGGAAAGCGCGCTGGAGGACTACAACCGCGACGCTCCGGAAGGCGCGGTGATCCGGTTGCGGGTGGCGCTGCACGCGGGCGAAGTGCACTTCGATCCCGAGGGTGTCAGCGGAAATGCGATGGATTACACCGCGCGGCTCCTGGACGCCCCGGAGTTCAAGACGAGTTTCGCCGGATCCGGCTCCTACCTGGGCGTCATCGCGTCGGACTGGTTCTATAAGAACGTCATCAACCAGAATCCGAAGCACCAATTCGGGCAATATAGCCTGACCGTGGTGACGGTGCGCGGCGCGGGGGCGCCCGAGGCGTACGTGCGGCTGTTCCCCCGGTCGGCGCCGCCCGCCGAGGGGCCCTGGCGGCTCCCGGTGCCGCCCCGTCCGGTCCGGGCCGCGGTGGCGCTGGCGGTGCTGGCCGTGCCGCTGACGGCGGCGCCTGGCGAGGCCCCGGTGGCGGCCTGCGCCGCGCCGCCCGTGCAGGTCAAGGTGCGGGTCTCCACCGAGAAGGAGGCGATCGTCCGGGGGCTGGCGCTGGAGTTCGAGCGCGACACGCGCGGTCCGGACGGCTGCCGCCGGGCCGATGTGAACGTGGTGTCCGCCTCGTACCCGGGCGGCGCCCGGGAGGCGCTCCACCAGGGCTGGCTGACCCGCGACCCGAAGGAGGTCCTGGACGAGGCGGACGTGTGGCTGCCCGACTCCTCGCTCGAGGTGGAGCAGGTCCGGGAGGCGCTGCGCCGGAACCGGATCGGCACCGTGCGCCTGGAGGCCAGGGAGCCGGTCGCCACGTCCCGGCTCGTGCTGGCCGTCCCGGCCGCGATGGCCGACGACCTCGGCCTCTCCGGGCACACCGTCGCCTGGGACGACGTGCTCGGCTGGCCCGGCCGGGGTTACTCCTTCGGCCGTGCGAGCCCGCGCGCGTCCAGCGTCGGCCTGGTCGCCACGGTGGCGCTGTACCAGGCCGCGCTCGGCACGTCCATCCTCAACGAGAGCGCGCTGACCAGGGGGGACGCGGCGAGCCGCCTGCACACCGTCGAGCAGGCGATCGCGCGGGAGGACGACGATCCGGGCAAGCTGCTGTGCGCGATGCGCGAGTCGCCGCCGGACGGCGAGCTGCGCCGCACCGCGCTGCTGGTGTCGGAGAAGTCGCTCATCGACTACCGCGGGAACGCGCCACTGGGCAGTGGCGGCTGCGGCCCCGGCGGGCCGTCGGCGCAACCGGAGCTGCGGCCGTTCTACGCCGGGAACGGCATGCCGCTGTTCGACCACCCGTTCGTCACGATCACGCGGGCGCAGCCGCCCGCCGCGGCCCGGCAGCGGGTCATCGACGCCTTCCACCGGCGGCTGCGGCAGCCCGACGCGCAGGCGCGGCTGAAGGACGCCGGCTACCGCGACGCCTCGGGCACCACCACGGCGCGGCAGGACGCGATCCCGTCGCTGCTGCCCGGCCTCGACCTCACGGAGAAGGTGCACGACGAGCCGCTCCTGGACGCGTGGAACAAGGCGCGCAAGTCCGCGCGGGTGCTGTTCGCGGTGGACGTGTCGCGCTCGATGGCGGCGCCGTTCCCGCACATCGGGGGCGACCGGGTGTCCGCGGCGGCCGACGCGATCGGGCTGGCCCGGCCGCTGATGGGCGTCCGCGACCAGATCGGCCTGTGGGAGTTCGCCGACGGGATCGGCGACGGCGACGGCGACCACCGCTCGCTGGTCGCGGTGGGGCCGCCGGATCCGGAGCGGATCGAGCACCTCACCGGCCGGCTGGGGGACCTGGCCTCGACCGGGCGCGCCCCCGGCCTGCTGCCCGCCGTCCGCGCCGCGGTGCGGGAGATGCGGAAGGACGACGCCGACCCGGACGAGACGACCCGCGCGGTGATCATGCTGGCGCACGGTGCCGGCTCCGGCCCCGGTGCCGCCGAGGCCGCCGCGCTCGCCGAGGAGCTCTCCTCCGGCGACCCGGTCCGGGTGTACGTGGTCGCGTTCCACCCGGAGAGCTGCGCGGCGGGGCTGGACCGGGTCACGCAGGCCGCGGGCGGCGCCTGCTACGAGATCGACGGAATGACCGCGATGCGGCGGGCCCTGGACGGCATCGCCGCCGGCCTGTGGGGCACCCCGCCCTGACCGAGGAGGCGCCGGCTGTGAAGATCCTCGAACCCGACCCCGCGGGGCGCTCGCGTGCCGCGGTGGTGGCGTTGCTGACCGTGGCCGCGCTCGGCGCGTGCACGATGGGCGACGAACCCGACCTGGACGGCACGGGCCCGATCGTGTTCGCCGACGGCCGCGACAGCAGCCGCGGCGCCCAGATCAAGCGGCTGGTCGCCCAGTGGAACCAGGCCCATCCCCGGGAGCACGTCGAGATGGTGGAGCTCGCCGAGCGGTCCGACGAGCACCGCGCCCAACTGGTCACCCGCGCCCAGGACGCCGCGGCGGTGCGGGCGACGGCGAGCGGGCGCGGCCAGGACGGCGGCGAGACGGAGACCGATCCGTCCTGCTACGACGTGGTGGCGCTCGATGTCACCTGGACGGCCGAGTTCGCCCGCTGGAACTACATCGTCCCGTTGGACGAGAACGCCATCGACCGCAGGGCGTTCCTGAGCGAGCCCCTGGGCAGCGCGCGCCACGGGGGCAAGCTGTGGGGCGTCCCGCTGCGCACCGACGTCGGCCTCCTCTACTACCGCAAGGACGTGCTCGACGCCGAGGGCCTGGCACCGCCCACGACCTGGGAGGAGCTCCGGCGGCAGGCCAGGACGGTCGCGCCCCGGCACAAGCTCCAGGGGTTCATCACCCAGCTCGACCGGTACGAGGGGTTCACGGTCAACACCCTGGAGTCGGTCTGGGACACCGGCGGCACGGTGATCGGGGCCGACGGCGAGATGCACGCCAGGCCGGAGGTCATCGGGAAGGGGTTCGGCCGGCTGGTCCAGGGCGTCCAGGAGGGGTGGATCCCGCGTGACGCGCTGAGCTTCAACGAGGAGGGCGCCCGCAGCGCGTTCCAGGACGGCCGCGCCCTGTTCATGCGGAACTGGACGTACGCCCACGAGCTTCTGAACGCGGGCGACTCCCCGGTCGCGGGCAAGGTCGGGGTGGCCCGGCTGCCGACGCCGTCCGCGCTCGGAGGCTGGAACCTCGCGCTCTCGCAGTGCTCCGGGCGGCGGGCCACGGCGCTGCGGTTCATGCGCTATCTGTCCAGCGAGGCGAGCGAGCGGAGGCTCTTCGCGGGAGCCGGATTCGCGCCCGCCCGCAAGGCGCTGTACGAGGACCCCGCGGTGCGGCGGTCCCACCTGCCGATCATCCGGGCGAGCGTCGAGGGCGCGCGCAACCGCGGGGCCAGCCCGTACTACAACCAGATCTCCAGCCTCTTCCAGGCGCGCCTGCACGACGTGCTGCTGCGCCCCTCCGGCCTCCGGGACGGCCTCGGCGGCCTCACCACCGACCTCTACCGGGCCGCCGACGGCCGCTGACCCCCATCACTTGAACATCGTTTAGGATAATCAAACAGTGTTCAAGGAGAGGGGACGGCCATGACCGAGGTCCACGTTCACGTCACCACCTGGGACGACACCGCCGCCGGACACGGGCGCGCCGTCCCGCCGGCGCTGTTCGTGCACGGCGTCCTGAGCTGGGGCACCGACGACCGGTACGGCTTCGGCGCGCAGCGCCCGCTGGCCGGGAACCGGCGGCTGCTCATGATGGACCGGCGCGGCTTCGGCGCCAGCCCCGGCACCGCCACCGGACGCAGCGACTACGAGGCCGACGCCGACGACATCACCGGCCTCCTGGAGCGGCACGGCGGCGCCCACCTGGTCGGCCACTCCTACGGGGGCGTGGCCGCGATGCTCGCCGCCGCGCGCCGCCCCGGCCTGGTCCGCTCGCTGGCGCTGATCCAGCCCGGCGCGATGCGCCCGGCCGAACGCCACCCGGTCGTCGCGGAGATGCTCGAACGCGCCCGCGCCGCCCGCGCCGCCGGGGACGCGGACGGCGCCCCGCCCGGCATGGCGCCGGAGGAGTTCGTCCGCGCGTCCACCGAGGGCCTCGGGCTCCCGATGCCGGAGATGACCCCCGAACGGCTCCGCGCCGCCCGCACCTCCATGCGCGAGCGCCCCTGCTGGGACGCCGACGTCCCGCTGGAGCCGCTCGCCACCGCCCCGTGGCCCACACTGATCATCACCGGGACCTGGGAGGACGCCCCGGAGCTCTACCGCAGGTACGCGGGCGAGCCGCTGATGGCCGCGGCCGGGGTCATCGCGGAGGAGATCGGCGCCGAGCACCTGCGCGTCCCCGGCTTCTACCCGCAGGTCGACCAGCCCGCCCTGGTCAACGAGGCCCTCAGCGCCCTGTGGGCCGAGGCCGACCGGCCTAGGAGCCGGACGCCTTCTCCGGTTCGACCGTGATGGACTCGAACGGCTGCGGCCAGGGCACGCCCAGGGCCGTCCACCAGGTCAGATAGGGAACGCCCAGCACGCACGGCTGAGCGCCTCCCTCGCTCCAGGTCGCCGACACCCTGTCGAGGGCGGACGGCTCCACGCCGAACAGCGCGGCCGCGGCCCGGCGGCTCTCCGGCGTGTCGTCCTCCGGGAGGCCGCCGCCCTCCTCGTCGATCGAGGCGGTGTGCACGGCCGCGCCGTCCGGGCCGAGGACCTCGTTGGTCACGCCGTGCTCGTCGAAGTCGGAGGCCGCGATCGCCCGCGCGCCCCACTCGGGCAGCAGCTTCTCCACCGCCGACGACAGCGTCACGCCGAAGTCGGCGAAGACGAAGACCCTGGCCCCCTCGACGACGACGTCGAGCGCCGCATCGTGGGCCGCCGCGAGCGCGCGGACGAACTCACCGGGATCCCGCCCGTCCTTCAGGTCGACGACGGCCCATCCGCTGAACGATGACATGGCGCGACCGTACCAACGCCCTCCGACAATGCGCCTAGAGCGCCCGGCGTAGCACCTCGGCCAGGTGCAGGGCCCTGTCGCCGGTGCCCTGGGCGATCTGCGTGCGGCAGGAGAAGCCGTCGGCCAGGATCAGGTCGTCGTCGTCCGCCTCGCGCACCTTCGGGTACAGCTCCCGTTCCGCGCACGCCTGGGAGACGTCCCAGTGGCCCGGCTCGAACCCGAAGTTCCCGGCCAGGCCGCAGCAGCCCGCCCCGATGACGTCCGGGTCGATGCCGAGGCGCTCCAGGACGGCGCGATCCGGGCCGTAGGAGCCCTTCGCCTCCTGGTGGCAGTGCACCTGCGCGACCGCGTCGGCGTCCAGCCGCCGGAACGGCCACTCGCCCTCGTGGGAGGCGACCAGTTCGGCCAGCGTCACGGTGCGGGCGGCCAGTCGCTTCGCACGCGGATCGTCGGGAAGCAGCTCGGTCGCCTCGTCCCGCAGCATCACCGTGCAGGACGGCTCCAGCCCGACCACGGGAAGTCCGGCTTCGAGCGCGGGCTCCAGGATGTCGAGGGTCTGCCGCAGGACGCGCTGCGTCACGCGCAGTTGCCCGGTCGAATGCCAGGTCAGCCCGCAGCACACCCGCCCCGGAGGCATCAGCACCTCGTACCCGAGCGCCTCCAGCACCTCCACCGCGGCCTTGCCGACCTCGGGCTGGTGGAAGTTGGTGAAGGTGTCCGGCCACAACACGACCTTGCCCTGACGCGCGGCGGAGGCGTCGCGTCCGCTGCGCCTCTTGCGGAACCAGTCCTTCAAGGGCTCCTCGGCGAACCGGATCATGTCGCGGCGCGGCTCCACGCCCGCCATGCGCTTCGCGGCGGCGGCCACGGGACGCAGGCGCAGCGCCGCGTTCGCCGAACGCGCCAGGCCCGGAGCCCCCGTCACCAGACGCGACCACAGGGGCAGCCAGCCCATCGAGTAGTGCGCCAGGGGACGCACGCGTCCGGCGTAGTGGCGGTGCAGGAACTCGGCCTTGTACGTGGCCATGTCCACGTTCACCGGGCAGTCGCTGGCACATGCCTTGCACGACAGGCACAGGTCCAGGGCGTCCCTTACCTCGGTGGAACGCCAGCCGTCCTGCAACGACTCACCGCGCAGCATCTCGGCCAGAGCACGGGCCCTGCCGCGCGTCGAATGCACCTCGTCCCGGGTCACCTTGAACGACGGGCACATCGACCCTGTATCGAGGTTGCGGCACGCCCCCACGCCCACGCAACGGTGGACCGCGGCAGCGAACGACCCGTTGTCCCGGCTGAGAGCGTGCACCGGAGTGACGGAAAGGGTGTCGCGTCCAGGACCGGGCCTGAGATCGGCGTCCATCGGGACCGGATCGACGATGACACCGGGGTTGAGCATGCGCGACGGGTCGAAGATGGCCTTGAAAGCCCTGAACGCGTCCAGAAGCTCCGCCGAGTACATGTAGCGCAGCAGCTCCGAACGGGCCCGGCCGTCCCCGTGCTCGCCCGAGACCGTTCCACCGTGAGAGACGACCAGTTCCGTGGCCGCCTTCATGAACTCCCGGAACCCGGCCACACCACGCGGGTCGCCCAGGCCGAAGTCCAGGCGCAGGTGCAGGCAGCCCTCACCGAAGTGGCCGTAGGGGACCCCTCTCAGGCCGTGGTCGCGCATCAGCGCGTACAGGCCGCGCAGGTACTCGGCGAGACGCTCCGGCGGTACGGCCGAGTCCTCCCACCCGGGCCACGCCTCCCCACCCTCGGGCAGCCGCGTGACGATCCCCGACCCGGCCTCACGGATCCACCACAGCGCCCTCATCCGCGCGGGCTCGTCCACGACCACGGCCGTCGCGCCGGGGAAACGCCCCCGCACCGCCTCGACGAGCCCGTGCGCCGCCTCCTGCGCCTCGTCGGCCGAGTCGCCGCCGACCTCGCAGTACAGCCAACCCCCGCCCGGCGGCAGGTCCGCCCCGGCATCGGCGCGGCCCGGCTGCGCCCGCAGCGCGGTGAGCAGGTCGGCCGCCATGCCCTCCACCGTCAGGGCACCGGCACGCGCCGCGAACGGGGCCAGCTCCGCGGCGGTGAAGACGTCCGGGAACCCGATCACCGCGAGCGCGCGCACCTTCGGCACCGGCACGAGCCGTACCGTCGCCCGCGTGACCAGCCCGCACGTCCCCTCGCTGCCGACCAGCGCCTTGGCCACGTCGAACCCGTTCTCGGGCAGCAGGTGATGCAGCCCGTAACCGGCGACCTGGCGGCTGAACCGCCCCAGCTCCGTGCGCAGCGACCCCAGATGCGCGTCCCGCAGCCGGGTCAGCTCGGCGTCGACGCGGGCGTCCCCGCTGCCGCCGCGGCCCGCCGACAGCTCGCGGCCGTCCGGCAGCAGCATCTCCAGAGCCGTCACGTTGGCCGCGGTGATCCCCCAGGCCACGCTGTGCGAACCGCAGGCGTTGTTGCCGATCATGCCGCCGAGCGTGCAGCGCGAATGGCTGGAGGGGTCCGGGCCGAACGTCAGCCCGTACCGGCCCGCCGCCGCGCGAAGATCGTCCAGGACCACCCCGGGCTCGACCACGGCCGTGCGGGACTCGGGGTCGATGGACAGGATCCGGTTGAAGCGCCGCGAGGTGTCGATCACGATCCCCGGCCCGACCGCGTTCCCGGCGATCGACGTGCCGCCGCCGCGGGCGGTGATCGGCAGGCCCTCGGCGGCGGCCAGCTCCAGGATCCGGGCGAGATCGTCCGCCGAGCGCGCCTCGGCCACCGCCACCGGCACCTGCCGGTAGACGGAGGCGTCCGAGGAGTAGGCGGTACGGGTCATCAGGTCGGTGCGGAACACCCCGGGCAGCGCGGCCGACAGCCGTCTCCCGGTCGCGTCCGGATCACCCGCGCCCACTCCGATCGGCCGGCCTTCTCCCACGACGGTCGCCCTCCCACCAGGTCGTTCCCGCTCTCGGTTACGACCAGGCTAGAGCCACCCGCCACCACCCCGTCCCGCAACCGCCCCCGACGACCCCGCAACCGCCCTTGACCACCCCATCGAACCCGCTCGCAACCGACGCACCCCGCGACCCCCGCTGCTCAGAGCGTCCGGCTCGCGGACGTCACAGTGACCTGCGCGGCCCAGACTCACGGCTCGGGGCGTTCAGGCGATCCGCATCGTGCGGGTCTGGTGAGCACGTCGCCCAAGGGCGATTTAGAACGGCTTCCGGGGCGTCGGCCCATCCCCGTTCTGTTGAAAGGGGGCGGGCATTTCCGCGGACGAGTAGGGCGGCAGGTAGTTCCGCTTGGCGCGCCGGGGACGCGAATCCGTCTCGCACGCCCCAAGGGCGCGGCTACCAGAGTGGATGCCGGGCCGACACAGCCGCGGCAGGAAGAATCGAGGCGCACCGAGAGGGCCCGCGGCCCCTTTGCCGGGCGGCTTCGCACGGCGAAGGCGCGGGCATCACGATGCGCATTCCATTGCGCACCGAACGCCTCGAAGGAGACGTCCGGGTGCGACGAAAGCACGCAAACGACGGGCCCGGCCCCCTGCTCCTCCCGGCGGCGCGCCCACCGCCGGGATTCGCCCGGGGACCGGCCCGGAATGAACAGGGGAAAACCCGTCTGCTCCGGGCGCGAGAGCCCTGTGGTCATTCACGCATGACCTTGCGCCGCGCGTTGAGTCTGCAGACTCAACGGCACTCCAGTTCCCCGTTGGCGATCCGCCCCAGCAGTCCCCGCCACTGCGCGGAATCGAACTCGAGCGCCCCGGCCGCGGGAGCGTGCGAGTCCCGAACCAGCACCGATCGTCCGGTCGTCGCGACCTCGACGCACTCCGGCGAATCCTCGTTCTCTCCGCTCGCGCTGCTTTTGCGCCAGTTCAGCGCGCTCCCCCGAATCGACCGGTCAACCATCCAGCACCCTCCATCCGTTGCCGGCGGGGTCTGTCTCGCCGTCGATCGGGCAAGGACACCCGCCGGACCAGAGCCGAGCAGGGCATAACAAACCACGACCTTGTGGAAAATTTCCCGCTCATGAGTGTAAACGGTTCTAGTTATCCCGCATACACCGGGAACACAAGATCAGCTCACGCGTTATGAGGCCCGCTCGCCTTGTGGGTGCCGGTCGAGGCTGTCACCTCCGGTGATGATCGACAGCGGTGGAAGCCCGGCGGGGTTCAGGTCATCATCTCCTCGGCGGTCTCGCGCAGCAGCTGGACCGACTTCTCAGGCGACAGCGCCTCGTCCAGGAGGACCTCGAAGTTGTCGCGGTAGTCGGCGACGCGCTGGTCGTCGCCGGTGATCAGCGAGCTGGGGCCGGTCATGCCCTCCATGTAGAGGACGTCGCCGAGCCCCCCTTCGAACTCCAGGACGGTGAACGGCCCGTACACGCCCAGGTGGGCGCCCGCGCTGAACGGGATCACCCGCACGGTCATGTCGTCCTTCTGCTCGGCCTCGTCGGCGATGCGGGTCAGCTGCCGCGGCATGATCGCCGGATCGGTCTTGATCCCGACATGCCGCCGGATGACGGCCTCGTCGAGGATGTAGTGCTGCTTCGGCGGGACCTCCCGCTTGGCCAGCTCCTCTTGGCGCTGTATGCGCATGCGCACGTTGCGGGCACGGATGATCTGGCTGACCAGGCCGGTGCTGAAGACCTCGGCGTACTCGCGGGTCTGGAGGAGGCCGGGGACGATGGAGTTGTGGAAGTGCCGGATGTAGGAGGCTCCGGCCGCGTATCCCACGAAGTTCAGGAAATCGTCGCTGACCTCCCCCTTGTAGGTGCTCCACCACGCGCTCTCGCGCGCGCCGCGGGCGAGTTCCTGCATCCGCTCCTGTTTGCTCTCCGAGGTCACGTCGTAGGTGAGCAGGAGAGCTTGGAGATCGGTACGGGTGATGGCGTTCTTCCCGCCCTCCACGCGGATGAGCTTGGACGGCGACCACTCCAGGGCGCGTGCCACCTGCTCCTGCGTCATCCCCTTCTCTTTTCGGAGCCGGACGAGTTCGCCGCGCAGCAGGGCGCTCTGGACGATGGGCCCTTGATCACTAGCCATCTTCGCTCACTCTATGTAGTCGGTGCCATCAACTCGCCTGCTACCTGGCATCCCGGAACCCGCCAGGCCGATCCCTGCCGCCCCGTCACCTTCCGTGGACGTTGATCGACCTGAACACCCGCGGTTCCAGGTGATCAGGCCGATAAGTACGGGTGAAAGTTGCAAATCGACCTTGCCGGATGCTGCATGTCGCGAGTCTATGTTGTAGCGTGCTATGTAGCAGCGTAGCAGGGGTCACAATGGGACCGAGCCCGGTGCGTGGTATGGTAAAGAAGATCTTGCACTCTCGGTAGTGGCGGCGCCGGCGCCCCGGCGTGCTCAACCCGATGACGCCCCCTCGGATCGGGAGGCAGATGACAGCGCCGAAATTCGTCACACACGCACAAAAAAATAGAGTCGCCCTCACTCGCCTCTGATCACCGGTAGCCAGCCAAGCAGATCAAAGGAAGCGGAGGGCGACCCCTTCGGGACCGTCGGGGCCGTTCACCAAGCCTCGGACCTGTTCTGGCACTCTTTGCCAAGACACTCCGCTGACCAGGAAAAACGACCTTAACGGACTCACCCAGTCTAACCGCGTCCACGCGGTTCAGGCTATAGGTGACAGCGACTTCCGATCGGTGCGCCCATCCGATCACGGACTCGAATCGGAACGGCCTAACGCCGACCAGCGCCATCGTTCCTCGGAGTCGCATTCGAGCATGGGGTGACTCGACCATATGCGTACTGACCACAAGGCAACCCCGACCGCAGCCATAACCCCCGCGTCGAAGGGGGCCCAATGACCCGAGACCCGGTACTCGACCCGGCACACCGCTTCGACCCCGACAACACGGGCCGTCTCCCCGACCACCACGGCCATCTGCCCGACCAGTGCGGCGACACCCACCGCCGTCCCACCGCCGCGTCCCACCACGCGGGGCGGACAACGCGCCCCGCCGACACGATGCACCCGGCCCAGGTCATGCGCGAACGCGCCCACCCCCACCATCAGCACGGCGTACTCCAGCAGTTGCCGCCCGGCTTCCCCGCGCACGGCTTCTGGGCGTCGCTGACCCGCGAAGAGCGGCACGCCTTCAGCATCGCCGCCACCACCAAGATCTACTCCGCCGGGGCGGTGCTCTGGCACGAGGGCGAGGTCGCCGGGCACCTGCTGGTCATCCTGTCCGGCTACGTCCGGGTCAGCGTCATCCGGGACGGCCACGAGCGGATCATCGCCACCCGCGGCCCCGGCGACATCATCGGCGAGCGCGCCGCGCTCCTGCTGCGGCAGCGCTCGGCCGGCATCGTCGCCCTGGACGTCGTGCGCACCCTGTGCATGACCACCCAGCAGTTCGCGGCGTTCCTGTCCGACCACCCCCGGGTCGTCGCCGTCCTGGAACGCGAACTCTACGAACGCCTCACCGAGAGCGGCGGCTCGTCCACCGACATCGTCTTCCCACCCGACCTGACGGCCACCGCGCTCTACACGCCCGCCCCGGCCCCACCGGAACTGGGCGGCGCCCACCGCGCGCCCACACGACCCACGACGCCCTACCCGTCCCCTTCCCCGTCCATGCTGTCGGCCTCCCCGGCGTCGGCGCTCGTCCCATCGCAGCCCGCCCCCGCCACCGTCCCCGCGCCCGCCTCCGGGTCGGCCACGTGGGCGGGGCAGATGTGCTCGATCATGTTCGTCGACATCGCCGGGTTCAGCGCGCCGCACCGCAACGACGACGACCGGCTCGCCGTCCGCCAGGTGATGTACCGGCTGCTGCGCGAGGCGTTCGCCGGATCCAGCGTCCCCTGGGACGACTGCCACCGCGAGGACCGCGGCGACGGAGCGATGATCATCGTCCCGCCGCAGCATCCCACCCGCTCGGTCGTCGACCCCCTGATCGCCGACCTCACCGCCGGCCTGCGCCGCCACAACCGCCGCGCCAGCGACGCCGTGCGCATCCAGCTGCGCGTCGCGCTGCACGTCGGCCCCGTCACCCACGACGACGAAGGCGTCGCCGGCTCGGCCGTCATCCACACCGCCCGGCTGCTGGACGCCCCGATCCTCAAGGAGTGGCTCGCCAAGACCCGATCCGACCTCGGCTTCATCGCCTCCGTCTTCGTCTACGAGAACGTCATCGCCCACGCCCCCGGGCACGTCGTCCCGGCGAGCTACCAGCAGGTCAGCTGCACCGTCAAGGAATCCGACATCTCCGCCTGGATGCACCTGTCCACCGCCACCGCCGCCGCCTGACAAGAGGCCGGGCCCTTCCCCGCACCCGGCCCCCCAGGCGCCCCGCCCCGCGCGCCTCGCGCCCCCGCCCGGCCCTGCGCCCAGCGCACCCGCCCCCGGCCCTCGCGCCCCGCAGCCCCAGGCCCCGCGCCCCGCACGCCCCCGAGGCCCCGCGCCCCGCGCACGCGGCCCGATCATCCTCGCGCCCCGCGCACCAATCCGGCCCTCGGGTCTCCCGCCCAGCCCGGTTTCCGCTTTCCGGCGCCGCAGGCACTCGGCCCGTGCCCTACACCGCTCGCGTCGCGCACGCGGCCACAAACCCACAACCCACCCAAGCTCGCCGCCTTGCGCATCCGGCCTCGCGCCGCCTGCCTCATGTACCGGGCTCCGTGCTCCAGGCGCCCAGCCCGCTCCCCTCACGGCTCATGGGTCGCAGGCATCGGTCAGGCCCGCTCGCCGGTCGTGTTCGCGGAAACGTCAGGTTCCGGGGCGTCGCTGGCGGCGCGGGAGTCTCAGGACGAAACGGGCGCCTCGCGGGCTGTCCTCGACCGTGAGGGTGCCGTGGTGTGCGCGCGCTACCTGACGGGCGATGGGCAGCCCAAGTCCCGTCCCCTGCGCGTCGCGTTCACGGCCCGCCTTCAACCGGGCGAAACGCTGGAAGACGGCCTCGCGGTCCTCCGGGGCGATGCCCTCCCCGTCGTCGGTCACCTCCAGAACCGCGGCCCCGTCGTCCCCCCGCACGGTCACGGTGATCTGCTCGACGGCGTGCCGTTCGGCGTTGTCCAGCAGGTTGGCGAGCAGCCGCGACAGCCGCAGCCGGTCCCCCTGGACCTCCACGCCCTGCTCCAGCGACCTGACCAGCCGCTTCTGCCGGTAGCGCGACGCGCGGTCCAACTCCGCGTCGACGAGCGCGCCGAGGTCCAGCCGCTCGCCGCGGCGGCCCGCGCCGTCCCCCTGCGCGACGGCGTCCAGCCGGGCCAGTTCGAGAAGATCGGTGACGATCGCCTGCAGCCGCTCCAGGCTCGCCAGGACGGACCGGCCCACCCGCGGCCAGTCGGCCTCTGCGGGATTCAGCAGCGCCTCCTCCAGCTGGGCCCGGGCCGCCGTGATCGGGCTGCGCAGGTCGTGGGAGGCGTCCGAGGTGAACTGCCGCTGGCGCGCCAGCGCGGCGTCGAGCCGGTCCAGCGTGGCGTTGGCGGTCTCGGCCAGCAGCCGGATCTCGTCGCGGCTCGCCGGGACGGGGACCCGCCGCCCCGACTCGGTGTCGGTGATCTCCGCCAGCTCGGCGCGGATGGCGTCCACCGGGGCCAGGGTGTGGTCCACGGTCCGCCAGGTCCGCACCGCCGCCATCAGGCTCATCAGCACCGACGCCGCGACCAGGAAGCCGAGCAGCCCGCCGCTGACGTACCACGGGACGCCCCGGTCGGACGCGTACACGGTCCAGTCGCCGTCCTGCTGGTAGACCCGGAAGGAGATGACCCGCATGCAGCCGCGCAGCCCGGACGGCGGGCACAGCGTGCGCACGGCGAACACGTTGTCCTCGTCGGGCTGGAACCGCGCCATCCTTCCCCGTCCCCGCAGGTTGGGCGTGGAGGCGACCACCCGGCCGCCCGCGTTCAGCACCTGGAGGGCCTGCGCGCCGGCCGGGTTGAGCGTCGGCGGCAGCCGGTCCCGCTTGATGAGGTGGACGATGCCCAGGGCGGCCCGACCGGTCTGGTTCTGCTTGAAGTCCTCGGCCCGGCCCCGCACGGCGACGATCAGCAGGGCGGTCACAGCGACGGACACGAGTGCGGCGAGGACCCCGGCCTTGAGGGTCATGCGCACCCGTATGGACCCTGTGTGCCGTCCGGCCACCCGACCTCCCAAAGGTGAGGTAATCACCCCGGGCGCCGGAACGCGCTCCCTGGACGGGCGACGGTCGGCTAAGAGACAACAAAGATCTCACCGAAGGCACCCGCCGGGGCCGATCAGACGGCGGCGGTGCCGATCAGGCCCTCCCTGGTGACAAGGGCGACCAGCTCGTCCCCGGTCAGGTCCCCGGTGCCGGACGGGCGGCGCGGCAGCACCATGTAGCGCGCCTCGGAGCTGGAGTCCCACACGGCGATCTCCACCTCGGCGGGCAGGGTCAGCCCGAACTCGGCGAGCACGGCCCGCGGCTCCCGTACCGTCCGGGCCCGGTAGGCGTGGCTCTTGTACCAGGACGGGGACGGGCCCAGCAGCGACAGCGGGTAGCAGGAGCAGAGCGTGCAGACGATCACGTTGTGGACGCCCTCGGTGTTCGCGACGACCTGGAGCCGGTAGCCCTCCCGCGCGGGGTCGCCGGGGCTCAGTCCGAGCTCGGCCACGGCGGCGTTGCCGTCGGCTAGGAGCCGTTCACGGAAACCGGGGTCGGTCCAGGCCCGCGCCACCAGCCGCGCCCCGTTCACCGGCGAGGCGCGGCGCAGGAACTCGCCGATGAACGCGTCAAGGTTCTCGTCGGTGGTGAGCCCGGCGGCGATCACGCGCTCCTCCAGCCGCCGCACCCGTGCGGCCACCGGCAGGTCCTCGTGCTCCGCCGTCTCGGCGTGGTGGTGGTCAGCAGCGCTCAAGGTAGGACTCCCACAGGTCAACGGCCACGGTGTGCCCGCCCTCGCCGCCCCACAGGTCGCGGGCGTCGAACCGCACGACGTACACGGTCTCCACGCGCGGCGGGTCGATGCCGCGCGCCCCGTCGTCCGGCAGCGGCCACGCACCGTGCGACAGGACGATCTCGCCGGCCTGCCCGCGCACGTAGCGGGGCGCCCGGGTGTGGTGGACGGGGTCGCCCGGCCTTACCCGCACCCGGTCTCCCACGGCGAACGCGGACGCCTCAGACAAGGCCCTTCGCCTCCAGCAGCCCTTCCATGGCGTGGAGCCACCGTTCGTAGTACGACGACCGGAGATAGGTCTCCGGCGGCAGGCTCTCGATGGCGTCGCGGAACTCGTCCATGGTGAACACGCCGACGCGCAGCAGCACGGCGCTGACGGCGAACACCCGCGCCTCCCAGTCGGCGTGGAACGGCGGCTCGTCGCCGACCACGACCGGCACGGGACCGAATCCGAGCTGGCCGCCCATGTCGTGCACTCGGCTCATGCTCTGACGCTAACCGAAAGGAGGGCGCGGCGCTCGGACCCGCTACCCGGCGGCCTGGCGGGAGCGGCGCTCCTTCCGCACGCTTTCGAGCACCTTGGGCTTGTTGGTGAAAATGCCGTCCACGCCCAGGCGGATGGCACGGCGCATCCGGGCCTTGTCGTTGACCGTCCAGGTGAGGACGTCCATCTTCAGCTTGTGCACGCGTTTGACGTACGCGGCGGTCAGTCCGCGCTGCGGCGGGTTGATCTGGTCGGCGAACTTGGCCAGCCCTCGCAACCGGCTCGTGGCCGGCTTCCCGAGCAGCCCGATCGGAACGCGCGGCATGGCCTTGTGGAAGCGCCGCATCGAATTCCAGTCGAACGACTGGACGGCCAGCCGCCGCTCCGCCGGATCGCGCCGCAGCCAGGACGGGTGCCGCCGCAGTTCGGCCGCGACGCGGCGCTCGATGCCCGGGTACCCTCCCGGCCGCTTGATCTCGATCAGCATGCCGACCCCGCTGCCGCCCATCGCGCGCAGCGACTCGCTCAGCGTGGGCACGCGCGTGCGCTTGTACTTCTTGCCGAACCACGAACCCGCGTCCAGCCTGCGGATCTCCTTGAGGGTGAACGAGGAGACGCGGTACGGCTTGCGGCGCGGGAAGACCGACTCCACGTTGGTGGTACGCGCGAGCGTGGTGTCGTGCATGAGGATCAGCTTGCGGTCCTTGGTCTGCTGCACGTCCACCTCGACGACGTCGGCGCGCTGGGACCTGGCCGCCCGGAGCGCCGGAAGCGTGTTCTCCGGCGCGTACGCCGACGCGCCCCGATGGGCGATGTTGGCGAGACGGGCCCGCGCGGCGGTGCGCTGCGCGGCCGGGAGCGCGACGTTCGCGGCCGACGAAGCCGCGGGCATTGCGGGCCCCGGGGCGGGCGTCCGCTGCGTCCGGCCGGCGGCGACGGTGGCGGACGGGGGCGCGGCGGCGGCCAGCGACGTCCCGGCCATGATCGCGGCGAACGAGAAACCGAGCCGTCGGAACATTCGTCACCTCTCGGACTAGGAGCTCTCGCTCCCACCGTCAAGGCGCCGGATGACTTCAGAGTAACGACCTGGTAGCAGATAGTGTCTACCGTATGACCTTCTGTGTCCCGTTTCGCCCGGAGACTCGCTGTAACGCTACTGCTGCGCCTCTTTGCGCGTAACGTGCTTAGTTTCCGCAATATCCGATTCAGCGGGCGTCGGAACGCCGTTCGGCCGCCCCTCCACGGGCTAAGACACAGCCCCGCCCCCCGCCCTCCACAGGCCCCGCGCCTTCCGCGCCACCCGCCCTCGCCGCACGTCCCGCCGCGCCCGCAGAGCCCGTGCTCCTCGCATCCCGCACGCGGGAAGCGGGGCCTGCGTCGCTCGCGGGCTCCTCAGTCTCCGCGGCGCGCACTCTCCGCACGGCCCGCGGTCTCCGTACCACCCGCGTTCTCGGCAGGGCCCGCCGCGTCCGCAGAACCCGCGCTCTTCGCGTCCCGCACGCTTGACGCAGGGCCCACCGCGTCCGCAGGGGCCGCGGTTTCCGCGGCGGACGCACTCTCCGCAGGGCCCGCCGCGTCCGCAGGGGCTGCGGTTTTAGCGGCGCGCGCGTTCTGCGCAGGGCCCGCGGCGCCCGCGAGATCTGCGGGGACGGCGGGATCCTCAGTCTCCGCAGCGCCCGCAGGATCAGTGGGAGCCGCAGGATCCCCGGGACCGGCCGAATCGGACGGATCGGCCGGACGCGAGGCGGGTGTGGGCTTTGACGGGCGGATGACGCGGGCCAGCGACACCGTCATCGTGAGCGGGATCGGAATCGACGGCCGCAGCGGGATCCGCCGCGGCCGGCGGAAACGCGGCGGGAGCGGCGGGCGGGGCAGGCGCAGGCGGCGGGCGGCCGAGACGGCGGCCTCGGACATACCCGCCACCGCCGTCGGCGCCGGGACCGGCGGCTCGACGGGATCGGCGACGGCGGCCGGACGCGGCGTCACCAGCCGGGTCTGGCGGCGCCGCCCGCGCAGCGTAACGGGACGCCCGGCCTCCCACTCCGAGGACTCCCGCGGGTCCGCCAGGTCGTAGACGGTCCCGGAGGCCAGCACGCGGCCGGGCGAGACCTTCGCCAGGTCGCTCAGCCGGGCCGCCTCGTTCACCGGATCGCCGATGACGGTGTACTCGAACCGCTTCTCGGCTCCGATGTAGCCGGCGACCACGGGCCCGGCCGAGACGCCGATGCCCGCGTCCAACTGCGGTACCTCGGTGCGCAGCCGCACCGCCAGTTCGCGCGCGGCGCCCAGCGCGGCCCCGCCGGCGTCCTCGATCTCGGTGGGCGCCCCGAAGATCGCCAGCGCGGCGTCGCCCTCGAACTTGTTGATCCAGCCGCCGTGCGCGCCCACCACGTTCACCACGACGCCAAAGAACCGGTTGAGCAGCCCCACCACCTCGTCGGGCGAGCGGGTCTCGGCGAGCCGGGTGGAGCCGGTGAGGTCGACGAACAGCACGGCCACCTCGCGGGTCTCGCCGCCGAGCTCGATGTCCTCGCGCTCCAGGGCCAGCCCCGCGACCTCCTCGCCGACATGCCGGCCGAACAGGTCGCGCAGCCGTTCGTGCTCGCGCAGCCCGGCCACCATGTGGTTGAAGCCGACCTGGAGGCGGCCCACCTCGCTGGCGTCGTACACGGGCACCTCGGCGCCCAGGTCGCCGCGCTCGACGCGGGCCATGCCGGTGCGCACCGACTTGATCGGGTCGGCGATCGCCCGGGTGCCGATGTACGTCACGTACATCCCGACGAGCAGCGCGACGCCGCCCAGCCCGAGGACCGTGATCGCCAGCTGGGTGGTGGCGATGCCGGGGGCCGCCAGCGCCGCGATCGCCACGCAGATCATCCCGAACACGGGGATGGCGGTGCCGAGCGCCCAGGACAGCATCACCCGGGTCGTGACGCCCGGCAGCGCGATCCGCTCCGACAGCCCGCGCGGCTGCCCGTCCGCGCCGGCGGCGGCCGCGGCGGCGGGACGCCAGCGGTTCTCCGCCTCCTGCCGCTCGCTGGCCAGCACCAGCGCCGCCGCGGGACGCAGCAGCCGTTCCGACAGCAGGTAGACGATCGTGCACGTGGTCATCGCGCCGAGCAGGCAGGTCAGCCCGGTCTTCACCGCCAGCCGCGCGGTGAAGAGCGCCAGGTCGAGCACCGCCCAGCCGAACGCGCCGACCACCCACAGCGCGCCGACCAGCAGTGTGAGCCGGAACGGTCCCAGCAGCACGGCACGGCGTTGCGCCTGGTCGGGGATGCCGCCCTCGCGGACGAGCCGTACCACCGGGCGCCACAGGTACAGCCCGAGGACCAGCGCGCCCGGCCCCGCGACCACCGGATAGCTGAAGAACGCGACCGTGTTGACCAGCCGCACGTGGTCGACGTCCGCCAGCGGCGGGTCCGGGACGACGAAGATGGCGAACAGCAGCACCACCACCGCGCCGCCCGCGTTGGCGACCACGACCACGACCAGGAGCACCCAGCGGACCCGCAGCTCCAGCATCGTGCGGGGCAGGCCCGGATAGTGGGGCAGGCTGTCCAGCCGGGCGCCGAGACTGCGCGCCACCGCTCTGCCGGTCACATGCGCCTCCAGCCCTCTGGGGGTCTGCGGCTGGCTCCAGGACTTCGCAACCCGCGTCTACGGCCGCCATTGCCGAGACGGTCCCAACTTTAGAACGCGTCGTCCGCCGGCGCCCAGGGGGACACACCGTACTATGACGGTCACCACAAGCACGGGGCCATCACCGTCCGGTAACATGAGGCGCATGGGAACACCCAAGATGAACCCCACCGGCCGGCTGCGCGCTCTCTGATCTCCCGCGCGATCACGGCACCCGGCTGAGTCCGCGGACCTCGCGTCCCGCGCCACGTACCCGACCGGCAGGCCAGAGCCGTTCCGCAGGAGATGCCGCACCCCGTCGTTCCCCAGGTTCGGAACGACCTCTCACGTCTTCGACGACGTCCTCGGGCGCGGCCTTGCAGAGAACCGCTTCTTCCCGCTCGCCGCCGGGTTCACGTTGTTCCCTTCCTCTCCACGGCCGTTCGAACACGGGCACAGCACCGCACGCAAGCCTTCGTTCCGTACGCGCGCAGGGGGCGAACCGGCTCAGCCGCGCCCCGGTGAGCGGACCCGTTCCGCACCCACCAGGAGACGCATCCATGAACCGCCGCCATCCGCATACGGCAACCTCACAGCTCACCGTCAAGGACGTCGCCAAGTCCTATGACGGCCGCGTCGTGCTCGACGACGTCTCGTTCACCGTCCGGGCCGGCGAGAAGATCGGCGTCATCGGCGAGAACGGCTCGGGCAAGTCCACGCTGCTCCGCATCATCGCCGGTACGGAACGCCCCGACGCGGGCGCCGTCACCGTCGTCGCGGACGGCGGAACCGGGCACCTCGGCCAGACCCTCGGCCTCGCGCCCGACCTCACCGTGGCCGACGCCATCGACCACGCCCTCGCCGACCTGCGCGACATGGAACGCCGCATGCGCGAGGCGGAAAAGGGCCTCGCCGACGCCACGCCCGACGAACTCGCCGCGTACGGCGATCTGCTCAGCGCGTACGAGGCCCGCGGCGGTTACGAGGCCGACGCCCGCGTCGACGCAGCGATGAACGCCCTCGGCCTGGCGCACATCACCCGCTCCAGGACGCTCGGCACGCTCTCAGGCGGAGAACAGTCACGCCTGGGCCTGGCCTGCGTACTGGCCGCCTCCCCTGAACTGCTCCTCCTGGACGAGCCCACCAACCACCTGGACGACCAAGCAGTGTCCTGGCTCGAAGCACGGTTGAGGGAGCACCACGGCACGGTCGTGACCGTGACCCACGACCGGGCGTTCCTCGAAGGGTTCGCCACCGCCATCCTCGAAGTCGACCGGGACCTCCATACGGTCACCCGCTACGGCGACGGCTGGGACGGCTACCTCGCCGCCAAGGCCGCCGCCCGCCGCCGCTGGGAACAGGAGTACGCCGAATGGGTCGACGAGGTCGCCCGCCAGACCGACCTGGCCGAGACGAACGCGGTGCGGCTCGCCAACGTCCGGCCCACCGCGCGCGAGGACCGCGCACGCAGCCATCGCCGCTCCCACGAAGGCGGCATCTCGGCCCAGGTCCGCAACGCCCGTGAACGCCTCCAGCGGCTCCACGAGAACCCGGTGCCGCGCCCACCCGACCCGCTGCGCTTCAACGCCCGCTTCCACGGAAAGGGACGCACCGCCGAACTCACCGACGTACGCGTCGCCGGCCGCCTGCACATCAACACATTCACACTGCACCCGGGCGAACGCATGCTGCTCACCGGCCCGAACGGCGCCGGCAAGACCACCTTCCTGCGCGTCCTCGCCGGAGACCTGGCCCAGGACCACGGCAAGGTGAAGCGTCCGGGACGCATCGGCTACCTCCGCCAGGAACTGCCGGCCGAACACTCGCGCCGCACCGTCCTGACCGTCTTCGCCGAAGGTCTCCCCGGACCGTCCGACGACCACGCGACCGCCCTGCTCGACCTCGGCCTCTTCCGGGAGGAGGACCTGTCCAAGCCCGCCGCGGCCCTCTCCATCGGCCAGCGCCGCCGCCTGGAGATAGCCCGGCTCGTCACCCGTCCCGCCGACCTGCTGATCCTGGACGAACCCACCAACCACCTCTCCCTCGCCCTCATCGAGGAACTGGAAGAGGCCCTGGCCGCGTACAAGGGCTCGCTCCTGGTCGTCTCACACGACCGCCGCTTCCGCAGCACCTTCGACGGCATCCGCGCCGAACTCGTCAACGGCCGCCTCGCCTGACCCGAAGGCCTCCCCGGGCGGAAACGCCCGGGGAGACCCCGGCTCAAGCCACCACCGTCTCCTTCTCGGCACCGCGCCCGGCACTGGACCCGCGCCGCACCAGCGGCCACGCGACCGCGACCAGCACCAGCCACCCGGCCATCACGTACAACGCCACCCGCGTGTCCGCCTCCCAGGCGATCAGCACGGTCACGAGCACGAAGAACGCCAGCACCGCCCAGCTGCTGTAGGGAGCCCACGGCATCCGGTACTCCGACCCGGGCACCAGCCCCGCGCGCACCCGCCGCCGGTACACCAGGTGCGACACGACGATCACCGCCCACACCATGATCGCGCCACCGGTGGAGACCGAGGTGATGTACTCGAACGCCTTGTCCGGCACGACCGCGTTCACCACCACGCCGATGCCCATCACCACCGCCGAGATCACCACCGTCAGCACGGGCACGCCGCGGCCGTTGAGCCGGGCCAGCACCTTCGGCCCGTCCCCGTTGGCCCCGGCCGTCCGCAGCATCCGGGACGTGGAGTACAGCCCGCCGGCGTTGCACGACGACAGCGCCGCCGTCAGCACCACGAAGTTCACGATCCCGGCCGCCGCCGGAATACCGATCTTGGTGAACGCCAGCACGAACGGGCTGGTGCCCTCCTCGAACTCCGTCCAGCTGATCACCGACAGGATCACCAGCAGCGACCCCAGGTAGAACAGCGCGAACCGGATGGGCAGCGCGTTGATCGCCTTCGGGATGTTCTTCTCCGGATCCTTCGCCTCGCCCGCGGTCACCCCGACCAACTCCACGCCCAGATAGGCGAACATCACCATCTGCAACGTCATCAGCGTCGCCCCGAACCCCTCGGGGAACACGCCGCCGTGCGACCACAGGTTCGTCACCGACGCGGTCTTCCCCGCGTCACTGAACCCGATCACCAGCACCCCGAGCCCCACAACGATCATCCCGACGATCGCCGCGACCTTGACCATCGCGAACCAGAACTCCAGCTCGCCGAAGATCTTCACCGAGATCAGATTGACCACGAACAGCACGACCAGCGCGATCAGCGCCGTCTTCCACTGGTCGAACTCCGGCCACCAGTACCGCACGTACTCCCCGGCGGCGGTCAGCTCCGCCATCCCGGTCGTCACCCAGATGATCCAGTACGTCCAGGCGGTCGCGTACCCCCAGAACGGCCCCATGAACTCCCGCGCGTAGTCCGCGAAGCCCCCGTCCGCCCGCCGGTACATCAGCAGCTCACCGAGCGCCCGCATCACGAAGAACAGCGCCAGCCCCGCCACCGCGTACATCAGGATCAGGCTCGGCCCCGCCTTGGCGATGTTCTTCCCGGCCCCGAGGAACAGCCCGGTCCCGATCGTCCCGCCGATCGCCAGCATCTGGATCTGCCGGGTCCCGAGCCCTCTCTCGTACCCCTCCGCCATCAGGCCCCTCTCTTCACCAAAGCACCAGGAGTGACACCCCTGCTACCGCCCCACCATCCCCACAGGGGGTATCCCTAATCGAGTTGGCGTCCCCTCCGCCCATCACGTATGCTTCCGGAGGTCGCCGAGAAACGGGCCAGCCCCGGTCGGAGACCCCCTCCAGATCCGCTAGGCTCTGGACAGCAAGGTCCTGTGGAGCAGTTAGGAGTGCTCGCCACCCTGTCAAGGTGGAGGCCGCGGGTTCAAATCCCGTCAGGACCGCAAGACGTGCGGATGCGCGTCATGGGCAGGTAGCTCAGTCGGTACGAGCGTCCGCCTGAAAAGCGGAAGGTCGGCGGTTCGACCCCGCCCCTGCCCACACTTCTGACCAGCCAAAAGGCCCGGACCGTGATCGGTTCCGGGCCTTTTTGACGGCAACCCTGACGGCAACGTCCTCAGCCGAGCGCATCCCCCAGCATCCGAAGAGCCACCCGCTTGTCGTCCAGCGAGGTGTGAGCGTAGATCGTCATGGTCACCTCAATGTCACTGTGACCAACGATCTCCCGGACGACGTTCGGCGCGATGCCCAGGTGCAGCAGCAGCGAGACGCAGGTGTGCCGCATGTCGTGAAACCGGACCCCGTCCAGCCCGGCCGCAGCGCGGACGCGCCCCCAGCTTCGGCGAAGGTTGTCCGGCTCCATGGGCGTCCCCCGCCGGGACGGGAAGACCAACCCGTGATCTTCCCAGTCGTCCCAGGCGTCGGCCCGTTCGGTTGCCTGCCGCACCTTGTGCTCGCACAGGGCCGTGATGCAGTTCGGAGGCAGCGGGATGGTCCGCTCCGAGTCGTCGGTCTTGGGGCGGACGAAGCGCAGCGCTCCCCTGACCCGTTGGAGCGTCTGTACGACTTCCAGCGTGGCGCTCTCCACCCCGCTACCGGCGCAGGTCTGGCACTCCTCACCGTCGATCTCCCCGCCTTCCCCAGCACAAGCGCGGCATCCGACGAGGGTGACGTCCTCCCAGCGCAGGCCGAGCAGTTCCCCGCGCCGCAGGCCGAGGCATAGCGCCAGGACGTACAGCGCGCTGAGCCGTTCGCCGGCGGCGGCCTTGAGGACGTCGCGCGCCTGGTCGACCGTGAGTCCCCGATTGACCTTGTACTTGGGCGTCGTGACCTTGACCAGCTTGGCCACGTTGCGCGGGATGACCTCCTCCCGGACGGCCGATTCCAGGGCGTTCCGCAGTACGGCATGGATCGACTGGACCATACGAACCGAGGGGTGAGATTCGCAGCACTCCCCACCCTTGAGAGCGCAGCAGCGCGGTACGTCGCGCGCAGCGTCCACCCCGTGCTTGCAGCAGAGGCACTGTGCCCGCACGCGGTTGATGAAGGACCGCACATCCCGCACGGCGAGCTTGCCGAGGCGCTTCTTACCCAGCTCAGGAACCAGGTAGAGCCGGATCACGCTCTCGTACCCCTGGACAGTCCTGGGCTTGCGTTCCGGCTGGACGACGTGTTCCAGCCAGTACGTGAGGTACTGCGCCACTGTCCAACTCTCGGCCGCTACGGGGATGCCCTGGTCAGCCTGTTCCAGGACCTTGGTCAGCTTCCGCCGTACCTCGTCACGCGTCCGGCCGTAGAGACGCACCCGCTTGAAGGTTCCGGCGGTCGTCGGTACGAAGGCCGCTCCCTCGTATCGCCCGTCCTTCCGCTGGTAGATCGTCCCTTCCCCATTGGCACGCTTGCGCGAACGACCCTTGCGAGGCTTAAAGACCGGCGTCTCTTCCGGTTCATCCGGAACGGCGAGCAGGGTGGTGACGGCCATCAGGCAGCGACCTCCGTGAGCTGGTCGAGGTATTCAGCGAGAGCGTTGGCGGGGACGAGACGACGGCGACCGATCTTGATCGTCCGGAGCTGGTTGGAGCGGATGAGGTTGTAGAGGGTCCAGCGGCTGACGCGGAGCCGTTCGGCGGCTTCGTCGACGGTGAGGACCAGTTCGGTCAAGCTGTGCTCCCTTGTGCGGTGGCGGTGATGTTGAGCGGCGGTAGAGGTCTGCCGGTGAGTGCGGCGGTGAGGAGTACTTCGCCGGGGGTGAGGCCCTGGCCGAGGTAGCGCCAATGTGCGACAACGAGGACCTGGTCCTCGTCGGTGAGCGGCAACCGCCCCGTGGTGATTTCGTGTTGCTGCTGGTTGTGGGCGATCCGGGCCTCACGGAGGGCGCCGAGGGTGGTGGAGTAGGCGCGGGATTTGGTGGAGAAGTGGCCGCGGAAGCCGAGCATGTGTGCCCAGTCGGTCAGCCGTAGTTCGGCGAACTCGTCGAGGGCGCCCAGGCGGAGGCATTCGGCGATCAGCCGCCGGGCATGGCCCGTAACCGGCAACTCGTCGAGGTCATCGGTCGCCCGAACCCGCCGGTCAAGGGTGCCGACGCATTCGGCCGCCTTGGTGGCGTACTTGGCGATGTAGCCGGCCACCACCCGATCGGTGAGGTCTCCGGACGTGGTGATGGGGCGGATGTAGAGTTGTGTCCCCCACTCGTGCGTCTGGGCGGGGACGCCGTTGACCGCCGGGGAGGAGACCGCGACCGCCCCACGCGCATGCGTGACCGCAGCGGCCAGCACGTCATGTGTCGCCCAGGCGGGTGGGGCAGCATCGGGTCCGCCGGGTCCGCCGGGTCCGTCGAGGCGGATGACGGCGTGGAAGTGGACCAGGCCGCGCCGCTGGTATTCGGCGACCTTGGCGAAGGAGACGGTCAGTGCCTCGCGCAGTTCACCGATGCGCAGCCCGCCGGCTTTGGCGAGGTGGCGGCGCACGGCGAGGGTGAAGCGGCGCCACAGTTCGGGTGCGTGGGCGTTCCAGAGAACGGCGCCGGTGTAGTCGAAGCAGTCGGGGCAAAGCGGTTGCCCCAGCCGAGGGTCATCGGGGCTGTGTCGGACGGCGCACGACACCGGCCGACCGTGCGGACACGTCCCGCCGTTGCGTCGAGGACGACACGGCGCCGCCTTCCTGCCCTGCTCGCGGCGGGAGTGCACGGGTCCGAAGGACGGCGCGGTGAGGGTGACGAACGCCGCCGGATGAGAGGTGACCGAGACCGGTACGCCCTTCCCACCGATCAGCCCCGCCCGCACCAGTTGATAGGTGTCGGCGCGGTAGGTCTCGGCACACGCCGGGCATCGGGAGGCGCGGCGTGTCTTGCACGCCACCCGCAGCACGCCGCCCGGTTCGCGGGCCGTGGAGTAGCGGTGCAGGACTTCACCGGTCATCGGGTCGATGTGCTCGACGCGGCCCCGCAGGTGAACGGGTTGGGCGCACCCGCCGGTGGAGCGTGCTCGCTTGGCCCAGCGGGCGAAGTCGGGCCGGTTGTAGCGAGTAGCCATGTCGCGGGCGGCGACGCCGGTGATGTGGGGTGTGGTGACGGCCGGGGCGGCGTCGGGCACGATGGGCGGGTCTCCCGTTCGTCGTTGAGGCGGGCGAGGGGCGTGGCCCCCGGCGCGGTGTGCTTGCTTGGCGGCTGTGCTGCCGCGCCGGGGGCGTGGTCAGAGGGCGGTCACGAAGGCCGAGAGCGCATCGGCGAGCGCGGCCATGGCGCTGAAGACGGCGGTGAGTGAGTCGGCGGCGGTGGTCGGGTGCCGGAGTACGTACAGGGCCAGGACGATCCAGAGGGCGGCGAAGCCGCAGCGGCGCAGGAACATGGGCGGTTGTCCTTTCAGCAGTTGCCGAAGCCGTTGCAGTCGGGGCAGGTCTCGCCTTCGGAGGCGATGCCGCGTCCGCCGCAGGTGCCGCAGGCCCAGCGCCGCACGCACACCACCACGGGCGGGGAGTCCTCACGCTGGGGGTCGTCCGGGATGTGGTCGTCCATCAGGCGGCCTGCTCGCCATCGGCCGACTCGTCGGCGCCACCCGGGGCCCCGTTGGTGGTCTCGTCGGTGGGCGGGTCGAGGACGATGTTGCGTGCGTAGCTCCACCGGGCTTCGTGGAGTTCCTGGGCGCGCGGGGGGATGTGGACGGCCTGGTAGGTGATGCGGCCGAAGGAGCGGCTGGCCCGGTAGTGTCCGCCGCGGTCGGTGTCGTCGCAGACCTGGACGTCCAGGAGTGCGGCGACGTCGTCGATCAGGGCGCGGCCGTCCGCGTCGGTGTCGGTGCGGGTGTAGACCGCGTAGAACTCACCGAGCGAGGTCACCGGCACGGCCGGGTTGTCCTCTATGAAGTCGGCCAGGGCGCGCAGGCCGGTGATGGTCTGGTGGCGGGCGAACAGGTCACCGGGAACGATCGGGCGGGTCGGGTCGGTGGGGGCGGTCATGGTGGTCTCCCTCAATCGGTCAGGCGTGTTCGGTGCGGAGCTGGCGGAGGAGGTCGGAGGCGAGTTGGTTGGACACCCCCAGCCGGGCACGTAGCGCGTCACGGGTGATCGGGCGCCCGTGCGCGGTGTGGTGTTCGGCGGCGCACACGGCGGGCGAAGTCGACCAGCGGCGCCGGAGACGAGGACGAGGAGGTGTCGCCCTCGTCGGTGGGGACGGGAATCGTGGTCTGTCCGTCCTGGTCGCCCTCCTCGCCAGGACGAGCAGAGACATCGGCGGCCAACTCGGGACGGTTCTCGTCCTGGGGCAGGGGTGCCGGGGACGGGTCGGGACGGCCGAAGGACGGCGGCGCCGTCATCACCGCTGCGGCAGTCGAATGCGACTGTTCGTCGCCCTGGCCGGTCGCCCCGGTGGTACGGCGTTCGAGCATGGAGACCGCGACGAGGAAGGCGCCGGCGGGCGTCGCAGCGGTGATCCAGCCCCACGGGGACGGGTCGGCCTGCGCCAGGTTCGCGGCCAGGGACAGCAGGATGCCGCCGACCAGGACCACCGTCGGCCACGACAGCCGCCCGGTGTGCCGGTCGGTGCGCTTGTCGCGCTGCCGCTCACGGGCCGCCATCACGCACGTCAGATCGATGCACACCGCGATGGCCCAGGCCATCCAACCGCCCTGGCCATGTTCGGTGGCGGTGTCGCGGATGTGGGTGAACGACCCCGCCGCAGCGATCCCCGCCAGGATCAGGACGGGCCCGGAGTCGGCGACGGCGCCCAGGAGGCGGGTCATGCCGCCCGCCGGACGGTGATCTCGGCCAGCAGCGCGACCAGTTCAAGGTCACAGCGGTGCGTGTCGGCCCACTGGTCGACCTCGTCGGCGCGGGACGAGGCGAAGGAGTCGGCGCACATCTCGCACCGGGCGAGGTGCAGGGAGCGGAAGGCGTCCCAGCCCACGGCGACCGGCGGGACGGCGGGGGACGCCCAGGACGACCGGGGACGGGTTGCCGGGACGGGCAGGGACGCGGGGACGGGACGGGGACGAAGGGCGATCACTTGGGCAGCCATGGCTACTACCTCCGAGAGTGCGGTTTCGGGCATGGGTCGGGTAGGGACGTGGCGTGATCAGGGCTCACACCCAGCCGCAGGGAGGGGAGAAGCGGGGGTTACGCGGCCTCAGGCAGAGGCGGGCGCGTGGTGGGGACAGAGCCGATGACGATGTCCCAGGCAGGGGTCAGGTGGGCGTGGTCGCGGGCGGCCTGCTCTGCCGTCTCCTCGGAGAGGTAGACCGACCGGGCACGGTGCCAGGAACCGTCCTGACCGGCGACGACGGCCACGCCGGGAGTCTCGGCGGGGATGGCGCGAGCGGCGTCCAGGGCAGCGGGATCCATGTCGCCGAGCGTCATGTTCGCCGTCTCGGGGTCGTTGCCCCGGTGGCAGACCCGCCCGGACAACTGGGAGCGCAGCGCGGTGACGCCAGGCCCGAGGTCGGACCCGATCCGCTGGCCGCACACGATCAGGTGGACAGCGAACGCCCGGCCGAGCTGAGCCACCCGCAGTAGCGCTGTACCGGTCTTGGCCACCTCGTCCTTCTCGGCCTTGTCGGCCATGAGGAACAGTTCGGCGACCTCGTCGATCAGCACCACGATCGGCACCGGCCGCAGGCTCTCCGGCAGCCGCCACACGTTCCGGGCACCGTGCCGACGGCACACGGCCATGCGGGCCTCTACCTCGCCCACCAGGTCATCCAGTAGCCCCACACACTCCTTACGGGTCGTGGCCAGCGCCGACAGGCGGGGCGCGTAGGGGGTGAACTCCACACCGCCCTTAAGGTCGAACCCGACCAGCGCCACGGGCTGTGGCGCCAGGCCCGCGATGATCGCGTTCGCCAGGTTCGACTTGCCTGATTGGGTGGCGCCCGCGTTGAGCCAGTGCGGGACGGTGCGCAGGTCCATGACCCAGTCCTGGCCGTTCTCCAGCTTGCCCGGCCGCACCCGCAGCAGTTCACCTGTCGCCGGGGTCACGGTCACCTCGGTGAGCGGGTCGCGCATGGTTGCCCACAGCGTCACCAGACCCGGCCGCACGTCCACCACCCGCACCGAGTGCACCCGCCACGCGTGCGCGATCCCCTCCGCCGCACGCTCGTAGTCGGCCGGGACCTGGCCATCGTGCAGCCGCAGGCGAACTCGCCACCCTTGAGCGGTCGGCCGCAGCAGCCCCAGCCGCGGAGCGCGTTCGACGTCGACACGGCGCATGCGCCGCTTGTGCTCGACGATCCCGGCCGCGCCGCGTACCACCAGGCCCGCCGCGGGGACGGCGTCCAGGGTGAGGCGCCAGCGCTGGCGGTGCCGGGTCAGCTTGCAGCCGGAGGCGATGTGATGCCAGGTCAGGTAGACCAGCACCGCCCGCGCCGGGAACGCCACGCCGTACCAGAACGAGGCCGGGTGCCAGCGGCGCCAGGCCCAGAGCCCGGCCGCCGCAGCGGCCAGGACCCCGAGCACCATCAGCGAATCATTCACCGTCATTCCCCCGGCTCAAGCGGCGTCCGCAGTGGCGGGCGAGGGCACGGCCGCGGGGACGATGCGGTCGGCGCGGTAGGCGATGCCCCACCGCTTCTCACCGTTGCGGACCTGCTCCCACGGGAAGGCCACCAGGCCCACCGGGGAGACGATCTGGCCGAGGGTGACCTCCTGGTCGCCGGAAACCGAGATGTTCAGCAGTTCGACCCGGCCCATCGGGTCGGCCGCCGACAGACCCACGGTGAACACCGTCCGCCCGCTGCGGTCCACCTTCACCTCGCCCGTGTCCTGGTCCACCAGCTTCGGACGCGGCGGCGACACACACACGAATGTGAGAGCCGAGATGTCTACAGGGATGTTGCGCACGCGGATCCTCCTGCGGTCCGTCCTGTGAAGTACTTAGACAACATAGTCGACATAGACGGCCAAGCTGTCAAGGCAGCCTTGGCTTTCTTGGTCGGTCGGACTGTGCTGAACTGGAGTCCACAGCCATGAGGGAAGGCGGACGATGGTCAAGAGGACGGGACGCCCCGGATACCTCCAGATCGCCGATGACCTGCGAGCACAGGTCGCCGACGGTCGACTCAATCCGGGGGACGCGTTGCCGTCGACCGCG
>NZ_JBHSON010000030.1:0-106986 GCF_042656285.1 Actinomadura rugatobispora | reverse complement strand
CGCGGGCGCGGAGATCATCCACATGGCCGAGAACGGCCTGTGCGCCGATGGCGAGCAGGAGCGGCTGCTGGCCGAGGGCGCCACCGAGATCGGCGGGCGGCTGCCGGTCAACACCGACGGCGGCCTCATCGCCAACGGCGAACCCATCGGCGCCTCCGGCCTGCGCCAGGTCCACGAACTGGTACTCCAACTCCGAGGCCAGGCCGGAGAACGCCAAGTCCCGGGCCAGCCCCGGGTCGGCTACGCACAGCTCTACGGAGCACCCGGCACCGCCGGAGTCTCCATCCTCTCCGTCTGACACGCGCAAGCCGAACGGGCAGGAAGCCGGACCATGACGGCTTCCTGCCCGTTGGCGTCTCCGCTCAGGGGAGGAGGGGGGCGAGCCTGTCCCGGTCGGCGTCGGACAGCGGCCGCAGGGGCTGCCCCTTCGCCGGGCGCCAGACGACTCCGTCCGAGCGCCAGGCCTCGCGCCGCAACCGCATCTTGTCGATCTTCATGCTGGCGAGCTTGGGGAGCTCGGCGGTGACGCGGACGAAGGCCGGCAGCCACTTGGTGCCGAGGTCGGGCTGCCCGGCGAGGAACGCGTCGAACGCCTCCGGCTCGAACCCGGCGTCGCCGCGCAGTTCCAGGGCCACCATGACCCGGTCGCCGACCGGGTCGTCGGGGACGGCGTAGACGGCGACGGAGCGGACGTCGGGATGGCGGGCGATGATGGCCTCGACGGGCGCGGCCGCGAAGTTCTCGCCGTCGACGCGCAGCCATTCGTTCGACCGTCCGGCGAAGTAGAGCCAGCCGTCGGCGTCGCGGTAGGCGAGGTCCCCGGACCAGTAGGCGCCGTCGCGGAACCGGCTCCGCGTCGCCTCCTCGTTCTTGTAGTAGCCCTCGAAGCCGGCGCCGGGCGCGGTCTCCACGATCTCGCCGACGGCCTCGTCGAGGTTGCGGGGGCGCCCGTCGGGGCCGAACCGCGCCGGCGGGCACTCCTTTCCGGTCCCCGGGTCGAGCACCTTGACCGTCGGGTCGGCGGTGCCGAGGGCGCCCTCGGGCATCGTGGGGTCGCGCCGGACGATGATGATGCCCTCGGTGGAGCCGTAGCTGTCGCGGACGTTGCAGCCGAACCGGCGGGCGAACTCGCGGATGTCGCGGGCCGAGGCCTCGTTCCCGACGGCCAGCCGCAGCCGGCTGTCGGCGTCGTCGGGCCGCTCGGGGGTGGCGAGGATGTAGTTCAGGACCTTGCCGGTGTAGGTGAGCATGGTCGCGCCGTGGCGGCGCAGGTCCGGCAGGGTGTTGGACGCGGAGAACCTGGGCCGGGTCGCGAACGGGATCCCCGCGTTCAGCGTGGACGACCAGCCGGTGAACAGCGAGCTGGAGTGGAAGAGCGGCAGCGGGGAGTAGACGGTGTCCTCCGCGCCGAGCTCGGCGATCTTGGCGACGTGGGCGCCGGTGCGGGCGAGCCGGCCCTGGGTGCAGCGCACCGCCTTGGGCAGCCCGGTCGAGCCGGAGGTGAAGATCAGCAGGAGCAGGTCGTCGTCCCGGACCCGCCGGTCGGGCGGCTCGGGGGAGTGGCCGGCGATCCGCGCGGCGTACTCGGGGTCGTCGACGAGGAGGACGCAGTCGGCGCCCAGTCCGGTGTCGGCGCCGTCGAGCAGCGGCCGGTGGCCGGAGGAGGTGACGATCAGCCCGCAGTCGGTGTGCCGCACCAGCTGCGCGAGCTGGTCGCCCCGGTAGGTCGCGTTGACGCCGACGACCACGCCGCCCGAGAGCGCCGCCGCGCCCAGCCAGAACACGTAGTCGGGCACGTTGTCCAGGAGGACGCCGATGTGCGGCGGCCGCCCCTGCTCGCGCATCTCCTCGAACAGCGCCGCCCGCCGGGCCGACTCCTCCAGCAGCTGCCGGTAGGTCCACCGGTCGTCGCCGATCAGCAGCGCGTCGCCGTCGCCCTCCGCCCGCTCCCGCAGCAGTTCACCGACCGTCGTCATGGCCCTCTTTCTTCGTGAAGATTATCAAGTTCGATGTCGAGTTCGATGCTCTGGCAGAGCCCGGCGGGGTGTCAAGACCCGCCGCGGGCCGGCCGCGCCGCCGCCGGCCGTACGCCAGAGGCGGGGGATCTCACGCCCCCACCGCGGCGAAGGCGTCGTGGTCGGCGGCGGCGGTTCCGAGCCGGTGCTGGAGCACGCTCGTCACCTCCGGGGCGACCTTCAGGGTGATGCCCCACAGGTAGAAGCCGTGGACGATGCCGCGGCGGATGCCCAGCCACGCCTCGTCCCAGGACGGGGCCTCGACGCCGCCCGCGGTGAGCCGGTCGAGGTAGTGGCGCACCAGGTCCTTCTCGTTCGCGCGGCGGTCCTCCACGGTGAGCGCGGAGGCGAGGTGGTAGCCGACGTCGATGTACCACGGCCCGCGCTGCACCAGCTGCCAGTCCAGGAAGGACGGCCGCCCGTCGCCGTCGAGGTAGAGGTTGCCGACATGGGCGTCGCCGTGGATCACCGACCAGGGCGACGCGCCGCGGGTCTGCTCGGCCAGCGCCTTGTAGGCCGCGACGAGCCGCTCGGCGTCGCGGACCTCCTCCGGGACGCCCGCGCCGATCTCGCTCTCGAAGTTGCCGCGGATCTCCTTGAGGCCCCGCTGCCCCATGTAGGAGTCCAGCCGCGACTCCAGCCACCCGGCCTCGGCGACGGCCGGGTCGCCCCACGTCGCGGAGTGCAGCCGGGCGAGTTCGGCGAGGCTCTCCGCCGCCAGTTCCGGCGTGTACTCGCTGGTGGCGTCGAGGAACGTGGCGCCCTGGGCCACGACGTCCTCGGTGATGACCACGCCGTGCTGGGTCTCCGCGTCGATGTCGGCGTACACGCTGCGCAGGGTGCGGACGCCGCTGGCCTCCGCCAGGTGCCGGTAGAAGGACACCTCGAAGACCCCCGCCTGGCGGGCCGACCAGCCGGCGTCGGAGAAGTAGCCCTTGCCGCACAGGTTCGGCGACAGGCCCGGAGGGAGGCCGTTCGCGCTCTCGATGTGGAAGCGGGCGTTGGTCGACACCCGGCTCACCACGGGGCCGGGCGTGACCCGGGTGATGTCGATGCCGGGGAACCGGCCGGCGAGCGCCCGGTTGAGCCACGCCGGCGACAGGAGGTCGTCCATGGTGCGGGGGACCGGGAGGAGTTGCTCGTTCGGTGAAGACATGACACCTCTTCGGGGGGTGGGATTCGAGTGTCATAGAACGCGGAGGAGATGCCTGGAAGGCCGCCTCGCCTTTCGCGCGCCCAGGAGCACCCGCTCAGCATCCTGGTCCGGATGAGGGGCGAGCCCCAGCCGGCGGGCTCCAGTGTCCGTGGAATCCGGCGCATCGTCAATATCGATGTCGACATCGATCGCCTCCCGGGGCTATCGTCGTAGCCGTCCGGCCGGCGACCACCCCCGGCGGCGGCGCGGACGTCACCCTCCGTTCCGGCCGGAGGTGCGGTGTCAGTGCAGCGGTACCACGAAAGGCGTTGAGGTGGCCTCACAGTTCCCGACGGACCCGCCCGCCGCGTCCGACCGGCCCCGGCCGTTCGGGGTCGGGGTGGTCGACACGATGATCGGCTTCCCCCAGGACCCCGCGGCGCTGTACCGGCAGATCCGGACGGTGCTCCGCGACCGGCAGTCCCGCGACGAGTTCGAGATGCCGGCGCAGTACATGTTCCACGACATCCCCGCCGGTCACGCCGACGGCGACGTGGACCCGGTCGCGCTGGTCCTCGGCGAGATGGACCGGCACGGCGTCGACGTCGGCCTGGTCAGCGTGAGCGCGAACGAGGAGCTGGCCGGGCGCGCGCTCGCCGAGCACCCGGACCGGTTCGTCGGCTCCTGGAGCTGCGACCCCAACCGGGGCATGGACGGCATCCGCGACCTGGTGCGCGCCCACGAGAAGTGGGGTGTGCGGGCGGCGTCGCTCTACCCGCACGGTCTGCTGCCGCAGCTCGCCATCGACGCGCCGCAGATGTACCCCGTCTATGCCAAGTGCGTCGAGCTGGGCATCCCCGTCTTCGTGACGGTCGGCATCGCGGGTCCGCGGGTGCCCTCCATGGTCCAGCGCGTCGAGCTCATCGACCAGGTCATGTACGACTTCCCGGAACTGGTGTTCGTCATGCGCCACGGCGCGGAGCCCTGGACCGACCTGGCCGTCAAGCTCATGCTCAAGTGGCCGAACCTGTACTACTCCACCAGCGCCTTCGCGCCGCGCTACTACCCCGCGGAGATCATCGACTACGCCAACACCCGCGGCGCGGACAAGATCATCTACGGCGGCTACTTCCCGATGGGCCTGACCCTGGACCGCATCATGACGGAACTCGCCCAGGTGCCCCTGAAGGACCACGTGTGGCCGAACTTCCTGCGGAACAACGCCCTCCGGGTGCTCGGCCTGGACGGGGCCGGGGCCGCGGGCGGGCGGGAGACCCCGTGAATCTCGCGTTCACGCAGGAGCAGGACGAGCTCCGCCGGACGGTGCGCGACTTTTTCGACAAGACCTCGCCCGAGGCCGAGGTCAGGCGGCTCATGGACACCGAGGAGGGCTTCGACCCCGACGTCTGGCGGCGGCTCGCCGGCGAGCTCGGACTCGCCGGGCTGGCCGTGCCGGAGGAGTACGGCGGCGCCGGCTGCGGGTTTGTCGAAGTGGGGATCCTCCTGGAGGAGGCGGGGCGCGCGCTGCTGTGCGCGCCCGTCCTGTCGACCGTCGTCCTGGCGGCGTCGACCCTGCTCGGCCTGGACGACGAGGAGGCGTGCCGCGAGTACCTGCCGGGCATCGCCGCCGGCTCGACCGTCGCCACGCTCGCGCTGACCGAGCCGTCCGGCCGCTGGGACGCCGGCGGCGTCACCGCGACCGCCGTCCGGGGCACGCGGGGATGGACGCTGGACGGCACGAAGAGCTTCGTGCTCGACGGCGGCACGGCCTCGCTCCTCCTCGTCGCCGCCCGGACGGACGCGGGGATCAGCGTGTTCGCGGTCGACGGCGAAGCGCCCGGCGTGCGCCGCGAGCCGCAGGCCACCCTCGACCAGACGCGCAAGCAGGCCGCCATTACCTTCGACTCGACCCCGGCCCGCCTGGTCGGCGAGGAGGGAAGGGCCTGGCCGGTACTGGAGCGCGTCCTCGACCTCGCCGCCGTGGCCGTGGCCGCCGAACAGGCCGGCGGGGCGGCGCGGGTGCTCGAGATGGCCGTCGAGTACGCCAAGACCCGCGTGCAGTTCGGCCGGCCCATCGGCTCCTTCCAGGCCGTCAAGCACAAGCTCGCCGACATGCACATCGGCGTCGAGTCCGCGCGCTCGGCCGCCTACCACGGCATGTGGGCCGCGGCCGGGAGCCCGCCCGACCTCCCGGAGGCGGCGGACCTGGCCAAGTCCTGCTGCGGTGACGCCTTCGTCGGCGCTGCGGCCGAGAACGTCCACATCCACGGCGGGATCGGGGTCACCTGGGAGCACCCGGCGCATCTCTACCTCAAGCGCGCGCACAGCTCGCAGGTGCTCTTCGGGCACGCGGCCGACCACCGGCGGCGACTCGTCCAGCGGCTGCTCGCCCGCCCGGACGCGTGACGCCGAGTGACACCGGGCACCCGCCGCGCCCCGGCGGCCGCTCTGGCGGCCACCGGGGCTCCGGCGTCGCGAGGAGCCCGCTCCGGTTCCGGTCCCGCCTCAGCCGGAGACCTGGGCGGGCTCGAGGAACTCGCCGGCGAAGCGGCGCAGCCCGTCCAGCGCTTCGCGGGAACGGGTCCAGGGCGCGACGATGAGGCGCGTGACGCCGGCCTTGGTATAGGGCTCGAGGTCTTCCTGGTGGTTGAGCGTCGCGCCGGGCAGGCCGGGCAGCGTGACCTCGATCGGGGTGGTGCGTCCTTCGCGCTGCGCGAGTTCCTTCAGCCGGTCCAGGGAACGGGGGAGTTCCTCCAGGGAGTGGTTCATCGGCATCCAGCCGGCGCCGACGGTGGCCGCCCTGCGCAGGGCGGCTGCTCCGTCGCCGCCGATGTGCAGCGCGGGGCCGGGCCGCTGGACGGGCTTGGGCTCGAACGCGGTGGGGCCGAAGTCGAAGAACTCGCCGTGGTGCTCGATGACCTTCTCGTCGCTCCACAGGCGGCGGCAGACGTCGATGGCCTCGTCCACCCGAGGGCCGCGGCGGTCGAAGTCCAGTCCCGCCGCCTCCCACTCGGCGCGCAGCCAGCTGGCGCCGATGCCGAAGGCCAGCCGCCCGCCGGAGAACACGTCCACCGTGGCCGCCGCGCGGGCCGTCACGAACGGGTGCCGCAGGCCGATGTTGTACACGCAGGTGCCCAGGCGGATCCGCGTGGTGCGCGCCGCCAGGTGGCACAGCACCGCCATCGCGTCGAAGACCGGGATGTCCGACGGGATGGGCGGGTGGTCCGCGCCCTCGTGCGGGCTCCCCGCCGACGCGATCGGCACGACCAGGTGCTCGGGGACCCACAGCGATTCGAACCCCAGGCGATCCGCCTCCTCGGCCACCTCCACCCACAGCCGCGGGTTCACCGCGCCCAGATGCACACCGAACTCCATCAAGCCCTCCCATCCGCCGCGCGGGTCCGCGCCGCGTCGGATCGCAATATCGAAGTTGACATCGAAGTTAGCATGTTGCCCGCGCACGGGCGGCCCGGAGGCCGTCGATGGCGGGCGCCGAGAACTATGGAGGCGAAGACCCGATGTCGGACTCACAGGTTCCGGATCCCGAGAGCGCTCTCGACCGGGAGGGGTTCCAGGCCCACGTGCGCGCCTGGTTCGAGGCCAACGCGCCGCGGAAGGGGTCGCCGGAGGACTTCTCCGCCGTGCACGTCGTCAACGCGCGCACCCTGGAGGAGTACCACGAGCAGGAGCGGCACGCCCTGACCGTGACGCGCCGATGGCAGCGCCGGCTGTTCGACGCCGGCCTGGCCGGCCGGTCGTGGCCGGCCGGGTGCGGCGGCCGCGGAGCGCCCGCGTGGCAGGACGAGGTCGTCGCCGAAGAGCAGGCCAGGTGGGGCGTGTCGACCAAGATGTTCGCCGTCGCGCTGGAGATGGTCCCGGCCGTCCTGTTCGCGCACGGCACGCACGAGCAGCGGGTCACCCATCTCCCGCCCATCCTCCGGGGCGAGCACGGCTGGTGCCAGCTGCTCTCCGAGCCGGGGGCGGGCTCGGACCTGGGCGGCGCGCAGACCAGGGCGAGCGCGGTGGACGGCGGCTGGTCGGTCACGGGGCAGAAGGTGTGGACCTCCCACGCGGGCAGCGCGCAGTTCGCGCTCCTCATCGCCCGGACCGGGACCAGGGAGGAGCGCAGCGCCGGGCTGTCGTGCTTCGTGCTCGACATGGCGCAGCCCGGGGTCGACGTCCGCCCGCTGCGCCAGATGTCCGGCGGCTACCACTTCAACGAGGTCTTCCTCGACGACGCCTTCGTGCCCGAGAGCGGGCTGATCGGCGGCCTGGGGGAGGGGTGGGCCGTGCTGAAGACGATGCTCGCCAGCGAGCGGGCGGCCATCGGCGGCGGGACGAGCGCGCGGTCGGCCACCCAGCTCGTCGGGCTGGCCAGGCGGCTCGGGCGGTCGGACGACACCGCCGTCCAGGACCTGCTGGCCGCCGCCGTGATCCGCGAGCGGGTGCTGGACCTGCTGCGGTCGAGGATCGCGGCGGGCCACCAGGTCGCCGCGGCCGGGCCGGTGACCAAGCTGCTCTACTCCGAGCACGCCCGGCTCACCGCCGGTGCGGCCACCGAGATCCTGGGCACGGCGGCGACGGTGGCCGACGACCCCGACGCGGCGCCGTGGATCGAGCGGCTGCTGTTCGCCCCGGGGCTGCGGCTCGGCGGGGGCACCGACGAGATCCAGCGGAACGTGATCGCCGAGCGGGGACTCGGCCTGCCCCGCTGACCCGGCGGCCCGCCGGCCCCTCAGATGGGGTTGAAGCGCAGCGGCTCGATGTGGACGAACCGTTCGACCGGGTCCTCCGCGCCCACGGCGACGGCCGCGGCCGCCAGCGCCTGCGCCTTGAACGCGCGGGCCGCCGCGCTCAGCCGGTAGCGCACCGAGCAGGGCGGCTCGGCGCCGCCCGCCGTGCGCAGGTCTCCCCAGAGGCTCACGGCGGCGGACCGCTGGTCCAGGGCGTCGAGCACCATGCGCCGGATGCGCGGGTCGTGATGGTAGAGCTCGGTGTGGACCGCGATGGCCTGTCGCCGCGCGCCGCGGGGCGGCGCGGCCATCGCCTGCTCCAGGGCGCCCCCGCGGGCCCCGATGATCTGCAGGGGGCGTTCGTCGTCCTCGTCCGCACGGAAGACGGTGGCGTCCCACCCCTCCATCACCTGGTCGAACAGCCAGCCGCCGACGAACCGCACCGCCTCTGCGGTGTTCGGCGCGACCACCGCCAGCCGCTGCTTCAACGTGTCGCGGAGCGGTTCGTCGGCCGGGGCACCGGAGGGGCGGTGCGCTCCGTGCGCGCACCGGTCTACGAAGCGGAGGGGGCGGGCAACCATGGCGTCGTTTCCTGAGTGAGAGGCGATGGTCGGGCAGGCGCGAGGTGTCGTCCAGCAGAGGCCGCCGCACGCTCCTTCCGGCCGCCGGGCCGAGCCCGTCCGGGGATCAATTTTGACGTCGACATCAAATAATGCTGGAGTGCTGAAGCCGAGTCAAGACGGCGAAGGGGCTCTGGGCGCCCGCTCGTCTCCGGGGGGACGGCCCGCGGGCGCGCAGCGTGCGCGAACGCCGGAACGCCGTACGGCTCCGGCTGGGAAACCGCACGATTTCGGCTGGAACGCCGCGTGGCTTCAGGTGGAGCGCCGTGTGCCTTCAGGCGGGGCGCCGCGTGGGTCAGGTGGAGCGCCGCCGCGCCATCGCGGCGACGGCGTCGCGGTGATACCGCGATCCGAGCAGCCGGACATGCGCGCGCACCTCGTCGTCGGCGCACTCGGCGAGGCCGTTCCGCAGGGCGTTCGCGACGTTCGCCTTCACGGCCGCCAGCGCTTCTCCGGGACCCTCCGCCAGCCGCCGGGCGATCGCCATGCCCCGCTCGGTGAGCCGCTCGTCCGCGACGACCTCGTTGACCAGGCCCAACTCGCGCGCGCTCTCCGCCGGAACGGTCTCGGAGAGGTACAGCAGCTCCTTGGCCTTGGCCGCGCCGACCGCCTGGGTCAGCAGCCAGGAGCAGCCGAAGTCCCCGGCGAGGCCGACGCGGACGAAGCCGGTGCGCAGCACCGCGGACGCGGCCGCGATACGGAGGTCGCACGCGAGGGCGAGACCCAGGCCCGCGCCGACGACGGGCCCGTTGAGGAGCGCGATGGTGGGCTTGGGGGACTCCCACAGCCGCACCACGGTCGCGCGCTGGCTCTCGGTCTGCCGCTTCAGCCGCTGTCCGGGCTCGTCCATCGGGCCGAAGATGCTCTCGCCCCGGGCGAACGTCGCCACGTCGCCGCCCGCGCAGAAGGCGCTGCCGGCGCCGGTCAGGACGATCACCCGGACGTCCTCGCGCTCCAGCCCGTCGTCGAGCGCCGCCGCCAGGGCGTCGAGCATGCGGAGCGACAGGGCGTTGCGCGACGCGGGCCTGTCGAGCACCAGGGTCAGCACCCCGGCGTCGAGCGTGACCAGGAGCTCATCCGACTCGGTCGGCCCCATTCGCGCACCCTCCACGGTAAGAAAAGCAATATCGACGTCGAAATTATTGGAACCGCTCGTCCCGGTCAATCCCGGAACGCCTGAATCCCTACCCTTGATATCGACATCGACATCAACATACGCTTCGTGCGTCCACCGCGGTCCGCACGCCGAAGAGCGACCGCCGAGGCTGGAGGGCATGTGCATCCCGGCACCCACGCGCTGACCGTCCCCGACAAGCCGGCCGTGGTCATGGGCCGCGGCCGGCGGCGGGTGACCTACCGGGAACTGGACGACCGGTCGTCCCGGCTGGCGAGCCTGCTCCACGCGCGCGGGCTGCGCACCGGCGACGTCGTCGCGGTGCTGGCCGAGAACCACCCGCGCTACTGCGAGGTGCTGTGGGCGGCCATGCGCTCGGGCCTGTACCTGACGGCGATCAACCGCTACGCGACCGTGGACGAGGTCGCCTACATGCTGCGCGACTCGCGCGCTTCGGCGCTGGTGACGACGGCCGAACTCGCCGAGACCGCGGCGGCGGCCGTCCGCGGCGACGGCGGCGCGGCCTGCGGGACGCGGCTGGTGATCGGCGGCGAGGCCGCGGGATTCGAGTCGTACGAGAGCGCGCTGGAGACCGTGCCAGCGGGGAGCCCGCCCCACCGGACGCGCGGCGACATCATGCTCTACTCCTCGGGGACCACCGGCCGGCCCAAGGGCATCAAACGCCCGCTGCCCGGGGTCGACGTGGACGACCCCGCGGGAGCGCGCAGCGCCGCCATGTGCCGCCAGGTCGCGGGCATGGACGAGACGTCGGTGTACCTCTGCCCCGCGCCCCTCTACCACGCCGCCCCGCTCGGCTGGGCGAGGGGCGTCCACGAACTGGGCGCCACGCTCGTCGTCATGGAGAAGTTCGACGCCCGCGAGATGCTCGAACTGATCGAACGGGAGCGGGTCACGCACCTGCAGGCCGTCCCGACCATGCTCGTGCGGCTGCTCAAGCTTCCCGAGCACGTCCGGCGGTCCTGCGACCTGTCCAGCCTGCGGCGCGTCGTGCACGCGGGCGCCCCGTGCCCGGTCGAGGTGAAGCGGCAGGTCATCGAATGGCTCGGGCCCATCGTCACCGAATACTATTCGGGCACCGAGGGCGCCGGCATGACCGTGATCGACTCCGCGCAGTGGCTGGAGCGCCCCGGATCGGTCGGCCGGGCGGTCTCCGGCAGGATCCGCGTCTGCGCGGCCGACGGCGCCGAACTGCCCGCCGGATCGACCGGCCTGGTCTACTTCGAGCAGGACAGGCCGGTCTTCGACTACCACAACGACCCCGAGAAGACGCGGTCCGCGCGCCACCCCGCGCACGAGAACTGGTCGTCGCTGGGAGACCTGGGCTACGTCGACGACGACGGCTTCCTCTTCCTCACCGACCGGCGGGCGTTCACGATCATCACCGGCGGGGTGAACGTCTACCCCGCCGAGGTCGAGTCGTGCCTGGTCGGGCATCCGGACGTGGTCGACGTCGCGGTCTTCGGCCTTCCGGACGCCGAGATGGGCGAGTACGTGCACGCGGTGGTGCAGCCGGCCGACGGGGTGGAGCCGACACCCGGGCTGGCCGAGGAGTTGCGGGCCTATGCCAGGCAACGCCTGGCCGGGCCGAAGGTGCCCCGGGTCATCGACTTCCGGGCGGAGCTCCCGCGGCTGCCCACCGGCAAGCTCTACAAGCTTCCCCTGCGCCAGGACTACCTGGACCGGATGGCCGCGCCGTCGCCGGGCGCCCCCCGGCCCTCGCCCGAGCCGCCCGGCGGCGCGCGATGAGCCGCGGACGCGGCGCCCTCGAACACCGGGCCGTCACCCGCCGCCCGTAGCCACCGAACCGGGAGATGCAGCCAATGCCCGACGACCAGGCCCCGCCGCCGGCCGAGCAGTACGCCGAACTGGGCTTCTACACGCTGGCCGGCCACAGCGACACCCCGCGCGACCTCATCGGCGAAGTGCGCCGCGCCGAGCGCCTGGGCATCGGCGCCACCTTCATCTCCGAGCGCTTCGCCACCAAAGAGGCCGCCACCCTGTCCGGCGCCGCCGGCGCGGTCAGCGAGTCGATCGGCATCGCCACGGGCGCGACCAACCACAACACCCGGCACCCGATCGTCACCGCGACGTTCGCCACCACCATGCACCGCCTCACCGGCGGCCGGTTCGCCCTCGGCCTCGGCCGCGGCTTCGACCGCTTCTTCCGCGCGGTCGGCCTCGACCCCATCACGAGCGACCAGATCGAGGACTTCGTCGGGGTGATGCGCAGGCTCTGGCGCGGCGACGCGGTGCTTCGGCACGACGGCCCGGCGGGCACGTACCCCTACCTTCACCAGGACCCCGACTTCGACGAGGACGTGCCGGTGATGCTCGCCGCGCTCGGCCCGCGCTCGCTCGAACTCGCCGGACGGTGCATGGACGGGGTCGTCCTGCACACGTTCTACTCCGACGCCGCCGTGACCAAGGCGCTGGCCGCCGTCGCCCGCGGCGCCGCCTCCGTGGGACGCGACCCCGCCGAGGTCCGGGTCTGGTCGGTCCTGGCGACCGTGTCCGACGAGATCCCGGAGGAGCGCCGGCTGAAGAAGACGGTCGGCCGGCTCGCCTCCTACCTGCAGGGCTACGGCGACCTCATGGTCCGCGTCAACGACTGGGATCCCGCGGCACTGGCACGGTTCCGGGCGGACCCGCTGATCAGCGGGTTCCGGGGCGCCATCGACGCCAAGGCCACCACCGCGGAACTCGAGCACATCGCGTCGCTGATCCCGCCGGAGTGGTTCGAGACCAGCGCGACCGGCACCGCCCGCCGGTGCGCCGAGGAGGTGGTGCGGCAGTTCGACCTCGGAGTGACCGGCGTGATCATGCACGGGGCCACCCCGGACGAACTGGGCGGCGTGGTCGCCGAGTACGGGAAGATCCGCCCGGCCGCGCTGAAGAGGCTGCCGGCCAACCCGGGCAGGATGCGATGACGGCGTTCGTCGACGACCCGGCGGAGGTGACCCCCGCCTGGCTCACCGAGGTCCTGCGGGCGGGTGGCGCCGACGTCGAGGTCGCCCGGCTGCGGTTCGAGCCGATCGGCACCGGCCAGACCGGCGCCAGCTACCGCTTCCACCTGGACGTCCGGCCCGAGCGCGGAGGAGCGGACGCGCGCGTCCCCCGGACCGTCGTGCTCAAGATGGCCGCCGGGCCCGAGAAGGTCAGGAAGCGGCTGGCGCCCGGCTACCGGAGCGAGGTCGGCTTCTACAGGACGTTCGCCTCCAGCGCCGCGATCCGGGTTCCCCGCTGCTGGAGCGCCGAGATGAGCCCCGACGCCCGCAGCTTCACCCTCGTGCTTGAGGACGCCCACCCGGCGCTGCCGGGCCGCCAGACGGAGGGGTGCACCCTGGCGCAGGCCACCGCGGCCGTCCGGAACCTCGCCGGGCTGCACGCCTCGTTCTGGAACGACGAGCGCCTCGACCACGGCTCGTCCTGGCTCCGGAGCCTCGACGCGTCCGGCATGGCGATCATGGCGAAGATGCTGGCCAAGGCCACCGCCGCCTTCGTCGACCGGTACCGGGCCGAGCTCTCGCCGGAGGACGTCGACACGCTGCACCGCACGGCCGGCGCGGTCGCCGACTGGGGACGGCACACCTTCACCCGGCGCACCCTGATCCACGGCGACTACCGGCTCGACAACCTCATGTTCGGCCCGGAGGACGACGTGCTGGCGGTCGACTGGCAGACCCTGGAGGCCGGATTCCCCGCCCGGGACCTCGCCTACTTCCTCTCCACGGCGCTCCCCCCGGAGATCCGGCGGCCGCACGAGGAGGTGCTCGTCGGCGCGTACCACGAGCGGCTCGTCCACCACGGTGTCGCGGACTACCCCGCCGAGCTCTGCTTCGACGACTACCGGCGCGGGATGCTGCAGGGGCCGCTCATCACCGTGATCGGCTGCATCAGCGCGAGCGGCCCCCGCACCGCCGACTCCGACCGCATGTTCCTGTCCATGGCCGCCCACACGTGCGCCGCGATCCGCGAGCTCGGAACGCTGGACCTGCTGTCGGCCTAGGCGCGGGGTCAGGCGCCGCTGCCGCCGCCGGCGGCCTTGGTGGCACGCCGGGAGGCTTCGAGGACCTGCCGGCCGAGGGCCTCCAGCTCCCCGCCGGTGATCTCGTGCTGGGGGCCCAGCAGCATCAGCGACGCGGCAGCGCGCCCGGTGGCGTCGAAGACCGGCGCCGAGATCTGCGTCAGGCGGACGGTCGCCGCGTCGTCGATCGCCGTGGCGAAGTACTCGGTGTGCTGCATCAGCCCGACGAGCTCGTCCCGGCGGCGCCGGGCGTCCCCGGCGTCCGTCATGGTGAGCAGCGTGTCGAAGTCCGGCGCGGGGCCGGAGGCCCGGTCACGGGTCAGCGAGACGCTGTAGCCCCGGCGGCGGATGGCCTCCAGCGCCTTCCGCCACCGTTCCGGATGCTCGTCGGGCCGGTTCTCGCCGGCGTGGGCCAGCCAGGCGGCGGCGTCGGCGTCGTCCCACGCGACGAACACGGCGCCGAACGGCGGGACGAGCGGCATGGACTGGCCGGGACGCGGGCGGAGCCCCAGCGGCGGGCCCCAGTCCGACACCGCCATCACGCGGGTCTCGTTGGCCACCGGCGCCGACACCGCCACGCACGCGTTCAGCCTGCGCGCCAGCTCTTCCGCCTCCTCACTCGCGGCGTTGAGGATCGGATTGGCCTGCCGGGCGGCGTCGCCCAGCGCGATGCAGAAGCCGCCCAGCCCGTACCGGAGTTCGGGCTCCCGGCGCACGACGAGGCCGCTCTCGGCGAGGGCCTGCAGGATGGAGTCGCACGTCGCGCGCGGAATGTCGGAGATCCTGGCGAGCTCGGAGACCGAGTACGACTCCGCCGGCCGCCGGGCCAGGTGCCACAGCAACTGGCTCGCGCGGAGAACGGCTGGCGACGGGTTGATGGGCACGCTTCAGCCCCCTGGGGCGCCCCTGACCTGGCCGAGGGCACATTGCTATGGTTTCATGCAACAGTGCTTGAATACTAGCATGTCAGGGCACTCCGGCGCCGGCCACGCTCACGCGCACCGTCTCGATGACGGAGGTCCGCGCTCCCGCCAGGTTCCCGGCGTTCCAGTCGGACGCGGACAGCAGGAACAGCGTCCGCCGGTCATCGCCCCCCAGAACGCAGGCGATGGCCATCCTGTCGCCGACGTGGACGCGGTCGGTGACGTCGCCGCCGGGCAGGATCCGCCGGAACTCGTGGGCGAGCGGGAACGCGGCCCAGATGGCGCCCTCCGCGTCGAGCGCCATGCCGTCCGGCGCCGCGTCCGGAGTGGTCGCCACGACGCGGCGCCGGACGAGGCCGTCGCGGCCGTCGACGTCATAGGCGGTGAAGCGCCTGCCCTTGGACTCGGCCACGATCAGGGTCCGCCCGTCCGGGGAGAGCGCCGAACCGTTCGGGAAGTCCAGGCGCTCGGCCGCGATGGACGCGGAACCGTCCGGGGCGACCCGGACGAGGACCCCCGCGTCGGGCTCGGTCGGATAGCTGCCGACGTACGCGGTTCCGTCGGCGGCCACCACCATGTCGTTCAGTTCGTCCGCGACCAGCTCGCCCAGACGTGCGTGGACCGAGCGCGACCCGTCCGGGGCGAGCCGGAGCAGCGCCCTTTCCGCCATGGACACGATCAGCGCCGAACCGTCCGGGAGAAAACCGAGGCCCGACGGCTTCTCGCCCGGCATCTCCAGCCTGAGCGTGGTCTCGCCGCGCGACGTCGTCGAGTAGACCGCCTCGCCGTGCATGTCCGAGAACCAGAGCTCCCCGGCGCGCCACCGAGGGCCCTCCGCGAACACGAACCCGCCGGCGAGGAGCTCGGGGGCGCCGAGCGTCGTCATGAGTCAGGTCTCCGTTCCCGCGGCCTCACCACACGCTCGCGACGGACTCCAGCATCCCGGGCTCGGCGGGCTCGACGATCAGCGTGGTGACCGGACCCTCCCGCCACACGGCGAGCTGGTCCCTGATCCGGGCGGGCGGGCCCACCAGCGCCAGATCGTCCACCAGCTCGTCGGGAACGGCGGCACTGGCCTTGGCGCGCTCGCCGCCCAGGAAGAGGTCCTGGATGCGCCGCACCTCCTCGGTGTAGCCGTAGCGCGAGACCAGCGAGGCGTAGAAGTTCTTCGACCGCGAGCCCATCCCGCCGATGTGCAGCGCGATCCGGGGACGCACCCGGTCCCGGCAGGCCGCGATGTCGTCCCCGACGCAGGCGAGCACGGTGGGGGCCACCTGGAATCCCTCGGGCGCCTTCTTGAGCGCCTCTCCCCAGGTGTCCTGCCACCGGGTGGGGCTCCACAGGTAGGGGAGCAGGCCGTCGGCCTCCTCGACCGCCATGGCCACGTTCTTGGGCCCCATGGCGGCCACCAGGATGGGCGTGTCCGCCTCGGGCCGGACGGTCGTCCGCAACGGGCGCCCCTGCCCCGTCGAGCCGGGCCCGCTGTAGGGGATCTCGAAGAACGAGCCGGAGAACTCGAGCCGCTCGGACCCGGCCAGCGCCTTGCGCAGCACGGTCAGGTACTCGCGCGTCATCCGCACGGGCGGGTGGTACGGCACCCCGTGCCATCCTTCGATGACCTGCGGCCCCGACACCCCCAGCCCGAGGGTGAAGCGCCCTTCCGACAGCTCCTGAAGTGTCAGCGCGGTCATCGCCGTCGCGGCCGGCGTCCGCGCCGCCATCTGGGCGATGCCGGTTCCGAGCCGCAGCCGGCTGGTGACGGCGGCGACATGGGCCAGCGGCGTGAACGCGTCGTGTCCCCATGCCTCGGCGGACCAGACCGAGTCGTACCCCAGCTGCTCGGCCCGCTGGGCCGTGGCCGTGAGCGAACGCCCCGTCTTCTGGAACCCCGTGAGGCTCAGCCCGAGCTTCGGTGATGGCATGCCGACACGATAAGTGCCGCGCAATATTGACGTCAATTTCGAGTTACGTCGTCCCGGATGCCGACCGCGTTGGTCCAGATGCGCGTGAGCTGGTCGGTCGCGGTGGCGAGGTCGAACCCGGCGGTGTTGCCGGTGTTGAAGAGATGATCGGCGAAGTGCGCGACCATGCCGCCGAGCGCGTGGGCGGCGTACCCGGCGTCCACCTCCGGATCGGCGAGCTCGGCGTCCTGCAGCTGGCGGATGCGGCGCTCGATGGCCCGCGCGAAGGCGTCCTGGCGCTGCAGGCGCGTCTCGCGCACCTCGGCGTCGATCGTCGCCACCTGGTGGATCACCTTCATGATCTTGGCGTTGGCACGGTACACCCGCAGGTAGTGCTCGTTCGCCGCGCGGATGCGCTGGAGGGGGTCCGCGTCGGCGGGAGCCGGCTCGAGCGTGAGGAGATCGAGCTCGACCGCGTCGGCGACCTCCTTGAAGATCTCCTCCTTGGACACGAAGTAGGTGTAGAAGGAGCCGTGGGAGACCCCCGCCGCGTCGCAGATGTCGGCGATCCGCGCATGCAGGAAGCCGTCCCGCTCGAACACCGCCTTGGCCGCCTCGACGAGCTGGGCCCTGGTCTGGCGGCCGCGGCTGGTGCGGCCGGTGCCGCGGCGCTTCTCCTTCCCCTCCCCGCCGCGCCGCCCTCGACTGGCGTTCGACAGCGCGGTCCTGCGGTTGCTCGTTTCAGACATGGATGGCCCTCTCCCAAGAAGAATTACCGCCGCGCTGCGCGTCCCGACCCCTCGGCCCCCCGGTGCTCACGGGCCCAGTCTACCGAATTCGACATCGAAGTTGAGCTTCGCCCTCGCCGGACCGGTACCCGGAAAATAATGCGTTGCCCAGATTAAAGCCCACACGGCACAGTGGTGAGTGATCGGTGGGGAATGGTGCAACGGCAGCACACCGCGCTCTGGACGCGGCGATCCAGGTTCGAATCCTGGTTCCTCAGCGGCCCTTTAGCTCAGTGAAAGAGCGCCTGGTCGAAACCCAGGAGGCCGAGGTTCGATTCCTCGAGGAGCCACGCCTTCGTAGCTCAGCAGGCCAGAGCACCCGCCTCGTAAGCGGAAGGTCGCCGGTTCGACCCCGGCCGAAGGCTCCACCTCCTCTGACCAGCGAGAACACGGACAACGACGTGATGGCCGCAGGTTCACACCGCTCGAACAGAGGAAAACTTTCAGCCAATGTGAACACCACCGTCGAGGAACCCGGATCCGGCCCGTTCAGTGCACACGGACTGGGACGAAGTGACCGCCGACGACATCCGTGCGCGAACGGTGTGGTTGTTGGAGAACTTCTCCGACGGTTAGCCGGCAATCAGTACCGAGCGCTGCAGCAGTTCTTCACGTGGTGGTCCCACGAGGAGGAGCTTGCCAGGTTGCTCAAGGCCACCGGGCTCGGGCTTTTCGAACTGGCCTGACCCGCTCCGCCGCGAGGTCCTCGTACGAGGGAAGGGAAACAAGGAGCGCACCGTGCGGTTCGGACACCCGGCCGTCCGTGCCGTCGACCGGTACCTCCGGCTCCTTGGTTCTCTTCCTTGCTCGGTGGCTATTCGGGTGCGCGGTAGGCGGCGAGGAAGACCCGGACGGCCTCGTCGGCGTAGTGATCGAGTTCCTCCGGGCGGAAGCGGATGTCGTCGCCGCAGAACATCACCTTGTTGACCGGGACGGAGATGACGAGCCAGGTGAAGTGGTTGGCCGCGAGGACGGGTTCAGCGGTCCGCAGCAGCCCGCGGCCGGTCAGTACCTCAAAGCACGACGAGAGCGCGGCGTGCACGCGTTCGGGGCCCGCCTCGAAGTAGGCGCGGCCGAGCTTGGGGAAGCGGCTGGCTTCGGCGATGACGAGGCGGCGCACCCGCAGGGACGACGGCTGCGTGAGGGTGTGCACGAACTCCCGCGCGACCGCCCGCAGAGTGGCCTCGACGTCGCTGGTGGCCGCCAGTTCGCTCATCGCGGTCTGGAAGATCTCCCCGATGTCGCTGAGGCGGTCGAGCACGATCTGCTCGAACAGATTCTCCTTGCGGCCGAAGTGCTTGTAGATCGTCTGCTTCGACGCCCCCGCGGTCGAGGCGATCTCGTCGGTCTTGGCGCCCACGTAGCCGTCGCGCAGGAACACCTCCAACGCCGCGTCCATGATCCGGCGCCGGGTCTGCGCGGCGGCACCGTCCTCGCCGCCCGCGCGGGCTCCCGTGTGGGAGGTGTCGGCTGTCGGCATTCTCGGCCCTCCTGGTTCGCGCCCGGGGCGACTGATTGACACCCCCATGGTCGTACAGTACCGTACGGTTCACCCTCTAGTACCGTACGGTACGGTTCACCCCCCAGACGCGAGCTGGGCGACCGGCTCGTTCCACCGATCCCCGCGCGGGATCAACCAGTCCGAGGAGCATCCGATGCGCAAGATCGCCGCAAGTCTGTTCGTCTCGCTGGACGGCGTCGCCGAAGACCCCGACACCTGGCATTTCCCCTACTTCAACGACGAGATGGGCGAAGCCGTCGGCGCCGCGATGGCCGCCTCCGACGCGATGCTGCTGGGCCGCGTCCAGTACCAGCAGTCCGCCGCCTACTGGCCGTCGAGCGACGACGAGTTCGCCGACTTCATGAACGGCCAGAAGAAGTACGTCGTCACCACCACCCTGACCGAAGCCACCTGGAACAACACCGAGATCATCAGCGGTGACATACCCGCCGGGATCCGGGCGCTCAAGGCGTCCGAGGGCAAGGACATCGCGGTGACCGGCAGCCTCACCCTCGTACGGTCACTGCTCAAGGCGCAGTTGCTCGACCGGTTGCAGCTCTTCGTCCATCCCATCATCGTCGGCAAAGGAGCCCGCTGGTTCGACGGCCTCGACACCATCAAACTGCGCCTTGACACATCCGAGACCTTCACCACCGGCGTGAACAACCAGATCTACGCCCCGACCGGGTGACATGACTCCGCTCTCCGGCGGAGCAGCACCCATCCGTGCCCGCAATTCCCTCACAGCACTACCGCGCACGATTCGCCTTGACCGGACCTCCACCCGAGCCTGTCCGCCGGCGCGGCCGTTCTCCCCTGATTGTTCACGGCAGCCAACATGGACGCCCGCCGTCGGCCGGCCCCGCACTGCCCATCCCGCTGACGGCGCCTGGCTGGTGGCCCCCAAGATGGCCGTTGCCGGCGCTGGGCGACGACCACGGCGATGCTTTCCGGGTGACGGTGCCTCCGTCCACGGGGGCGGGGCACCTCACATACCTGGAGGGTCTACCGGAGGGGTGAGACCAGACAGCATCGCGAAGACGACCAGTTGGGCGCGATCGCGGGCGCCGAGTTTGAGCAGGGCCCGGCCGACGTGCGTGCGCACGGTCTCGGTGCTGATGGTCAGCTGGACCGCGATCTCGTCGTTGGACATTCCGGTGGTCACCCAGGAGACCACCTCGCGTTCCCGCTCGGTCAGCTGCTTGATGCCGGAGTGAGGCGCCATGCCGGGCCTCTGCCGGGCGAACTGGGCGATGACGCTGCGGGTGATCGAGGGCGACAGCAGCGAACCGCCCTCGGTGACGACCCGTATCGCGCGCAGCAACTCGTCGGGCTCGGCGTCCTTGAGGACGAACCCGCTTGCGCCGTGCCGCAGTGCCTCGAACACGTACTCCTCAAGGCCGAAGGTCGTGAGCATGACGACCCTGACCGCGGCCAGCGCGGGATCGGCGGTGATCTCACGCAGCGCGGCCAGGCCGTCCAGGCCGGGCATCCGGATGTCCATCAGCACCACGTCCGGTCTGTGGGCGCGGACGACCTGCAGACCGGTGCGCCCGTCGGCGGCCTCGCCGACGAGTTCGGCGCCGGGCTCGCCACGCAGCAGCGTCCGTACGCCGACCCGGATCAGCGCCTGGTCGTCGATGACGATGACGCGGATCGTGGCGCTCACCTCCCGTCCCCTTCCAGCGGCAGGCGGGCCCGGACACCGAACCCGCCGTCCGGGTCCGGCCCGGCGGTGAGCGTGCCGCCGAGCACCTCGGCCTGGCTGCGCAGGCCGAGAATGCCCAGGCCGTTTCCGGGTGGGGCGGGCCCGGCGGCACCGCCGGTGTTGGTGACCTCCAGCAGCAGCGCGTCGCCCTCCCGCCGGATCCGGATCCGTACCGGCACTGCGCCGGCGTGCCGCAGGACGTTGGTCAGGGACTCCTGCACGATGCGGTAGGCGACCGCGTCGACGGCGGTGGGCAGGCTGGTCAGGTCCGGTGCGATGTCGGCGTGCACGGTCACCCCTCCGGCCCTGACGCGTTCGGTCAGCCGGCCGAGGTCGCTCAGGCCGGGAGCGGGAGCCCTGGCGGCCGCCCCCATGTCCCGAAGCCCGTCGAGCTGGGCCCGCAGGTTCTCCAGCGCCTCGCGGCTGGTGGCCCGCACCGCCTTCATGGACTGCCTGGCCTCCTCGGGATCGCGGTCGAGAACGTGCAGTGCCACACCCGCCTGCATCGCGATGGCCGCGAGCCCGTGGCCGATCGAGTCGTGCAGGTCCTGCGCCATGCGCAGCCGCTCCTCCGAGACCACGCGGCGGGCCTGCTCGGCGTGCACCCCGGTGGCGGCCTGGCGGAGGGCCCGCGACAGCGCGCCCGCCGCAAGCGCGGCCGTGATGATCGATCCCCACACGATCGCGTCCCTGGGCATCGGGTAATAACCCGAACCCGCGGGCACGCCCGCCGCGTCACGCACCCGCTTGGCGAACAGGCTGACGATCAGTACCCCGAGATCGGCGGCGGCCGCCAGCGCGGCGCGCGGCAGCGGCCAACGGGAGGCCACCCCGTACACGGCCACGGGCACCGTGAGCATCACCGGACCGAACGGATAACCGGCCGCCAGATAGGTCGCGACGAACGCCGTGTTGGCCGCCAGCGCGATGCCCGGCCAGCGCCGCAGCGCCAGCGCCAGCGCCGCCGCCGTCACGATCACGTAGCCCGCGGCGTCAGGTGAGCGAGCCGAGCCATGCTGGAATTCCGCGGCCGGCCCGGTCGCGATCAGCACGGTCGCCAGGAACGGAAGGCATATCCAGCCCTCTGCCGCCCATCTCCGCCAGCGGCGCTTCCCACCGGTCACCGGCTCGACGATACCGGCGGCCCCGGTCTCAGGCGTCCCCATCTCGACGTAGGCGGCGGACGCGATTCGCCGTACACGCGATGCCGCCGCCACGCGGACGCCCGCACTACGCCCTGGCGGACATCCTCGAACCCATCACGGCACCGGCCTGACCACCCCGCGAGCAAGCCCACGGGAACGCACCAGGCAGGCGACGGCGATGCCGATCGACGGGAGGACGGGTTGGACCCGGGAACACGACACCAGCGGCTCACCGGCATCGACAGGAGAAGGTGTTCACCCTCGACCGCCCTGTCGCCGACATGCCGTGGCTGCCCGTCGCGGACACACAGGCGCCGCCGTGCCAGCCGCTGACCGCGATGCGCCTCGGCATCGTCACCGACGCCCCGCTGCTCAACGGCGGCACCAGGGCGGGCCGCGGTCGCCGCCAAGTACGACGGCACCGGACAGCCGGTCACCGCCGGCTCCTATCCGCGGATCCTGCGGGACATGTTCGGCCCCGCCAAGGCCGTCCTCGACCGGTAGCCGCACACCCGTCACCCGACCACCAGCCTGGCCATGGCGACGATTGCTCACCGACTACGGCACGAGGCGGCGCGTGCCGATTCTGGCGAACCGTCCCCGGATAGGGGTGCACGGAGCGGCCGTGAGTACCCGTGAACGAACACCGAAGGAGAACGGATGGAGCTGGGACTGACGGACAAGACCGTGCTCGTGACCGACGCCGGTTCGGGCATCGGCAGAGCCACCGCCTTGGCCTTCGTCGAGGAGAAGGCATGCGTCGCCGTCGGTTACCACACCGACCGTGAGGCGGCCGAGGAGACCGCCGCCCTCGCAGTGAAGCGAGGGGGCCACGCGATCTCCTTTCGACTCGACCCCGCCCGGCCCGAGGAGCTGGAGGCGGCGGTCGAGGACGCCCGCTGGGAACTCGGGCCGATCAGCGTCCTCGTCAACAACGCGGTGCGCAGGCCCGGGCGGGCAATACCCGGTGAACTCTTCGAAACCGCACCGGCCGAACGGTTCACGGCTTCGGTGAACGCCAACCTGATCGGTCCTTACCTGCTGGCTCGCGCCGTTGTGGCCGACATGCGCGAGGAACGGTGGGGCCGGATCGTCAATGTCTCCACCGGCCCGGTGGAGGACGGCTTTTCCGACAGCACCCCCTACATCGCCGCCGAGTCCGGACTGCACGGCCTCACCCGCGCCATGTCCCGCGAACTGGCCTGCGCGGGCATCCTGTCCAACCTGGTCATGCCCGGCTTCACTCCCGGCGACGAACACGTGCCACCCGAGCTCATCGAGAAGCCCGGTCGTGCCGCCGCGACCCGGGCGATCAACCGCTCCGATGACGTCGCCCGCCTGATCGTATTCCTCTGTTCCGCCGCCAATACCAACACGACCGGCGAAGTCATCAGGACCGACGGCCACTTCCTCAGCCCCACGTGACACCTGATGCCCGGACGCCGAACAGCGACCTTTTCGACCCGCAATCCGCGGCACGCCGAAAGCGGGGCCGCGAGAGCATCATCTCGACCGCATGGCAACCGTGCTCTGCCCGTCCCAGGAGGGGCCGGGACGGGCAAGCGGAGAGCAGGGTCATCGAGCCGCCGACTTCGGGGACCGATGCGGGGAGCGGTATGCCATGACCGCGGCCGCGATACCCGCGATGAGGGCGGTGGTGACGCCGACGCCGCGGACCAGCGCCCCGCCGAGTTCGCCGGCCGTGTCGGCGTCGATCGCGCTGCCCACGAAACCGGGTATCTCGGCCAGGGCTGCGAGGACGGCCAGGACGAGGGTCCAGGGCCGGCGGGTCACGGCGACCAGGGCGGCCACCAGCGTCAGGATGATCAGGCCGGGTGGCACGGGCGGCATCTCCACCCCGGCCGCCTTCTGGATCACCAGGCCGACGGCGCCGGCGGCCAGTCCGGTCACCGTGACCAGCGTTGCCCGGTTGAGAGGGGGCGTGTGCATGACTGCGCTCCTTGGCTCACGAAGGGGCTTGCGATACCGGCGATGGTGCGGCCCCCGCCCGGCCCGCGTCGTCACCCGTCGGGCGGCACGTCCGCTACGCCACGGGGAGTAGCGGGCGGCAGTGCGGCGCCCGGGCGCGCTCGTGGTGAACGCGTCCCCGAGAAGCACCGGTCTGCCCACGGGCTGGGCCGGATCCGCCCGAGGGGCGCCAACGAGACCAGGTCCACCGACTCCTGCAACCCCGCACGTTCATCCCCCTGCCGGGCCTGAGCAGGTCCGCAACCGCTCATTGGAGTGATCCGTCCATGAACACCACTCTCGTGCTCGGCGGCACCGGCAAGACCGGCCGTCGGGTGGCCTGGCGGCTTCAGGACCGCGGGATGGCCGTCCGTATCGGCTCGCGGTCCGGCGAGCCGCCGTTCGACCGGGAGAACCCCGCCCCTCGGGTCCAGGAGACCGAAGCGTTCTACCCGGATCTGGCGACGCCGGGGGCGGCGGACGCGGGCGGCGCGTTCGCCGACATGGCGGTCGCCTCCGGCGCCCGGCGGCTGGTGCTGCTGTCGGGCCGCGGTGGGCAGGAGTCACAGGCCGCCGAAGAACGCGTACGAGCGTCCGGGGCCGACCTGACGGTGGTGCGGTCGAGCTGGTTCGCGCAGAACTTCAGCGAGGACCACCTGCTGGACATGGTGCGGGGCGGTGAGGTCGCGCTGCCGGCGGGCGACGTGCCCGAGCCTGTCGAGGACATCGCCGACGTCGCGGTCGCGGCCCGCCAGGAACTGCCGGGCGACGTGGTCGAGTTCCTGGCCTACCTGTTCACCACCGTGCTGGACGGCCGCAACGCCCATCCGACCGACGGCGTCCAGCGGGCCATCGGCCGCCCGCCCACCGACTTCGCCGACCACGCGCGGCGCACTGCCGCCACCGGAGTCTGGAACGGAGCATGATCATGAAGTACCTGTCCACGGTCTCGCTGATCGCCGCGACGCTCACGACCGGCATGGTCGCCGGGCTGATGGCCGACTGGGCCTACACAATCCTGCCCGGGCTGGGCCGCAGCAGTGACCGCACCTTCGTCGAGGCCGTCCAGCAACTCAACCGTGCCATCCAGAACGGCTGGTTCTTCCTCAGCTTCCTTGGCGCGATCCTGTTCGGCGGGCTGGCGGCGTATCTCGCTTGGCGCGGGCACGGCCGGGACGCCCTACCGTGGATCATCGCCGGATTGGCGCTCTACCTGGTGACGTTCGTCATCACCTTCGCCGCCAACATCCCGCTCAACGAGCGGATCGACAAGGCCGGCGACCCGGCGCGCATCAAGGATCTCGCCGCCGTGCGCGCCGACTTCGAGAGCACGTGGATGGCCTGGCACATCGTCCGCACCCTGGCCAACATCGCCGCCTTCGCCTGCCTTGCCTGGGCCCTGGTGATCCACGGCGGGCAACGCGTCAAGGCCGATGGCGCCGCGGACGCGGGCCGCGCGTCCCGCCAACCGGTGGCCGCGGTCGACCAGCACCCGACTCGACCACAGCCCCACGGGCCGGCGCCCGCACCGCCCGTCCAGCCCTGATGAGGTAAGCGATCCCCAGCCCGTCGGCTCACGGGCGTGCTGCCGTGTGGGCACCCTGCTGTCGACCGGTGATGTGGCCGCCAGAGAGCGGCCGAAGGTATCCGCGCACCAGCACCGGTGGCGTCATGACCTCGTTCGGCACATTCCGCCCCGCATGTGGCGTGATGGTTCGGCCACGAGTCCACGCGCCGCAGGGTGCCGCGTTCCATGCTGACGCCGCCCGCGAGCCAACCGGCGAATCATGGCACGCCCGCAAGCCCAGGCCGTTGAGAAAGGAGCGAACATGCGCAAGGCACAGCCGGGCGGCGATATCGGGATCCACGGAGGCGTCCGCCCGGCTCGATCGCCGGTGCACGCCCGCTCGGCCATGCGTCCTTCTCCTCGTTGCGGAGATCGCAGAGCATGCTGATCAGAAAAGCCACGGCCGAGGACTGGCCCGCCATCTGGCCGTTCTTTCACCAGATCGTTGCGGCGGGGGCCACATTCCCCTACCCACTCGACGTTGACGAGGAAGAGGCCCGCGGCATGTGGCTCGTCCCGGACCCAGGGCGTGTGGTCGTCGCCGTCGACACCACCGGAGCGGTGGTCGGCACTGCGAACATGTACGCCAACCGTGCGGGCAACGGCTCACACATCGCCAGTGCCAGCTACATGGTCGATCCGGCGCACCAGGGCCGTGGAGCCGGCCGGGCCCTGTGCGAGGACTCGCTGACGTGGGCACAGGCCGCGGGCTTCAGCGCGATGGTGTTCAACGCCGTCGTCGAGACGAATGTGCAGGCCGTGAAGCTGTACGAGTCCCTCGGCTTCACGGTGCTGGGCACCGTGCCAAAGGGCTTCCGGCACCCCGACAAGGGCTATGTCGGGCTCCACATGATGCACCGTTCTCTGTGAGCGGCTCGAAGCCGCCCGCGCGGGGCCCGGCCCGTGCGCGACATCCCCAAGCGGCGGTGAGGGCGGCCACGACCGCCACGAGCTGGGCGGCGAGCGCGAAGGCCCAGAATTCAGCGCCCGCTGGATGATGGAGAACGCGCCTTGAGGTTGACCGCCACCAGTTAGTCGAACCGCTCAGGCGTGGTCTCCTCCGGGGGGACACCGAGGTGCTTGTCGAGCCTGGCCTCAAGGCCCGCGAAAAGCGTGTCGACGTCACCGGGAACGCCCAGGGCGGCGCCGACGGCGAACGCGCGCCCGCCTGCCCCCTCGATCTCGGTCACGACCCGCTCGGCGGACCGCGCGTCGCTGCCGTAGCGCGGTGAGGTGGTGGAACAGCCAGTACCCGGACGCCGCGGTCAAGTAGCTGCCGCTATGCCTTCGACCGCGCCGATCCGCCCGTCGGCTGCGGCCATTCCAGGCCCTGGACGCGGGTGCCGTCGGCGTGACGGGCAGGGCTGGATGCGCCGGGTCCTGCGAGGTCGACGGGCCGGTCCGGTGGTCACGGCCGTGGCGGTGCCGGAGGGTGCGGTGGGTGCTGATCGTGTTCGTGGCCACCACCGGCTGCACCTGGCAGCAGGGCCCGCCGGTGGTTGGCGCCATCTGGCAGACCATCTACCGCTGCTCGAGTGGAGCGATGCGCGGGTGTGGGCCAAGCTGCACCGGGTGATGCTGGACGAACTGGGCGCAGCGGGGGCGCTGAACTGGTCGCGGTGCGCGATCGACTCGGTCAACGTTCGGGCCACGAAAGGGGGGCTGACGGGCTCGAAACCTGTCGACCGGGGTGCCTGGGTCGAAGATCCACTTGCTCACCGAACGGACCGGTCTGCCCTGTCTGTCGGGATCTCCGCGGCGTCCGGGGCGGTGGACGAGGGGGCGGGCCCGGTCGACCACCGGGCCGTGCCAGGCGGGGACTTCTCGTTCGTCGTCACGCGGAGGGCGGGCGGCGAGTCATATCGCCCCTGCCGGGGCATTCGCACCCTACGACGGGCTGGATGGTTCAACGGTAGGCAGCACTGACCAGCCAACACATTTCCCATCAACGATGTGGGTGGTTTTGGAGACTTGGCGGCAATCCACGCAGTTGAACCGTCTTTCAGTTCGGACGGGTGACTGATTGCTGACGAACGGGATGGGCAATGGGCGCCGGGGTCTGCCGTCAAGCCTCGATCAGGTTTCGGCAGATCGCCACTACCCGTGGTCGCGGAGGGTAGTCAGGAAACCCCTCAGAGTGGTTTCGCGTGGACTTGGGGGTCTCATGGCGCATCTGCCCACACGAAGTATCGCCACGGCTGCAATCGTGCTGATGCTGTGCGCCCCCGTGGGGGCTGCTTTCGCGACGCCCGGATCGTTCAGTGCGCCGCCGGGCCGGACACCAAAGCCCCAGACCCTGGCAGACCTGCGGCAGTCCATGGGAGGGGAGGCGTTCGCCTACGCGTCCTACCGCTTGTACGGTGTGCAGGCCCGGCGGGAGGGGCGGAAGACGGTCGCTCGCCTTTTCGACCGGACGGCCACCGTGGAGTTGCGCGAGCACTTCGCCGAAGAGGCCAAGCTGAGTGGCCTGCCGCGCGGCGACGTGGCCGCCCTGCGCGACGCCATCGCAGGCGAGAGTTATGAACACGGCACGATGTATCCGCGGTTCGCTCGTGAGGCCAAGATCGACGGCGACCGCGAAGCCGCCGCACGATTCGCTGAGATCGCCCGTGACGAGGGCACGCATCTGCGCGCCTTCAGGGCCGCGCTGCGTGTGGTGGAGACCGGCCATGGAAAGGTTCCGGCGCCGCCGAAGGTCGAAGCGGTGCAGGTGCCCGCCGGCCCTCGAAAGGTCCGGGCGAAGCGGACACTGCGCAACCTGGACACGGCCATGCGCGGGGAGGCGATGGCCCACGCCAAGTACCTCTGGTTCGCGCGGCACGTCCGCAACCGGGCGGTGGCGCGTCTGTTCCGCGGTGCCGCCGCCGTGGAGCTGCGCGAGCACTTTGCCGCGGAGGCAAGACTTCGCGGGTTCGTCGGCAAGACACGCGCCAACCTCACCAAGGCCGTCGCCGGTGAGTGGTACGAGTCCCGCATGATATATCCGACGTTTGCCAGACGTGCGAAGAAGGTCGGAGATGTCAAGGTGGCGGCGCTGTTTCGTCACAATGCGCGCGACGAGGCGGGGCACGCACGGGCGTTCGAGCGCGCCCTCAAAGCGCTTGGGCAGGGCAAGTGATAGCTCGGTGAACACCTGGCGAAATAGGTCGGCCTGATGGAGGCGTGGGAGTGGGGCAGCGCACCGTCCCACGCCGACAGGTGAGATGCTGAGGCTCGGATTTTTGCTCGGCCGATGCCGTTCTACCGAAATACGTCCTAGGGCGTGCAGGATCCTCTGCTGTAGGCGACCCGTAGGGCGAGTGTTGATCCGTAGTGCTCACGCATGCTCTGCCCGGCGGGTGGGGTCTGGCCGCAGACGGTGCGTTCGAGGTGTTCGCGGTCGTCACAGCCCTCGCGGACGATGGGCTCGCTGCTGACGTTGGGAAAGCCGATCCGTGTGGCAGTGCTTTTCGCCTCTGTGCCGCTCTTGCCGACGAAATTCGGCACCGCGGGCCAGTTGCCGACCTGCCCGCCGGCCGGGCAGGGGACCTGCGGGGGAAGGAAGCCGAGTTCCACTTTCTCGGCCCGGGCGTCCTCGGTCTGGACACAAACCAGCCAGGTGCCGGAGTATGACTCGCCGTCGAACACGTGGCCGTCGGTCAGAGCCCGGTAGACGGCGGTGTAGGCGGGCCAGGAGCGCTCAAGTTCGCTGCTCACCGCGTCGAGGGGGGAGCCTAGGCGATGGACGCTGTGCCCCCGCATTGGCCCCTTGCCCGGCCCCTGAGGGGGTGCCTTCGGCTCCGACCGAGCATGCCCCCAAACAGAGGACCGCCACCGCCATCAGACCGAAAGAAGATATTCGTTCCCTTTGTCCTGCTCACGATCGGGCATGATGTCACGAACTTGCTTCGAGAATTTCTTGACTACGCCGGAGGTCCAAGCCCTCGCTTCGCGAGGCGGGGCGCGAACAATCTCGGCCGAAGTGGGGTAGGCGACCGGTTGCCTTGTTGGTCGGCGTTTGCTGACAGCGCTGAGCGCGTCATGCGCCGTCGTCGATCATTTCGCGTGTGCGGGCCTGCCGAACTCTGGAGAGCAGGTCCGCGCGGAGGTCGTCGCGGGTTTGCTCCAGCCGTGGGCTGAGCCGCACAGTGGCGGTTTCGGGACGGCGCAGCCGTGTGATCGGAGCGGGCAGGGCATTGATGTCTGCCTCGCATCGTTCCCGGGCCCTGGTGAGGGGCTCGGCTGGGGAGATCCGGCGGCCGCCGCGCATCACCGGAAGGAGCAGGGGGTGCGTGCCGTGCGGTGCGGGCTCGTCCCGCAGCGTGATGACGTCGCGTTCCGCCCTGCGATACACCTGCTTGGCGCCGGGGGCGGTGGCCTTGCCCGTGGAGAGTTTCATGACCGGCCGGCCCTCGAAGGCCACCAGTTTGTAGGCGCTGTCCAGGGAGGGCGCGTCGGCTGATACGCCCATCCTGGTGCCGACCCCGTAGACGTCGATGGGCGCCGCGGCGGCGGTGAGGTCGGCGATGCTGAACTCGTCGAGCCCGCCGCTGGCCACGATGCGGGTACCGGACATGCCGGCTTGGTCCAGCAGATGGCGGGCCTGAACGGCGAGGGCGCCCAGATCTCCGGAGTCGAGCCTGATCCCGCTGAGGAGGCCGGGCCCGCCGGCGCGGAGCGCGGTGCGGATCGCGGCGCGGACGCCGTCGAGAGTGTCATAGGTGTCGACCAGCAGGGTCGTCCGGTCGGGGAAATCCGCGGTGAACGCCTCGAAGGCCGCCTGTTCGTCGGGGAAGGCCTCGACGAAGGAGTGGGCCATGGTGCCCACGGCGGGCAGGCCGTGGCGGCGGGCCGCCTCCACGTTGCTGGTGCCGGCGAAACCGGCGATGTAGGAGGCTCTGGCGACGGCCAGCCCCGAGTCGATGCCCTGGGTGCGGCGGAAGGAGAAGTCGATGACCCGTGCCGCACCGGCCGCTCGCGCGCACCGGGCGGCCTTGGTGGCGATCGAGGTCTGGAAGGTGAGGTGGTTGAGCACGACCGTCTCGACCAGTTGTGCTTCGGCGATCGGGGCGGTCACCTCCAGCAGCGGTTCTCCGGGGAACACCACCCGGCCTTCCGGAACGGCCCAGACGTCGCCGGTGAACCGCAGCTTCTCCAGTGCCCGCAGCGTCGCCGTGTCGAAGTGCTGTTCCTCGCGGAGGTAGTCCAGGTCCTCCTCGGTGAAGCCGTAGTCCTCCACGAACGCCAGGCAGTCCTCCAGCCCGCAGGCGACGAGGTACCCGCGATCGGGCGGCAGGTCACGGACGAACAGGCTGAAGGTGGCCGGGCCGTTCATCCCGCGGCGCAGGTAGTTCGCCGCCATGGTGAGCTCGTACAGGTCGGTGATCAGTCCACCCGTCATCGTGCTCGTTCCTTGCCGTTCTCGCTGAGGTGCGGCTGCCGGTCTCCTGGCCGGCTCCCCTTCGACCCTCGTCCAGGGCACGTTCGCGGGCCAAGAGGCTTTGGTCCCTTCGCGAAGCGATGGCCTGGGACTTTCGCCTCTACCTGCCGCGCAGCGATGGCCCGAGCCTGAACTCAGGGGTTCGAACGACGGCGACGCCCGTCGCCATCGCGTGAGGAGGGGCCATGTATCCGAGCGTGCTGGTCGGTTATGAGGGGACGAAGGAAGGCGAGCGGGCGCTGCGCTGGGCGGTGGAGGAGGCCCGGCTTCGGCGCAGCCAGCTGGTGGTGTGCCATTGCTGGCGCTGGCCCTATCCGATCGGCCATGTCGACTTGGACCTTGAGGAGACCGTGAAGCGGATGGGCCTGCACGTGTTGGAGCGCGGAGTGCACCAGGCGCGGGAGTTGGCACCATCGCTGCGCATCCAGAAGCGGCTGGCGGACGGACCGGCCTATGCGGCGTTGATGCACGAGTCGTACGAGGCGGAACTGGTCGTGATCGGCTCGCATGAACAGGGATCGCCGTTGATCGGGTCGACCGTCCTGCAACTGCCCGGGCGCGCGCACGTGCCCGTGGTGACCGTGCGCCCGGCCGAGCCCGTGCACGGCCGGGTCATGGTGGGCGTCGACGGTTCGGCGGGCAGCGACGCGGCGCTGGCGTTCGCCTTCGAGGAGGCGGCGCTGAGGGGGTGGCGGTTGGAGGCGGTCCACGGATGCTGGGAGCCGGGCGCGGTCGCCGGGTCCGACCTGGCGTTGTTCGCCGATCACGAGGAGCTGGAACGGTCGTGCGGTGCGCTGCTGCAACGTGCCGTCGCGGCGTGGCGGCACAAGTACCCGCGGGTCGAGGTCGACACCTCCCTGATCATGGAGGGCCCGCGGACCGCCCTGCTGCGGGCCGCCGAGAGGGCCGATCTGGCCGTCGTGGGCGACCGGGGCACCGGCACCGTGAGGTCCCTGGTGCTGGGGGCGACCAGCACGGCGCTGTTGCAGCACTCACCCTGCACGGTGGCGGTCACCCCTTCGGTCGGCCGGGCCTGAACCGCCGCCCTTGGATGTGCCCTGGAAGGGGCCAAGGTCCCGGGGCCGGTCGTGGGTCTGCTTCGTCGCGGTCGGGGAACGGGCTCCGGTCGTGACCGGGCGGAGCGCGGGGCTCGGGCCCAAAGACCCTGGTCAAAGCAGTGTCGGTGGTCGTTGGCTGGGAACCAGAGTGCCTGAGCGGAAGGTGGGGTGACGATCATGTCTCCGGTGCTGCTGGCGGACGTGCGCGGGCTGTTCGGCGCGCTGCGGGCGGCCGGGTACACCGTCGTCGGGCCGACCGTCCGGGACGAGGCGATCGTGCTGGACGAGCTGTCGTCGGCCGACGATCTCCCGTACGGGTGGGGCGTCACGCTCGCCCCGGGCGGTTACCGGGTGCGGCGGCGGGATGATCGTGCGGCCTTCGGGCACTCGGCGGGCCCGCAGTCGTGGAAGCCCTATCTGCTCGAGCCCCGGGTCCGACTGTGGCAGGCCGATCGGACCGAGGGCGGTTTCGCGATCGATGACCGGCCCGAGGAGGCGCCCCGGTACGCGTTCCTGGGCGTACGCCCGTGCGATCTCCGGGCGATCCTGGTCCAGGACCGGGTGCTCATGGGGGGCGAGCACGCCGATACCGCCTACCGGAGGCGCCGCGAGCAGGTCTTCGTCGTGTCGGTCAACTGCACCGAGCCGGGGGAGACCTGCTTCTGCGCGTCCATGGGCACGGGTCCGCGGGCCGGCCCCGGATATGACCTGGTGCTCACCGAATTGGTGGACGGGGACGGCTCCGCCCGGTTCCTGGCCGAAACCGGGTCGGAGGCGGGGGAGCGGCTGCTGGAGAGCATCCCGTGCGAGGCCGCGGGCGATGACGTCCGTGCGCGGGCGGACGCGGAGGTCGCGGAGGCCGCCGACCACATGGGGCGGGAGATGCCCGCGGCCGATCTGCACGACCTGATGAAGGACGCCCTCGGCTCCCCGCACTGGGAGGAGGTGGCGGGGCGCTGCCTGTCGTGCGGCAACTGCACGATGGTGTGCCCGACGTGCTTCTGCACCACGACCGAGGACGTCACCGACCTGACCGGTGATCATGCCGAGCGGTGGCAGCGGTGGGAGTCGTGCTTCGACCTCGACTTCTCCCATCTGCCCGGTGGGAGCGTGCGGGCCTCGCCGGGCAGCCGGTACCGGCAGTGGATGACCCACAAGCTCGGCACCTGGTACGACCAGTTCGGTTCCTCGGGCTGCGTGGGCTGCGGCCGCTGCATCGTGTGGTGCCCGGTCGGCATCGACATCACCGCCGAGGCGGCCGTCTTCCACGCGGAACGAGAGCGGACGGGCGGCGCGTGACCGGCCTCTCCCGGCCCGGAGCGGGGCCATCGGAGTGCCGGACCAGGACCAAGGTCCCCGGCTCTGAGCTGCCACGGAGGCTAGCGTCGTGGGTATGGACGAGATCGTCGCGGGGGTCGACGACTCCGAGTACGGCTTGGTCGCGGTCGAGTGGGCGGCGACGGAGGCCGCGCGCAGGGGCGCTCCCCTCCGCGTCGTGTACGCGATCGCTCCCCGGCTGTTCGACCTTCCGGCGGGCCCGCGGAGCGAGGCGATCCGGAAGTGGACGCACGCCAACGGCGAGGCGGTCGTGGAGCAGGCGCTGGGGCGAGCCGTGGCCGCGGCTCCCCGGGTGAAGGTGTCCGGCCGGCAGGTCGGCGGCCGGCCCGCCGACGTCCTGATCAAGGAGTCGGGCGGGGCGGCCATGGTCGTGGTGGGCGGCCACGGTGCGGGCGGACCGGCCGGGCTCCTGCCGGGCTCGGTGGCGCTGCGGGTGATCTCACACGCGTCGTGCCCGGCCGTGGCGGTGCACCTCGGCCGGCCTGTGGGGCAGGCCGGGGAACCGGCGGCTCAGGAGCCGGCCGCCGAGGCCCCGGCCGCCGGGGTCGTCGTCGGGGTGGACTGCTCACCCGGCAGCGCGGCGGCCCTGGAGTTCGCGTTCGGGGAGGCGGCGCTGCGCGGGACGTCGCTGCGGGCGGTGCTGGCCTGGACCCAGCCCCTGGCCGAGGATCCGAGGGCCGGGCAAACCCTGTTCTTCGAACCGGAGGTGGTGACGGAGGAATGTGATGCGGCCCTGGCGGATTTCGCGGCGGGCTGCGAGGCCGAGCACCCTGACGTGCCGTTCAGACGGCAGGTCGTGCACGCGCGCCCCGCCCCCGCCCTGGCCGAGGCTTCGGCCAGCGCCGAGTTGCTGGTCGTGGGGACGCGGGGACGGGGAGGCTTCACCGGCCTGCTGCTCGGCTCGGTCGGCCACGCGATGCTCCATCGCGCCCGCTGCCCGGTGGCGGTGGTACCCGATCGGCGTCGGTGATGGATGCGATGACCCCTGTGCCGTACCGGGTGGCGGCCCGGCGGGCGGACACCGATGACACCGTCACCGTGGGGCTGGAGCCCGTCGCGGCAGCGATCGCGCGGCCCCGGCCCGGGCAGTTCACGATGATGTACGCCTTCGGGGTCGGGGAGGTGCCCATCTCCGTGAGCGGCGTTCTGCCCCGGATCGAGCAGACGGTCCGGGGGGTCGGGGCGGTCACCCGGGCCCTGTGCGCCACGGAGACGGGCGGGGTGATCGGTCTGCGCGGTCCGTTCGGCACGGCGTGGGGCATCGAGGAGGCGCGCGGGCGCGACGTGGTGTTCGCGGCGGGCGGCATCGGCCTGGCGCCGCTGCGGGCCGCCGTGCTGCACGCGCTCGCGGACCGGGACTCCTACGGGCGGATCACGGTGATGATCGGCGCCCGCACCCCCGAGGACCTGCTCTACACGGCCGAACTCGACCGGTGGCGCTCGCTCGGCGCCCGGGGCGAGGTCACCGTGGACCGCGCCGACTTCCGCTGGTCCGGGCATGTCGGCCTGATCACCGCGCTGGCCGACCGGGTCGAGATCGGCCCGGCGGGCGCCGCCGCGTTCGTCTGCGGCCCGGAGGTCATGATGCGTTTCACGGCCGAGGCGCTGGTCGCACGGGGGGTGTCGGCCGCCGACGTGCGGGTCTCGCTGGAGCGCAACATGCAGTGCGGCGTCGCATGGTGCGGTCACTGCCAGCTCGGCCCGCTGCTGCTGTGCCGTGACGGGCCGGTCGTCCCGTACGAGAGCGCCGTCCCGCTGATGGCGGTACGAGAGCTCTAGGTGTTCGGAGGCCCTGGGGGAGGAGCCATGAGGAAGGCGGAGAAACCGACGCTGGCCGTGTGGAAGTTCGCGTCCTGCGACGGTTGCCAGCTGACCCTGCTGAACTGCGAGGACGAGCTGCTGGAGCTGGCCGGTGAGGTGGAGATCGCGCATTTCCTGGAGGCTTCCAGCGGCGTGGCGGGCGGTCCCTACGACGTGTCGCTGGTGGAGGGATCGATCACCACGCCGGAGGATCGCGAACGGATCCTGAAGGTCAGGGAGATCTCCCGGACGCTGGTGACCATCGGGGCCTGCGCGACCGCCGGCGGCGTCCAGGCGCTGCGCAACTTCGCCGACGTGCGCGAGTTCGCCTCGGTCGTGTACGCCCGGCCCGAGTACGTCGCGACGCTGGACCGGTCGACGCCGATCGCCGCGCACGTGAAGGTCGACTTCGAGTTGCAGGGGTGCCCGATCGACCGGCGGCAGCTGCTGGAGGTCCTGACCGCGTTCCTGGTCGGCCGCAAACCCGATATTCCAGGGCACAGTGTCTGCTTCGAGTGCAAACGCCGCGGCACCGTGTGCGTCATGGTCGCCAGGGGAACGCCCTGCCTGGGGCCTGTGACCCATGCCGGCTGCGGAGCGATCTGCCCGGCCTACGGGCGCGGCTGCTACGGCTGCTTCGGGCCCTCGCCGAACTGGAGCGGGGAGCGCCCCAACACGCGCGGCCTGCTGCCCTGGCTCGACATGACCGAGGACGAGACCCACCGGGTGCTGTCCACCTTCAACGTCGCCGCGTTCAACGACGGCGCCGAGCACGAGGACGACGAGGATGACCCACCGGCATGACCGCAGCCTCACCGTCGGGGCACTGGCCCGGGTCGAGGGCGAGGGGGCGATGTACGTCCGGGTCCGGGACGCCCGCGTCGAAGAGGTGCGGCTGAACATCTACGAGCCGCCCCGCTTCTTCGAGGCGTTCCTGCGGGGCCGGGCCCACACCGAGCCTCCCGACATCACCGCCCGGATCTGCGGGATCTGCCCGGTCGCCTACCAGACGAGCGCCTGCCAGGCCGTCGAGGCCGCCTGCGGCGTCACCCTGGACGGGCGCCTGGACGAGCTGCGGCGGCTGCTGTACTGCGGCGAGTGGATCGAAAGCCACGCGCTGCACGTCTACCTGCTGCACGCGCCCGACTTCCTCGGCTATCCGGGCGCGGTCGAGATGGCCCGCGACCACCGGGACGTCGTCCAGCGGGGGCTGCGGCTGAAGAAGGCCGGAAACGCCCTGATGGAAACGATCGGGGGGCGCTCCATCCACCCGGTGAACGTCCGGGTCGGCGGCTTCTACCGGGCTCCCGCCCCCGGCGACCTGGCGCCGCTCGCAGAGCCGCTGCGCCGGGCCCTCGACGACGCCCTGGACACCGTCGAATGGGCGGCCGGGTTCGACTTCCCCGACTTCACCCATGATCACGAGCATCTGGCGCTGTCGGCCGACCGGTACCCCATCGAACGAGGGGTCCTGCACAGCAGCGCCGGGCGGTCCTTCACGGCCGACGCCTTCGAACAGCGCGTCACCGAGGAGCAGGTGCCCCACTCGACGGCCCTGCACGCCCGCTTCACCGACGACGGCGGGCGGTACCTGACCGGGCCGACGGCACGCTACTCCCTCAACCGCGACCGGTTGTCACCGCTGGCGCTGGAGGCCGCCGAGCGGGCGGGGCTGGGCGCCGAATGCCGGAACCCGTTCCAGAGCATCCTGGTGCGCGCCGTCGAGATCGTCTACGCGATCGACGAGGCGCTCCGGCTGATCGGCTCCTACGAACCGCCCGAGCGGCCGTCGGTGCCGGTGCCGCCGCGCGAGGGCACCGGGCACGGCGTGAGCGAGGCGCCGCGCGGCGTCCTGTTCCACCGCTACGCGCTCGACGGGGACGGCCTGATCACCTCGGCCCGCATCGTCCCGCCCACGTCGCAGAACCAGGGCGCGATCGAGGACGACCTGGCGCGCTTCGTCGCAGGACGCCTCCACCTGGACGACGACAGCCTGGCCCGCCAGTGCGAACAGGCCATCCGCAACTACGACCCGTGCATCTCCTGCTCCACCCACTTCCTCGACCTGACCGTGGAGCGGACATGATCGCGGAGGGCGTCGTCGTCATCGGCGTGGGCAACACCTTCCGCCGCGACGACGGCGCCGGCCCGGCGGTGGTCGAGGCGTTGCGCGGCAAGGTCCCGGCGACCCTGGCGGTGACCGACGGCGAACCCGCCCGCCTCATCGAACTATGGAGCGGGGCGCTCCTCGCCATCGTCGTCGACGCCGTGCGCGCCGACCCGCCCCGTCCTGGCCGCGTCCACGAGATGGACATGGAAGCGACGGGCGGAGAAAAGCTCGGTCAGGAGGGCGGCGGCCCGGCGGCCAGCAGCCACGCGCTCGGACTGGAGCACGCGGTCGAACTGGGGCGGGCGGTCGACCGCATGCCCCGCCGGCTGCGCGTCCACGCGATCGAGGGCCTCGACTTCGGTCTCGGGCCCGGGCTGACGCCCCAGGTCGAGGAGGCCGCCGCGGGTGTCGCCAGGCGCATCGAGGAAGCGCTGCTCGGGCCAGAGGCCGGGAAGTGAGGGGAGCATGAACACGATCAACGGCGTGGTCGTCGGATACGACGGTTCCGACGCCGGTGTCCGGGCGCTGGACTGGGCCGCCGCCGAGGCCGGTGCCCGCGGGGTCCCGCTCACCGTGGTCCACGTGTGGGAGCTCAACGTCGGCTCATCGATGGGCATGCCCGTGGTGGACCTGCGCACGGTGGCCCAGGAGACCCTGGAGAACGGCGTCGGGCACCTCCGCGAAACGGCACCTGATCTCGAGGTGAAGCCCGTGCTCGAACGGGGAACACCGGCGGCCAGGCTCATCGAGGCAGGCTCTCACGCCGACCTCATCGTGGTCGGCTCGCGCGGCTGGGGCGGATTCACCGGGCTCATGCTCGGATCGGTCGGCGCCCACCTGGCCGCGCACGCCCCGTGCCCCGTGGTGGTCGTGCGCGGCGAGCCCGAGCCCGAGCCCGCGCCCGAGCAGGGGCCGGCGCGCGTGGTGGTCGGCGTGGACGGTTCTCCCGGTTCCCGCGCCGCCCTGGCACTGGCGTTCACCGAGGCCGACGCGCACGGTGCTCCGTTGACCGTTCTGGTCGCCTGGGAGGACGCGCGGCCGGACGACCTGCCGCCGCTGGTGGACGCCGAGGGGCTGCGCGAAGCCGCCGAGACGCGCTTGGAGCAGCTTCTGATCCCCGGGCGCGAGCGCCACCCTGCCGTGGACGTCCGAACGCAGGTCGTGGAGGGCGCGCCCCGGGAGGTCCTGATGCGCGCGTCCTCCGGGGCACGCCTGCTCGTGGTGGGCTCGCGCGGCCTGGGCGGCGTCCGCGGGCTGCTGCTCGGATCGGTCGGTCACGCCTTGGTCCACCACGCGCTCTGCCCGGTGGCGATCTTCCACGCCCACGAACGGGCCGCCGGGACGTGACGCGGACGGCAGCGGTGTGGAACCGGGGTCCCGCTGGGACCGGGGGCGTTCACCCGTCGGGCCGGTTCGCGCGGGAGCCTCGGTCGTCCGCCGCCTCGCCCCCTTCGTGATCGCCGGCCGCGAGGTCTCCAGAACGCCTCGCGCGCGCGTCCGGCCGGCCCTGGTGGGAGGTGCCGGTGCGCGGCGCCGCAGTTGGGTCCGGGACGCGTCGCCGTGCCCGGGACGGGGACGCCGGCGTGTCGGCCGGCAGCACGGGTTCGACCCTAGCGACGGCATGCCCGATCGCTGGGCGTTCCTGGGAAGTTCCGCGCCCGCCAGTTCGCCGATGAGATCATGCGCGGTGACCAGGCCGACCAGGGCGCCGTGGGAGTCGGTGACGGCGACGTGGTCGCGGCCCGATTCCATCATCGCCCGGGCCGCCTCCGGGACGGGCGCGGCCGGGCGCACGGACGCCTTCGAGCGATCATCGAGCAACGCGGTGACGGGCTTGCGCGCCCTGCGCGGCCCTATGGCGTCCCAGGAGGCGGTGAGCGTCTCGGCGTCCACGACACCCAGGAAACCGCCCTCGACGTCCACCACGGGCAGGTGGTGGACCTCCGCCCGGCACATCAGCTCCCATGCCATCAGCACCGACTCCTGGGCGGCGACGGTGAGCAGGTCCATCGTCATCACCTCGGCCACGGTTCGCTCCTCCAACGGCACAAGCGCGGTCATCGTCGCTCTCCTCACTGTCTCTACTCCGAGTTCCGTCGCGGCCCCGGCTCCCCTCGAGCTCAGTCGGGGGCCATCGTGGGGCAGCGGTGCCAGACGTCTTCGGCACCGTGCGGGCGGACGACAGCCAGGGCCTGGTCGAGCGATGTGTCCACAGGGCCGCTGGTGTCGATGGTGGCGGCCTCAGGCCATGGGGCGGCGGACTCCGCCATGGCTTCGGCGACGTGCCTGTCGGCGTCGGACACGAGGTGCCGTCGCGTACGGAGGCGTTCGACGGTGACCGCCGAAGGCGCCTCACAACGCAGGGCGTGCAGTTCGGCGCCCTCCTGGTGGGCGAGCGCGATGATGGCATCGCGGTGGTCCTCGAAGGTCCAGGAGGCGTCCAGGACGACGGTCTCGCCCATGCCCAGCAGGCTGCAGGCTCGGCGGGTCAGCTCGGCGTAGGCGCGGCGGCTCCATTCGGGGGTGTAGATGCCCGCGCCGTACGCGGCGGCGGCCGGCGCGTCGGGGGCGAGCCCGGCCAGTTCCTTGCGGATCCGGTCGCTGCTGAGCAGCGTGCAGCCAAGCCGGTCGGCGATCGCGCCGGCGAGGGTGGTCTTGCCCGTGCCGGGAAGGCCGCCGACGAGGACGAGCCCGACGGCGCCGGCGCGCAGGTGGCGCAGGGCGACCTCGGAGAGGGCTCCGGCCTCGGCCGCGGCCCGCGGGTCGCCTTGGGCATGGCGGAGGCAGGCCACCTTGGCGCGGACGAACGCGCGGTAGGCAACGTAGTGGTGGCGGAGGGAGGGCGGGGCCGGGTCGGCGGCGAACTCGCAGTACCAGTCCGTGAAGCGCTCGGCCAGGTCGGGGGCGGCGAGGCGTTCCAGGTCCATGGCCAGGAAGGCGGCGTCGTCGAGGCCGTCCAGGCTGCGGAGCCGGTCGTCGAACTCCAGGCAGTCCAGGATCCGCGGGCCGTCGTCCAGACAGAACACGTCGTCGGCCAGCAGGTCCCCATGGCCGTCGACGACACGGCCGTCGGCGATGCGGGCGTCGAACAGCGGGGCCCGTCCGGTGAGGAAATCGCGTGTGCGCGCCTCGATCTCGGTGGCCTCGGCGGCGTCGATGGCCCGGCCGTGGAAGGGGCGGACCTGGTCGAAGCCGTCGGTCCAGCGGCCCAGCAGCGCGTCCTGTGTCCCGGCCGCGGAGATCCCCGGTCCGCGCGGGGCCCGGGCGTGCCAGGAGGCCAGCGTGCGGGCCGTGGCGCGCAACGCCCCGTCGACCGGGGCACGCGCGGCCACCAGGGTGGAGAGCCGGCGGTCGGCAGGCATCCGCCGCATGACGACCAGGTGGTCGCAGGCGGTGCCGTCGGGGCCGTGGACGTCGGCGACGCCGAGGTAGACGTCCGGAGAGAAGCGGCGGTTGAGCTCGACCTCACGACGGCAGGCGCGTTCGCGGGCCCGCCGCTCCCGGAAGTCCAGGAAGCCCAGGTCGACCGGCTTCTTCAGCTTGTAGGCGCGGTCACCGGTGAAGAACACCACACCGCAGTGGCTTTCGGTGACGGCGGCGCTCGGGGGCGCGGGTCCCATCGGCGTCACACCTCCGGGGAGGCCGGGATGGCGGTGTCATCGTGGACGAAGGTGAGTTCGTCCACCACGTCGACGACGCCTTCGGTGGCGGCGGTGAGCCGTACGCAGACGGCGACCAGGCTTCTGGTCTCCAAACGGCCGGACAGGCCGACGACGCCCTCGTGCACGCGGACGCGGATGCGCGCGGGATCCTGCCACAGGCCGCGGATGAGGACCTCACGGATGATCTCGTCGCGGATGTCCTCGTCCGAGCGCAGGAAGAGGCGGAGCAGGTCGGAGCGGGTCACGATGCCGGTCAGCCGTCCGGCGCGGTCGATGACCGGGGCCTGCTTGTAACCGTGCTCGGCCAGGGTCCTGGCGGCCTTGGCCACGGGCATGTCGTCGGTCAGGGTGACCACCGGTGTGCTCATCAGCCCGGCGGCGTCGCCGGCGGCCGCCTTGGCGCGGGCCGAGCGGCGCCGCCGGCCCTCGAACAGCCGCCGCTGCACGCCGCCCGGCTCCTTGAACTCCTCTTTGTGGAGCAGGTCGGCGTCGCTGACGATGCCGACGACGCGGCGGTCCCGGTCGATCACCGGTACGGCCTTGATGGAGTGCTCGGCCAGGGCCTCGGCGATCTCCCTGAAGGGGGTCTCCTCGACCACCGCGATGACCGGCGTGGTCATGACCTGCTCGACCGTTCGGCGTTGCATGGAATTCCTCCCTTGTCCCGGTTTCGACGCTAGGCAGTGGGGAGGCGGGGAAGGAGGGGCGAAGGTCCTAGGACCAGGAGGCGTTCGTCAGGCGGCTGGTCGGCCGTCGATCAGGGGCGTTTCCAGGCGTCGCTCGGCTTGAGTGAGCGGCAGCCAGGGATTCATGCGTCGTTGAACAGGTGCCAACCGCATGGAGACCTCCTTCGTCGACCTCTGCCCCTCCACCGGAGCGTCACCCGCTGCAGAGGCGAGGGGCCCGGGGCATAGAAATCTTTGGGCCCAGGCTTGCGGTGGGCGCAGGTCCCGCCGGTTCGGGACGTTCGCCTCTGGGGGGCTGACCTGGACCGTTGTCCCATGGTGGCAGGCCGGTGCGGTTCGACGGGCACCGGTCGGGGACCGGGGAGGAGGGCCGGTCATGGGGAGATATGTCCTCGTCGGTTATGACGGGTCCAAGGAGAGCGAGGAGGCCCTGCGCTGGGCGGCGGAGCTGACGCGCGAGGCTCGGGGAGCCGAGCTGGCGGTCGTGGGTTCGCACGAGCAGGGGGAACTGTCGCTGGGATCCACCGCGCTGCGCCTTCCCGCCCGTTCCGCTCGCCCGGTTGTGGTCGTGCGTTCGACGGGTACCGATCATGGACGGGTCGTCGCCGGCGTCGACGGTTCGCCGGGGGGCGAGGCGGCCCTGGCCTTCGCGTTCCAGTTGGCGGCGCTGCGCGGATGGTCGCTGCGCGCCGTCCACGGCTGCTGGGAGCCCAGCGCCGCGCCCGAGCATGATCTCGCGCTGTTCTCGGAGGAGGAGAAGTTGCGGCAGGTGACCGAGACGCGGCTGGAGCAGGCCGTGGAGCCCTGGCGGGTCAGGTGTCCGGGAGTCGGGGCCGCCGCGTCCGTGATCTTGACCCCGCCGCGCGAAGCGCTGTTCGAAGCGGCCCGCGACGCCGATCTCGTGGTGGTCGGGACCCGGGGGACCGGTGGGTTCGACCCGCTGCTGCCGGGCGCGACCAGCGGCGCCATGCTGCAGCACGCTCCCTGCGCGGTCGCGATCGTCCCGTCGGGGGATGGCCATGATCGATGAGGCACCCCTCGCGCGGGAGGCGTTCTTCGCCGGCATGCCCAGAGCGGCGCTGGACCGGCTCGCGAGCACGGCCCGGCAGGTCGAGTTCCCGGACGGGCAGCGCATCTTCGACGAGGGCGGCCCCGCGGACCGGTTCTGGATCCTGCAGGCGGGCATGGTGGCACTCGATCTGCACGTGCCCGGCCGGGGCTCGGTCATCATCGAGACCTTCGGGCCGGGCGCGGTGCTGGGCTGGTCCTGGCTGCACGCCCCGTACCGGTGGCGGTTCGGAGCGGTCGCGCGGGCGCCGGTGCGCGCGCTGGAGTTCGACGGCCCCCTGGTCCGCGCGCTGTGCGCGATCGACCCCGCGATGGCCTACGAGCTGTCCAGCCGGTTCAGCGAGATCATCGTCGACCGGCTGCAGGCCACCCGGATGCGCCTGCTCGACCTGTACACCCACCCGGCCGAGCGCGGTTAGGGCTTGGCGTCGGCCGGGCATCGTCCCGGCGCAGTGGACGCTCGGCCCCGTCGATCGGGACCTTCGCCCCTGAGTCGGAGACGGCTGCGGCGGTGACGCTGTAGTCGACAGGCATCGCCGATATCGGGCACTCCGTGATGTGGAAGGGGACGGCCATGGACGACATCAGTGTGATCCACCGTGAGGATGACGCGTTCGCCATCTTGATCCGCGACCACGTGATCCACATCGATCAGCCGTTCTCGGCGGGCGGCATGGACGCCGGGCCGACGCCCGTCGAAGTGTTCGTGGCGGGACTGGCCGCCTGCGCGGCACACTACGGTCGCCGCTACCTCGCCTCGCACGGCCTGCCCGCGCAGGGGCTGGCGGTCAGTGCCCGCTTCACCATGAACGCGGCCTCCCCGGCCCGCATCGCGCGCATCGACCTGTCGCTTCGGCCACCGGTCCGCCTGCCGGAGGCGCACGAAGGACGCTTCCGGGCCGCCGTCGAACGGTGCACCCTCCACAACACCCTGCTCAGTCCGCCCCAAGTCGAGATCGACATCGGAGCGGCGGAGCAAGTGGCCTGAAGCCCCGGAGGAGCTGAGGAAGATGTCCGATCCCATCGTCGTGGGCACCGACGCCTCCGCCGGGGCCGACCGCGCCGTCGAGTGGGCCGCCGACGAGGCGGCGTCGCGCGGGCGCCCACTGCACATCGTGCACTCGATCGACAAGGGGCTGTACGAGTTGCCGCTGTTCGCGCCCAGTCGCGTGGCCGACAGCGTTACCGCGGCCGGGAGGAGGATCCTCGAGGCGGCCGAGCACCTGGCACGCGAGGGGCGTCCCGGAATCGAGGTGACCACGGAACTGGTCACCGACAACACCGCCACGGCACTGCGGGACCAGTCCCGGCGGGCCTTCGAGGTGGTGGTGGGGAACCGCGGCCTGGGCGGATTCGCCGGCCTCATGCTCGGGTCCACCGGCCTGCGGCTGGCGACGCACGCCGCCGGCCCGGTCGTGATCGTACGCGGCGACGCCGGACCCGGCCACGGCGAGATCCTCGTCGGCATCGACCTTGCCACCGACCCGGCCCCTGCGCTGGGATACGCCTTCGAGGCCGCCGCGACGCGCGGGGCCCGAGTCCGTGTGCTGCATGCCTGGCGCCTGGGAGAGATCGAGGCCGACCTGATCGATGAACGGGAAGTGAAAGAGAGGCTGCGCTGGGAGATCGTTGAAGCGCACGCTCCCTGGCGCAAGGCCCACCCCGGCATCGAGGTGCTGGAGGAGGTCGTGCGCGAGCATCCCGTCGCCGCGCTGTCGGACGCCTCGCGCCAGGCCGATCTGCTGGTCGTCGGCGCCCATGGCCACGGCCGGCTCGACCTCCCCCGGCTCGGATCGGTCAGCCACGGCGTGATCCACCACGCCCGCTGCCCGGTCGTCGTGGCCCGAACCAGGTGACGCGGGAGTCCGAAGGCCGGCGCGCCGGGACGATGATCGGACTCTTGCGGAAGGTCCGGCACGCGGGACGCCCGCGGTGGCCCGACTATCCGCGATCGTGGTGGCGCGGCGACGTGCTCGCCGGGATCACGGTCGCGGCCTATCTGGTACCGCAGGTCATGGCGTACGCGGGGCTGGCGGGACTGCCCCCGGTGGCCGGCCTGTGGGCGATGGTCCCCGCGCTGGTGGCCTACGCGGCGCTGGGCTCCTCGCGCCGGCTCTCGGTCGGGCCGGAGTCCACGACCGCTCTCATGACGGCCACCGTCGTCGCTCCGCTGGCCGGGGGAGACACCGCCGTGTACGCGGGTTTGGCCGCGGGGCTCGCGGTGATGGTGGGGCTGCTGGCGCTGGGGGCGTGGTGCCTGCGCCTGGGATTCGCGTCGGACATGCTCTCCCGCCCGATCCTCGTCGGCTACATGGCCGGGGTCGCCGTGGTCATGGTGGCCGGACAGCTGGAGAAGATCAGCGGCGTCCCCACGCAGGGGAACACCTTCCTCGACGAGGTGATGTCCTTCGCACGGGGCCTCGGCGACGTCCAGATGGGGACGCTGGCCCTCTCGCTGGCGAGCCTGCTGTTCCTCTTCGGCGTCCAATGGCGCTTCCCGCGGGCTCCAGGGCCGCTGCTGGCCGTCCTGCTGGCGACCGTCACGGTGGCCGTCTTCGGCCTGGACCAGGCCGGGATCAAGGTCGTGGGCGAGGTTCCCGCCGGGCTGCCGCGACCGGTCGTACCTCCCCTGGACGCGCTGCCCGACCTGCTCCTGCCCGCCGTCGGCGTCCTGCTGGTGGGGTTCACCGACAACGTGCTGACCGCACGCGCCTTCGCCGCCCCGGGGGAGGAGGTCGACGGCAACCGGGAGCTCCTGGCGCTGGGCCCGGCCAACATCGGGGCGGGGCTCGTGCACGGCCTCCCCGTGAGCAGCAGCGGGAGCCGCACGGCCATCGCGGTCGCCTCTGGGGCCCGTACCCAGGTGTATTCGCTGGTCACGCTGGTGGCCGTGCTGTGCGTCCTGCTGTTCCTCGGTCCGCTGCTGGCGCTCTTCCCGATGGCCACGCTGGGGGCGATCGTCATCTACGCGGCGACCCGCCTCGTCGACGTGGCGGGGTTCCGCAGGCTCGCGGCGTTCCGCCGCAGCGAACTGCTGCTGGCCCTGGCATCGCTGGTCGGCGTCCTCGCCTTCGGCATCCTTTACGGCGTGCTCGTCGCGATCGGCTTGTCGGTGCTGGACCTGCTGGCGCGGGTGGCCCGGCCGCACGACGCGATCCTGGGACGGGTGCCCGGCCTGGCGGGGATGCACGATATCGACGACTATCCAGAAGCGACCGTGATCCCCGGCCTGGTGATCTACCGCTACGACTCGCCGCTGTTCTTCGCCAACGCCGTCGACTTCAAGCGCCGGGCCCTTGCATCGCTCGACGCCGCCGACGGGGAGGCGCGCTGGTTCGTCCTGAACGTCGAGGCGAACGTCGAGGTGGACATCACCGGCCTGGACGCCATGGAAGCGCTCCGCGAGGAACTGGAGCGGCGCGGCATCGTGTTCGCGTTGGCCCGCGTCAAACAGGACCTCATGGACGACCTGCGCGCCTTCGGGATCGCCGACCGGATCGGCGCGGACCGGCTCTTCCCCACGCTGCCCACCGCCGTCCAGGCGTACGAACGATGGACTCGAGAGCACCCGCCAAGTACCGGATAGGGCCGTCCCCGAGTCCCCACATGCCGCCGCCGGCCACCTGCCGGAATCCCGGTCGAGGACGTGACCGTAGGAGACCGGATCGTGATCAGGCCCGGGGAAAGGATCCCGGTCGACGCGACCGTGATCCTTTAAGGAGGTCAGCATGAGGCAGGCGATCCCGGGCATGGCGGAGCGGATTTCGCGGCGCACGGTGACGTGGGAGCGGGCGCCCGGCATGCGGGCCCAGGGTCTGCTGGGCGGTGTCGGCCTCGCCGACGATCTGGATGTCGTCCTCGGAGGAGGGCGCCGCCCACGCCCGACCGGACGAAGTCGTGAGGAACATCGGAGGCCGCCCCCCGGGGCGCTGCGCGTGATCAGCGAGGAGGGGCAGCGGCAGGGATCCTGGGCCTGCCGATCAAGGATCCGCGTCGGCCCGGTGCAAGAGGCTGATGGACGGCCCGGCGCACGCGGCGCTGATGGCCGAGGCAGGGGACGCCGAGATGATCGTGCGCGGTTCGCCCGAACGCGATGAGCTGCCGCACCACGACCACCGGGCCGCGCGGCGAGCGGCGAGCTGGAGCGCCATCGCCCCCACCGGCACACGGTTCGGCGAGGTCGTGGGCGGGGTCGACGGTTCGCCGGGCGCCGCCGTCCGCGATGAGCGCGAGTGGCGCATGAAGCGGCGTCATGAGGGCGAGCGCCGGCGATCGCATCATCATCGTCCGGGCCGGGCCGCACGAACCGATCCGGGTGACGAGTCCGGATGGGAAACCTCCCTACCTGGTCAGATGGTTCGACACCGGCTGGGAAAGCCTGATCTTCCCCGGCCCGGACGCCCGGATCGTCCACTATGGGCATGAGGCCGGTCCGATCCATCGCGGACCTGTCTGACGGCACTTTCAGGAGTGCGACGTCCGCCGGCCCGCGTGGCGCCGGCGCGTGTGTGCGCTGTCGTCCTCGTCGTAGTCGAGCATGTTGATCACCCTGATGACGCCGTCGACGGAGGCCGTCAGGCGTTCGGCGATCGGAACGAGGCTGGCCAGCGGCACCCGCCCGCGCAGGGTGACCACGCCGTCGCGCACGTCGGCCTCCACCTCGGCGGGGTCGAGCCAGAGACTCCCGATGACGATCTCGTGGATCACCTCGTCGTGGATCTGCGCGTCCGGTTTCAGGAAGACGCGCAGCAGGTCGGTCCTGCTGACGACGCCGACCGGCCGGCCGGCGGAGTCCACGACCGGCAGCCGCTTGAAGCCGTGGCGGCACAGCGACCGCGCCGCTTCGGCAACGGTGGCGTCGGCGGTGGTCGTGACCGCGGGCGAGCTCATGGCGTCCCCGGCCGTCGCGGCCTCGGACCTGGCCCGATCCAGCCGTTCACGCTTGGTGCGCGGCTTTCGGCTCGGCTCCGCGGCCGTGGCGGCGGCCGCCTCCTTGCGGAGCAGGTCCGCCTCGGTTACCACGCCGAGGACACGCCCCGTGCCGTCCACGACGGGCACGCCGCTGATCTCACGCTCTGCGAGGGTCGTGATCACGTCCTTGAACGAGGCCTCGGGCGATACCGTCACGACATCCGATGTCATGACCGTCCTGACCGTCGGTCGCTTCATCCGGACACTCCCTTCCAGGCGTCGGCCCGCCGTTCGTAACCGAGGTTCGTCGAACCGCGGCGGTAGGACCAGAGGGCGGAGGTCCTGGAGTGCCGGATGAAGGTCTCGTCAGGGGAGCGGTCATCCCGGGGGCGGTCCCGGCCCGGGCGATACGCCACCCCTTTTGCGAAGTTTTAGGAAAAGGTCGCATTGTTCCTTATGCAAGATATGTACTTGCGAGTAACAATGCAGGAGGGATGCGTGTCTTTGTTTCGCCTGCCCGGAGGTTGTCGGTACTGGTTCGCCGCCAGTGAGGCCGGATGAGGTGAGAAGCGCTGAGTGCGGCACCGTGGTCCGATGAGTCGGCAGCGCCCGCCGACGGTGGGCGCGTGGTTGCGCAGAGCGAGGTACCGCAGGCCATCGGAGATGTCCTGGACTCCGTGGTGCGTCACCTATTCGAGGTGAGTCTGGAATTGCACGCGGTGCTCCGGACCGGCCAGTGTGACTGGACCAACGAGCGGATCATCGGCATGACCTGCCGTCTCGATGAGGTGATAGGCGACATTCGGCGGATCGCACTGGCCGACCGCCTGGAAGCCGCCGGACCCCGGCCGGGGGACGCCCCGGCACCCCGGAGGTCCTGACGGTTCCCGCTGGGCTCATTGCTTCCCGCCCTCTCACACGGGAACCACGACGACCGGGCACGGGGCTTGCTGCAGCGCGGTCGGGCGCGGCCCAGGTGGAGGCCGTCCGTCCTTGGCCAGCGGGACCTTCGGCCCTCCCGGCCGAGGCGATCCTGGACCCGGCCGTCGTCGATGCTGACGTTCGCAGAGTGCTGCTCACCGTGGTCCATGTATGCGTATGGGATCCGTATTTCGGGGGATCGGTTGCCGTGTCCGCTGTGGACCTGCGCGCGGCGGTCCCGGGGTTCGTGGACGCGCGCGTCCACGAGACCGCTTTTGACGTGAGGATGAGCCCTCTGCTCGAACGGGGGCCGGTGGCAGCCAGGCTCATCGGAGCGGCGGTCGCCGTCGGCCTCCTCGTCGTAGCCTCGCGAGGTTGGGGCGGATTCACCGGGCGGGGTCGGCCACGCCCCGTTTCCGTGTTGATCGTACGGGGCGGCAGCGAACCCGCGCCCGAACGGGAGCCGGGCCGCGTGGTTGGCGGCGTGGACGGCTCCCTGGCCTCTCGAGCCGCCCTCGAGACCGCCTTCACCGAGGCGGACGCCCACGGCGCCCCGTGAGTGGCGGCCGTCTCCTGGGAATCGGCACGCCACGGTGATCTGCCGCCGCCGGTTCGCTCCGGACGGCGTCGGCGAGGCGGCGCAGGCACGGCTGGAGCGGCTCTTGGCCCGCTGGCGTGAGTGCTACCCGCACCGCGGGGAGCGGCGTCGTCCGGTGTCCGCCTGCTGGTGGCGGGCTTGCACGGGCTCGGCGGCGTCCGCGGGCTGCTGCTCGGATCGGTGAGCTACGCGCTGCTCCACCATGCGTAATGCCCGGCCGCGGTGGTCCATGCGCCCAAGGAACTCGCTCAGCGTGACATGGTCAGGACAGTTCGACGGTTTGGCATGGTGGCCTTGCAAGTATGCCGTCGGATCTCCTCCGGCGCGGAGCACGGCCTGTGATGCGGCATGACGACGGACAAGGTGGCGGCGAGAGCTCGGACGCCACCGCGACTCCAGCGACCCCGCGTTCGCCTGCTTCCTCCGAGTCCGAGCCGGGCAGCGGTCACGGCCCCGGCACGTGGAGCGACCAAAGGCCACGTCCAAGGACCTTGGCCCCTAGAGCGCCACCGTGCGGACGGAGACGCTGGAAGGGCAGGGCACGAGCCCGGGGATCCGGCACTCGTCCGCTGAGGAGCTGAGCCAGATGTCCGACCCGATCATCGTGGGCACCGACGCCTCCGCAGATGCCGATCGTGCCGTCGACTGGGCGGCCGACGAGGCGGCCCTGCGTCACCGCCCGCTGCGCATCGTGCATTCGCTCGACGCGGCCCGGCGGGAACTGCCGCTGGTCTCCTCCAGCCAGGCCGCGAGGGCCGTCAGCGCCGCCGGCAAGGGGATTCTCGACGAGGCCGGACACAGGGCCCGGGAGCGCCATCCCGGCATCGACGTCACCACCGAGCTGATCGCCGAGAGCACGGCCGCGGTGCTGCACGACCGGTCTGAGGACGCCTTCGAGCTGGTGGTGGGGCACCGGGGGCTGGGCGGGTTCACCAGCATGATGCTCGGCTCCACCGGGCTGCGTGTGGCCGCGCACGCCGCCTGTCCGGTCGTGATCGTGCGCGGGGACGCCCTTACCCGGCACGACGAGATCGTCGTGGGCATCGACCTGATCGGCGACCCGGCCGTGGCACTGGGGTACGCCTTCGAGGCCGCGGCCGTGCGCGACGCGCTGGTCCGTGTGGTGCACGCCTGGCAGATGGGAGCAGCCCTGGTCGACCTGAAACAGGCGATCGACGTCAGCGAAGCGGAGGAGAGGACGCGCTCAGAAGTCCTCCAGAGGGTCGAGCCCTGGCGCAAGGAGCACCCGGGCATCGAGGTGACCGAGGAGGTCGTGCGCGAACACCCCGTCACCGCGCTGACGGACGCCTCTCGCAACGCCGACCTGGTCGTCGTGGGCGCGCTCGATCACCATTGGTACAAGAATCCCTGGCTCGGATCCGTCAGCCATGGGGTGATCCATCATGCCCACTGCCCGGTCGCCGTCGCGCGCGCCAAGTGATCGCCACGGACCTGCGTCGAATGGACCTTCGTCCCTGGCTGTCCCATGACGGGAGAACGATGATGGATATGGAGTAAACGATCAGGGGGGACGCAATGCGAGCGAGCGAAGGTGACCGGCTGGTCGTCCACGGGCATCACCTGGGCGAGCCGGACCGCGAAGCCGAGATCCTGGGGGTGCACGGCAGGGACGGTGAACCGCCGTACCTCGTCCGGTGGGACGACGGCCACGAGAGCACGTTCTTCCCGGCCTCCGACGCCACCATCGAGCACAATCCGTCCAGGCCACCGAAGGAGTAGGCGGCGCTGATCGTGGATCGAGGACGGCGCGCAAGGGCCGGTGGGCCGGTGACCCAGACGACGTCGCGGGAGGCGATCGACTCGACAGGGGGGAACATGCTGATCAGTAACGTCTATCGTCCGATGGTCTTCGGCTGCCAGGCAGGCGAGCGCCTGCCCGAGGTGGCACGACGGATGGTGGAGAAGAAGGTCGGAGCGTTGGCGGTGCTCGACGGCGAGCGGGTCGGCGGGCTCATTACCGAACGGGACCTGGTCGAGGCGTTGGCCGCCTCGGCCGACCCGGCCTCCGTAGAGGCTTCGGCGTACGCCTCGACGCAGATCAGGACGGCGGCCCTGGACGAGGACTCGCGTGAAGTCGCCCGCCGGATGCTGGAGGTGGGCGTCCGCCACCTGCCGGTGGACGACCACGGACGACTGGTCGGCATGGTGTCGATGCGCGATCTGCTCGCCCTGGAAACATGGGCGGTTTAGACGTGCTGTTCCGGCACGTCCCGTCGGGTATCGGGCATGTGGGCGTGCGCCGTGCCTGCGGCGCGCTCCTCATCGCGGGCACCAACCGCGGAGAGGTCGAGCCGGTCCGGAGACGAATCGATCTCCAAGGCGGTGCCGCTCCGCGCGCAGGCGGCGAAAACCGCGTCCCAGTCGGCCTCGACCGGCGGCCGCCGGCCGATCCGCCGTCCGGTGGGATGCCCCAGGATGTTGACGAAGGGATTCTCGCAGGCGCGTACCAGCCGCCGGGTCATCGCCGTGCCCGGCAGGTCGAGATGCGAGTGGATCGAGGCGACGCACACGTCGAACCCGGTCAGGAAGTCGGCGGTCCAGCACGGCGGTGCCACGCGCGGTTCCTTCTGTTCTCCTCTTCGGGTGACGTACGGGCCGAGTCCGCCCCGTACGGTCCGTCGGAGAACTGCGTGCCGTCGGCCGTCCCGTGGGCGGGCGGAGCGGAGGGCAGGGCGGCGCGCCGGACCATCAGATCGATGTCGTTCACGGTCACGATGCCGATCGGGTGGTCGTCCTCGACGACCACGGCCAGGAGCCCGCCCGGCAGCGGACGCCGGTCGAGGAGCTCGGTGGCGGGTGCGCCGGGGGGCATGAGATGTTCCGGGCGCGGCCGGATCGCGATCGTGTCCAGGCGGACGGCGGCGGGCCGGGCGCCGGGTCGCCGTGCGAGCAGGTCCAGCGGGACGACGCCGGTGACGGATCCGGCCAGGTCCACGACGGGGAACACCGCCTGTTTCGTGCTCGGCGGCAACCGCTCCGCGAACTCGGTGACAGTGGTCCAGCCCGGCGCCACCAGGGGATCCGGCGTCATCACGTCCCGTACCCGCAGCCCACGCAGGGCGGCGCGGGACCTGCGCGCGGCGGCCCCGATCCGGGCGGTGCTGTGGAGGAACCAGCCGATCAGGATCAACCACAGTCCGCCCCCGCTGCGCAGCACGAGCAGCTCGTAGATCCCCGCGATCGCCAGCGCCTGGCCGAGGAACGCTCCGGCGCGGTCCGCGACGCGGTCCGCGCGGGCGCGGTCGCCGAACGCGCGCCACAGCACGGCCGCCAGCACCCTGCCGCCGTCCAGCGGGGCACCGGGCAGCATGTTGAAGGCGGCCAGGACCACGTTCATGAACGCCAGCCATGCCAACCCGAAGGAGATCAACGCCGGGGCCTCCAGTGTCCGGGCGGCCAGCGCCCCGGCCCCGGCCAGCAGCCCGAGGGCCAGGCTGGCCGCCGGCCCCGCCAGGGCGATGGCCAGCGCGGTCCGCGGAGTGGAGGCCTCGTCCTCCAGCTCGGAGACCCCACCGAGCATCCAGAGCGTGATCGCCTTCACCCTGACGCCCGAGCGGCGCGCGACGAGCGAGTGCGCGAGTTCGTGCAGCCCGAGGCAGGTGAAGAACAGCACCGCCACCGGAACCGCCGTGCCCACGTAGGCGGCGGTGGGCAGGCCAGGGCGGGCCGTCGGCAGGACGCTGTCGGCCAGCGTCAATGCCACCAGCGCGAGTATGGCCAGGACCGACCAGTGGAGACCGAACGGGATTCCGGCGATCCGGCCCAGCCGCAGGCTCTGCTTCATCGCGGCATCACCCCCATCAGGCCCAGCCTCGCGCGGGCCGACGCGGTCCTGCAGGGCCGAAGTCCCGCGTTCCCCAGGGACCAATGGCACCCCGGATCAGGTGGATCGCGCCGCCGACCGCCCATCCCGGCGACGACGCCGCGACTCACCGAAAGTGAGTGATGATCGCTGTTTGTGCACTCCCCTGGAGGGGACTTTCGTCCTGCGAAGAGGACCGGGCGGGCCAGGCACCTGCACCAGCACCCGGTTCCGCGCGGTGTCGAGCACGAGTCCGTGGCGGCGGCCGTTTCCGGCCCGGTCGCCCGCGACGGCCGCCCGACACGACCACGAGCGGTCCGCGAACCCGTGATATCCGGGTGTAGGAAGCTCGGGGCCAGTCGTCGCCCCTCGGTTCCCGTCGCGCCGGCCCGCCCGGTCATGGCAGGCCTTCCAGCCTGCGCAGAAGCGTGTCCCGGCGGTCGTGGACGTCCGCCGCGGTCCGGGCGTCCTCGCGAGCCCGCACGAGGGGCGAATAGTCCAGGTTCTCGATGGCCGAAGCGGCGACCCCCGTGCGGATGAGCTCCTGGCACCGGTCCACCACGGCGATGACGGCGCGGCGGTGCGCTCGGGGGCGCACGACCGTCGTTGGGCTGAGGGCGCTCTGCTGCAGAACGCCTTCCCGCAGACGGCGTCACTGCGATCGGTGGGCGTCCTGTCCAACCGCTACCTCCTGGCGGCCATCGCAGGCGAGATCGTTCTCGCCGGGATCCTCGTCTGTACGCCGCCGTTCCAGGTCCTGCTGGGCACCGCGCCGCCGCCCGTCTGTGGGCGGACGAACTGCGCCGCTCCACCGCCGCTCGCGATATGCCCGTGAGACCGACAGGGCGTTGATCATGGGGGGCGAGGGTCCGGCGACCCCGGACGGGGCGCGCCGGGCCGCCGCGAGGGCCTGCTGTCGGGAGTGTCGGCCAGAACGAAGTAGTTCTCCTCTTCCTGGGCGAAGTGGAGGCGCAGGACGGCGTGCAGCTCGTCGACGGCCCGGCGGAGATCGCGCGTGATGTCTGCGGGGACCGTGTCCCCGCCGGGTGCCGCGGCATCGGTTCCGGTGGCGGTGAGTTCGGTGGTGTACAACGTGATGCGCCGTGCCAGGTTCGCGATCTCGGCGTGCCCGCGGCTCATCGCACCGGTCGGGTCGGCGCCGCCGAGGGCCCGGGCCACCGCGGGGTAGAGCAGCCGCTCGTCCTTGCGCTCGTGCGCGGCCAGATCGGTGAGGAAGCCGGTGAGCTCCTCGACCGCCGCGTGGCGGCGTTCACGCTCGGCAGGGGCGCGTCCAGGCGCGCATACGGCGTCCGCGAGGGCGGGCAGCCGTTCGATGCGCGGCCACAGTGCCCGGTGCTCCTGGTCGAGTTCCCGTACGAGGTCCGCCTCGTCGCCGTACAGCCGCGGCCACCGGTCCCGGCCGGGGCCGAGAGCCCGGAGCGCACCGAGGATCGCGGCGACGTCGATCCCCTCCTGCAGGAGCGCGCCGAGAGCCGGGGTGAGGCCCCCCGAGGCGGCGACCGCCATCGCGGCCAGCGAGAGGCCCATGCCCGCCAGCACGCTCTGGAGGGCGATGGTCCGGGTGCGCCGGGCGATCGCGAGGGTCTCGGCCAGCCGCTCCAGCCGGTCGACGGTGATGACCACGTCGGCGGCCTCGGAGGACGCGGTCGCACCGCGGGCGCCGAGCGCCACCCCGACACCGGCGGCGGCCAGCGCGGGGGCGTCGTTGACCCCGTCACCCACCATGACCGTGGACGCGCGGCCGGTTTCCGCGCGGACGACATCGACCTTGCCGGCGGGGGACAGGCCGGCGTGGACGGTGTCCGCGCCGACCAGATCGCCGATCGGCTCGGCGACGGCCGCGCGGTCGCCGGTGACCATGACCGTGCGGGTGATCCCGGCCCGGCGCAGCAGCCGGAACGTCCGGGCGGCGTCGGCCCGGAGGGGGTCCTGCAGCAGCAGGACGCCGGCCAGGTGATCGTCGACCCCGACGAACACCGTGATGGCGCCGCGGGCCGCCGCCCGGTTCCGCACGCGTCCGACCCAGCCCGAATCGCCGGGCCCCACCCAGTCGGCCTTGCCCACGCTCACCCGGTGGCCGTCCACGGTGCCGCGGATACCGCTACCCGCGCGTTCGGTCGCCGCCACCGGGACCGACGACTCCTCGCCGCGTTCGCGGGCCCCGCGCACGATCGCCGAGGCGAGGACGTGCGGCGATACCTGGTCGAGCGAGGCGGCCAGCCGGAGCAGTTCGTGCGGGGGGACCTCGCCCACCGTGTCGATGCCGACCAGCGAGGGGCGTCCCGCGGTCACGGTGCCGGTCTTGTCGAACAGCAGGACGCGCGCGCGGGCGAGGCGTTCCAGCGCGCCGCCGCCCTTCACCACCACGCCCCGGCGCGCGCAGCGCGACAGTCCGGAGACGAAGGCGATGGGAGCGGCCAGGATCAGCGGGCACGGCGTCGCGACCACCAGGACGGCCACCGCTCGGACCGGATCGGCTGCCAGCACCCAGGCGAGCCCGGCGACCGTCAGGGTGACCGGGAGGAAGAGCGCGGCGTAGCGGTCGGCGAGCCGGACGAACGGAGCGCTCTCCGCGGCGGCCTCCGAGGCCAGCCGGACCATGCCGGAGTAGGTGCTGGAGGCGGCGTCCGCGGTGGCCCGCATGCTGAACGGCCCCGCGCAGTTCACCGCGCCGCTGCGCACGTCGTCGTCGGCGGGGTGCTCGACCGGCAGCGGCTCGCCGGTCAGCGTCGACTCGTCCACGATCGCCGGACCGCCCCGCACCCGGCCGTCCACCGGAACGACCTCGCCGGAGCGCACCACCAGCGTGTCGCCGGGCCGGACCCGGTCGGCGTCGATCGTGTCGAGACCCTGCGGGGTCTCCCGGTGGGCCAGCCGCGGCGCCAGGGACAGCAGCGCGCTCAGGTCATGACGCGCCCTGCGACCCGCCCTCCGCTCCAGCAGACGTCCGCCGGTCAGCATCACGGCGATGACGGCACCCGCCAGGTACTCGCCGACCGCCAGGGTGCCCCCGAGAGCCAGCAGGGCGATCACGTCGCTGCCGAAGCGGCGGTGCAACAGGCCGTCCACCACCCACCAGGCGGCGGGCACGCACGCCACGGCGGTCACCAGAAGCCAGAGCAGGTCGGAGACCTGGTCGTTGCCGCGCCAGAGTGCGATGCCGCCCGCGGCCAGCCCTCCGGTGACCAGGGCGAACAGGGCCTCGTCGCGGCGTGGGACAAGGCCGCTCGCGAAGGCTGCGAGAGACTTCGCGGAGCGTTGCCCAAGGGCCCGCGGACCCTTCCAGGGACGGGTCACCCGAGTCTCTGGGCCTGCTCGACGCCGAGATCCAGGAAGGCCCGCCCGGCGGCCGGTTCGTCGCCGATCTCGTTGATGAAGACCTCTGCGTTCCGCTGCTCGGCTTCCATGAAGTGTCACCTCCACTCTCAGGATCTGCCCGGACGGGCGCACCGGCCAAAGGCCATTGGGCTCTCTGCCAGGGACCAAGGGCCCGGGTGCGAAGGCGCCCGGAGGGCCCGAGGATCCGAGGGACCTTGGTCCCCGCCCTTCAGCGGCCGACGTGTGGCACCGCACGAGCACCGGCTGGACACGAACGGCACGCGCGCGGCGACGGAGGCGCTGCGCTGCCGCTCAGGGTGATCTTGGCCGCCCGCTCTGAGAGGCGACGCCATCAGCCGGTCGGATGCACCGTCGCGCGGAGTTCGGTGTACGAGTCGAGTGCGTAGGTGCCGCCGCTGCGCCCGAGGCCACTGGCCTTGGTGCCGCCGAAGGGGAGGTCTCCCCGTCGGGCGCAGGTGTTGATGCCGACCTGTGCGGCGGCCAGCCGGGCGGCGACGCGGCGCGCCGCGTCGAGGTCGCGCGAGTAGACCTGATCGGTGAGCCCGTAGCGTGTCGAGTTGGCGATGGTGATCGCTTCGTCGTCCGAGGAGGTCTGGGTGACGCAGACGACCGGGCCGAACGCCTCCTCCTGCATGACCGTCGTCTCCGGGCCGACGCCTGTCACGAGGGTGGCGGGGTGGAAGTAGCCGTGGTCCGGGACGTCCGCCGCGGCGTGCACCGTCCCGCCTTCGGCGCGGGCACCGGCCACCAGCGCGGCGACGCGGTCGCGCTGGACCTCGCTGATCAGCGGGACGGTGGTCGTCGCGGGGTCCCGCGGGTCGCCGTGCACGAGGTCGCCCAGCGCGGTGCGCAGCCGTCCGACGAGCTCGTCGTGCACCGAGGCGTCGATGATGACGCGGGAGGGCGTCACGCAGATCTGCCCGGAGTGGACCGTCCACGCCCGCGTCGCGCCGGCGACGACGGCGTCGAGGTCCGCGTCGGCCCGTACGACGAGCGCGCCCTTGCCGCCGAGTTCGAGGAGGAGCCGCTTCATGCCGGGCGCCGCCGACCGGTAGATCTCGGTGCCGACCACCGTGCTGCCGGTGAAGCTGATCGCCCCGACCTCGGGGTGGTCGACCAGCGCGGCACCGGGCTCGGCGCCCGCGCCCGTCACCAGGTTGACCGCGCCCGCCGGCGCGCCTTCCGCCCGCAGGGCCTCGTTGAGCGCCTCGGTGAGCGCGATGACGAGCAGCGGGTCCTGCGGGGCCGGCTTCATCACCACGGTGTTGCCGGCGAACAGGGCGGGCGCGACCTTCGCGACCATCGCGAGCAGCGGAAAGTTGTAGGGGCTGATGCAGCCGACCACGCCGACCGGCGTGCGCGTGACCGTTCCCGCGAGGCCGGCCCTCACGGGCTCCGCCGGGACGGTGAGCAGGTCCGCGGACTGGGCGGACCAGTACCGGAGCCGGGTCAGCGCCGCGTCGACCTGGGTCTGCTCGGCGACGGCCCGGCGGGCGCCCGTGTCGGCGATGGCCAGGTCGACGAGCTCGTCGCGCCGGTCCTGGAGCAGTTCGCCGGCGCGGCCGATCACACGGCGGCGGGTCTCGGTCGGGGTCGCCGCCCAGGCGTCGCGCGCCTCGGCGGCGGCGGCCACGGCGGCATCGGCCGCGGTGCGGTCGCCGTCGGCGACCACGGCGATGACCTGCTCGGTGTAGGGGTCGGTGATCTCGTACGTCCGGGAGGTGCTCAGCGTGTCGCCGGCGATCAGGTGGTGGGCGGTCGTGGTCACGAGGTGCTCCCGAAGCGGAGGAAGCCGCGGTCGATGCGGCCGTTGCGGAGGTCGTCGACGAGCTGTGCCGCGCCCTCCATGGGCACGACCGCCGACACGAGCGGGGTCAGGTCGAGTTCGCCGCGAAGGACGCGCTCGGCGAGGTCGGGAAGCTTCCGGTGCGGGTCGACCGAGCCCATCCGGCAGCCGAGCAGGGACTTGTCGTGGAACAGCTCGCGCACCTCGAGGTCGAGGGTCGCACCGGCCGGCGGCAGCCCGAGCACGACGACCTGCCCGCCCCAGGCGAGGGACCTGATCGCGGCGTCGAGGAGTCCGGTGTGGCCGGCGCACTCGAACGCGGCGTCCACGCCACCGGGCACCAGGTCCCGCACGGCCGGGGTGATCTGCGACGGGTCGCTCGCGATGATGAAGTCGGTCGCCCCGCATGTGCGGGCGATCCGCTCCTTCGCCGGGTTGCGGTCGACGACCACGATGCGCTCCGCGCCGGCCGCCCTGGCGGCGAGGACCGCGTTCAGGCCGATCCCGCCGGCGCCGGTCACGAGCACGGACTCGCCGGCCCGGAGCCGGGCGCGGTCCTCCACGGCGCCGAACGCGGTGACCGTGGCGCATCCGAGCATGGCGGCGACCGGGTCGGGGATTTCCGCGGGCATCGCGACGACCTGCTCCTGGGCCACCACGATCCGCTCGGCGAAGGCGCCGAGCCTGACGAACTGGTGCACGACCTCGCCGTCGCGGGAGAACGGGCTGGCGACGGGCCGGCCGGAGGCGGGGCAGAGGGTCGGCCGGCCTTCGCGGCAGTGGCGGCACTCGCCGCATCGGCGCAGAACGGTGAGCACGACCCGCTGCCCCACGGGTACGCCGGCGCCGGGGCCCGCCGCGGCGACCACGCCGACGGCCTCGTGGCCGAGGACGGCCGGCGCGGGCTGGGGGATGCGGCCCTCCATCGGGCTGACGTCGCTGTGGCACAGGCCGGCCATGGTGATGTCGACGGCGACCTCGCCCGGGCCCGGCGGGCGGACCTCGATGGTCGAGTCGACGTGGAGACCTGTTCCGTCCCAGACCAGTGCGCGCACGGGCGATCCTCCTCCTCAGTGTTCTAGTGATTCTAAACTGCTTTTGCTGAGTGGAATTTACCGTGTCGCGACGCTCTCCCGTACCTCGCGGCGCAGCAGCTTTCCCGCCGCCGACCGCGGAAGCGCCTCCACGAACGCCCAGCTGCGCGGGATCTTGTAGCCGGCGATGCGGGCGCGGAGCTCGGCGTCCAGCGACGCCGCGACCTCGTCGCGGGTGCCCGAGCGGTCGACGACCACGACCGCGTGCACGCTCTCGCCCCACTTCTCGTCCGGTCGGCCGACGACGCACGCGTCGGCCACCCCCGGGAGCTCCAGCAGCGCGTGCTCGATCTCCGCGGGATAGATGTTCACGCCCCCGCTGATGATCAGGTCGACCGCCCGGTCCGAGAGGTACAGGTAGCCGTCCTCGTCGAGCCGGCCGAGGTCGCCGAGCGTGACGTGCCCGTCCAGGCGCGACGCGGCCGTCTTCTCGGGATCACCGAGGTAGACGAACGCGAGCTCCTCGTTCTTGAAGTACACGGTGCCGACCTGGCCGACCGGCACCTCGTCGCGGTCCTCGTCCAGGATCCGCAGGCTCACGTGGGGCAGCGGGCGTCCGACGCTGCCGACGTGGGCGAGCCACTCCTCCGACGTGATCATCGTGGCCGCCCCCTCGGTGCCGCCGTAGAGCTCGACCAGCACCGGACCGAGCCAGTCGATCATGGCCTGCTTGACGTGCGGAGGGCACGGCGCGGCGGTGTGCACGATGGACCGGATGCTCCCCACCCGGAGCGCGGCGCGTTCGTCCTCCGGCAGGGCGACGAGCTCCCGCATCATCAGCGGGACGAGGTAGAGCCACGTGACGCCGTGCTCGGCGATCGCCTCGAGCACCCGCTCGCGGTTCCACCGCTCGAGCAGCACCACCCGGTGACCGACGTCGAGGGCCTGGTCGGCGTAGGCGAGCGGCGAGGCGTGGTACATCGGGGCCATGCCGAGGAACACGCCGTCCTCATGGTCCGCGCCGTAGCGACGGGCCCGGGCCAGGGCCGCGCCGGCGGCCTCGGCCGGGCTGATCCCGCGCAGCGGGCGTCGTACGCCCTTGGGACGCCCGGTCGTGCCGGAGGTGTAGAGCATGCGGTTGCCGGCCCCCCGGCCGCGCGGGGGCGCCGCGGACGCCGCGGCGACCGGGCCGGTCAGGCGCGCCGCGCCGCCCTCCGGCGCGACCGCGAGGACGACGACCTTCTCGGCCGGCAGCCCGGCCTCGGCGGCGGCCTTCCCTGCGAGGTCGACGAACGGATCGGCGGTGAAAAGGATCTTCGCCCCGGAGTCGCGCAGGATGTAGGCGATCTCCGACGCCGTCAGGTGCCAGTTGACGGGGGTGAGGTGGAGCGGGAGCTGCGCCGCGCCACGGACCATCGCCATCAGCTGGTAGGAGTTCGGCAGGAGGCAGGCGACGGTGTCCCCGGGGGCGAGTCCGCGCTCCCAGAGGAAGTTGCCGATCCGGTTGGCGTCGTCCCGCATCTCGCCGTAGGTGACCTGCCGGCCGTCGGTGTGGACGACGGCGACCCGGGCCGGGTCGTTGTCGGCGTACTCGAAGAAGTTGCGCACCTTGGGCCTCCCGTGGTGGTCTCAGTCTCGCGCGAGGATGAGGACGGAGGAAGCCGTGAACATCCCGCCGTACCCGAGGACGGCGCTCGTGCTCACGCCGGGCACCTGCGCCGCGGCCTCATGGCGCAGCTGGCGGACGGCTTCCTGGATGGCGAACATGCCGTACATCCCGGTGTGGGTGTAGGCCAGGCCGCCTCCGTTGGTGTTGAGCGGGAGGGAGCCGCCCGGAGAGGTCTCGCCGGCGGCGACCAGCTCGGCCGCCTTGCCCACCGGTGCCAGCCCGAGGCACTCCAGCCCGATCAACGGCAGGTGCGCGAAGGCGTCGTACACCATGACGTGGCCGATCTCGGATCGCCCGATCCGCGCCTCGGCGAAGGCGTCGTCGGCGGCGCGCCGGGCCGCGGAGCCGCCGGCCGGGTCGGGCGCCTGGGCCACCAGGAGGGGGTCGGAGCCCTCGCCGGTGCCGAGCACCTTCACCGAGCGCCGGAGCTGCTCGGCCGTGGCGTGCCCGGACGCGGTGACGACCAGTCCGCCGCCGCCGTCGGTCAGCATGCAGATCATCGGGATGGTGAACGGCCACGCGAGGGCCGGTGCCGCCAGCACTTCGCCGACGGTCATCAGGTCCCGCCGCCCGGCCCGCGGCACCCGGGAGGACCAGCGACGCTGGGCGACGACGACCTGCGCCAGGGCGGTCTCGTCGAGACCGTGGTCGTGGAGGTAGCGCAGGGCGGGGAGGGTGAAGCGGGTGTACGGCGGCCTGGCGCCGTAGGGCTCCTCGAACTGGCCGGTCCACGACCGCGGGTCCCGGGGCCGCGGCACGGTGCCGGCTCGCGACCGGCCGGACTCGCCGTGGGTGACCAGCACCCGGGTGGCGTGCCCCGCGGCGGTCGCCGCCGCGGCGTGGCGCACGTGCATCAGGAAGGAGCAGCCGCCGACATTGGTGGAGTCGACCCAGCGAGGCGTGATCCCGAGCGCGTGGGCGACGCCGTGGGGTGAGTAGGCGCCGGCGACGCCGTCGATCTGGCCCGGCTCCAGGCCGGCGTCGGCCAGCGCTCGCAGGCCGCCCTCGACGTTCAGCCCCAGCACGGACTGGTCGGGGTTGCGGCCGAGCACGTCGGTCTCCGCCGCGCCGATGATGACCGCGTCCATCACGCTCCCCCCGGTCCGGCCGGTGCGAACACCGGAAGGTTCACGTCCCCGCGCTCGAGCCAGCGGAGCTCGACGTCCATGTCGAGGGGGAGGGCGGCCGGGTCGGCGGGCACGTCCACGATGCGGGTCGTCATCCGGACGCCTTCCTCGAGCTCCACGGTGGCCAGCACGAAGGGGGCCTCGTCGGCGAAGACCGGCTCGGGCCGGTGCACCACGACGTAGGAGAACAGCCGGCCGCGCCCGGTGCAGGGAGTCCAGGTCAGGTCCGTCGAACCGCAGGCGCAGATCGCCCGCGGATGCTGCGAACCGGCACCGCAGCCGTCGCAGCGGTGGTGGACCAGCTCACGGCGCCGGGTCGCCTCCCAGTAGGGCCGCGTCTCGGGCGTCGGCCGTGGGACGGGCTTGGGCTCGCCGCTCATCCGGCCACCTGCGGGTGCAGTACCAGCTCGCCGCGGTCGATGACGGTGCGCTCGCCCACCGAGGTCGTGTGCGCCCAGGTGCCCTCCCCGGTCTGCCAGGCGCGGACCGTGAGCCCGTCGCCCGGGGTGACCGGTGCGCGGAACCGCCCGGAGTACGACGCCACCCGGCCCAGCGGGTCGGCCTGACCGGCCGCGTCCAGCTCCTGGAGCAGGACCCGGGCGGTGACGCCCCAGGTGCACAACCCATGCAGGATCGGCTGCTCGAATCCGGCGCGTTTGGCGAACGCGGGGTCGCTGTGCAGGGGGTTGCGGTCGCCGCAGAGGCGGTAGAGGAGTGCCTGGCCCGGACCCGTCGACGCCTCGACGACGAGGTCGGGTGCGCGGTCCGGCACCGGGTCGCTCTGCGTGCCGCGCTCCGGCTCGCCCCATCCCTGGCCCCGCAGGAAGAGCGACGTCACGGCGGAGAACACCTCGGTGCCCGTGGCCCTATCCGTGCCGGTGGCCTCGATCTCCAGCAGCGCCCCGGAGCCCTTGTCGGTGATGCGCGCCACGGTCGAGACGGCCTCGACCTCGCCGCCGACGGGCAGCGGGCCGGGCAGGGTGACCCGCTGCGCGCCGTGGACGGCGGCGTGGGCGGGCCAGCCGCCGAGCCGATCGCGCAGTGGTCTGGTGCCGCCGGCGAGCAGGGCGGCGTACGTCGGCAGCATCCGCTGGGCCACGCCCTCGGAGTTCTCGGTGACGAGATCGAGCCGGTCGGGGCCGGCGCCCAGTGCCAGCGAGTAGAGGAGGGCGTCGTCCGACGTCCACGCCCGGGTGAACGGCGCCGAGCGGGCGCCCACCGAAGTGCGGTCGAGCATCGGCTCAGCCCCGCATGCCGGCGTTGGGCCGGGCCGCGGCCAGGAGGCCGCGCAGCGTCGCGTCGAGCTCGGTGAGGTCCTCGCTCGGCGTGGCGGGGGTGCCGTGCTCCCAGCCCGCGGCCACCGACAGGCGCCTGCCGGAGGTCAGGAACACCCGACCGGTCACGCCGTCGGAGCGGCGGGACGCGAGCCACTCGACCACCGCGGCCGGGAAGCCGGGGGAGCGGGTCGGGTCGTCGGGTTCGCGGTCGCCGCCGAGCGCGGCGGTCATCCGGGTCGCGGCACCCGGCGAGACGCAGTTCGCGGTCACGCCGTAGCGGCCCAGTTCGAGGGAGGCGACGATCGTCATGGCGGCGATGCCGGCCTTGGCGGCCGAGTAGTTGGCCTGGCCGGCGTTGCCGAAGAGGCCGGAGACGGAGGTCGTGTTGATCAGGCGGCCCACGCGCCCGGGGCGTTCGCCGTGGCGCTCGCGCCAGTGGTTCGCGGCGTGGCGGGTGGTGGCGAAGGTGCCCTTGAGGTGCACCCGGATCACCGAGTCCCACTCGGCCTCCGTCATGCGGGCGATCGTCCGGTCGCGCAGCACCCCGGCGTTGTTGACGAGGACGTCGAGGTCGCCGAAGGTGTCGACGGCCAGCCCGACGAGCTGCTCGGCCTCTTTCCAGGAGGAGATGTCGTGGCCGCTGGCGACGGCCTGCCCGCCGGCTGCGCGGATCTCGGCGGCCACCGCGTCGGCGGGCGCCGTACCGTCGTTCTCGCCGTCGAGGCCGACCCCCAGGTCGTTCACGACGACGGCGGCGCCCGCGCGGGCGAGGCGCCGGGCGTACTCGGCGCCGAGGCCGCGACCGGCGCCGGTCACGATGGCGACCCGGCCGGAGCAGGATCCTTCGGTGGAGAGCGGAGTGGTCATCAGGGCGCGGTCCTCTCGCCGCCGTGCCAGGACGTGGCGACGGCGGAGTCGTGGGCGGTCACCCGGCCTGCGAGGAGCAGGCGGGTCAGGTGGGCGGTGGTCTCCCGGGCGGCCATGGCCCGGTCCCGACGCGCCGGCGCGTCGTGGCGGTGCTGGACGCGACGCTCATGGCCGCACTCTGTCGGCCGGTGGCGATCGGCGACAAAGACCTGATATCGGTGGCCGCGGTTGTCGAAACCTATGGATCGTCCGCGGTGCGGCCGGGGGAACGGCACTACCGTGTGAGCGTGGACCTGCGGCTGCTCCGGTTCTTCGTGGCGATCATCGACCACGGGGGTGTCACCCGCGCCGCGGAGGCGCTGTACGTCGCGCAGCCGTCGGTCTCGCAGGCGCTGCGCACGCTCGAGCAGCGTCTCGGGGTCAGCCTGTTCGAGCGCGTCGGGCGGGGCCTCCGGCTCACCGACGCCGGCCGTGAACTCGAGGTCCGGGCGCGGTCCGTCCTCGCCGAGGTCGAGGAGGCGCGGGCCCGGGTCGACCGGGTGGCGCATCTCGGCGCCGGACGTCTCACTGTCGCGGCGGCCTCGACCCTGGCGATCCATCCGCTCGGCCCCTGGGTCAAGCACCTGCTGGACGCCCACCCGGGCCTGCAGGTGCATGTCTCCGAGCCCGAGTCGGTCGCGGCCGTGCTGGCCGAGATCACCGACGGCGCGGCCGAGATCGGGCTGGTCGAGCTCCCCGTCCACAAAGCCTCCCTCGCGACCGTCGAGCTGGCGCGGGAGGAACTGGTCATCGCGGCCGGCCCCGGCCTGGCCGCGGGACTCCCGGACCCGTTGCCGCGCGCGCTGGTCCGGGACCTGCCGTCGGGCGCGCTCGCGCGGGCGCCCGGCCCCCGGACGGCCAGTGAGCGGACCATGGCCGAGGTGCTCGGAGAGTCGCGGATTCGCAGTGCGCAGCGTCGGCTGCTGTGGGATCTCGTGGCCCAGGACGTCCTGGTGACCTTCGTGTCGCGCGCCGTCGCCGAGCGGCTCCTCCCGGCCGCGGAGCTCAGGTCCCTGGATCCGCCGGTGTTCCGCCGGATCGGGTTGGCCCATCGCCCGGAGCGGTTGACGCCGGCGGCCCAGGCGCTGCTGGAGATCGCGCTGCCGCCGCGTACGCGGAGGCCACGAAGAGGCGCGCCACCGGCGACATCGACCGGGGATCCCACGCCAGACCGACCGTGAGATCGGTGACCCCGCGCAACGGGGCCAGGCGTGCTCCGCACCGTGCCGCCTCCGCCGCCCGCCGTGAACCGAGCAGCGTCGCCGCGATGCCCTCCAGCATCCAGGCGGTGCGGGTCTCCTGCTGCCCGACGACCGCCCGCCGGACCAGGTGCGGGCCACTCTCCTCGATCATCGCCTCCATACCGGCGGACAGGATCGGACGCGGCGGCATCAGGACGAGCGGTACGTCGTGCAGCTCGGCGAGGCCGATCGGCGGCTCAGGGCCGGCGGTGGACGGTTCCTCCCCGGGGCCCGGGGGATGGGTGACGTAGACGTCGTACGTACCGAGCGGCAACGTCGCGAGCCGGTCGCCGGCGCGTCCGACGTCGAGCGGGAGGCGGGTCGCGACGACCTCCGCCGTGCCGGAGGCGAGCACCTCGGCGGCTTCCTGCTCCGAGCCGAGCTCGTGGACGTGCACGACCGTCTCGGAATCGGATCGGAGGAACGCCGCGAGGACCTCGGCCAGCGGACCGTTGAGCGCCGGCGGCAGGACCGCGATGTCGAGCCTCGGCGCGCCGCGGCGCGGATCGGCCGAGACCGCGGCCTCGGCCTGCCGGGTCTCGCGCAGGATCCTGCGCGCCGGGCCGAGCAGACCGTGGCCGGCCGAGGTCAGTGTCATGCCACGGCCGGTCCGGTGGAACAGGGCGGCGCCGAGCTCCTTCTCGAGCGCGTTGACCGACTGCGAGATGGTCGACTGGGTCACGTCGAGCGCAGTCCCCGCGCCGCTGATGCTCCGCGCCTCGGCGACCGCGACGAAGTAGCGGAGCTGTTGCAGCTCGATGGCCGGCCTCCCGCTCGCCCCTACAGTCCCAGTGCCCTGGCGATGATGACGCGCTGGACCTCGTTGGTGCCACCGTAGATCCGGGAGACGCGCGCGTCGGTGTACATCCGGGCGATCTCGTACTCCCGCATGAACCCGTACCCGCCGTGCAGCTGCAGGCACCGGTCGATCACCCGGTTCTGCGTCTCGGTGCAGTAGACCTTGACCGTGGACGCCTCGGCGGCGGTGAGCTCGCCGGCCTCGTGCGCGCGCATGGCCCGGTCGAGCAGGGCGCGCCCGGCGGTCACCTCCACGTGGCAGGAGGCGAGCTTGAACTTCGTGTTCTGGAAGGACGACACGGGCCGGCCGAACGCCGTGCGGTCCTTGACGTAGGAGACCGTGATCCGCAGTGCCTTCTCGGCCGAGACCTGGGCGCCGAGGGCGATGCCGAGCCGCTCCTGCACCAGGTTGTGCGCGAGGTAGCGGAAGGCCTGGCCCTCCTCGCCGAGGAGGTGGTCCGCGGGGACGGCGACCTCGTCGAAGAAGAGCTCGGCCGTGTCGGTGGCCCTGAGCCCGATCTTCTCCAGGTTGCGGCCCCGGCTGAAGCCCTCGCTGTCGGCGTCGACGACCAGGAGCGAGAGGCCCGCCCGCCGGTCGGCGTTCTCGCTGGTGCGCGCCACGACGATCACCAGGTCGGCGTTGATGCCGCCGGAGATGAAGGTCTTGCCGCCCGACAGCACCCAGTGGCCGTCCTCGAGCCGCGCCGTCGTACGGATGCCGGCCAGGTCCGAGCCGGTGCCGGGCTCGGTCATCGCGATGGCGCCCATCCGCCGGCCCGCGACCATGTCGGGCAGCCAGCGCCTCTTCTGCTCCTCGGTGCCCTGGCGCAGGATGTAGGGGATGACGAGGTTCATGTGCGTCGCCGCGCCACCGAGCGAGACGCCCGCCCTGCTGCACTCCTCCGACCACACCGACGAGTAGAGGAAGCCGTCGTCGCCGCCACCGCCGTACTCCGCCGGTACGCGGAGGCCGAGCATTCCGAGGTCTCCCAGCTTCTGGTAGACCTCGTGCGGAACGCACCCGGCCGCCTCCCAGTCGGAGAAGTAAGGGACGACCTCCTTCGCGAGGAAGGTCCGCACCGACCGCCGGAAGGCCTCGTGCTCCTCGTGGTAGATCGACGTCTGCATCGCATGTCTCCTTGGTTGCTCGGGGACGGGGTCAACCGCGCCAGCGGCCGGTGAAGGCGGGACGTTCGCCCCGGGCGAGCGCCTCCCGGGCGGTCGGGGAGTCGGTCCCCATGTTGACCACCTGGGCGACGTTCTCGGCCGCGACGGCCTCCCGGAACGACCGCTCGTGGGAGTGGTTGAGCAGGTCCTTGTCGAGCCGGACGGCGACGGGCGGGGCCGCGGCGAGGCGCAGCGCCAGGTCGCCGGTGAACGGGTCGGCCTCGTCGGGTGGGACGAGCCAGGTCACCAGGCCGAGCCGGTGGGCCTCCTCTGCGTCGAGCGTCTCGGCCAGGTAGGCGAGCCGCTTGGCCATCTGCAGCCCGACGACCCGGGGCAGCAGCCACGACGACCCGGTGTCGAGCGAAAGCCCGCGGCGCGAGAACGCGGTCCCGAACCGGGACCGGGTCGTGGCCACGACGAGGTCGGCCGCCAGCGCCAGGCTCAGGCCGGCGCCCACCGCGGGACCGTCGACCTTCGCCACGACCGGGAGCGGCAGCTCCTGCAGGGCGACCAGCGGTGCGGTGACGTGGCCGAGGCGGTCCAGGGGGTGGAGATCGGTGCGCCGCCGCGCCGAGGTGTCGGCTCCCGCGCAGAAGTGACCGCCCGTACCGGTGATCACCAGTACGCGCGCCTCCGACCGGGTGACCGTTCCCAGGTGGTCGGCCAGGACGGCCCAGGTGTCCCGGTTCATCGCGTTGCGGACGGCCGGGCGGTCGATCGTGATGGTGGCCACGGGGCCCTCGAAGGTGAGTCGGACCTCGTCGCCGGGACTGCTCTCCTGCTTCACACCGTCATCCAAGGGTGCCGAGGCCCCCGCCGACCAAGACGTGCCGCCGAACCCGGGGGAGTCCCTTGCCTATGCGAGCATCCCGCCGATGCGGTCGATCTGGGTCAGGGCGTCCTCGAAGAGCAGTGACAGGTAGACGCCGTCGACGTGCGCCGAGAGCTCCTCCAGCCGGGCCCGGCAGTCGTCCGCGCGTCCCACGACGGCGAAGCGGTCGAGCAGGTAGTCCTCGATGTCGGGCCGGTCCGCGAACATCGTCGCGTTGGAGGTCGCTCCGGAGCGGCCGTGCGAGCCGTAGTCGTAGGTCGCGTAGCGCTCGGCCAGCACGCCGGCGTACTCCTCGGGCACGTTCTTGCCCTCGAAGGTCGAGGCGAAGGCGAAGTGCGACGCGCTCACCGCGCGCGGGACGAGGCGCCGCCGCAGGTCGCGCACCTCGGCATCGTCCCGTCCGATGGCGATCCGCACCGATGCCCAGACCTCGGGAGGTGCGGCGTCGCCGTCGCGGGCGGCCTGCGCGCGCTCGCGGATCATGCGGAGCGCGACGGGGTCCCCGCCGACGCCGGCGATCACACCGTCGGCCACGCGCCCGGCGATGCGCGCGGTCGCGGGACCGCTGGCCGCGACGAGCAGGAAGGGGGCGACGTCGGCCGCCCGCGCGGCATCGGCCACCGAGCGCCCGAAGTGCTCGAGGTCGGCCAGGGACGCGGGCCGGAGGCCGAAGGTGTGCACGGCCGAGTCGCCTCGGCCGAACCCCAGGCGGAACCGGCCGGGGTGGGCGGAGGCCAGGGCGCGCACGGCGCCGGCGTGCACGGACCAGTGCCGGGTCACGGGGTTGGTCACGCTGGTGCTCACGACCAGCGAGGACGTCGCGCCGAGCGCGTCGGTGCAGGCGGAGTAGAGCTCTCCGTAGTTGGGGGAGTCGCCGATCCCGATGCCCCACAGGCCGGCCGCCTCGCACCGGGCGGCGACCTCCCGGGTCAGGTCGGGGGAAAGCGGGAGCCAGTTGGCGCATAGCCGCACGGTCGTACCTCTCCGTCGGGTTCGTGACCCTTGACAGGGCCCGGGGATCACACAGATGATTCATACCAGGTGAATTAGATTCCGCTCAATCGAATCAAATGATGGTCGTGACGATGCTGGGAGGCCCCCCATGACCGAGGCCGTGCGCTCCGAGTCGCCCCCGACGGGCGACGTCGCGCCGAGCGCCGACAAGATCCGCATCGAGGGGCTGTCCTACCGGTACCGCCGTCGCGGCCGGGAGGACGTCGTCGCCCTCGACGACGTCGACCTGACCGTCGGGCGCGGCGAGTTCCTCTCGGTCGCCGGGCCGTCGGGGTGCGGGAAGTCGACGCTGCTGCGGGTGCTCGCGGGGTTGCAGAAGCCCACGGACGGAGTCGTCCGGATCAACCACGAGCACCGCGACCGGCCGCTCGTCGCCCCGGTGTTCCAGGAGTACTCGATCTTTCCCTGGCGCTCGGTCGAGGCGAACGTGCGCCTGGGGCTCGACGCCGCCGGGGTGGACCGCGCCGAGGCGCGCCGTCGCTCGCAGGAGTGGATCGAGCGGGTCGGCCTCGCCGGGTTCGAGAAGGCGCTTCCGGGCAACCTGTCCGGTGGCATGAAGCAGCGCGTCGCCCTGGCCCGCGCGTTCGTCGTCGAGCCCGAGATCCTGCTGATGGACGAGCCCTTCGCGGCGCTCGACGCGCAGCTGCGCAAGGTGCTCCAGGAGGAGCTCCTCGCCATCGTCCGCGAGCACACCTACACGGTCTTCTTCGTCACCCACAACCTCGACGAGGCGATCCTCCTCTCCGACCGGATCGCCCTGATGTCGGCCCGTCCGGGACGCGTGCGCCGTGTCGTCGACGTCCCGTTCGCGCGCCCGCGGTCGGCGGAGCTGAGGAAGGACCCGGAGTTCGCCCGGCTCGAGGAGGACCTCTGGGCCGACCTCAAAGGCGACGTCGAGACGATCGAGGAGGCCGTCCGATGACCGTGCAGATGGACCGGAGCGTCTCCCGGAACGAGGGGACCTGGGTCGAGCGCCGGCCCGAGCCCAAGCAGCGGTCGGCCGCGTACCAGGCGAGGCGCGACGGTGTCCTGCGGCTCGTGCTCGGCCTCGTGCTCCCGGTCGGCGTGCTCGTCGCCTGGGAGATCTCGGCCCGGTCGGGCTGGATCGACGCCCGCTTCTTCAGCCAGCCGAGTGCGGTGGCGGCGAAGGCGCAGGAGGACCTGCGGAGCGGAATGCTCTGGTCCGAGCTCAAGATCACTATCCTCCGGCTGCTGACCGGCTACGTCATCGGATCGCTGGCCGGAATCCTCATCGGTCTCCTGATGAGCCAGGTGAAGGTCCTGCGCTGGATGCTCGAGCCCCTGATCCGCGCGCTCTACGTCATCCCGAAGCTCGCGCTGCTGCCGCTGTTCCTGCTCCTCTTCGGGCTCGGCGAGGTGCCGAAGCTGGTCTTCATCTCCCTCGGCACCTTCTACATCGTCGCCTTCACGACGCTGTCCGCCGCGATGATGATCCCCACCGCGTTCCATGAGGTCGCGCGGTCCTACGGCCTGTCGTCCGGGCAGCGGTTCCGCTGGATGATCGTCCCGGCGATCACGCCGCAGATCGTCTCCAGCCTCAAGCTCGCCTCGGGCATCTCGATGCTGCTGGTCATCGCCGTCGAGTTCGTCAACGCCCACGAGGGACTCGGCTACTACACCTGGCACGCCTGGCAGATCTTCGTCCCCGACCGGATGTACGTCGGCGTCGTGACCATCTCGATCGTCGGCGTCCTGTTCGGCGGACTGGTCGGGTTGCTCGGCTCCCGCCTGGTGCGCTGGGCGGACAGCGAGTACGCCCAGAGCCGGTGACCCGGGCCGCCACCACCACGCCCATCCCTTCCATCGTGCAGACGGGAACGCAGCACAGCGCATGACCACACCACACGAGCCGCAGCCGACCGAACCATCCGACCTGGCCGAACTGCGCGAGATCGCCCGCCAGGTCGCGGAGAAGCGTTACGCGCCCTACGCCGAGCAGTGGGACCGCGACCGGACCGTCATCACGCATGACGAGCGGCGCTACCTGGGGTCCCTCGGATGGCTGGGCATCGCCCTTCCCGAGAAGTACGGAGGCGCCGGAGGAACGTTCGCCGAAGCCCTGACCGTGGTCGAGGAGCTGGCGAAGGTATGGCCACCGGCGGCCTTCCAGGTCTTCGAGGCCAACGTCGGACCGGCGCAGCACCTGGTGCGGCTCGGCACCGAAGACCAGAAGCGGCGGTTCCTGCCGGGGGTGATCAGCGGTGACAACGCGATGGCCATCGGCATCTCCGAGCCGGACGCCGGATCGGCCGCCACCGACATGGTCACCCGCGCGGAGATCAGGGGCGGCACCGTCGTGGTGCGCGGACTGAAGCGCTGGATCTCCAACGGCGGAGACGCGGACCGCTACCTCGTCTACTGCCGGATGGACGACATCCCGGGTGCCAAGGGCATCGGAGCCGTGATCGTCGAGGCCGACCGCAAGGGCGTCTCGTTCGGGGCCCGCGAGCGGCTGATGGGCTTCCGGGGCCTGCCGTCCGCGGACGTGATCCTCGATGACGTGGAGGTCCCGGTCGAGAACATCGTCGTCCGGCCTCCCGACGGCTTCCGCGACCTCTTCTCGATGTTCTCCATCGAACGACTGGGGAACACCACGATGAGCCTCGCCCTCGGGCAGGCCGCTCTGGACAAGACCATCGCCTACGTCCAGGAGCGCGAGCAGTTCGGCCGCCCCATCGCGGAGTTCCAGGCGGTTCAGGTCAGCCTCGCGGACATGCTCCTGGAGGTCGAGTCGGTGCGCATGCTCCGCGACCGCGCGGTGGCCGGGCTCGACGCCGGCACCCCCAGCACCCTGCACGTCTCGCTCGCCAAGTGCGCCGCCAACGAGATGGCCAAGCGGGTCACCGACATGGCGATGATGCTGCACGGCGCGAACGGTTACACCGAGGAGTACGGCCTGGAGCGGATGCACAGGGACGCGCACGGCTGGGCGCTCGCCGGCGGCACCCCCAACATCCAGCGCACCCGCATCGCCTCCGAGCTGCTCGGGCGCTCCTTCGACCAGCGTCCGGCGCGCAAGGCCGCCGCCGGCCGGCAGGAGGCGTGAGGCATGGCCGAGCTTCGTGAGGTCGTCATCGTCGACGGGTGCCGCACCCCGATGGGCAGGGGCAAGCCGGGGGGCGCGCTGAGCGGCCTCCACCCCGTCGAGCTCCTCGCCCAGACCCTCGCCCACCTCGTCTCGCGGACGTCCATCGACCCGGGCATCGTGGGTGACGTCATCGTGGGCTGCGTCAGCCAGGCCGGTGAGCAGTCCGCGACACCCGGCCGGATGGCCTGGCTCTCGGCGGGCTTTCCCGTCCACGTCCCGTCCACCACCGTCGAGCGCAAGTGCGGCTCGGGGCAGCAGGCGATCGAGTTCGCCGCCCAGGGCATCGCGACGGGCCTGCACGACGTCGTCATCGCCGCAGGGGTCGAGTCGATGAGCCGCGTCCCGATGGGGATCGCCCGCATCGAGCAGGATCCCTGGGGGCCCGGCGTCGCCGCGCGCTTCCGCCTGGTCCCGCAGGGCGTCGCCGCCGAGCGGGTCGCCGAGACCTGGGGCATCACCCGCGAGGAGCAGGACCGGCTCGCCGCGGCCTCCCACCGGCGGGCACAGGCCACCGCCGGGTCCGGCGGCTTCGACGACGAGATCGTCCCGATCACCCTTCCCGACGGCGCCAAGGTGACCGCGGACGAGACCATCCGCCCGACCACCACGGTCGAAGGACTCGCCGGGCTCAAGGCCGTCTTCGAGTCCGAGGCTTACGCCGACCTCCTGCCGGGCCGCACCTGGTCGGTCACCGCCGGGAACAGCTCCCAGCTCACCGACGGGTCGGCGGCCGTGCTGCTGATGAGCGCGGAGAAGGCCGAGCGGCTCGGCCTCACCCCGCGCGCCCGGATCACCGGCTCGTCCGTCGTCGGCGACGACCCCGAGATGATGCTGACCGGCCCCATCCCGGCGACCCGGCGGATCCTGGAGCGCACCGGCCTCGGGCTCGACGACTTCGACGCCTTCGAGGTCAACGAGGCCTTCGCCTCCGTCCCGCTCGCCTGGGCCAAGGAGCTCGGAGCCGATCCCGCCCGCCTGAACCCGCGCGGCGGCGCGATCGCGCTCGGCCACCCGCTCGGTGCGAGCGGATGCCGCATCTTCGTCACCCTCCTCAACCACCTGGAGCAGACCGGCGGCACCCGCGGTCTCCAGACCATGTGCGAGGCCGGCGGTCTCGCGAACGCGACCGTCCTCGAGCGGATCGCCTGACGGCGCACGCCACCGACGACACGAAGGGCACAACGAATGGACATCCGGGGCAAGGCCGCACTCGTCACCGGAGCGGCGTCCGGCCTGGGCCGGGCGACCGCGCGGCAGCTGGCCACCGCCGGAGCGCACGTCGTCCTCCTCGACCTGGAGAGCAGCGACGGCGAGCTCGTCGCCAAGGATCTCGGCGCGGCCGCCGAGGGGCGGGTGCGGTTCGCCGCGGCCGACGTGACCGACTCCGACCAGGTCGCCGCGGCCGTGCGGGCCGCGACCGAGCTCGGTGAGCTCCGCGCGCTCGTGCACTGCGCCGGCCGGGGCGGGCCCGTCCGGGTGGTCGAGAAGGACGGCACGCCGGGCTCCATGGAGCGGTTCCAGGACGTGATCCAGACCAACCTGATCGGGACCTTCAACGTGCTGCGCCACGCGGCCGCGGCGATGGTCCCCCTCGACGACCTGCCCGACGGCGAGCGCGGCGTGTGCGTGCTCACCGCTTCGGTCGCGGCCTGGGAGGGGCAGATCGGGCAGCTCCCGTACGCCGCCGCCAAGGCCGGCGTCGTCGGCATGACCCTCGTCGCCGCCCGTGACCTGGCCCGGAACCACGTCCGCGTCAACACGATCGCGCCGGGCCTGTTCGACACCCCGATCCTCTCCCGCGTGCCGGAGGAGGTCCGGGACCGCCTGGCCGCCTCGATCCCGCACCCGGCGCGCCTGGGCGACCCCGCGGACTTCGCCTCCCTGGCCGCCTTCATCATCGCCAACCCCATGCTCAACGGCGAAACGATCCGGCTCGACGGCGCGATCCGGATGGCCCCCCGATGACGCCGACCGAGTCTTCGCCCGCTCCCTCCGAAAGGCAACCCTCCATGAGCGTCGACACCACGACCCCCGCGGCCGGCCCCCCGGCGGGGGACGGCCTGTCCGAGCAGGAGCCGATGTTCGACGTCGCCCGCGACGTCTGGGACCCGGCCGCGCTCGACCCCGAGCCGACGTACGACGGCATGTGGGCAGAGCTCACGCCGCGTCAGCGCGAGATCCGGGAACTGGCCCGCGAGGTGGCCGTCCGCGAACTCCGTCCGATGGCCGGCCGCTGGGACGAGACCGAGGAGTTCCCGCGCAAGACCTTCGAGGCCGTCCTGGAGACCGGGCTCGTCGGGCTCACGATTCCGAAGCGGTACGGCGGCCAGGGCGAGACCCTGCTCGAGGGATGCATCGTGGTCGAGGAGCTGGCGCGCGCCTGCCTGAGCACCGCGATGTCGGTCCAGCCGTTCCTGAACGGCCCGTGGCGCGCGATCAACGTGCTCGGCACCGAGGAGATGAAGGACCGGCTGCTGCCCGGGGTGGCCGACGGCACGAACCACTTCGCGATCGCCATGAGCGAGCCGGCCGCCGGCAGCGCCGGCACCGACCTGCGGGCCACCCTGACCCCGGACGGCGACGGGTTCCGGCTGACCGGCACCAAGTGCTGGATCACCGGTGGTCACGTCGCCGACACCATCATCGTGTTCGCTCGCCTGGCCGGCACCGCCGGCCCCTACGGCATCGGTGCCGTGGTGCTCTCCGGGCGGCCCGACGGGATGGGCGATTTCCACATCGACCCGAAGATGGGGATCCGGGGCGTCGCCGAGTGCATGGTGCACTTCGACAACGTGCGCGTCGGCCCGGAGGACGTCCTGGTCATGCCCGAGGAGCACTCCAAGAAGGGCACCGGCATCCTCGTCAACCAGTTCAACCCCGAGCGGTGCGGCAACGCCGCCATGTGCACGGGTCTCGGCCAGGCCGCCCTCGACGCGAGCGTCGGCCACCTCAACGCCCGACGCCAGTTCGGCCGCCCGCTCGCGGAGTTCCAGGGACTGCAGTGGAAGATCGCCGACATGGCGCTGGACGTGCACGTCTCGCGCATGCTGGTGTGGCGGGCCGCCCGCAGCGGGGAGGGAGGCTTCCCGGACCAGACGGAGACCCTCATGGCCAAGCTCCACAGCAGCGAGATGGTGCAGCGGGTCACCAACACGGCCATCGGTATCCACGGCGCTCGCGGGTACTCGCGTCGCTGGCCGGTGGAGCGCTACTTCCGCGACGGCCGCGGCCTCGTGATGGGCGGCGGGACGCCCGAGGTGATGCGCAACGTGCTCGGTGCCCAGGTGCTCGGCGTCAGCGGCAGCCAGCGGAGGAAGTGACGTGTCCCTGCGACCCCAGCTGGACCGCACGGTCTACGGCGACGAGCACCGGGACTTCGGCGCCATGGTCGGCGCCTTCCTGCGCGGCGACGTGGCGCCGCGCGTGGCAGGGTTCGAGGCCGCGGGGATGGTGGACCGGGACGTCTACCGGTCCGCCGGGAAGCTCGGCCTGGTCGGCCTGCAGATCCCGGAGGAGTACGGCGGCGGCGGGCAGGACGGCTTCCTCTTCAACTGCGTCGTGACCGAGCAGGTCGCCTACGAACGGGTGACCCTGGGCTCCCTGCGCGTGCACACCGACGTGGTCACGCCGTACGTGCTGTCCCTGGCGACCGACGAGCAGAAACGCCGCTGGCTCCCCGGGATGGCCAGCGGCGAGCTGATGACGTCGATCGCCATGACCGAGCCGGCCACGGGCTCCGACCTGGCCGGCATGCGGACGACGCTGCGTCGCGACGGGTCCGACTGGATCCTCAACGGCGCGAAGACCTTCATCACCGGTGGTGCGCAGTCGGACCTGGTCCTCGTGGTCGCCCGCTCCTCGTCGTCCGACGGCGACCGCCGTGCCGGGCTGACCATCGTCGTGGTCGAGGCGGGCATGCCGGGCTTCACCCGCGGCGCCAAGCTCGACAAGCTCGGACTCAAGGCGCAGGATACGACCGAGCTCTTCTTCGACGACGTCCGCATACCCGCGGCCAACGTGCTCGGTGAGGAGGGGCAGGCGTTCGGCTACCTGTCCTCCCACCTGGCCCAGGAGCGGCTGTCCATCGCGGTCAACTCGCAGGCCCAGGCCGTCGCGGCGCTGGACCTGACCTGCGGCTACGTGCGCGACCGGAAGGTGTTCGGCCGGCAGCTCGGCGGTTTCCAGAACACCAGGTTCGTCCTCGCCGAGCAGGCGACGCAGATCGCGGCGGGCCAGGCACTGGTCGACCAGGCCATGGCCCGGCACGAGCGCGGCGAGCTCGCCCCGGCGGCGGCGGCCCAGGTCAAGCTGTTCTGCACCGAGCTCCACGGCCGTGTCGCCGATGCCTGCCTCCAGTTGCACGGCGGCTACGGCTACGTCTGGGAGCAGGACATCTGCCGGTTGTACGCCGACGCGCGGGTCGCCCGCATCTACGGCGGGACCAGCGAGGTGATGAAGGGCATCATCGCCCGGACGCTCCAGCTGACCTGATCCGGCGAGGGCGCTGCGTCAAAGCCCCTGCCGCGCCGTCCTCGGACGGTGCGGCAGGGGCTTCGCGCGTCGCCCGGTCAGACCTCCCGGACGATGGCCGGCCGGCCGAGGCGAACGCTCATGGCCTCCGCCTCCTTCAGCACGCCGGCGACGACCTGATCGCTGATCTCCTCGGCACGCGCGGTCGGGATGGACACGCCGAGGGCGCCCACGACGCCGCCGGTGGCGTCGAAGACGGGCGCGGCGCACCCCCACAGCTCGGGCCAGCGCACGCCGGGGCCGGCCGCGTAGCCGCGCCGCCGGATCTCGGCCAGCATGGTCTCGACCTGCGCGGGGTCGCGGGGGTCGCCGCTCGCGGTCTGCTCGGCGAGGGCCCGCTCGACGTACGGCTCGTCGAGCTGTGCCAGCACGGCCTGGCCGGTGGTGACCGCGAGGAGCCGGTAGCGCTGACCGAGGCGCACGTGCGCCCGGACCGGCTTGATCGGCTCCGAGTGGGCCGCGTAGGTCACCGCGCCCTGCTCGTAGACGGCGTAGACCGAGGTCTCGTCCAGCTCGGCGGTCAGCCGGTCGGTGTGCTCGCGGGAGATGGCCAGGAGGCCGACCGAGGTGTTGACCGCGCAGCCGAGCCGCCAGACCAGCATCGTCCCGCGCCAGGTCCGGTCGGCCTGCTGCACGACGTAGCCCTCGTCCGCCATCAGGCGCAGGATCCGCAGCAGCGTCGGCGGCGCCAGTTCGGTGCGCTCGCTGAGGGCTTTGAGGGTCTGCGGACCGTGGTCGCAGACCGCCTCGAGTACCCGCAGTGTCCGTGCGATCGACCCTTCGGCCACCGCTCGACCCCCTGAAATCTTCCGGACAGTTCCACTGGAGCCTATCAGAATTCTGCTCAGTCGAATTGGATTGCAGGTCAGGCGGTCAGCGCGGCCGCGACCTGTGCGCGGTGGTGGCCGGACGTGCCCAGCAGCAGGGCGCCGACGGTGCAGCGCTTGAAGTAGTGGTGCAGGTCGTGCTCCCAGGTGAACCCGATGCCGCCGTGCAGCTGGAGGGCACCGCCGGCGACCTCCTCGGCCGCCTCCGTCGTCCAGGCCATCGCGGTCGCGGCGACGAGGGCGCGGTCGTCGGCGCCGGTCTCGAGGGCGTCGGCCAGCTCCAGCACCATCGAACGGATGGACTCGACCTGGATCAGCATGCTCGCGCACCGGTGCTTGACGGCCTGCCGGGCGGCGATCGGCAGGCCGAACTGGACCCGCCGGCCTGCGTACTCGACGGTGGTGTCCAGCAGCCAGGTCGCCAGTCCCAGCAGCGTCGCGCCGTGCAGGGCCAGCGCGAGCAGGCGCGCCTCCTCGATCGCCGCGGCCAGGGCGTCGCCGGCGGCCGGCAGCAGGGTGGCGGGGGAGGCCCTGCAGACCACCCGGGAGAGCGGTTGGGTGGCGTCGAGGTTCTCCAGCGGCTCGACGGTGGTGTCGCTCGTCCGTACCAGCGCGAGCCGGCGGCCCTCCGGTGCCTGCACGGCCGCCACGACGATGTCGGCGGCGTCCGCGTCCGGCACGAACGGAAGGGTGCCGTGGACCAGGCCGTCGCCTCTTGGTGACAGCTCGAGCGCGGGGGCGGACCAGGTGCCGTCCTCGGCCAGCAGTCCGTAGGTCGCCAGACCGGTGACCTCGCCACCGGCCGGCACGACGAGGGCGTCCGCGACCGAAGCGCTCAGGAACGGCAGGGGAGCGGCGGCGCGGCCCAGGGCCTCGGCGACCAGGCATGCGGTGACCACGTCACCGGCCTGGGCCGGTTCGAGGAGTCCGATGGCCACCAGGTCGGACCAGAGCTCCGCGTCGAACTTCCGGGGCCCCGGTGCGCGGCGTACCTGCTCCAGCGGGTCGCGCTTGTGCAGCAGGGCGCCGACGGCCTCGGCGAAGTCCGCCTGTTCGGTGGACGCCAGCTTCATGCGTTCCCTCCCTGGGAGCCGGTGAACTCGCGCCAGGAGACGGTCTTGCTGGGGTCCGCCCCGCGCGGCATGCCGAGGGCACGCTCGGCGATCTGGTCGCGGAGCACCTCCGAGGTGCCGCCGGCGATGGTCTTCGGTTGCACGCGCAGGAAGGCCCAGGCGTCGTAGGAGCGGGCGCGGTCGCCGGGGGCGTGGGCGACCGCGCCGAGGCCGGCGCCGCCGAGGATGCCGCGCTGGAGGCGTTTGGTGTGCTCGGCCTGCAGGACCTTGTTGTACGGCGTGCCGTTCGCCACCGGAGGCAGTCCTTCGGAACGGTGGAGGGCGTTGCGCCGGTTGTTCAGCGCGATCGCCTGGGACTCGACGTACAGGCGCACGATCGCGTCGGCCTGGACGGGGTCGGCCCCCGGCAGGCGTTCGGCGACGAGCTCGTCGACGGTGCGGCCGACGACGGAGCCGGGGGTGGCGGCGCCCGCCCCCGAGCCGGCCACGCGCTCGAGCTGGAGCACCGCGCGCACCACCTCCCAGCCCTGGCCGGGTTCACCGAGGCGGTACCGGTCGGGCACCACGACGTCGTCGAGGGTGACCTCGAAGAACTCCGCGTCGCCGGTCATCTGGAGGATCGGCCGGACCTGGACGCCGGGCGTCGAGAGGTCCACGAGGAAGCAGGTCAGGCCGGCGTGCTTGGGCACGTCGATGTCGGTACGGGCGACCGCGAGGCCCCAACCGGCCCGGTCGGCGCGGCTGGTCCAGGTCTTGCGGCCCGTGAGGTGCCACCGGTCGCCGTCGCGGCGGGCGCGGGTCCGGACCGAGGCCAGGTCCGAACCGGCCTCCGGCTCGCTGAAGAGCTGGCACCACAGCACCTCGTTGCGGGCGATCGGGGGGAGCAGCTCGGCGGCGACGTCGTCGCCGGCGAACCTGAGGATCGCGGGCCCGACCCAGCCGGTGCCGATGGCGCTCTCCACCGTGCCCACCCGCCAGCGGGCGAGGGTCCGGCGGACGTCGACGGTCTCGTCGGCGGACAGCGCGCGCCCGCCCAGGCGGGCCGGCCACTCCGGGACGAGCCAGCCGTCGGCCGCGACGGTACGGACCAGACCGGCGGTCAGAGCGGCATCGAGACCGGCGAGGTGGTCGGCCAGGCCCTCGCGGTCGCCGCCGTCGACCAGCTCGATCCAGCGCGCGGGCAGCACCCGCCGCAGCAGCTCCTCGAGCTCCAGCGCGGCGCTCATCGCACGACCCTGGCGTCGAGGGCGACGATCCGGCCGTCGACGACTCCGAGCGGGTTGCACTCGACGAGCGCGGCACCGGTGCGGTCGGCGAGGTCGGCGAGGGCGAACGCCGCCGCGGCGAGCCCCGCCGCCAGCCCGTCGTACCGTCCCGGCACGCGGTCGAACAGCTCGGCCGCCAGTCGCCGGGCGAAGTGCTCGGCTCCGAGGGCCGCCGGCATGGCGACCGTACGATCCAGCAGCTCGACGTGGGCGCCGCCGAGGCCCGCCGAGACGACCGGCCCCCACTGGGGGTCGCGCCGGACTCCGGCGAACAGCTCCATCGACGCGCGGAGCTGGCGCGCCACGATGAGCGGGACACCGCTCGCGAGAAGCTCGGCGGCGACCTCCCGGGCGGTGGCCGCGGTGACGTCGAGCCGGACTCCGCCGGCGCGCGCCTTGTGGACGCCGGCCGCGACGTCGGACTTGAGGACCACCGGCCAGCCGAGATCCTCGCCGCGGGCCAGCACCTCGGCGACCGTGGCCGCGGCGCCCCAGCCGGCCACCTCCACGCCGGCGCCCGCGACGAGCCGGAGGCTCTCGGACGCGGTCGGGTCGGAGGCGAGGGAGCCGGAGCCGGCCGCGACCGGCCTGAGGGCGGCGTCGACGCCCGGCCCCGGCGGCGCGCAGGCCGCGAGGACCCGGCACGCCGAGTCGAGGTCGGGGAGGACGACCTCGCCGGCCTCGATGCGCGGTCTGACGGCGGCCGGCTCCCGGTCGAGCGTGGCGACGACCGTGGGCGGCGCGGCGGCGGCGTGCGCGCCCGCGGCGGCGGCCTGGTCCTCGCGGCCGATCACGACGACGAGATCGACCTCGCCGCTCTCGCGCAGCGTCGTGCAGACCTTCTCCAGCGTCGCGTCGTCGCCGATCGTCTGCGCGGTCACGTCGACCGGGTTGCGCGGGGAGGCGATGCCCGGCAGGTGCGCCATCAAGCGCTCCTGGAGGCCGGCGCTGAGGACCGGGACCTCCAGGCCGACGCCGCTGAGCAGGTCGGCGGCGACGACGCCGGCCCCGCCGGAGCCCGTCACGATTCCGGTGCGGCGCCCGGCCGCGCGGCCCATCAGGGAGAGGCCCAGTCCGGCGAGCACGAGCTCGCGGTCGGAGCCGACGAGCGTGGCGCCGTACGCCTCGAACAGCTCGCGGGTCACCGCGGTGTCCGTGCTCACCGCCGCGGTGTGGGAGGCGGCCGCGGTGGAGCCGGCCTCGGAGAGGCCGCCGAGCAGGCACACGACCGGCACGCCGCGGCGCTTCGCGTCGGCCAGCAGGGCCTGCAGCGCGCCAGCGTCGCGGATCCCCTCCAGGTAGAGCAGCAGGACCCGGGGCTCGGCCGCGGCGAGGACACCCCGGGCCAGGGTGCAGGCGTCCAGGTGGACCTCGTTGCCGCTGCCGATGAAGCCGTCGAGGTGGAAGCCGTATCGGGCGGCCGCCGTGACGACGCGGGCACCGAAGGCGCCGCTCTGGGAGACGAGGAAGGCGCCGCTCCCGTGCCGGCAGTCGACGAGGCTGTCGAAGGCCTGGGCGAAGGTCAGCAGCGCGCGGTCGGGCGCGTGGTAGAGCCCGACGGTGTTCGGGCCCAGGACGATGGTGCCCCGGGCGGTGGTCAGCGGGCCGCCGCCGGTCTCCTCGAAGCCGGAGGCGAACACGACCGCGAACCTGGCACGGCCGTCGATCCGGTCGAGCACCTCCTGGGCGGCCGCGGCCGGCACGCCGAGCAGCGCGACGTCCACGTCCCGGTCGAGACCGTCCCGCGGGCCGGGCGTCAGGACCTCGCCGCCGAACCGCGCCTCGCGCAGGTGCCGCAGGGTGCGGGCGCCGAGGCCGGTCTCGCGCGACGTCCCGCCGATGACGGCGACGCTGGCAGGGGAGAGCAGGGGGCGCAGGTCGGGAACCCGCAGGCCGGACCGGTCCGTCATGTCCGCCCTCATCGGAGCTCGGCCGGGACGCGGGTGTGCTTGGTGGTGCCCCACTCGGGCGCGCGCTTCTCCTTGAAGGCCGCGATGCCCCGCAGGGTCTCGCCGCAGGTGCGGATCCAGGTCAGGACGCGGCGCTCGCGGTTGTAGGCCGCGACCCGGTCGGTCGACTCCAGGAACTCGTACATGAGCCGCTTGGTGGCGGTCATCGACACCGGCGCGCAGTGCGCGGCCATGTCGGACGCGAGTTCGACGGCGACCTTGAGCACGTCCGCCGGCGCGGCGATGTGGGTCGCCAGGCCGCGGCGCTCGAACTCGGCGCCGTCGATCGTGCGGCCGGTCAGCAGCAGGTCCATCGCGACGCCGAAGCCCGCCAGCCGGGGGAGGAGCCAGGTCGAGCCGCGGTCGGGCATGATGCCGACCCGGTTGAACGAGAAGGCCAGGCGGGCCGAGTCGGCCACGACGCGGATGTCGGCCTGCATCGCCCAGGTGAGGCTCACGCCGATGGCGTCACCGTTGATGGCCGCGATGATCGGCGTGCTCAGGTTCCACGGCGCCTTCTCCGGCTCGGTCAGGGTCTCGACGCCGTGGGTCTTCTCGTCGCGCCAGTTCATGTCGAGGTCCGCGCCCACCCCGAAGTGCTCGCCGCGCCCGCTCACCACGATCACCGACACCTCCGGGTCGGCGTCGAAGGCGACCAGCGCCTCCTGGAGCTGGAGCGCCATCAGCGGGGTGTAGGAGTTGCGACGGTCCGGGCGGTCCAGGAAGACCAGGCCGACGCGGTCCTGCCGCTCGACGGTGACGTGGCGTTCGGTCATGGGTGCTCCGGTGTTCTGCGAGCGCATGGCGCGGTTACGGGTGTTTCGGCTACCACTGTCGCGCCACCGGAGGCATATGTGCAAAGACCGCTTTTTCGCAGGTCCCATCGGCGGTTCCTATGTCTGGCTAGGGTGGGCTGTCATGGACCTCCGGACGCTGCGCTACTTCGTCGCGGTCGTCGACGAGGGCGGCATGACCCAGGCCGCCCGCGTGCTGTTCGTGAGCCAGCCGTCGCTCTCCCTGGCGATGCGCCGTCTCGAGGACGAGCTCGGGGTCCGGCTCTTCGACCGGTCCGGCCGGGGTGCCGTTCCCACGGCCGACGGTGCGCGGCTGGCCGGCCTGGCGCGCCAGGTGATCGCCGAGGCCGACGGTGCCAGGGAACGGGTCCGGCAGGTGTCCGGCCTCGAGGTCGGCCGGCTGGTCGTCGCGACGTCGGCCACCCTCGCGGTGCATCCGCTGACCCCGCTCATCGCCGCGCTTCGCGGGAGGCATCCGGGACTCGAGGTCCACGTCCGGGACGCGAGCACCGCGGCCGGGGCCTTCGGCGCGGTGCGCTCGGGCGAGGCCGAGCTGGGCGTGGTCGACGACATGCCCCCGGACGCGGGATGGGACCGGTGCGACCTCGGTGCCGAGGAGATCGTGCTGGTGGCGAGTCCGGAGTTCGCCGCCGGGCTGGCGGAGCCGGTCGCGCGGGCCCGGGTCGCGGACCTCGACCTCGGGGTGATCCCCTCGGACCTCGACTCCGCGAGCACCGCCGCGACGGCCGTGGCGTCGATGCTGGGCCGGGTCCGGGCCCAGTGCGCCCACCGGGCGATGCTGTGGGAACTGGTCAGGGACGGCACGGTCGCGACGTTCGCCGGCCGGGACACGGCGAAGGCCGTCATGCCCTGGGCGTCGCTCCGCTCGCTCGACCCGCCGCTGTGGCGGGAGGCCCACCTGGTCTGGCGCGAGCAGGCGCTGTCACCCGCCGGCGCCGCCCTCGTCGAACTCGCCCGCGGCCGCGACGAACCCCCGGGCGACCGGTGAGAGGCGGACCGGGTCGAAGACCAGCCCGACCGACTGGGTGAACGGCGGGTCCAGCGGTCGCACGTTCACGCCGGCGGCCGCCGCGACCACGGCGAGTCGAGGGCCGACGATCGTGGCGCCCACCCCGGCCAGCATCAGCGAGGTGCGGGCCTCGCGCTGGTCCGCGACCACGGCGGCCGACAGGGGGGTCCGGGCCGTGGCGCGCTCGAGAGCCGAGTTGCGGCCCGGCGCGACGAGCACGGTCGGCACGGCGGACAGCTCCCGCATCGTCACCGCGCCTTCCGGGACGGCTCCGGAGCGCGGGGGGAAGGCGACCCGCCACTCCCACGAGCCGATCGGCAGCACCGTCAGCGCGCCGTCCACCGGCGGGGACAGGGGCAGCCGGGTGCAGACGATCTCCGCGGTGCCTCCGGTCAGGACCTCGGCCACCGCGTCCTCGCGGGCGAGGTCGTGCACCCGGACCGCCCGCCCCGGCGCGGCGCCGAGCCACGCTGAGACGAGCGACGAGAACGGGCCGCTGACCACGGTCGACAGGGCCGCGAGCTCCAGCCGGCCGCCCCGGCCGGCCGCGGCCAGGGTCTCCCCGGCCTGCTCGCAGTCGCGGAGGATCCGGCGCGCCGGGCCGACCAGGGCGTGGCCCGCCGGCGTCGGTGACATCCCGCGGCCGACGCGGTGGAACAGCTGTGCCGCGAGCTCCTGCTCCAGGGCGCGGATCGCGGCCGACACCGTCGACTGCTGAACGCCGAGCCGTGCGGCTGCGGCCGTCGCGCTGCCGGTGTCGCGGACGCTCAGGAAGGCCCGCAGCTGGTGGAGCTCCATGGCAGCAGCCTAGGACCCGGCCGCCGGTCCGGCCGGACGGCCGGGGTGACCTCCCCTTCGGCGGATGCGGCCGAATCTCGGCACAGCCCTTGACAGACCAGTGACCGCGATCACAGGATTGCACCCACTGAAATGAAATTCCATTGTAGGAAATGAGCAATGGACGAGGAGAGGACCACGATGCGTCGACTTCCTGGTCGTTCGGCGACCGCTGCCGCCGCCGCACTGCTGGTGCTGTCGGGTGCCCTGGCCGCTTGCGCCGGCCCGCAGGGCGGCGCCGGCGGCGCCGGCGGGGCGGACAAGAAGTCGGGAGCGGCGATCTGCCCGGCCGCCGGCACCAAGGGCACGATCAAGATCGGCATGAGCTCCCCGCTCGCCGTGTTCGCGCCGCTCCTGCTCGGCATCCAGACCGGGGCGTTCGACAAGGCCGGCATCGACGTCGAGATCCAGAAGATCCCGAGCGCCGAATCGCTGCCGCTGGTCGCCCGCGGTCAGCTCGACGCGCAGATGACCTCGCTGAGCTCGGCCCACTTCAACACGCTGAAGGACAAGGTCGACGTTCGCTGGATCGTGCCAATGGACGACCAGCAGAAGATCCCGGCCGGCACCCCGGTGCCCGGCTACTGGTCCCGCAAGGACGTCGTCGGCAGTGCCACCTCCCCCGACCTCTCCAAGCTCAAGGGCGCCAAGGTCAGCACTCCCACCGGTGGCACCGGCGTGAGCGGACTGATCCTCGACACCGCGCTGAGCAAGGTGGGTCTGGGCATCAAGGACGTCAAGCTCTCCCCGCCGCTGGTCGGCCCCGACGCGCTGAACGCACTCGCGAACGGTGCGGTCACGGCCGCCTGGATCTCCGCTCCCCTCGAGGTCGAGGCCGCCAAGAACCCCGACCTCGTTCCGATCGCGGGCTACGCGCCGGGCGTGACCGGCACCGCCATCATGGCCGGCCGGGGGCTCCTCGATCGGCCCGAGGTCGCCGTCAAGTTCGTCCAGGTGCTCAGCAAGGTCACCACGCAGTACCTCAAGGGGGACTACCGCAAGAACCCCGAGACGGTGCGCCTGCTCGCGGCCGCCGAGGAGGTCGACAAGTCCACGATCGAGAAGTCGGCCCTCCTCGCCTTCGACCCGTCGTTCTCGATGGAGGGAACGGAGAAGTTCGCGGACGACCTGCAGGCGTTCGCCCTCAAGCGCGGCGAGCTGGAGTACGACAAGCCGCTCGACTCCGCGGGCCTCATCGACGCCCGGTTCACCGAAGCCGCGGCGAGCTGCGCCTCCGTCGTCAAATGAGCACAGGCGCCCCCCTGGACGGCGTCCGTGTCGTCGAGCTCGGCGGCATCGGTCCCGTCCCGCACGCCGGCATGCTGCTCGCGTCCCTCGGCGCGGACGTCGTACGGGTCGAGCGATCCGGTGAGGAGCCGGACGCGCGGGCCTGGGACGCCACGCGCCGGGGGAGGACGGTCATCACCGCCGACCTCAAGTCACCGGAGGACGTTCGACGGGTCCGCGATCTGGGCGCGGCCGCGGACGTGCTGGTCGAGGGCTTCCGGCCGGGGGTGGCCGAGCGGATGGGGCTCGGCCCCGACGAACTCCGCACGCGCAACCCGGGACTGGTCTACGCCCGGATGACCGGCTGGGGCCAGAACGGCCCCTGGGCCGGCCGGGCGGGTCACGACATCAACTACATCGGGCTCACCGGCGCGCTCCACGCCATCGGCGGCGACCGGCCGCTGCCCCCGCTCAACCTCGTCGGCGACTTCGGCGGCGGGTCCGCCTACCTGGTCCTCGGTGTCGTGTCCGCGCTGGTCCGGCGCGGCCGCACCGGGGAGGGCTGCGAGATCGACGCGGCGATCGTCGACGGGACCAGCAGCCTGATGCAGCTGATCTGGTCGCTCCAGGCCGACGGCCGCTGGCAGGACCGGCGCGCCGCGAACCTGCTCGACGGAGGCACGCCGTACTACCGGACCTACCGCTGCGCCGACGGCGGCTGGATGGCCGTCGGCGCCCTCGAGCCGGCCTTCTACCGGGCCGTGCTCGAGGGCCTCGGGCTGACCGGCCCGGACCTCCCGGATCGCGACTGCCCGGCCCAGTGGCCGGCGCTGGAGTCGCTCCTCGCGAGCACCTTCGCGAGCCGTCCGCGCCACCACTGGGAATCGGTGTTCGAGGGAACCGACGCCTGTGTCACGCCGGTCCTGACGATGGCCGAGGCCTCGACCCACCCCCACATGGCCGCACGTTCGGTGCTCCGGAACGACCCCGACGGCGTCCTGGCCGCGGCCGCCCCGCGCGAGGCCGGCGCTGAGGCGTCGTACCTGCCCCCCTCGACCCGCCTCTCGGCCGACGACGCACTGCGCCGCTGGCGCGAAGCCGCACCACGGGACCTCCGCTCTCCAGGAGCCGATACCCGATGAAGTTCGGAATGCCGATCCCGCACGCGGACGGCTTCAAGCAGTCGGTCGAAGGGCTCCAGGCACTGGAGGACGGGGGCCTCGACGTCGTCACCGTCCCCGAGGCGTACACCTTCGACGCCGTCAGCCACCTCGGCTACATCGCCGCCCGGACCAGCAGGGTCGAGCTCGCGACCTCGATCCTCAACATCTACTCGCGCACGCCCGCGCTCCTCGCGATGACGGCCGCGGGCCTCGACCACGTCTCCGGCGGCCGGTTCTCCTTCGGTGTCGGGTCGAGCGGCCCCCAGGTCATCGAGGGCTTCCACGGCGTCCCGTTCGACGCGCCGCTCGGGCGCACCCGGGAGGTCGTGGCGATCTGCCGGCAGGCGTGGGGCCGGGAGAGGGCCGAGCCGCACGGCCGCCACCACGACGTGCCGCCCACGTCGCCCAAGCCCGTCAGCCCGCCGGTGCGACCGAGCATCCCGATGACCCTCGCGGCCCTGGGGCCGAAGAACATCGCCCTGGCCGCGGAGCTGTTCGAGGCGTGGCAGCCGATCTTCTACCACCCCGAGCTCGCGGACGAGGTCTTCGGCGAGTCCCTCGCGGAGGGACGCGCCAAGCGCGACCCGCTCCTGCCCGACCTCCGGGTCATCGCGGACGCCAAGTTCTTCCTCAGCGACGACGAGCACGAACTCGAGGCGGCCCGCGCCGGCGTTCGCGCCGCCCTCGCCCTCTACATCGGCGGAATGGGCGCCCGCGGCAAGAACTTCTACCACCGGCTGGTGACCCGCCTCGGCTTCGGCGCCGCCGCGAACGAGATCCAGGATCTCTACCTCGGCGGCTCCAAGGACGCGGCGGCCGCGGCCGTCCCCGACACGCTCGTCGACAGCATCTCGCTCGTCGGGGGACCGGACCACATCGAGGCGAGAGTGGCGGCCTACGCCGCAGCGGGTGTGGACCAGATGAACCTGTCGCCCGTGTCGACCGACAACGACGAGCGGGCTCGCCAGTTCGCGCACCTGCGGAAGATCGCTATCCGTCTCGGCCTTTGATTCGTTGCCAGAAGGCGTAGAACGGGTCGCGGGACACTCCTGGTGATTGCCACTTGACCGTCAGTGGGCAGGGCCGGGTGTCGACCCGGGTGAGCGTGAGGGTGAAGCGTGTCGTGTTCCGGTCCGTCTGCGGCCAGGACCAGTCCGAGCTCGATCGCCCGGCCGTCAGGCGTTTCCGGCTGGTCGCTCCTCCGGCGGTGATCGCCGCGTCGACGGCGGAGCCCCGGCATCCCTCGGCCGACCAGCCCCCTCGCCACGAGCTCACCGGGGCGCGGCTGCCGCCGAGGATCTCGAAGGTGGTGGTGTGCGGCTGCCCGGCGCGCAGCCGCTCCCACGCGAGGGTCGTGTCGCGGACGCAGGGCTGGACGGGGTCGCCGACGATGCAGACGGGCGTATCGATCACCCTCGGCTGGGATCCCGCGACGACCGACACCGCGTCCGCCTTGGCGAGCAACGCGAATCCCCAGAACGCGGCGCACGCGGTGACCACCAAGGCGCCAAGGCGCAGCATCGGAGTCCTGAGCCAGTTGCCCGACACGATCCGCATCCAACCGGGCAGGCGGCGCGGCTCGCGGCCCTCATCGCGGGTCTGGGCGATGAGGGCGTCCTGGAGGCGGGCGTGGCGGAACTGGTACACCGCGCCGACCCGGCGCAGCACGGCGGTGTTCCGGTGGGCGTCCTGCACGAACCGCATGAGGAAGAACGGCAGCCGGCCGCGCAGCGCCAGCCACAGCCGGGAGATGTGGTACGCGCCCCAGGAGGTGCTGAGCGCCGCGCTGAGCGCGAACACGGCCGCCAGCACCCAGCCGGTGCCGGCCAGGTCGTGGTGGTCGGCCAGCAGGGTCGCCACCAGGCTGCCGGTCAGGCCGCCGACCAGTGCGGTCCAGCCGACCGCGACGATGCCGTTCCAGCGCAGCAGGGTGCCCGCTTCGGCCGCGTGCCGGGCGTTCACCGGGACCTCCGAACCGGGGATGAGGGCGGTGACCGCTCCGGCCGTGCCCAGTGCCGCCGCGAGCCACAGCCCGCCGGTCCAGTCGAACACCAGCTCGCCCAGCCTCCACCCGCCGTAGGCCAGGATCAGGCCGACCAGAACCGGGACCGCCGGCGAGCGCAGGCGCCACAGCTCGATGTCGCGTGTTCCCCAGGCGGCCATGTGCCTGCTCAGGGTGGTCAGCCAGCGGCGGGCGCGGTCGGGCCGGTAGCGGCGGTCGGGGTCGCGGTCGGAGTAGACGGCGGGAATGAGGCTGTTGAGCAGGTGGTGCTCGATCGACTCGCGGTCGGGGAAACGCCCGGTGTCCAGCAGTTCGGCGGGCGGTTCGGCGCGGGTGCGGTAGACGGCGCGCAGCAGGTCGACCATCAGGGGGGTTTCCAGCGCCCTGGCGAGCGGGCTCCGGGGATGCTCGCGCAGGTGCCGGACGATCGGGTCCCAGCGATTCTCGCCCTCCATTTCGGCGTCGCTGAAGAACGCGATGGCGTCCTCCGGGTCGATGGGTTCCACCTCGACCACGCGGGCACGGGACAGGAACGCGCGGGAGTCCCTCACCGCCGTCTCGTACTCGTCTCTGCGGCAGGTGAGCAGGAACGGGCGGTCGCTCAGCTCCCGGTCGATGCCGCGCAGCGCCTTGGGCCGCAGGGGCGAGGGGATCTCGTCCAGGCCGTCCAGGACGGGCAGAATCCGGCTCATGAGGCCGAGCGCGGTCTCCGGGGCCAGGCCGTGGTCCTCGGCGAGGCGTCCGGCCATCCACGTGTTCAGGCCGATCTTGGGATCCCACGCCGACAGCGGGAACAGCACCGGGATTCGGTCCAGCTCGGAACGGGTGAACAACTCCAGCAGCGTCCGCACCATCAGGGCCGTCTTGCCCGCCCCCGGTTCCCCGATCACCACCAGCTGCCGGTGCCGCAACTCCAGCAGCGCGTCGGCCAGCTCGGCGCCCTCGCCGTCCCGGCCGTGACCGCCGGTGCCCTCGCCGAAGACCGCCGACCGCGCGGCCTGCACCCGCCGCCGCGTCTGCGACCAGCCGATCACCAGGGGTCTGTTGCCCGGCAGCCGCAGCCGTTCCTCGTCTCGCCACTGGGCCCGGACGGCTTCGGCCAGGGCTCGGAACGCCTCGTCGTCATCTTCGCGGTGGTCGCGGCGCAGAGCCTGGACGGCCACGACCAGCGCGGACACCGCCAACCCAGCCGTCACGATCCCCACCGGCAGCGCCAGCGCCCCGCCGAACTGGTCGGCCTTCTCCAGCCCGAGGGTCCACTGGTAGAGCGCGCTTGCCAGCATCAGCGGGACCGCCACCACCAGTGGTACCGCCCACTTGGGCGACCGCCGTCTCACGGCGGCCTTCGGTACGACGAAGAAAACGGCATGATCATCACAATAGAGCGGAGAGGGGATCGGCGTCGCTCAGCGGTTCTTCGCGTGGCGGTCCCACGAGGAGGACGGGGGCGAGCAGCGCCGCGACCACGTCATCCGACCCGGCGGCTCTGTCGGTGATCTCGTCTACGGTACGTCGACATGACCGAACTCGCAGGATCGGACGAGAACGCCCTGGTCGTGCCGGACGCCTGGCGCCGCGTCCACCACCCTCGCCGCGACCGCCCGGGTGTGCCGGCGCCGCCCGCCCCCGCGCCGGCCGCCGCCGGAAAGGTGCGGCAACTGGTGGACCGCGTCCGAGACGAGATCGAGGACATCCTCGCGCTGCCCGGTACTCCGCCGGCGACCGCCGAGGCGGCCCGCGCCCACCTGCGCGGCGAGCCGGACCCGCGCGGCGCGGCGGCGGTCGCGCTCGCCGCCGCCGTTCTGAACGGGCTGTCGCGCAGTGACGATCGCCTGTTCACGACCGTGTGGACGGCCGACCACGGCGTCCCCTTCGCCGCCGCGGCCTTCGCGGAGCTGGGCGGCATGCATGCCGACTTCGACGTCGTCGACAGGGGACGCCGGTGGAACGGCATCGCGGAGGGGCCGGTGTCGGAGACGTGGAGCCCCTTCGCGCTGAGCCGCGAGAGCGCGCGGTGGCTGCGGATGCACCTCGCGGCCTCTTCCGACGAGGTGTACGCCGAGGCCGTCGAGGGCCTCGCTCGGCGGCGCGACCACCTGCTGCAGCGGCTGGTCGGGGCCTACCTCGCGCCGACCCGCCGCGACTGGGTGGAGGAGCTGTGCGCCAACCCGGGCGGGCTCGCGAACAGGGGCAGCGGGGAGCGGTGGATGCTGCTGTGCGCGCTCGGCGAACCGCACCAGCTCGCCGCGTTCCCCGATCCGCTCGACTTCGCCTACCGCAGCCTGGACGTCATCGCCACGCTGGTCGACGGGGTCGGCTTCGAGCCCCTCGTGCCGCTGCTGGCCGGCGCCGCCGACGAACCGTACTGCGGTGCCGACGTCCTGCGCACCATGGTGGACGTCCTCGCCGCGCTGCCGTCGGACGCCGCGTTCCAGGCCCTCGCCGACAGGGTGGCCCGCCCCGACGTCCCGTCCGCCGTGGTGGCCGCCGCCCGCCGCTTCCCGGCCCGCGCGATGCGCCTGCTGCCCGGGGCGGCCGCCCCGCAGGCCGCCGACCTGCTGTCCGCGCACGTCCGGGCACATCCCGGCCTCGCCGAGGAGATGCTCCCCGGCCTTCCCGCGGCCGCGCAGACGGCGATCCGGGCGGTCCTGGACGCGAACGCGCGCCTTCCCGAGGCCGCGGACCTGCCGCCGCTGCTGTCCGACCCGCCGTGGACCCGTCCCCGCGCCAAGACCGGGCCGGTCGTCATCCAGCACCTGCCCTCGCCCGGCCACCGCGCCGTCGCCTGGGAGCCGGGCGAGCGCGAGGCGTGGCTGGCCGAGACGCCCTTCCTGTGGGCCGACACGCTCGACCACGAGGAGCGGGCCGCGCAGTTCGCCGCCGGAACGCTGGCGCCGCACCAGCAGCCCGTGCTGTTCGTCAGGGGCCCGGAGGACCTGGCCCGACCCCTGCTCGCGGGCTGGGAGCCCCCGGACGTCTGGGAACCGTCCGCCTGGATGCGGGTCGTCGTCGCCCGCTTCGAGGCCGACGCCGCCGGCGCCGCCCTGCTCGCCGCCCGCCACAACCCCGCCGGCGCCGCCGGGATCCTGCTGCCGCTGCTCAGCGACGAGATCGTGCGGACGATGGCCGACTGGCTCGCCCGCCTCAAGGACGCCGGGCGGACGGCCCGCGCCTGGTTCACCCGGCACGGCCTGGCCGCCGTCCCGGCGCTCCTCCCAGACGCGCTCGGCAAGGCCGGCGCCGCCCGCCGCGCCGCCGAGGCGGCCCTGCGCATGCTCGCCGCGCGGCACGGCGCGGAGCCGATCTTCGAGGCGGCCCGAGTCCACGGCGGCGAGGCCGCCGCCGCGATCGAGGCCATGCTCGCCGCCGACCCCCTCGACAACCTGCCCGGCAAGATCCCGGCCGCCGACTGGGCCGACCCGCGGGTGCTCCCGCAGATCCTTCTGCGCGACCGCGCGCACGCCCTCCCCGACGGAGCCACCGGGCACGTCCTGACGATGCTGGCGATGTCCAAGCCCGGCGACGCCTACGCGGGCGTTCACGCCGTCCGCGAGCTGTGCGACCCCGACTCGCTCGCCGAGTTCGGCTGGGCGCTGTTCCGCTGGTGGGAGACGTGCGGCGCCCGGTCCAAGGACGGCTGGGCGCTCACCCAGCTGGCCCTGACCGGTGATGACGAGACCGTCCGCCGCCTCACCCCGGTGATCCGGGCGTGGCCGGGGGAGGGCGGGCACTCCAAGGCGGTGACCGGCCTGGACGTCCTGGCCGCGATCGGCACCGACACGGCGCTCATGCACCTGCACGCGATCGCGCAACGGGTGAAGTTCAAGGCGCTCAAGCGCCGCGCCCAGGAGAAGATCGGGGAGGTCGCGGCCGGGCTCGAACTGACCCCCGACCAGCTCGCCGACCGGCTCGTCCCGGACTTCGGCCTGGACGCCTCCGGCACCCTCACCCTCGACTACGGCCCGCGCCGCTTCACGGTCGGTTTCGACGAGCAGCTCAGGCCGACGATCACCGATGAAGACGGCAAGGCCCGCCGCGCGCTTCCCAAGCCGGGTGCCAAGGACGACCCCGAACTCGCGCCCGCCGCCCACAAACGGTTCTCGGCCCTGAAGAAGGACGTCCGCACGGTCGCCGCCGACCTGGTCACCCGCCTCGAAACGGCCATGGTCACCCGCCGCCGCTGGCCCCTAGGCGAGTTCCGCGACCTCCTCGCCGGGCATCCCCTGGTCCGCCATCTCGTGGGGCGCCTGGTCTGGCTCGCGGAACACGACGGCCGCGTGATCGCCTTCCGCGTCGCCGAGGACGGCACCTACGCCGACGCCGCCGACGACACCCTCGCCCTCCCCGACCGGGCCTTGATCGGCATCGCCCACCCGCTCGACCTCGGCGGCACCGTCCCCGCCTGGAGCGAGCTGCTGGCAGACTACGAGATCCTCCAGCCGTTCCGGCAGCTCGCCCGTACCGTCCACACCCTCACCGGCGCCGAGCGCGAGGCCGGGCACCTGGAGCGCTTCGCGGGCCTGAAGGTCCCGGCCCGCGTCCTCCTCGGCCTGACCGGGCGCGGCTGGGACCGGGGCGCGCCGCAGGACGCGGGCGTCGAATGCTGGATCTCCCGCCGCGTCGGCCCCGGCCGCCACGTCGTCATCGACCTCGATCCCGGCCTGCCCGTGGGCGACCCCGACGGCATGGGCGACCAGACCATCGACGGCGTCGGGCTCCGGGCGCGGCCCGAGAGCGCCTACTTCCGCATACGGGACGGCGACGCGCCGCTGCGCTTCGGCGACCTCCACCCCGTCACGGCCTCCGAGATCCTTGCCGACCTGCACACCCTCCTCGAGCAGGCGAGCTGAGGATCGCCGGGGCGACCCTTCATCGGAGGCGGGTCCGCCGGACCGCCGCCTACGGCGAGGTCAGGGTGGCCATCGCGCGGTCCGGTTCCCAGTGGGCGCGGAACGAGGTGATCAGGCCGCGGTCATCGACCGTGTAGACGGTCAGGCAGTCGATCGTCATGGTGGTCCCGCCGTCCAGCGTCGTGGTGATGGTGACGACGTTGGCGCAGGCGGGGCCGTTGGCGAACGAGTCGCTCACCCGGAAGTGGAACCTGCGCACCCGGGCGATGTTCTCGTCCCAGAACCGCTCGATCCCGTCCGGGCCCCGGTGCCCCTTGCCCTCGGGGTCGAGCATCGAGGGGCCGACGGGATCCTCGATGACGGCGTCCGGGCCGAACAGCGCGAGCCACTCCCGCTTGCGCCCGCCGGCGGCCGCGGCCATCGACGCGCGCGCCGCCCGGCGCGCGGGGTGGTCGCCGTCCGGCGCTTCCCAGGTGACCGCGTCCATAGCGCAAACTGTAACGTGTTCTCGTTTTGGGTCAAGACCCGGACTTCGCGATCACCGTCTCGGCGAACCGCTCCAGGTGCTCGATCTTCTGCTCCAGCGGCTCGGTGTCGCGGCCCTTCACGTACGGCAGCCGGAAACCGACGATCACATCGGTGACGCCCTTGTCCTCCAGGCGCTTCACCCCGTCCGGCGTGTACGCGTCCAGCGAGATCGCGTGCACCTCGAACGGGCGGTCCGCGGTGCCCTCCTCCGCGCGCAGCTCGGCCAGCCGGCCCAGCAGCCGGTCCAGCTCCGCCGCCTCGCCGCCGCCGTGCATCCAGCCGTCCCCGAGCCGGGCCGCCCGGCGCAGCGCCGGCTCGCTGTGCCCGCCGACCAGGATCGGGATCGGCTCGGTGGGCACCGGCGACATCTTCACCGCGGGCAGGTCGAAGAACTCGCCGTGATATTCGAAGTACCCCCCGCCCGTCAGCCCGCGGACGACCTCGATCGCCTCGTCCATCCGCTTGCCGCGCCGCTCCCAGGGCACCCCCATCACCGTGAAGTCCTCGGGCCACGGGCTCACCCCGACCCCGAGCCCCAGCCGGCCGCCGGTCAGGTAGGCGATCGAGCTCGCCTGCTTGGCCACCAGCGCCGGCGGCCGCACCGCCAGCTTGAGCACGAACGGCGTGAACCGGATCCGGGACGTGACCGCCCCCATCGCCGCGATCAGGGTGAACGTCTCGATGAAGTCCTTGTCCTCCAGGAACCCCCGATCACCGTCCGCCGTGTACGGATAGACCGCGTCCGACTCCCGCGGATAGACCAGCGAGTCGGCGACGGCGAAGCTCGTGTACCCCGCCTCCTCGGCCGCCCGGGCCAGCGGCAGGTAGTACGACGCGTCGGTCATGGACTCCACGTAGGTGAACCGCATGGCCCCGAGGATATAGAACACGTTTCAGTTCGGGAATGACTCAGCCTCCACCGACGCGCGGACGGGCGTCGGGCGCGCCGAACCACGTGGCGAGCCGGACGAGCAGCTCCTGCTGATCTTCACCGGCCCAGGCCACGTGGCCGTCCGGTCGCAGCAGCACGCCGGGCACGTCCAGCTCCTCGCTGACGTCGGCGACGTGGTCGACCCGATCCGCCCACCCCGCGACCGAGAGCCGGCCGGTCTGGTCCAGCAGCAGCCCGCGGCCGCCGTGCATCCGCTCGTAGAGGCGCCCTCGCTTGAGCCCCACGTCCCGCAGCCGCCGGCCGACCAGCGGGTGCTCCTCGCCGAAGTCGTAGCGGATCCCGATCGCCGTGATCTTCTCGATCAGGTACCGGTTCACCTCCTCGAAGTCCATCAGCTCCGACAGCAGCCGGCGCACGGCCCGGGGCCCCGGCTCGGGGGACACGAGCTCGGCCTGCGCGCGGGTGCTGTCCAGCACGTCGGCCGCCACCGGGCGCCGTTCGGTCTGGTAGCTGTCCAGCAGCCCCTCCGGCGCCCAGCCGCCGATCTCGGCGGCCAGTTTCCAGCCGAGGTTGAACGCGTCCTGGACGCCGAGGTTGAGGCCCTGCCCGCCCATCGGCGGGTGGATGTGCGCCGCGTCGCCGGCCAGCAGCACGCGGCCGCTCCGGTAGCGCTCGGCCAGCCGGGTTCCGTCGCCGAAGCGGGTGAGGGAGCGCGGTGAGTGCACGCCGAAGTCGGTGTCGGCGAACGCCCGCAGCCGTTGCCTGAACTCCTCGAGGGTCGGCGGGACCGTGCGGTCCTCGGCCACCTCCTCGGTGCGCACGACGAAGCGGTACACGCCGTCCTCGTCGGGCGCGGGGCCGAACCGAAGATGGGGCGCGCCGATCTCGGCCGCCGCGGCGTCCAGCGTCTCCCGAGGGTCGGCCACCTCCACCTCGCCCAGCAGCCATTCCTTCGTGGCGGGCTCGCCGGGGAAGCCGATGCCGAGCAGCTTGCGCACCGTGCTGCGGCCGCCGTCGCAGCCGACGAGGTAGCGCGAGCGCAGCCGGGTGCCGTCGGCCAGCTCGGCGGTCACCCCGTGCTCGTCCTGGCTCAGCCCGACCAGCTCGCGGCCGCGCCGGATCTCGGCGCCGAGCTCGGTGGCGTGCTCGGTCAGCAGGCGCTCGGTGGTGGTCTGCGGGATGCCGAGAAGGTACGGATGCGCGGTGTCCAGCCGGTCCGGCAGCGGCTTGGCGATACCGGCGAAGCGACCGGCGAGCGGGTACTGCCGGCCGTGCTCGAGGAACCGCTCCAGCAGGCCGCGCTGGTCCATCACCTCGATGCTGCGCGCGTGCAGGCCGAGCCCGCGGACCTGCCTGCCGGGCTCGGTGTCCTTCTCCAGTACGACCGCGCGCACGCCGTGCAGCCGCAGCTCGGCGGCCAGCATCATGCCGGCCGGCCCGCCGCCGGCGACGATCACGTCGATCATGAAAATCCCCCATTCCGCGAGATGGAACCCCGGCCGTCCGCTCCCCGCGGCCCGGCGGCGTGCCCACCGGTACCTCCGCGCCGCGTCCCGCGACCGCGGCACGGCGAGTCCACCGCCGGCCCGGCATTCGGCGAGACCGCTATGTCGATGAGCACATGCTCGGTGAATCGCTGATTTCCGCAGGTTGCGGCTTCGGCCGACGATTCTGCAGCATGCCCCGGGTCTTGCCGCAAGCCCCCAGGTGCGCTATATATTGAAAGTGGCAAGGAGCGCGCGAGCTCCTTGCCTTTGTCGTTCTCTGGGGACGGACCGCCCGCCGTCGTGACATTCATTGTCGGAATGCGGGCGACGATTTCGCGCGCTGCGCTTCAGGTCGACCTATCTGACGTGTCGTGCCGCCCGGGTGGCGGTGTTGACCAGGTATTCCAGCGGGCCCCGGCGGAAGTGGCGGGTCCACAGCACCGCGGAGACGAGGGCGGTGACGACGAAGACGGACAGGACGTGCAGCGAGCCGTAGGAGTCGTCGGAGTCCAGGGCCGCGAGCACGATGATCTGGACGGTGTAGAGCGTCAGCGACATGGTTCCCGCGGCGATCAGCGGATGCAGCAGCCGGTGCGCGCGCGACCACTGGAGGACGGTGAACGCGCCCGCGATGACGGCGATCGCCACGCCGGTGTTCCCGATGACCTCGAAGCTCGTCCCGCTGTGGGGCGCGGCCACCAGCAGCAGGGCGGGCGTGCTGGTGTCCACGGTGCCGCTCTCGGGCCCCTGCCACCAGGTCGGCGGCCCTGACTCGTACCAGCCGGAGGTCGCGAGGGCTTCACGGACCGCGGGGAAGGCGTGGTAGACGAGGTAGGAGGTGCCGTAGCCGACGAGGGCGAGCGCGGCGCCGAGTGCGGCCAGCCGGTGGCGCACGCGAGCGGCCTGCAGGTCCAGGCGGCCCAGGGCCATGCCGGAGACGATGTAGGGCATCCAGGTCATCGCCGGATAGGTCCCGGTGAGCAGGAGGTCGAGCACGCCGGTGTCGCACAGCCGCTTGATCGGATCGTGGGCGTCGATGGCCTGCTGCCAGGACTGCGCCCACGTCTGGTCGTTCAGGACGGTGAGCAGTCCGTAGGACAGCAGCGGGCCGACCACGGCGAGGACGGCCGCGATGATCGCGAGCGTCCGGGCGCGCAGCCGCACCAGGGGCAGCGCGAGCAGGAAGAGGAGCCCGTAGTAGGCGAGGATCGCGTCCACCGGGGTGGGGAGCATCGCCAGCGCGGTGCCCAAGGCGATCAGGATCACGGCGCGGATCGCGATCTTCACCGCCGCCTGCCGTCCCTCCCGTCCGGTCTTGGGACGCCTCCGGCCGCTGATGATCATCATGGTCACCCCGGCCAGGAGGGCGAAGAGCGCGGCGGAACGGCCGTGCGTGACCTGGAGCACCGCACCGGCGGGCCCGTCCTCGAAGTCCGGGCCGACGTGCGCGGCGAACATCCCCAGCACGGCCAGGCCGCGGGCCAGGTCCAGGCCGACCAGCCTCCGCTCCGGCGGCAGGGGCGGGCTGGAGCGCGTCGGGGGCCGGTGGAGCGGGTGGAGTCCTCGGCGGACGGGTTCCGCACCGGCCTTCACGGGACCGCGTCCGAGTCTGTCGTGATGGGCCCGGCGCCGGATGCGGCGGCTTTCATGCACTCCATGGTAGGAACGCCTACCTGTGCTATGACCAGCGCAGATCTTGATTCTTCACAAAGGCCGGTCGCAGAGCGCCGTCACTGGTTCGAGGTGTGGCCGGGGGGCTGCTTCAGGTTCCGGGCCGAGGCCAGCCGCCAGGGGACGCTGGCGATCATGATGCCCGGCCGGTGCCGCAGGCGGATCTTGAGCCGCAGGGCGCTCTGGTTGTGCAGGACCTGTTCCCACCAGTGCCCGACGACGTACTCGGGGATGAACACGCACACCACATCGCGCGGGCCGCGCCTGCGGATGTGGGTGACGTAGTCCAGCACGGGCCCGGTGATGTCCCGGTAGGGCGAGTCCAGGATCGTGAGCGGAACCGGCAGCCGCTGGTCGTCCCACTGCCGCCGGAGCGTCACGATGTCGGTGCCGGTGGTCTGGACGGCGACCGCGGCGAGGGTGTCCGGGTGGGTGGCGCGGGCGAACGCCAGCGCCTCGAGGGTCGGGATGTCGCAGCGCGTGACCAGGACGACGGCGTGGACCCGGGCCGGCAGGGTCACCGCGCCCGCGGGCGGCTGGAGCTCCTCTTCGACGTGCGTGTAGTGGCGACGGACGGCCTTCATGAGGACGAAGGCCGCGGGGATGGCGATGACGACGATCCAGGCGCCGTGGGTGAACTTGGTGGTCAGGACCACCACCAGCACCAGCGCGGTGAGGGCCGCCCCGCAGGCGTTGACGGCGCGGGCTCTGCGAAGGGCGCGGGCACGCGGGACGGCGCCGGCTCCGTGGACGGCGCCGGTTCCGGCGCCGTCCGCGGCGCCCTGCCGAAGCCGCCTGGTCCAGTGCCGGACCATGCCGGCCTGGCTGAGGGTGAAGGACACGAAGACGCCGATGATGTAGAGCTGGATGAGCCGCGTGGTGGCGGCGTCGAACGCCCAGATCAGCAGGCACGCCCCGCCCGCCAGGATGATCAGCCCGTTGCTGAAGACCAGGCGGTCGCCGCGGTGGGCGAACTGCCTGGGCAGATACCCGTCGGCGCCCAGGATGCCGGCCAGCACCGGGAAGCCGTTGAAGGCGGTGTTGGCGGCCAGCACCAGGATCGCCGCGGTGAACCCGGCCACCAGGAACGGCAGCCAGGCGGCGTGCCCCGCCACCGCGTCCGCCACCTGCACGATCACCGTCTTCTGCGCGTAGCCGGGCGGCGCGCCCGTCAGCATCCCGGGGCTGGGGGCGACGCGGACCCGGCTGGCCAGCGCCAGCACGGTGATGCCCGCGAACAGCACGATCGTCAGGACGCCCATGACCGCCAGGGTGTCGGCGGCGTTCCTGCCCTTGGGCGGCCGGAAGCTGGGCACGCCGTTGCTGACCGCCTCGACCCCCGTCAGCGCGGTGCACCCCTGGGAGAAGGCGCGCAGCAGCAGCGCGACCGCCAGCAACCCGCCGGCCTGGACGGGACCGCGGATGCCCAGCCCGGCCGACTCCGCGGGCGGGACGCCTCCGTGCACGGCCCGCAGCGCTCCCCACACGATCATCACCAGCACGACCGCGATGAAGCCGTAGGTCGGGATCGCGAAGACGAATCCCGACTGGCGGGCTCCTCGAAGGTTCACCACGGCCAGCACCACGATCGCGGCCAGGCACAGCGGCACGGCGTGGGGCGCCAGAGACGGTACCGCGGACACCAGGTTGGCCACCCCCGCCGACACCGACACCGCCACGGTCAGCACGTAGTCGACCAGCAGCGCGGCGGCGGCCACCAGCGAGGCGTTCGTGCCGAGGTTCTCCCGGCTGACGGTGTAGGCGCCGCCCCCCTGCGGATACTCATGGCAGGTCTGCCTGTACGACAGCACCACCACGGCCAGCAGCACCGCCACCGCCAGCGCCACCCAGGGCGCCAGATGCAGCAGCGCCAGGCCGCCCAGGCTCAGGGCCAGCAGGATCTCCTCGGTCGCGTACGCGTTCGACGACAACGGGTCACTGCAGAACACCGGCAGGGCGAGCCTCTTCGGCAGCAGCGTCCGGCCCACCTGCGCGCTGCGCAGAGGCCGGCCCACCAGCAGCCGTTTAGGGAGCCTCAGCACATCCCGCACGAGTCACTTCACTTCCACTACGCCCGTGATGCCCTGCCGGAGGTCCCTCCATGCCCAAGGTCCCTGCCTCGACCAGGCGCTCCCGGGTCGCGACCTGTCCGGCGCGGCCTGCCGCCCAGCCGTGTCAGCGGACGGCGACGAGGGGGCAGGGCGCGTGATGGAGCAGCGGATGGCTGACCGAACCGAGCGCGAGGCCGCGGAATCCGCCGTGCCCCCGGGAACCGACGACCAGCAACGCGGCCCCGGTCGCCGAGTCGGCCAGAACAGCGGCCGGGGATCCCTGCCGGGTCTCCTCGATGATCTCGACGTTCGCGCGCGCGTCCCGCGGTGATGGGAGCACGTCCGCCAGGGTGCGGCCGATCATCTGGGGCAGGCTGTCGCCCGCGGAACGCGTGTCGTCCCCGTCCCCGAGCACGTGGACGAGCCGGAGCCGGCCGCCCCGCACCGCCGCCTCGGTGTACCCGAACGCCGCGGCGCGGGCCGAGTGCGCGGAGGCGTCGACGCCGACGACGACCTCACCCGGCTCGCGCGGGTTCCCCTGCCCCTCGGGCACCACGGCGATCGGGCACGGCGCGTCCCCCGCCACCTGGTAGGCGGTCGAGCCGAGCAGCAGTTCGGAGAACCCTCCGCGCCCGCGCTTGCCGATCACCAGCAGCGCGGCTCCGGCCGCCGCCTCTCCCAGCGCCGCCGAGGCGTCACCGAACACCAGCCGGGACGACACCGCGACCTCCGGGGCCTCCTTGCCGACCAGCGCCGCGGTCTCCTCCAGCATGCGCAGGGCCTCTTCGTCGGGCGGCCGGCCCCGCCCCGCCGCGTCCCTGAGCGGCTTCACGGCGGCGTGCACCAGCTGCAGGCCCAGACCGCGCCGCCGCGCGTCGTCGGCCGCCCACAGCGCGGCGTCCGTTCCGCAGGCCGAACCGTCGACGCCCACCACGATCATCCTCGTCATGTATCCCCCGATATCGGTTCCACGCCGGAAGGCGTCGGCGCCCTCGTCCGCGGCGTGGACCGGTGCGACGTGGACGGCCTCCCGGGGCCTCCGCGGCCGGGCGTACCCCCGGCACCTCCTCGGCGACAAGTCCCCGTGGACCGAGGCGGCGGTGATCGACATACCCGCGATGCGGGCACCTCACCCGAAACAACCGTCCCTCGCCGGGCAGGGGCCGGCTGACGTTCGCGGCAGCCGCACCGCGCCGGGCCCCCGGGCCGGTGCCGGTGGCGGCCTTCGGTGGCCAAGATGGAGATGAGGGAGCCGCACCGGCGGGCGGCGCGGCTCGCGACGGGGGCGTGTTCATGCCGAAGATGTTCCCTGAGGTGACACAGGCCAGGATGCTGGGGACGGCCGTCGCCGGGGCAGGGGTCGTGGCGATCCTCTCCGGGCTCTCCCCCCAGTGGCGGGGGCACCTGCGCGTGGTCGAGGGGCTGCTGGCGCCGGAAGTGATGGACTGGGCGGCGGGATCGATCGCGCTGATCGGCTTGGGACTGATCCTGCTGGGCCGCGGCGTGTCCGGCAGGCGGCGGCTGGCCTGGCGGACCACGCTGATCCTGCTCGCCGTGGCCACGCTCGTCCACGTGCTCGACGGCCTGGACGTGCCGGGCGCCTCGATCACCCTGGCGCTGGCCGCCGTGCTGGTCTGGCGGCGGCGGCTGTTCGTGGTGGGCCTGGGCCCGGCCCGATGGGGCTCGGTGGCGCGGCTGGGCATCGTGGTGGTGACCCTGGACTTCCTGTACGGGATCGCGGGCCTGGCCCTGCGCTCGGCCGAGGTCCGGCCGGGCTTGACGGTGGGCGGGGCGGTGCAGGAGGTCGCCGCACGTCTGGTCGGGATGGCGGGGCCGCTGACCATCACCGGCCGTTTCGGGCAGTGGTTCCCCGCATCGGTCACCGTCGTGGGCGGGCTCACCCTCGCCGTCCTGCTGGCCGCCGCCTTCGCCCCGATCGCTCTGCGCGGCGTCGGCCCGGCCACCGAACGCGCGGAGCTCGCCGGGCTCCTCGGCCGGACCGACGGCGGCTCGCTCGATCCCTTCATCCTGCGCACCGACAAGAGCTGGGTGTTCTCCGGCGACCGGCGGGCCGCCCTCGGGATGAGATACGTGCACGGCGTGGCCCTGGCCACCGGCGACCCCGTGGGCGCGCCCGCGGCCTTCCCCGCCGCCGTCCGGGAGTTCCTCGGCCTGTGCGGGCGGACGGGGTGGCGGCCCGCGGTGATCGGGCTGCGGCAGGACCTGCTGCCGATCTACCTGGACGCGGGGCTGCGGTCGATCTACATCGGGGACGAGGCGATGATCGACGTGAGCCGTTTCGATCTGACCGGCAGAGCGATGCGCAATGTCCGCCAAGCGGTCAGCCGCACCCGCAACTTCGGGATCACCACCCAGATCCTGCGCGAGGGCGAGGTCCCCGCCGATCTGCGCCGCCGGGTGCTGGACATCGCCGCCGCGCAGCGCGGCGCCTACCGCGAGTTCGGGTTCTCCATGGCCCTGGGCGACCTGCTGACCGGCGCGTTCCCCGGCTGCGTGCTGATCGTCTGCCGCGACGCCACGTCCCGGCCGGTCGCCTTCCAGCGCTACGTGCCCTGCCGGCGCGGCACGATGCTGTCCCTGGACGCGATGCGGCGCCTGCCCGCGGCCCCCAACGGCGTCAACGAACGCATGATCATCGACATGGTCGGCTGGGCCGGGGCCCACGGTGTCACCCAGATCTCGCTCAACTTCGCCGCGTTCCGCACCCTGCTGGACGAGGCCACCCAAAGGGGACCCGGACAGGCGATGGCGGCCTGGGCACTTCGCCGGGGCGAGGGCCGCTTCGGCATGCAGGTGGACTCCCTGCGCCGTTTCAACGCCAAGTTCCACCCGCAATGGAACTCCCGTTACCTGGTCTACCGTTCGCGCGCCGATCTCCCGGCCATCGGCCTGGCCGCACTGAGCGCCGAAGGCTTCCTCCCCTTCGACCCCGGCAGAAGGCCCCCGGACGGCTCCAGAAGTTGATCGCCTTCGTGATCCGCGCCGGCCGGCTCGGCCTCACACACGCGCTCACGGAAAGTGAACGGGATGTTGCGCGGGTGTTCGATCGCGAACAAATGATGGAAACTCAGGCTTCCTAACCTCCCCGGTATCGCTCTCCCGACCCTGAAAGGACCGATGCGCCATGAGCATCTACGACGCCATCGGCGGAGCGCCCGCCGTCCAGGCGGCGGTCGATGACTTCTACACGCGGGTGACGGCCGACCCCCGGCTGAGCGGCTTCTTCTCGGACGTGGACATGCGGCGCCTCAAGTCCCATCAGCGCGCCTTCATAGCGGCGGCGATCGGCGGGCCGCAGATCTACGAGGGACGGGACATGGCCGCCGCGCACGCCGGACTCGACATCGCCGACGCCCACTTCGACGCCGTGGTGGGACATCTGGTCGACACCCTCACCGCCCTGGGAGTGCCCGAGGACACCATCGCCACGATCGGATCGACCTTGGCCCCGCTCCGGGCCGACATCGTCACGGCGTCCGCACACTCCATCAACTGACCGGGACCGGCCCAGATCATCCGCGGCCCACCGGAAGCCTTTGAGGAGCCGTCGAGTATCGCCGGCCGCCCCCGCGCACCGGCGTTCTCGACGAGGATCCCGGTGGGAAGCCCGTTTGATCCGCGAGCCCAGAGCGGTCGAACCGGTCACGGCCGTGGGGCTCGATCTCGTCCACCCGCCGGAGACCAGGGAAGTTGATCCCAGCCCTGCCGTCGCGTTCACGACGTTCGCGCTGGTATCGGTCAAGGCGGGGCCTTGAGTGCACGGCCTTGGCGTTGGACGCCTCCGCGAGGTCGCTGGTGCTTGACCTTGACACAGTGACAGGGTCTTCACTGTGGCCGAGGAGGTGGTTCCGATGACCATGCCGGACGAGGACACGCACACGATGAGAGCCCTCCAGGGGCTGGAGAACAGCGGTCCGTCGGTGCGGCTGCGGGCGGCGATGGCGGTCGGCACGTCCCCTGACCCGCGGTTCGTCGACAAGCTCATCGAACGATGCGCGATCGAGCCCGAGTTCTTCGTGCGGGACATGCTCACGTGGGCACTCACCCGCCACCCATCGTCGATGACGGTCCCCAAGCTCATCGATGAACTGCGCTCGGAGCGTGCGCAGGCACGAAGCCAGGCGCTGCACACCCTGTCCAAGATCGGGGATCGGCGAGCGTGGCCGGCGATCACCCGGGCGCTGCTGGTCGACGCCGACGACGAGGTGGCGCGGAGCGCCTGGCGAGCGGCTGTCGTGCTCGTGCCCGGCGGTGCAGAATCCGAGTTGGCCGCGGTGCTGGCGACACAGTTCGGGCGCGGCGGGCGTGAGACGCGGTTGAGCCTCAGCCGGGCGCTGATCGCGCTCGGTGAGGTGGTCATGCCGACCCTGCGCGCTGCGATGACGGGTCTCGACCCTCGCGTACGTGAGCACGCGATCGCCACCGAACGGCTGCTGCGCGACCCGGATGCCGGATTCGAGTTCGCGATCGAGGAGGCACGGCGCCTCGTGGCCCTGGGACCGGCCGGCCAGGAGGAGTGACAGGCGGTGTTGATCGGTGACGTGGCACGACGGTCCGGGGTCAGCACCCGCATGCTCAGGCATTACGAGTCGCTCGGCCTGGTGCGGCCGGCGCGGCGTACCGAGGCCGGCTACCGGGAGTACTCCAGCGAGGACATCCGGCGGATCTTCCATATCGAGAGCCTGCGGTCACTGGGCCTGTCGCTGCGTGAAGTCGGGTTCGCGCTGGACGATCCCGGCTTCGCGCCCTCTGCGCTCGTCGACGACCTCATCCGCCGGACGCGAGAACGCATCGCGGATGAGACAGAGCTGCTCACGCGACTCCGTCGGATCGGTGCCGCGGAACCCGCCGGCTGGGAGGACGTCCTCCAGATCGTCGCACTCCTCCAGGCCTTGGGGTCGGAGAGCGCTGGGAAGCGCCAGCGCGCGGCCCTGTCCTCGGTCGAAGAGGTTCCGGTGCCGGTGGAAGCTCTGGTCGAGGCAGCGTTGAGCGAGGCGGATCCGAACGTCGCCGGAGCCCTCCGGTGGGCGTTGGCGCAATCGGGCGATGTTGGATTGCCGCTGCTGGCGGAGGGCCTTGGCTCACCGGTGGCCGAAGTGCGGAAACGCGCCGCCCAGGCCATCGCCGAGATTCCGAACGGTGAGGCGACCGCACTGCTGCAGGACGCCCTCACGCACTCCGACCTCGTGGTCCGCAGGTGTGCGGGTCTGGCGCTCGGGGCACGTGGGGTGGCCGACGCGGTCCCGACGCTCGTCGACATGATCGTCGAGGAGGCGAACGACGCCGATGCGGCCGACGCACTGAGCACGCTGGCGAGTGATCCCGTGCTGGCGGATCAGATCGCCACCAGGCTGGTCGACTGCCTCGCCCACGGCACGCATGAATCGTCCGCACGTCGACGGCTGACACAGGCGCTCGCCGATATCCCGGGAATCACAGCGTCACGCGCCCTCGAAGATCTGTCACATGACGAAGACCGTGCCGTTGCGCTCACTGCGACCTACATTCTCAAGCTGCGCAACGCCCGCTAACGCCGCGGGCTTGAACAGGTGCTCGGTCGTGGACGGCGTGGCCGGACCCAGCTGCGGCTCCAGGTCGGGAAGCCGGGGCGTCAGGCCGCGTTGAGACTCGTGGCCAGGTCATCGAGGCTCTTCGCCTCCAGGTCGAAGGAGTCCGTCGCACTGGGAGGGTCCCCGACGGGACGTTCGACATAGGCGGTCCTCATCCCGACAGCCTGCGCACCTCGAAGGTCCCAGGCATGGGCGGCGACCATGAGCAGGCGGTCCGGCGAGCAGCCCGCGTTCCTGATCGCGAGCCGGTAGACGTCGGGATGGGGCTTGTAGCCGCGCGCGTCCTCGGCCGAGAGAACCTGGTGCCAGCGAAGCCCGGCGTGCGCGCTGATGCGGGTGAGCGCCGCCTGGCTGGCGTTCGACAAGCCGACCACCGGGAAACGCGCCGCGAGCCGGTCCAACGCCGGGACCGAGTCCGGCCACGGCTCCAGCCGCTGCCCGGAGGCCGCCAGCGAGCGAACCGCGTCCGCGTCGTTGATACCGGCCTCGGCGGCGACGCGTGTCGCCGCCTCGAGGTCGATCACCGTGCTGGCGGCGTAAGGGCGACGGCCCGCGAGAATCTCTTGCTGTTGCTCGGCGACATGCGCGTGCCACACCTCGACGAGCTCGCTCGTCCTCGCGTCGTCGATGTCCGGGAGCAGTGTCCGGAGGCCGCGTCCGATCCCGCCGGGTTCATCGACCATGGTCCCGAGAATGTCGAAGACGATCACATCGATGTCGGCGTGTGAAGTCACAAGAAGCGCTCCTGGGCATCTCTGTCTGAACCGCCCGGGACCTGCGGAGACCCAGCCGTTGGAGAGCTCAGCGATCTACCGGGCTCGCCGATGAGCATAGTGCGCGTACTTTCATCGCTGCCGCGCCGACTCTGGGACGACGCCTGGGAGGCCTCTACGAAAGCGCTGACACACGATGGCCGGAGACGATCAGCAGAGCGTGTGTGGAACATGGCCTGGGGTCTCTGCACGGATGGGGCGGGCCCGTCGCCGTTTCGGTGACGGGCCCGACCGGTTTCGCCAGGTCTTACCGGACGCCCGAGGTTCCGTCCCGGCTAAGCCAGAGGCCGCCCGGAGCCGGACAGCATCGCGGAGACGTACCGGGGCCACTCCTCGACCCAGTTGCGGCCCAGGTCGTCGATGAACGAGCCGGGCGGCGGGACGACGCCGTGCGCCGCGCACCAGGCGCCGGGCGCGTGCTGCGTCGGCCTGACGCGGCCGTCGGTCGGCATCAGCTGCGGCGGGATCGGCGGCAGCTTGCCCGGGTCGTGGCCCATCTTGGCCTCGGCCTCCAGCTCGGAGACGTCCTTCTCCTCCGACATGCCGATCGGGCCGACCTTGCGGGCGTT